>NZ_CATKPZ010000022.1:0-601364 GCF_949767415.1 Pseudomonas sp. IT-196MI5
GCGTAGAAAAAGCACGGGCAATCAAGCACAAATTGGCGCAGTTATTTTTGTCCCGGGACACTAGAATAGGACCAACTTTTTCAGAGTCAGAGCGCTTATGCCGGATTCGGTTGACGCCAAAGAGCTGTCAGAATTACCACTAGAAAATCTGGTCGCCTGCCATGAGTGCGACCTGCTGATGCGTAAGCCCGAACTCGCCCACGGCGAAAAAGCCTTGTGCCCGCGCTGTGGCTACGAGCTTTATGCCCATCGCTACAACGTCGTACAGCGCAGTCTTGCCTTGGTTGTCGCCGCCTTGTTGTTGTTTATTCCGGCGAACTTTTTACCCATCATGCAACTCAATCTGCTCGGGCAATCTTCGCAAGACACTGTCTGGAGCGGTGTTGTAGCCCTTTTTGATACGGGCATGCAAAGCGTTTCAGTGATCGTGTTCCTGTGCAGCATGGGGATCCCGCTGCTCAAGCTGCTGTGTCAATTGGCCGTATTGTTGAGTATCCGTTTTGATGTCGGACGCAGCTACGGCTTGTTGCTCTATCGCATTTATCACCATATCCGCGAATGGGGGATGCTCGAGGTTTACTTCATGGGCGTACTCGTGGCGATCGTCAAACTGGCAGATATGGCAGCCATCACCGTAGGCCTCGGCTTGGCGTGCTTCATCGGTTTGTTGCTGATTCAAGTCTGGCTGGAGGTCGTAATGTCGCCTCACCAGATCTGGCAAGCGTTATCAGGAGAGGATGCCCATGCGGGCGATTGATGCAGGCATTCTGATTTGCAAGGAATGTCATGAATTGAACAGGCAGGAAGCTGATAGCGATGAGCAAGTCTGTACACGCTGCGGAGCACTGGTGCATGCCCGCAGCCCCAATAGCCTGGTGCGCACCTGGGCATTGCTGATTACCGCCGCCATTCTTTACATACCGGCCAATTTGTTGCCGATCATGACCGTGAACTCCTTGGGCAAAGGTGCGCCCAGCACGATCATGGCGGGTGTGATCGAGTTGGTGCACTACGGAATGATCCCCATTGCGGCGGTGGTGTTTATCGCCAGTATCCTGGTGCCCACCTTCAAGCTGGTAGGCATCGCTCTGCTGCTGTTTTCCGTGCAGCGCCGTCAGCCCCTTTCGGCTCGCCAGCGTATCTGGATGTACCGTTTCATTGAATTCATCGGCCGTTGGTCGATGCTCGATATCTTTGTGATCGCCATCCTCGTGGCGGTCGTGAATTTTGGGCGGCTTGCCAGCATCGAAGCCAATCTTGGCGCCATCGCCTTCGCCACTGTGGTGATTCTGACGATGCTTGCCGCAGTAACATTCGATCCCCGACTGATTTGGGATAACACGGAGTCGGACGACGACCATGACTGATTTGCCTGTAGCGAAAACCCGACCGGCCTCGAACTGGTCTGCCATTTGGGTGCTGCCCCTGATCGCCTTGATCATTGGCGGCTGGCTCGGCTGGCGTGCTTATAACGAGACCGGCATCGAGATTCAGGTGCGTTTTGAGAGTGGCGAAGGCATTCAGGCCAACAAGACCGAAGTGGTCTATAAAGGCATGCCAGTCGGTAAGGTCAAAAGCCTCAAGCTCGATGATGAGGGCAGTTCCAAAGGTGTGATCGCCAGTATTGAAATGAACAAGGATGTGGAGCCATACCTGCGAACCAGTACGCGTTTCTGGCTGGTCAAGCCGAGCGTGACATTGGCAGGGATTACCGGTCTTGAGACGCTGGTTTCAGGTAACTATGTCGCCATCAGCCCGGGGGAAGGCGAGCCCGTCCGCAAGTTCAAGGCCCTGGCCCAGGAGCCGCCGCTCTCCGATGCCCAGCCGGGTCTGCACCTGACCATCAAGGCTGATCGCCTGGGTTCGTTGAACCGCGGCAGCCCGGTGTTCTACAAACAGATCAAGGTAGGCCAGATCAAGAGCTACGTGCTGTCCGAGGACCAGAGTACTGTCGAGCTCAAGGTCTTCATCGAGCCGACTTACGCCAAACTGGTACGCAAACACACACGTTTCTGGAACGCCAGCGGCATCAGCATCGACGCCAATCTGTCCGGTGTGAAAGTGCGTAGCGAGTCGTTGGCCAGCATCGTCGCCGGTGGTATTGCGTTCGCTACGCCTGAAAACCGCAAGGACAGCCCGCCTACCGACCCAAGCCTGCCGTTCAGACTCTACGAAGACTTCGATGCAGCGGCGGCCGGTATCCGGGTCAAGGTCAAGCTCAGCGACTTCGAGGGTTTGCAGGCCGGTCGTACGCCGGTGATGTACAAAGGCATTCAGGTCGGCAATCTGAAGGCGCTGAAGGTCGATCCTGATCTGTCCGGGGCCACTGCCGAATTGACGATGGACCCATTGGCCGAAGATTACCTGGTGGACGGTACGCAATTCTGGGTGGTCAAACCGTCGATTTCCCTGGCGGGGATTACCGGCCTGGAAGCGCTGGTCAAAGGTAACTACATCGCTGTGCGGCCTGGCGACAAGGGTTCGGCTCCACAACGGGAGTTTGTGGCACGGGCCAAGGCGCCGCCGCTGGATCTGCGTGCACCGGGCCTGCACCTGGTGTTGTTCACCGAAAACCTTGGTTCGCTGGAAGTCGGCAGTCCGGTTCTCTACAAACAGGTCAAGGTCGGTTCGGTACAGAGCTATCAGTTCTCGCGCACCAAAAAGCAGTTGATCATCGGCGTGCACATCGAGAAGGAATACGAGGATCTGGTCAACGCCTCGACACGCTTCTGGAATGCCAGCGGCATCACGCTCACGGGCGGACTGACCGGTGGGATTCAAGTCAAAAGTGAGTCGCTGCAAAGCTTGATGGCTGGCGGGATTGCCTTTGAAACCCCGGAAGCCAAGGCGCCGCTACGCAAGCGCATTCCACGTTTCCGCTTGTTTGCCAGCCGTGACGACGCCACGCAAAAGGGCGAGGTGATCAGCATCAAGGTGGACCGCGCCGATGGTTTGCGTACGGGCACGCCGATTCGCTTCAAGGGCTTGGATGTTGGCAAGATCGAGGACGTTGACCTGAGTGACGACCTGCAATCGGTACTGCTGACCGCGCGGATTACCGAAGTGCCGGAACGCATCGCCCGGGTCGGCAGTCAGTTCTGGGTGGTCAAGCCTGAGCTGGGCCTGATCAAGACGTCCAATCTCGAAACCCTGGTGACCGGGCAATACATCGAGGTGCAACCGGCAGCGAAAAATCTGGGACCGCAGAAGAACTTTGTCGCTTTGGTCGCCGCTCCGGAAACCGCCAAGCAGGAAGCGGGATTGAGTCTGGTGCTCAGCGCCGCTCGTCGCGGATCGCTGAAGGCCGGCGTGCCGGTGACGTATCGCGAAATCACCGTGGGCAAGGTGACGGGTTATGAACTGGGCCAGACTGCTGATCGTGTCCTGATCCATATCCTGATCGAGCCGAAGTACGCGCCACTGGTACGCAGCGGCACGCGGTTCTGGAACACCAGCGGTTTCGACTTCGATGTCGGCCTGTTCAAAGGCGCAACGGTGCGCACTGAATCCCTGGAGACGATGATTCAGGGCGGTGTCGCCTTTGCCACACCGGACGGTGAGCGCATGGGCGGCCCGGCGCAACCGGAGCAGACGTTCGCGCTGTTTGACAAGTTTGAGGAGGAATGGCTGGGCTGGGCGCCGAAAATCAGCCTGGGTAAATGACTGGAAATTGATTGGGCGTCTGTAATGACGCCATCGCGAGCAAGCTCGCTCCCACAGGGTTTAGTGGTGTTTGTTTCACCGCAACTCCTGTGGGAGCGAGCTTGCTCGCGATAGGGCCTTAAAACTCGCCAATACCGCTAAAAGATGCGCATGAAAAAGGCCGCGATCCATTTTGGACCGCGGCCTTTTTTATTGCCTTCGATTCAAGCCTCAGACCGCATCCAGCTCCGGTTCATCCGCTTGTTGGTTGACCGTCGCCTTTACCTGATCGTGACGACGGATGTACTTCCAGTCCGCCTCGTCGATGTAGATGCCGGCCGGGCCGCTGCCGCCTTCCAGGTCGATGGCGACACTGGCGCAGACCTGCGGCTTCACGCTCGCCAGGATTGGCACGAAGCCCAGTTGCAGGCTGGTTTCCAGCAAGGCGGCCTGGTTCTTCTCATCGATGTCCGCCGCCTCGTCGAGGTAGTACGGCAGGCGCACGCGACCGGCCTGGTCACGGTCCATCAAGTGCAACAACAAGTACATGTTGGTCAGCGCCTTGATGGTCATGGTGGTGCCGTTGGAGGCGGCGCCGTCGATGTCGGTGTGGATCACCGGTTGACCGTTGACCTTGGTGATCTCGAACGCCAGTTCGAACAAATCCTTGAGGCCGAGCTGGTTGTGGTTGGCTGCCACCAGCCGCGCCAGGTATTCCTTGGCCTCTTCGTTCTTGTTGTCCTGTTCCGCACTCTGGCTCAGATCGAACACCGACAGGGTTTCGCCTTCTTCGTACTGGCCGGCACTGTGGATGATCTGGTCGATGTGCTTGAGCGCTTCCTTGTTCGGCGCGAGCACGATGCGGAAGCTTTGCAGGTTGGAGACCTGGCGTTTGTTGATCTCGCGGTTGAACAGTGCCAGCTGGTGTTCGAGGCTGTCGTAGTCGCTGCGGATGTTGCGCAGGGTCCGGGCGATGTCCGTCACGGCGGCACGACGAGCCTTGCCCAGGGTCAGGGCTTCATCGGTACGGTGCGCATAGGCGTTGATCAACAGTTGCAGGCGACGCTCCATATCGTCTTCGCTGTCGAACTTGGCCACGCCCTTGAGGCGCACCTGAGCGTACAGCGCTTCGATCTGGCCATCGGCGCGCAGCAGACCTTGCCAGCTGTCCTGATAGTCATTGAGCAACGGCAGCAGGTTGTCCATCGAATCGTCGATCGGGTCCATGAACGGTGTGCCGAACGGTAGGTCCGCCGGCAGCAACTGACGGCGGCGCAGGGCGTCGTCGAGGGTGCGTTGCTTGGCTTCCATGTCACCGATCTGCCGGCCGACCAGTTGCAGCTTGGCCGACAGTTGCTGGACACGCTCGGTGAAGGCATCGCTGGAGCGCTTCAATTCGTCTTGCGCGGCTTCCATCTGCGCCAACTGTTCCAGCTTGTCGCCTTCCTCGGCGCTCAGGGTTTGCGCGCGGCGGAAGTCTTCCAGAGCTTTCTGCGCATCCAGCACCTGCTGGTACAGCGCTTCGGTCTGGGTCTTGCTCGCGGCGCGGTCGGCGGCCACTGCCTGCTGGGTTTTCAGTTGCTTGAGTTCTTTTTCCAGGCGCTCTTTCTGATCGCGCAATGCCGCACGGTCAGCCAGGGCCTGCAATGCCGGAGGTTCGATGTGCGAGATGTCGATGGACAGCCCCGGCACTTCGAAGCGTTCACCTTTGAAACCGTCGAGGATCAGCTCCACGGATTTGACCCACTCGCCGTCGTCGTCGAGGGTGATGCCGTGTTCGCCCAATGGCAGGCTGAACAGCGCGCTGTTGAACAGGCGCATCAGGCGCTCGACGTCTTGCTGCGAGAATTCTTCGCGCAGGCGGGCGTAGCTGTTGTTGTCGGCGTGATCGAGTTGCTGTTTGACTGACTTCAGGCGTTTTTCCAGATCGCGCAGACGTTCTTCGAGGTCTTCGGCGCTGAACTGGCGGGATTGCGCCAGTGCGCCGGCGAGTTCGTCGTGGGCGTCCTTCGCCGCCAGCAGTTGCTGTTCCAGCACCTTGACGTCATCGATCAGGGCAAAGCGATGCTTGAGCACCGACAATTCGCCGAGCCAGCGCTGGATGCCGGTGATTTCCCGCTCCAGGCGCATCAGTTCCTGAGTGCCGCCGCGCTGATCGTTTTGCAGGGCGTCCTGCTCGTTGCGGTAGTGCTCGGCCTGAATGGTCAGCTCTTCCTTGCGCGCACTGGCGTAGTCCGACCAGGTACCCAGCAAGGAGTCGAGCAGGGGCGAGATCCGGTGCAGTTTGCCGCGCAGGATGTCGCGTTGCTTCACACCGTTGGCCAGGGCTTCGACCAGCGGGCCGGCGGCGACCAGCGAGTTGTAGTCCTGCTCCATGCGGCGTACATCGCGGAACGCTTCTTCGCACGCGGCGATGTAATCGACGCTGCCGGAACGCAGGCTGTGCTCGAAGGCATCGAGGAACAGCTGCTTGAGCTTGGCCGCGGTGATTTCGCGCATGTGCAGCAGGTTGATGAACAGCGCGCGGAAGGTCTTCAGGCTCTGCTCGCTGGTGGAGCGCAGCGGTATCAGCGTCAGGTCCAGCGGGATCGAGGTGTGGCCACCGACCAGCAAACGGCGCAGCTCATCCGGCTTGAGCTCGTACGCTTTCAGGCCTTCGCGTTCAAGGTTGGTGAAGAGTTCTTTCTGGCGCAGGCAGGTGTCGTTTTTCTGGTAGTGGGCCAGGTCCAGTTTGCCGGCATAGGCAAAGAACTGGTGACCGAAACCGCCGCCCGGGCCGCGACCGACCACGCCGATCACGTGGGGACCGTGGGGCAGGTTCACTTCCACCAGGATGTAGCTGGTGTCCGAGGCGAAGTAGAAGCGCCGGGACTGCTCCAGGCTGTATTTGCCGAAGCTCATGTCCGACATGCGCGCCAGGATCGGGAACTGCAAGGCGTTGATCGAGGCGGATTTACCGAGGTTGTTGGCGCCGTACACCGACAGCGGCTCTTCCAGCGGGAACAGGCCGAGGCTATAGCCGGCGGTGTTCAAAAGGGCAAAGCGGCGGATGCCGTAACGTTCCTTGCTCATGCGTCGAGCTCCTGTTCTTCGGCGATGGCGCGGGCCAGGGCATCTTCTTCGCTTTCATCTTCAAATTCTGCGAGGTCGAGCGGGTCATCGGTCTGCAGCAGTTTTTCGTCGCTGTCGTCGTCGATCAGCACAGGCACCGGCAACGGCAGGACGCTGTGCAGACTGGCGGCCAGATCACGGTCCTGTTGCACCGACAGGCACACATCAAGGAAACGGTGCATTGGCGGCAGGAAGCGGTAGACACCGGTTTCTTCGCTGGCGAAGCCGAGTTGAGTCATGCGGCGCATGATCTTTTCTTCCAGCTCGTCCTGGGTCTGCACTTCGGCCTGGATGAACAGGTCGCGGTATTTTTCCAGCAACGACGGCAGCTCATCGCGTCCGAGGCTGCCGCCGTCGAGCACGGCGATCGGGTCGCGGCCCTGGTCGGCCAGGTGCTCGACGAGGATGAAGGTGAACAGCGCCAGACGCTGGGCAGTCTTGTTCACCGCCGCCGCCGCGAGGTCCGGCACGAAGTAGTAGAAGCCGCGGGTGTCGCAGACCAGTTCAAAGCCCAGGGCCTTGAACAGCGTGCGGTATTGGTCCTGAAAGTTCGACAACTGTGTGTACAACTCCGGATCGCGGCGGCTGACGTGGTAACCCTTGAACAGTTCGCGAAAGATCGGTGCCAGATGGGACAGTTCGGATAGATCAAGATGCATAAGGAGTGCTCGCAGAATCCTCGGCGGCGGTGTCGCTGACCGAGAGCAGGGCGAAGGAGCGCAGGCTGACCTGATGCTCGTGGGTATGGTATTCGCGACGCTCCAGACGCTCGCGCGTGAAGCGTTTTTCCCGCGACAGACGCGAGAACCAGTACAGCAATTCGTCGGTGGCGCCGTCCGGTTCCTGCTCCAGCAGCCAGGTCATCAGGTCCGGCATCGGCAGGGCGTCTTCGCAGCGCTCGAGCATTTCCCGAACCGTGCGCGGCGCACGCGGGGCTTCGCCTTTCTGGGTCTTGTGGGCCTTGGGGAAGCGCGCCGGTTTCGGTTCGAAGCGCGCCAGGGCGTAAACGTAGGCTTCGACCTGACTGGCGCTGCCGAGGAAGGTGCTCTGCGGGCGAGTGAACATCGGCATCGCCGCTTGCGGCACGGCGTCGATGCCTTTACGGCGGATCATCGACAGGGCCAATGCGGCACCACGGGTCACGGCGTTGTGCCGGCGCGCTTCTTCACGCAGCGGCAGGAGCAGTTCGCGGGCATGGCGCAGGGTCAGTTGAGCGCTGGTCTGCATTTCGAGGATGCGCGCGTGGGTGCGCAGCAGCATGTCGTCGTCGACCAGGTGGCCGAGGCGCTGCTGCTCGCTGAGCATCTTCAGCAGGACGGTTTCGACCTTGCGCACGCCTTGTTCGAAGGCGCCGTCGGCGTTCACCAGATCAATCATCGGCTCGACGTATTCGTCCCAGGTCGCCAGCACTTCAGCGTAACGCTGGCGCAACGGAATCTGCCGGTCGCTGGTTTTTGCCCGTTCGGCGACGGCCACCAGTGCCTGTTCGTCGTTATCGAGTTTTTTCAGTACGTCGCGCACGCGCATGTCGAGCAGACGCAATTGGCGGGCGAGGTCATTGCCATCGCGGATATCGAATGCGTCCTGGATATAACCGGCCAGACGCTCCAGGTGACGCAGGTAGGCTTCGATCTCCAGGCACAGGCCCAGGCGGTGTTCACGGCGCAGATAGGCGAGGAAGTCGTGAATCTGCGCATTGAGCTCGAAACGGTTCGGGCTTTTGGCCACGGGAACCAGAATGTCGAGGCGAATCCACACGTCGAGCAGGCTGGTGATGTCCTGCGGCGTACTGTCGAGTTGCTGGGCGGCCAACTGTGAACGCAATTCGTTGAGGCTCAGTGTGCCTTGGTCGAAGTGCTCGCACAGTGGCTCCAGAAGTGCCCAGTGTTCAGCGAGGGCGCGCAAGACGCGCTTGGGTTCGATCATCGGAATGGCCGGCTGGTTGGCGATTAAAAGCCGCGATTGTACTGCATCGGGCGCGATGCGATTCACTCTCGGGACGGGCTGTCGCCATTTTTCATAGGTGGAAAGACTATCGGTGAAGTCTATCGATCAACAGCGCGGGCGATCTTGAGCGAACGGCGGTAGAATCAGCGCACTTTAGTTATCCACAAGTGGCCGACCTTTGCTTATCGAGTCCCGTCGTCGCGCTTATCTGGCCGCCATGCAGGTGGTCAACTGGCTGCCGCGCACCGAATTGCCCTTTGCCGCGCCGTCGCGGCCCGAGCTGCTGGACATGCCAGAGCCGGTTGTGGTCGCGCCTGTCGTGCCCGCTGTTGTGGCCCAGACGCCCGTGGCGCCTGTGGCCAAGCCGGCCGAGCGGGCGAAGATCGAGGTGCCGCGCCCATCGTTGGCAAGCACGCGCACCGGTGCCAAACTGGTGGAAGAGGCTGAAGAGGCGCCGGTCGTGGTCAAGGCCCCGATCGTGCCGCCGCCGCGTTTCGCCCTGCAATTGTTGCGAGCCGGGCGTTGCCTGCTGCTGGTGGAGTTACCTACGGGCGAATCCTTCCAGAGCCGCGATCCTGCTTACCTGTTGCTCAAGGACATGCTGCGCGCCGCCGGTCTGCCGGACAGCCCGCAGATCGTCGGTGAGCCTGTACGCTGGCCGTTGCTGGTGCGTGGCACGATGGATCAGGGCCCGGAAGCGGCCCGCGACTTCGTGCAAGGTTTCCTCTCGGTGCGCATGGAAGAAACGCCCTGCGCCTGCTTGTGGCTGATCGGCTTGCCCGCGGTGCGATTTGCCGGCGAGGCGGATGCCGAAGCGTTCAATCGCGAGTTGCAGATCGAAGGCCTGGGCTCGGCCTGGGCGGTGCCGGGCCTGGAATTATTAATGGAAGAGCCACAGCGTAAGGCTGATGTCTGGCAAGCCATGCGCCGGCTGATGGCGCGCTGGAAAGAATCGAATGAGTGACGCTGTATCGTTTCGCCCGATGAACGAGGCGGACCTGGAAACTGTACTGAAAATCGAATACGCGGCCTACAGCCATCCCTGGACTCGCGGGATTTTCCTCGATGGTCTGGGCAAGTATCAGATCTGGCTGATGTTCGAAGGTCAGCAACAGGTGGGCCACGGTGTGGTGCAGATCATCCTCGACGAGGCTCATCTGTTGAACATTACGGTCAAGCCGGAAAACCAGGGCCGTGGCCTGGGGCTGACATTGCTTGAGCATTTGATGGCGATTGCCTACAAGGCCGACGCCCGGGAGTGTTTCCTGGAAGTGCGCGACAGCAATACCGCGGCGTTCAAGCTGTACGAGCGTTATGGTTTCAACGAGATCGGCCGGCGCCGGGATTACTACCCGGCGGTGGGTGGTCGCGAAGATGCGGTGGTCATGGCCTGTACTTTGGTGGATTAAGCCTCAAAAGCTTCGCGAGCAGGCTCGCTCCCACAATGGATCTGAGTTGACTACACGAATTTTGTGACCGGCGCGAACCCTGTGGGAGCGAGCCTGCTCGCGAAGGCGTCCTCTCAGGGCTCACCGTCCATCGGATGGCGCCGCGCCAGTTCTGCCTCATCCAGCCCGCCGCCACCGCCGATGTCATGGCCATCGACAATGCTCAAGTCCCAGTCGGCCCGACTGTCCTTACCGGCCTCATGGGCATCCCTGGCGCCGTCTTCACGGATCAGGGTTTCCGGGCTCAAGTCATCGTCGGTAGGTTGATGGTTTCCGGTCGAGGCACCGGTCAGGCCCGCTTCACGTATGCGCCGACGAGGCATCAGTTGCTCGCGCTCCCCGTCCGGCAATTCGTCGCCGATTCTTGCGCCGGGCTCTCCTTCATCGAAATCCAGCTCACGCACCGAGCCCATGCGGTCTTCGTTGTCATCGATGGGTTCCGGTTGCACCGCATCGTACGGACGTCGTGAATCATTCATGGCAATACCTCATACTGTGGGCCTTACTAAGGTAGACCCATCGGGTTCATGAGAATTCCACCGGCATGGAGCGTCGGCTGGCCGTAGCAGGAATCAGGGCATCAGGGGCAACTGCATTATGCGCGTGACCCCGACGGGCGGTCGTCTGTCAAAGAAGCGCATTATTCTCGAGGCTTCATTGCATGAACGAATTACAAGATCTGATTGATAACAACGAGCGTTGGGCCGCTGCGATCAAGGAGCAAGATCCTGACTTCTTCGCCAAGCTGGCTCGCCAACAGACTCCGGAGTTCCTGTGGATCGGCTGTTCCGATGCCCGGGTGCCGGCCAACGAGATCGTCGGCATGCTGCCGGGCGATCTGTTCGTACACCGTAATGTGGCCAACGTGGTACTGCACACCGACCTCAACTGCCTGTCGGTGATTCAGTACGCGGTCGATGTGCTCAAGGTCAAACACATCCTTGTCACCGGTCATTATGGCTGCGGTGGTGTGCGCGCCTCGATGCAGGATCGTCAGTTCGGCCTGATCGACGGCTGGCTGCGCTCGATTCGCGACCTGTATTACGAAAAGCGCGAAGAACTGGCCAAACTGGCCACCGAAGAAGAACGGGTCGACCGTCTTTGCGAGCTCAATGTAATCCAGCAGGTGGCCAACGTCGGTCACACCAGTATTGTGCAAAACGCCTGGCACCGCGGGCAGAGCCTGTCGATCCACGGCTGCATTTATGGCATCAAGGATGGCCGCTGGAAGAGCCTGAATGCGACCATTAGCGGTTTCGAGCAACTGCCGCCGCAGTACCGCCTGCGTCCGTTCGAGCCCCTGTAAAGTTCCTCAGCGCAGACTCTGCCGACGCCACTGTTGCAAAAACGGTTGGCCGTCGGCGTTCGGCGCTTCATCGTAGCCGGTGATCCAGCCCCGGCAGTTATACGAACCGCAGTGGCAGGCGAACTGGCGCAGCAGCTTGTCTTCCGTGGCAGCGTAATCCATCGACAGCCAGTCGCCTTTCTGAATGTCCTTCAGCGCCCATAACCACAGCTCACTCATGTCCAGAAACACGTTCGGGTCGCAAGAGTGGCGCAGCAGCCCGCAGAAGCGCGGGTCATAGACGTGAACATCGGGCGCCAGCTGGCGGGTATGTTGGCTGCGATAGGGCAGCAAATGCCCCGATACCCGGCAGACTCGACTGATGCGGGGAAACTCGCGCAGTGCTGCTACGGCCATCGGCGTGCCTTTGTCGTTCGAGAGAATCTCGAAATCGGCCAGGGATGGAAACCCGAGGTGAAGGGGCAACGCCACAAAAGGGTAAACACCCTGCGGCGGTGCGAGAGACTTGCGCAGTGCATTGGCTTTCATAACGTTCCTTGTCGGCTGGGTGCTGCGACTTCCATCGGCTGACGATCCTGTCAGCGCCGCAGCACATGGGTACGGCCCAAGCCTCTCGCAGATATCGCGGGCAGTCTACTGTCATAACTGACAGGTCGACTGCCAGCCATCGGTTTATAGCGGTGGAGCGGGCAGGGCCGTGGCCGGCGCTGGCGCCTTGAGCTGTTTGAGCTGCAGCTGGACCGGTGCAGTCGAACATTTGGCCGCCGCCTGTCCCGGCGTCAGGTTGCGAATCGAGGTGTAGAACAGCGTGCAGGTTTTTTCCTTCTCGGCCACTTGCCAGGTTTGCGTGCAGGTTTTCAGCTCGACATCGGCATTACTGTCCGGTTGGCTGCCCATGACGGCCTGCCAGCACGCGGCGCTCAAATCCTGGCCCATGACTTTCAGGCCCGCCGCATCGGCCTTGGCCTTGGCATCATTGCCGGAATAGTTCGCCGGATCGGCGGCGTACCAGATGTAGCTCGGGTGGTTGGAGCCCAGCACCCGCACTTTCACCCCGTCACCCGGGCTGATCGTCGCCAGGCCCAGCACGTTCACGGTCGCCCCGTATTGTTGCTTGATCCAGTTACGCACCGGCGCGCCGAAGGCGACCATTGGCAATGCTTCACCGCTGGCGTGCAGGCTGACGTTCCTGACCATGGTGGTCTGGTAGTCGTTGAAGTAGCTGTAGACGCCCTCCAGGTCCTTGCCGGCGTTGGATGGGGCGGCGATAGGGGCGATGTCGACAATGGTCTGAAAGCCGGGCGTCTGCTCGACCGGGATGCCATTGGCGGTGAGCAGCGTGGCCCAACGATCGGTGGTGGCGGACTTCAGGTAATCCTGGGCCTGGGTCAACGAATAGTCGGGCGGGAAGTGCAGCAGCTCGACGCTTTTGCGGTTTTCCAGGGCCATGCCCAGCGGCAGGAACAGATACCAGCTGTACGCCCACTTGCCATCGGCATTCAGTTTGCTGGCGCCGTTATAGGCCAGGTCACCGGCATCGAGTAGCGCTGCCAAAGGTTTTTCATAGCCGTTGGGCACGCCGAGGATTTCTGCGTGGAGCTGACCGTTATCGGTTTTGACCAGAACCTTCGCGTCACCGTAGCCATCGCGCTGCACGCTCTGGGTCAGGTAGTGCTCGACGGTTTGCTCAAGCGTCCAGTTGCGAAAGCAGATCACGTTGCAATTGTTGGGGTAGGCGAAGAGGCGGGTAACACGTTCGGTAGTGCCCAGCTTCAAGTTGGCATCGGCGTGGGCGGTGGTGCTCAGGGTGAGGGCTGCGAGAGTGAATGCCGCGAGTTTGAACATGCTCAGATCCTTTTCAGCGTATAAGTCCAGCAGATACTGAAACAGACAGGGCGGAACAAAAAGGGCCGATATCAATATCGGCCCTTTTTATGGTTACGGCATTACCGGCGGCAAATACGCCAGCGTCGTCCCCAGTGCCCATAACAACACTAGCACCAATGGCGTGTGTACCAGCAATTGCACGAACGAGAAGCCGATCAAGTCCCGCGCCTTCAACCCCAGCACGCCCAGCAGCGGCAACATGTAGAACGGGTTGATCAGGTTGGGCAGGGCTTCGGCGGCGTTGTAGATCTGCACCGCCCAGCCCAGATGGTAGTTCAGGTCATTGGCCACTTGCATCACGTACGGTGCTTCGATGATCCATTTGCCGCCGCCGGACGGAATGAAGAAGCCGAGAATCGCCGAATACACGCCCATCAGCAGCGCGTAGGTGTCGTGGGAGGCAATGCTGACGAAAAAGGTCGAGATGTGATGGGCCAGGGTCTGCGCATCGGCACCCTTGACCGTGGTCATCAGCGCCGCGATCGAACCGTAGAGCGGGAACTGGATCAGCACGCCGGTAGTGGTCGGCACCGCACGGGCCACGGCGTCCAGAAAGCTGCGCGGACGCCAGTGCAGCAAGGCACCGAGCATGATGAACAGGAAGTTGTAGGTGTTCAGCCCGGAAATCGCACTGATCGCCGGTTTGGTCGAGAACTCGTGGAATAGCCAGCCAGCGGCCAGCAGCACCAACAGGATCATCAGCAGCGGGCTGTATTCCAGCCATTCGCCGGGACGGGTGCGTGGTTGCAGCGGTGGCAGGTTGAAACTGGGGTCGACACCACAGGCTTTGGCGTCACGCGCCGAATTCGGGCCGGGGGCGGTGGCGTAGGCAATGATCAGCGAGATGACGATCAAGGCCAGCAACATCACACCGGACTGCCAGAGAAAGATCGTCTGGGTGAATGGAATCACCCCGGTGATCGACAGAATCGACGGCGGCAGGCTCGCCGGGTTGGCCTGCAATTGCGCGGCGGACGACGACAGGCCCAAGGCCCACACGGCACCGAGACCCAGGTACGCGGCGGCACCAGCGGCGCGATAGTCCATTTTCAGGTCCGTACGACGGGCGAGGGCGCGCACCAACAAACCGCCGAACACCAGGGACAAGCCCCAGTTCAGCAGTGACGCGACCATCGAGATCAGCGCGACCCAGGCCACGGCGGAGCGGCCGTTTTTCGGGAGCTTTGCCAGTCGGTCGATCAGTTTCACCGCTGGCGGCGAACTGGCGACCACATAACCGCCGATCACCACGAAGGCCATCTGCATGGTGAACGGGATCAGGCTCCAGAAGCCATCGCCAAAGGCCATGGCGGCGTCGGTGGGCTTGGCACCCATCGCCATGGTGGCCAGGGCCACGATAATCACCGCCAGGGCAGCAAACACCCAGGAGTCGGGAAACCAGCGTTCGGCAAAGCTTGAGCAGCGCAGGGCAAAGCGGGCGGAGCGGCTATCTTCGATATCAGCGGCCACGGGGATTACCTCGGATTTTTATGTTTGTTATGGTCTTCGGGGCAGTAACCGCCCGTCTGGACAGACGTCAACATTAATTCAAGCCGAGGATTTTTGCGGGGCTGTTTCGTGGCAATGGGACTTTGGTCTAACGGGTTGTCCGCCGGTGCATTTGCGTAGACCATGGGCGCCTTGGTTTTTGCCTGTGCCAGAGTTCTTTACATGACTGCCAACACCGATTCACGCGCGGCGCCGTTCAGCCGCTCGGACTACAAGACCCTGGGGCTTGCCGCCCTCGGCGGGGCGCTGGAAATCTACGATTTCATCATCTTCGTGTTTTTCGCCCTGACCCTCAGCCAGCTGTTCTTCCCGCCGGAAATGCCCGAGTGGCTACGCCTGCTGCAAAGCTTCGGGATTTTCGTCACCGGCTACCTGGCGCGACCATTGGGCGGCATCCTGATGGCGCACTTCGCCGACCGATTGGGGCGCAAGAAAGTCTTCAGCCTGAGCATCCTGATGATGGCGCTGCCCTGCCTGCTGATCGGGATCATGCCGACTTACGCGCAGATCGGTTATTGGGCACCGTTACTGCTGTTGGCCCTGCGCATTCTCCAGGGGGCGGCAGTGGGCGGCGAAGTGCCGAGTGCCTGGGTATTCGTCGCCGAGCATGCCCCCGTCGCCCATCGCGGCTATGCCCTGGGTTTCCTGCAGGCGGGACTGACCTTCGGCTATTTGATCGGCGCATTGACCGCGACCTTCCTGGCGCAGGCATTCACCCCGGAGGAAATCCTCGATTACGCCTGGCGTTACCCGTTCCTGCTCGGCGGCGTGTTTGGGGTGATTGGTGTCTGGCTGCGTCGCTGGCTCAGCGAAACCCCGGTGTTCATGGCCATGCAGGCGCAACGGGAGGCGGCCGGCGAACTGCCGCTGCACACGGTCTTGCGCGAGCATCGCCTGGCCATTTTGCCAGCGATGATCCTCACCTGTGTGCTGACCTCGGCCGTGGTGGTGTTCGTGGTCATCACCCCGACCATGATGCAGAAAACCTTTGGCATGACCGCCAGCCATACCTTTGCCTTGAGCGCGCTGGGCATCGTGTTCTTGAACATCGGCTGCGTGCTCGCCGGGCTGCTGGTCGACCGCATCGGCGCCTGGCGCACGGTGATGCTCTATAGCCTGTTGCTGCCGCTGGGCATCGGCGTGCTGTATGCCTGCCTGATCACGGGCGGTGACTGGCTCGGCCTGGCCTACGCCGTGGCAGGGCTGTCCTGCGGGGTGGTCGGCGCGGTGCCATCGGTAATGGTCAGCCTGTTCCCGGCGCGGATTCGCGTCTCGGGTATCTCGTTCACCTACAACATTGCCTACGCCGCGTGGGCGAGTGTCACACCGCTGTTGTTGATCGGTCTGATGCCATGGAGTCCCTGGATCTGCGTGATGTTCAGTGCGGTGATGGGCGCGGTAGGCGTGGGCAGTGCGGCTTATTTCGGTGCACGGATGCCGAGAATCGCAGGCTGTTCCACTGCTGGCGCGCATTGATTTTGTGCGTCGTAACTATTTTTACAGGACAAGCCTGAAACACGCTTAAGTAAATGTTTCCAAGGCCGATGGTTAGGTTGCGTATCGCTTTCTACCCCTGTCCATCGGTGCATTCCCATGTTCAACAAACGCTTGAAGCAGGAGCTGTCGGCTCTTCGTGAAGAACTCTCCAGCCTCCAGCAAGTGAAGGAAAGTCTGGAAAGCGAGATGCTGGTACTGACTCTCGACAGCGATGGACGGGTTCAGTCGGTCAATCAGAACTTCCTTGGCGAAATGCACTACAAGAGCGGTGACCTGATCGGCCGACACATCGACGACTTCGTCCCGGATCACGTGAAGTTCGACGAATTCCAGCAGCGTTTCAAGCACGCGCTGACCCGTGGCGAGCACTTCGCCGGCGCAGTGCGCCTGTTGCGCGGTACGGGCCAGGAAGCCTGGTTGCGTTCGATTCTGCAACCGGTGCGCTCGGCCGATGGGCGGATCAAGTATTTTTCGATCTTCTCCAGCGACCTGACCCGCACCATCGAGGCCTCCCGCGAGCACGAGAACCTGATCGGCGCACTGGTGCGCTCCACGGCGGTGATCGAATTCGACCTCAACGGCAACGTGCTGACCGCCAACGACCGCTTCCTCAGTGGCATGGGTTACAGCCTGGCGCAGATCAAAGGCAAACATCACCGCACCTTCTGCCTGCCGGAGGAGTACAACAGTGCCGAGTACCAGGACTTCTGGCGTCGCCTGAACGCGGGCGAGTACGTGGCCGACCGTTTCAAGCGTGTCGACAGCCACGGTCGTACGGTCTGGCTGGAGGCGTCCTACAATCCGGTGGTCGATGCCAACAACAGGCTCTACAAGGTGGTGAAGTTCGCCACGGTGATTACCGATCAGGTCAATCAGGAACAAGCCGTCGCCGAGGCCGCCAACATTGCCTACAGCACCTCGCAGCAAACCGACCAAAGCGCCCAGCGCGGTAACGCCGTGGTGACCCAGGCCGTGGACGTGATGCGTGACCTGGCCAAACACATGCAAACCGCTGGCGATGGCATCGAGGCCTTGAACGAGCAGTCGCTGGTGATCGGTACCATCGTCAAAACCATCAGCGGCATTGCCGAGCAGACCAACCTGCTGGCGCTCAACGCGGCCATCGAAGCGGCGCGTGCAGGCGAGCAGGGTAGGGGCTTCGCCGTGGTGGCCGATGAAGTCCGGCAACTGGCGTCGCGCACCAGCCAGGCCACCGACGAAATCGTCCTCGTGGTACGGCAGAACCAGGACATGGCGCGCAACGCCGTGGCGCTGATGACCGACGGCAAGCTCCAGGCCGAACAGGGCCTGGCACTGGCGGCGGAAGCGGGTACGGTGATTGTCGAGATCCAGGACGGCGCGCAGAAAGTGGTCAATGCGGTGGGGCAGTTTGCCAATCAACTCACCAACTGACCTGCGATCAGCTCTTGGTGGGGGCAAGCCCGCTCCCACAGGGTTACGTGGGCGCTACAATCGGCTCTTTTCCCCCAGGAGCAGACTTCCATGAGCGCTTCCCACCGCCGTCCGGTTCCCTTGTCCAAGGCCTATCGTCTGCTCAATCATGGCCCGACCGTGCTGGTCAGCGCAGCCCACGGTGGCCGGCGCAATATCATGGCGGCAGCCTGGGCCATGCCACTGGATTTCGAACCGCCGAAAATTGCCGTGGTGCTGGACAAGTCCACCTGGACTCGCCAGTTGCTGGAGGCCTCGGGCACTTTTGTACTGAACGTGCCGTGCGCCGCCCAGGCCGACATTGTGCAAACCGTCGGTTCGACCTCCGGCCTGGAGTTGACCCAGGGCCAGGGCCGCGACAAGTTTGAAACCTACGACTTGCAGACATTCACCGGTCAGTCCGTTGATGCACCGATGCTCGAAGGCTGCGTGGCCTGGCTGGAATGTCGCCTGTTGCCGGAGCCGAACAACCACCAGCAGTACGATCTGTTCCTGGCCGAAGTGATTTCCGCCCAGGCTGACGAGCGTGTGTTCAGCGAAGGGCGCTGGCACTTCGAAGGGCAAGATGCCTTGCGCACCTTGCACCACGTAGCGGGTGGGCACTTCCTGACCATTGGCGAGCCGGTGGACGGCAAGAGCTTGCAGACTTGAGCCGGTCAGCGCTCATATCCACACATCATTCTCGGCCGTGCGCTCGCCACCTTCGCTACCGGTGTTGAGTACGCCCTTGGGTTCGATCAGCAGGAGTTTTACCTCCTGCTCGGCACAGGGCTTGTGCTCGATGCCTTTGGGCACTACATACATTTCCCCTGCATTCACCAGCACGTGGCCATCGCGAAAATCGATGCGCAGCAGGCCTTCGAGCACGATGAAGGTTTCGTCGGTATCGGGGTGGTCGTGCCAGATAAAGTCCCCCAGCAGCTTCACCACCTTGAACTGGTAGTCGTTCATTTCGGCGATGACCCGGGGCGACCAGTGGGAATCGATCCGGCTGATTTTTTCAGCGAAGTTCAGGCTTTCGTAAGCGTTCATGAAACAGCTCTCGCGGTGGTTGGTGAACCCACGATAGCCAGCCCCCCGGCGCGCTTCTTGTACGATTGTGCGTGACTCAACGGCGCTGCATGTTAAGCCAGCGCGCCGGTGACAGGCCGTAGGTTTTGCCGAATTGCCGGGTCATGTGGCTCTGGTCGGTGAAGCCTGCGATCAGCGCGGCGCTGACCAGGCTCTGACCCTGAATCAGCAGCGCACGGACCAAGTCCAGGCGGCGCATGGTCAGGTAGCGGTAGGGGCTGGTGCCGAACAACAGGCGAAAATCCCGGGACAGGCTCCAGCGATCCCGACCACTGTGCTGCGCCAGTTCATCCAGGGTCACGGTGCGATCCAGGGCGCCGTGGATGTATTCCCGCGCACGCTGCGCGGCTACGTAATCGAAACCCGAGCGTTTGCCAGGCACACCGGAAGCTGTGCTCATGGCTTGCGCCAGATCGAACAACGCATCCTGTTCTTCCAGGGGATCGAGCGGGCAATCCAGGCTGCGCAGCAACGCGCCCGTGGCGGCGAACAGGCGCGGATCGTTCGACAGCCCGGTCTTGATGAATGGCAGCGCTTGGCCGCCGAGCATCTGCTGGATCAGCGCCGGCTCGATGTACATCATCCGGTACTGGAAACCGAACTCGGTGCCGGCTTCGCCATCGTGGGCTTCGTCCGGGTGCAGCACGATCGTTGCGCCCGGCAGGCTGTGACGCCAGCCACCGCGATACTGAAAGCTCTGCACCCCGGCCAGAGTGTGGCCGATGGCATAGGTGTCGTGGCGGTGAAGATCGTAGCCATGGCCGGCAAAAAACGCCTCGAAACGCTGCAACCCGCCGACATCGGGCGCGCGAAGGAACCAGTCATTGCGAGGCGTGCGCTTGGCCATAGTGTTGATCGTCTTGAGCTTGATGCGCAACACGGTAACCCAGCCGGGGGTTCCCTGTCTTCTGACCGGAAGGCGGTTTGTCCGCTAGAAAACCAAGGGCAAATACTGCACTGTGGGACGCATTCGCTACAGGTCGTTTTTTATTTGTCAGGATGAGGCCAGGTCATGAGCAAGCTGCGCGTGGGGATCATTTTCGGGGGCCGTTCGGCGGAGCACGAGGTGTCGTTGCAGTCGGCGAAAAACATCGTCGATGCGCTGGATCGTTCACGCTTCGAGCCGGTGCTGATCGGCATCGACAAACAAGGCCACTGGCACCTCAACGACCCTTCGAATTTTTTGCTGAACCAGGAAAACCCGGCGCTGATAGCCCTCAATCAATCCAATCGTGAACTGGCTGTGGTGCCGGGTAAAGCCAGCCAGCAACTGGTGGAAACCTCCAGTCAGGAAATGCTCGGCCATGTCGATGTGATCTTCCCGATTGTCCACGGCACCCTCGGGGAAGACGGTTGCCTGCAAGGCTTGCTGCGCATGGCTGATCTGCCGTTTGTCGGCTCCGATGTACTCGGCTCGGCCGTGTGCATGGACAAGGACATCAGCAAGCGCCTGCTGCGCGATGCCGGCCTGGCCGTGACGCCGTTCGTGACATTGACCCGCGCCACGGCCGCGCGCACCGGGTTTGCCGAGGTGCAGGGCAAGTTGGGTTTGCCGCTGTTCGTCAAACCGGCAAACCAGGGCTCTTCCGTGGGCGTTAGCAAGGTCACCGACGAGGCTGAGTACAGCGCAGCGGTGGAACTGGCCTTGAGTTTCGATACCAAGGTGTTGATCGAATCTGCCGTCAGCGGCCGTGAGATTGAATGCGCGGTGCTCGGTAATGAAGACGCCATCGCCAGCGGTTGCGGCGAGATCGTGGTGCGAAGCGGGTTCTATTCCTACGACAGCAAATACATCGACGACACGGCGGCTGAAGTGGTGGTGCCGGCTAATATCAGCGTCGAGGCCAGCGAGCGCATTCGCGCCCTGGCCGTCGAAGCGTTCCAGGTACTGGGCTGCTCCGGCCTGGCCCGCGTCGATGTGTTCCTGACCGACAGCGGCGAAGTGTTGATCAACGAAATCAACTCGCTGCCCGGCTTCACCCGCATCAGCATGTACCCGAAACTGTGGCAGGCCACCGGCATGACCTACAGCGAACTGGTGACGCGACTGATCGAGCTGGCGCTGGAAAAGCACCATGTTCGGCAGGGGTTGAAGATCAGTCGATAAGCGAGCTTGCTCATAAACAAAAGGCCTACCCACTGGTAAGCCCTTTCTCATTGCATTGCAACGTTAGGCTTGAACGACCGGGAGCGACGGCGGTGGGCCTGGTGGCGATTACGGCGTTGATCTATTCGTTGACGGCCTGATAGCAAAGATCAAAAGATCGCAGCCTGCGGCAGCTCCTACATTGGAATGCGTTTCCCTGTAGGAGCTGCCGCAGGCTGCGATCTTTTGATTCAAAGGCATAAAAAAACGCCGCGTACGACTCAATCCCCCAGCGCTTGCCCTTCACGCCGTGGATCGGCCCCGCCTGTCAGCGACGCGTTGCCTTGGGCGTCCTTGACCCGGACGATCGCCTGGGTCCCGCTGGTCATGTCGATCTCGCTCACGCTGTGCCCTTTGTCTTTCAGCGCCTGAATCAGCGTCGGGCTGAACTGCCCCTGTTCCAGTTCGGTCGGGCCGTTACGGCTGCCGAAGTTGGGCAGGTTGATGGCGGTTTGGGCATCGAGGTTCCAGTCGAGCAGGCCGATGGTGGATTTGGCCACGTATTCGATGATTTGCGAGCCGCCGGGGGAGCCGACGGTGGCGAGGAATTCGCCGCTCTGGCGGTCGAAGATCAGGGTCGGGGCCATGGAGGAGCGCGGGCGTTTGCCGGGTTCGACGCGGTTGGCGACTTTTTGCCCGTTTTCCTCGGGGATGAACGAGAAGTCGGTCATCTCGTTGTTGAGCATGAAACCCTGAACCATGATGTGCGAGCCAAACGCTGACTCGATGGTGGTAGTCATCGACACGGCACCGCCGGCGTCATCGACGGCCACCACTTGCGAGGTGGAAATCCGCAGGGGCGAACGGTCTGGCGCATAGGCCACCCGGATGCCCGGCGGAGTGCCAGGTTTGGCCGTGCCCATGCTGCGTTCGCCGATCAGGGCGGCGCGGCTGGCGAGGTAGGCCGGGTCGACCAGGCCCTTGACCGGCACGGGTACGAAGTCTGTGTCGGCGACGTACTGAGCGCGGTCGGCGTAGGCCAGGCGTTCGGCTTCCGAGATCAGGTGCACCGCTTGCGGATCGGGTTCGATGCCGGCGGGGGCGGTGGTCTTGACCGGCTTCAGCGGTGCCAGCGCCAGGCGTTGATCGCGAGTCTCCAGGGCTTGCAGCGTGCCGAGGATCTGCGCCACGGCGATCCCGCCCGACGACGGCGGCGGCATGCCGCAGACTTGCCAGCGCTTGTAGTCGGTGCACAACGGTGCGCGTTCCTTGGCCTGGTAGTTGGCGAGATCGCTCAGGGACAGGCTGCCGGGGTTGGCGTGTCCCTGTACCTTGGCCGCGATTTCCTCGGCGACCGGGCCTTTGTACAGGGCATCCGGACCTTCATGGGCGATGCGTTTGAACACGGCGGCCAGGGCCGGGTTCTTCAGGTTTGTGCCGACGGCTTTCGGGCTGCCATCGGCATTGCGCAAGTAAGCCATCATTTCCGCTGAGCGCGGCATGGACGCATCTGCAGCGATCAACTGGTGCAGGCGTGGCGAAATGGCGAAGCCTTGCTCGGCGAGCCGGATGGCCGGTTCAAACAGCTGCGCCCAGGGCAGGCGTCCGTGTTTTTGATGGGCCAGTTCCAGGGCGCGCAATACGCCGGGTGTGCCCACTGAGCGGCCGCCAATCTGCGCCTGGGTGAACCCCATCGGTTGCCCATTGGCTTGCAGGAAAAGTTTCTCGGTGGCGCCGGCCGGGGCGGTTTCACGTCCGTCGTAGGTGCGCACGGCCTTGCCATCCCAGAGTACGATCAATGCGCCGCCACCGATGCCCGAAGACTGTGGCTCGACCAGCGTCAACACCGCTTGCATCGCAATCGCCGCGTCGATGGCCGAGCCGCCCCGGCGCAGCATCTCCCGCCCGGCTTCGGCCGCCAGCGGGTTGGCCGCCGCGGCCATGTATTTCTCGGCGTGTTGAGTTTTCAGGTCGGTGCGGAAACCGGAGGCGCTTTCCGGTGCGAGCGGCAGGGTCGGGACTGAAGCGTTGTTGCACGCGGTCAGGGTCAAGGCGCTGGCGAGCAGAACCAGAGCTGGCAGGCGATAGCGGCGCAAAGGGAAGGTTGAGAACACGTGTGGGGTACTCCGTCCGTTGGATCTACGATCGGTGGACTTTATCGGCTGACCGGGAGGGGCGCAAACCAGGTCCCACGGCACCGACTTTTTTTCCTTCATCAATGGCGGGGTTTTCTGTAGGGTCGTTGCCAACAGGCAGGCCAGAAAATCAACAAGAGGCAGACATGCAGACGGAGTTTCCAACCCAGCCGAGTTATCGCGCTCAGCGCGAACAGTTTCTGGTCGCAGCGACCAACGCCGGCGCAACGTTGACCGAGTATCCACACCCGCTCAAAGGGCCGTTTGGTGAGCTCCTGAGCACCGATGTGGCGGTATTGGGTGATCCGGGCGCCAAGCGCCTGCTGATCGCGCTGAGCGGCACTCACGGGGTCGAAGGCTTCTATGGCTCGGGCTGCCAGATCAAATGGCTGCAGGAGTTGGGCAAGCGCTCCCTGCCTACGGATGTCGCCGTGGTCATGATCCATGCCATCAACCCCTGGGGCATGGCGTGGTTGCGCCGGGTCAACGAAGACAACATCGACCTGAACCGCAATCACCTGGATTTCCAACGACCGCTGCCAAACAACCAGGCCTACAACGCCTTGCACGAAATCTATGCCTGCCCTCAGTTGCATGGTCCGCAGCGCGATCGCGCCGACGCCTTGCTCGACGAGCAGATTCGCCTGCACGGTTGGCCGGCAGTCATGTCGATTGTCGAGGGCGGTCAGCATGCTCATCCCGATGGCCTGTTTTTCGGCGGGCTGGCGCCGAGCTGGTCGAGCCGCACGCTGCACAAGGTCGTGCAAAACCACGTGGCCCATGCCGAGGTCGCCATGTGTTTTGACTTGCACACGGGCGCTGGCGAGTACGGTCATCCGATGTTGTTGACCATCACCGAATCCGCCTATCCGGCGCTGGCGGATGCGCAGGCGATTTACGGCCCGTGGCTCTACAGCCTGCAAACCGGTGCCGACACCTTGAGCGAAACCGGCGTGGCGGCAACGGCCACCGGCTACACCTCGCAGGCGCTGGTCAATGCGCTGCCGCAGGTGCGGCTGATGCCATTTGTCATTGAATGCGGGACTTATCCGGGGCCGGAGGTTCACCGTCATCTGCGCGATGACCACTGGCTGCATCTGCATGGCAACCCGAATGACGCAACAGGGCGCGAGATCAAGCTGAATCTGCTGGAACAGTTCTATCCGGCGGACAGCGATTGGCAGGCAATGGTCTGGTTGCGGACGTGGCAGATCTGGGAGCGGGCGTTGTCGGCATTGCCGACGGTTCGCGTCTGATCGAGGCGCGCATGCGGTGCAGGATTTCCCTGTCACCGCAGCGCACTTTTTTCGATGCATAAAAAAACGGCTTACCTTGCGGTAAGCCGTTTTTAGTACTTGGTGGCTACACAGGGACTTGAACCCCGGACCCCAGCATTATGAATGCTATGCTCTAACCAACTGAGCTATGTAGCCAAGTGGCGCGCATTATTCACCGGTAACGGGGATGCGTCAAGCATAAATCTAAAATATTTCTCTGCGCTTTCAACTGTTTATCAAAATCTATCCTCTGAGCAGTGGCGAAGGGCAGCGCTGGAACCAGCGGCTGGCCTGTTCGTACGCGTGCGCCAGTTGCAGGACAGCGAAGTCGGCCTGGTGTCTGCCGATGATTTGCAGGCCCATGGGCAGGCCGCTGGCGTTGAAGCCGACCTGTACGTTAGCCACCGGGCAGCCGGACAAGGTGCCGGGAATCACCACCTCCATCCAGCGGTGATAGGTGTCCATGGTCACGCCTTCGATGGAGGCGGGCCACGTTTGGGTTTTATCGAACGGGAACACCTGAGCGCTGGGCAGCAGCAGGTAGTCGTATTTTTCGAATAGCCTGGAGATCGCGCGATACCAGTCGCTGCGCGTCACCGAGGCGGCAAACACGTCGGTGGCCGAGAGTTTCAGGCCGTTCTCCACTTCCCAGCAGGCTTCCGGTTTCAACAGTGCACGTTTTTGCGGGTCGGCATAGGTCGCGCCCAACGAGCCGGCGACCATCCAGTGGCGCAACGTCCGCCAACTGCTCCACAGCTTCTCTGGCGCGAATTCGGGCTGTACGGGTTCGATATGGCAACCCAGGCTTTCGAAGTCGCCGAAGGCCTTTTCGCACAATGAGAGGATGCCTTGCTCCATCGGCAGGTAGCCGTTGAAGTCGCCGAGCCAGCCCAGACGCGTGCCTTTGAAGTCTCGATCCAGCGGTGCCGCAAAGGCGTTGCCGGGTTCGGCAATGGACAGTGGCGCCCGCGCATCGGCCCCGGCCTGCACTGACAGCAGCAATGCCGCATCGCGCACGCTACGAGCCATGGGGCCTTCGTAGCCGAGTTGGTCGATAAACAGGTCGGCACTGTCATCGAAGGGCACGCGGCCCTGGGACGGACGGAAACCGAAGATGTTGTTGAAGGCGGCCGGGTTGCGCAACGAGCCCATCATGTCGCTGCCGTCGGCCACCGGCACCAGGTGCATGGCCAGCGCCGCCGCCGCGCCACCGCTGCTGCCGCCTGCGGTCTTGCTCGGGTCGTAGGCGCAACCGGTCGCGCCGAACAGCAGGTTATAGCTTTGCGAGCCGAGACCGAATTCCGGGGTGTTGCTCTTGCCGATGATAATCGCGCCGGCGGCCTTGATCCGCTCGACCATGATGCCGTCGCGCTCGGGGATGAAGTCCTTGTATAGCGGCGAACCCAGCGTGGTGCGGATGCCGCGGGTCAGGGACAGGTCCTTGATGGCATGGGGCAAGCCATGCATCCAGCCACGGTATTGACCACGGGCCAGCTCGGCGTCGCGGATATCCGCCTGGGCCAGCAGGTCTTCCGGTGCTTGCAGGCTCACCAGCGCATTGACCAGCGGGTTGAAGCGTTCGATATGGGCAAGATAAGTCTGCATCACTTCCCGGCAGGAAACCTGGCGCAGGCGGATGCGTTCGGCGAGCTCGTGGGCCTGCAACAGGACCAGTTCGCTGATGTTATTAGAGTTCATTGCAAGCGGCCTTTCAGACGGCTGGAAAAACGCCCCGCCATCGCGTCGGGGCGGTAGCGATCAACGCATCAGGTTGGTCCAGAGACGGTCGGCCAGGCGGATCGCGCCTTCGCCGCAGGTCTTGCTGAACACCACGTTGGTGCCTTCGGGAATGTGCAGTTCCGGAGCGTCTTTCAGTCCCGCGTCGAGGAACGGCTCCACACCCTTGATCGGGCTCTGGTGCTTGAGGAAGTTCTGGGTCATCGCCGCGTTTTCTGGCTGGCTGAGAAACGCGATGAAGGCCTTGGCGTTTGCCGGGTTCTTGCTGCCGGTCGGGATGACCATGTTGTCGACCCAGGCCAGTACGCCTTCTTTCGGGTACAGGTATTTCAGGCTCGGTTTCATCTCCCGGGCGCGCATCGACGAGCCGCCCCAGAAGGTCGACATGTCGATTTCACCCGAGGCAAGGTTTTCGCGAATCGAGCCAGCCTTGGAACTGTAGGTTTTGACGAACGGTTTCTGCGCCTTGAGCAGGGTCAGGATCTGCTGCATCTGCTTCGGGTCTTCGCTGCACAGCGGGATGTTCAGGTACAGGCTGGCCATGTCCACCACGTCGCTGACCGAGTCGAACATGTTGATTCGCCCTTGCAACTCGGCCGGCGGCTCGTAAAGCACCTTGAGGCTGTCGGCAGGGCCCTTGTAGCGCTCGGTGTTGAGCACCGCACTGGTGGTGCCCCAGATGAACGGCACCGAGTAAGCGCCTTCCGGGTCCCAGGTGGGTTTTTTCAGGTTGTCGACGACGCCGGCATAGTAGGGCTGGTTGACCGGGTCGAAACGCTCCAGCAGTTTTTCCTTGATCAGGATCGGCACGAACTGGTGCGACGGGATTGCCACGTCGTAACCGGCACCGCCCTGTTTCAATTTGGCCAGCAGGGTTTCGTTGGAATCGTAGGAGTCGACGGTGACTTCGATGCCGGTCTGCTTCTGGAATTTGGCGATAATCTCCGGCGAAAAGTAGCCGCTCCAGCTCACCACATTGAGTTTTTCCGCGGCCTGAACGCTGCCGACCATGGTCAGCGGTAAAGTCAGGAACAACGAAGTGCCGATGCTTGCAATCAACTTGCTCATGCTATTTCCCCACAGTACGTAGAAGGTTCAGGTTTTCTTTTTGCCCAGCAGATAAGAGAGCGTGACGAACAGCACCGAGACGCCCAGGATCAGGGTCGATACGGCGTTGACGTCGGGTGTCACACCCATGCGCAACAGGCCGAAAATGAAGATCGGCAAGGTCGTGGTGCCGGCCTGGGAGACCATCATCGAGATCACGAAGTTATCCAGCGACACGATGAAGGCCAGCATCAGCCCGGAGAAAATCCCTGGCATCAGCAGTGGCAGGGTGACCTTGCGGAAGGTCCGCCACGGGCCGGCATAGAGGTCGGCCGAGGCTTGTTCCAGGGACAGGTCCATGTCGTTCAGGCGTGCCCGTATCGGCAGAAAGGCAAACGGAATACAGAACACCGTGTGCGCGATGATCAGGTTGCCGTAGCCCAGGGACAGACCGATGGTGGAGAACAGCGCGAGGGTGGCGACGCCGACCACGATTTCCGGCAGCACCAGGGGCAGCATGATCGCGCCCATGGACAGTTGCAGGCCCTTGAACTTCGCTCCGCGTGAAGTGCCGAGGGCAGCAAGGGTGGCGATGGCCGTGGCGACCATGCTGGCGCAGACCGCGATCAACAGGCTGTTGCCGGCCGCCTGGCGCAGGGCCTGGTTGGCGAAGGCCGCGCGATACCAGTCGAGGCTGAAGCCGGTCCACACCGTGGCCGACTGATTGGCGTTGAACGAGAACACCACCAGCACCACGATCGGTGCGTAGAGGTACAGGTAGAACAGGAAACTGAAGCCGCCGAAGCCCGGGAAGTCCTGCACGCCCAGCGTATTGCGTTTGAACAGGCCGATCATCACGCACCTCCTTTGGCGATGCGCTGGCGCTCGGCACGCAAGGCATAAACCGTCAGTACCAACATCACCGCTGCCATCAGCACCAGCGACAGGGCCGCGCCGAATGGCCAGTTCCGCGCATCGCTGAACTGACGGAAGATCAGGTTGCCGAGCATCATCCGCGTGCCACCGCCGAGCAATTCCGGGGCGATCATCGCGCCCAGGCAAGGCACGAAGGTGAGGATGGCGCCAGCGAGAATCCCCGGCTTGGCGATCGGCAACACCACCTTGCGCAGGGTTCGAACGCGTCCGGCGTAGAGGTCCTGAGCGGCCTCGAGCAGGCGGATGTCCATTTTTTCCAGGGTGGCGTAGATCGGCAGTACGACGAAGGGCGCGTAGGTATAAACCAGCCCCAGCAGCACTGCGCCGTCGGTGTAGAGCAGTTGCAGCGGTTGATCAATGACTCCCAGGCCCATCAGGCTGTTGTTGATCACTCCGGTGTTGCGCAGCAGCAGAATCCACGCGTAGGTGCGGATCAGCAGGTTGGCCCAGAACGGCACGGTGATCAGAAATATCAGCAAGCCACGGCGATGGGCCGGTTGCATGGCCAGCCATACCGCCACCGGAAAGCCGATCAGCAAAGTGATGAGGGTGGTCAGCCCGGCGATGCCGATCGAGCGCAGGGCGATGATCAAATAGGAGTCTGCGAACGCCAGGCTGTCATCCAGTTGCCGCTCGAACAGCAGCGAGGTGTAGGCATCACTGCTGAACACCTTGTTCACCCCGCCGTAGGGGTTGGCCTCCATCAGCGAGTAACCGATGACGATCAGGATCGGCACGATCAGAAACAGGCCGATGGCGATCAGCGCGGGGCTGACCCCGAGAAAGCTCTGGAAGGCCCGCCGACGTTCCAGGGTATTGGCAATCGGTAAAGCGTGCATGGCAATTCCTCGCGCTCAATCGTGCAGGACGCTGGCGCTGCCCTGGTCGAACAACAGGCCGGCCTGGCTGCCGACGGCGAAGCGTTTGTTTTGGTCGACGCAGTTGGGGGTGCGCACGGTGAGGCGCGAACCGTCGCTCAAGCTGACCTGGTATTGCAGGTCGGTGCCGAGGTAGATCTGCGCTTCGATCCGGCACGGCAGAGCGGCCTCAGTGGTGGCCGGTACCAGATGCAAGCGCTCGGGGCGCACGGACAGTGTGACGTTGGCCCCGACCCGCACATCGCTGCATGGCTGTGCAGGCAGTGGATGACCGGCCGGGCCGGCGAACCGGGCCAAGCCGTCTTCGACACGGGTGACCGTACCTTCGATGAAGTTGGTTTCACCGATGAAGTCCGCCACGAAGCGATTGCGCGGGCGTTCGTAGATGTCCTCCGGGCGGCCGACCTGCTGCACTTCACCTTCGGACAACACGGCGATGCGATCGGACATGGTCAGCGCTTCTTCCTGGTCATGGGTGACGAAGATGAAGGTGATACCGGTGCGGGCCTGAATGGTTTTCAGCTCTTCACGCATGGCCTGGCGCAGCTTGAGGTCGAGGGCTGAGAGCGGTTCGTCGAGCAGCAAGACTTTGGGATGCGGCGCCAACGCACGAGCCAGGGCGACGCGCTGTTGCTGACCGCCGGACAGCTGCGCCGGCTTGCGGTTGGCAAAGCGCTCCATCTGCACCAGGGCGAGCATCTCGCGCACCCGTTCGGCCATTTGCGTTTTGTTCAGGACTTTGCCCATCGGGTGGGACTCAAGACCGAAGGCCAGGTTCTCGGCGATGGTCATGTGCGGGAACAACGCGTAATGCTGGAACACCGTGTTGACCGGGCGCTGGAACGGCGGGCGGTCGGCGATGTTTTCGCCGTAGAGCAGAATCTCGCCTTCGGTAGGGAACTCGAACCCGGCGATCATCCGCAGAAGTGTGGTTTTGCCGCAGCCCGAAGGGCCGAGCAGGGTGAAGAATTCGTTGTCGCGAATGTCCAGGTCGATGCTTTTCAGCGCCACCGGGCCAGTCTTTGGATCACCGTAGACTTTGCGCACTGAGCGGATGGACACCGCCAGCGTTTGCAGCGAATGCAGGGCATTCATGCGTTACCTCCGATTCCCCCATCGCCTGCGCACGTGCTGAAAACAGCTGTGTCGTCGGGCCATGGATATTATTTTTCTGGGCAGGATCGAGATTGCGTTCGGGTGTTGTAACCAGCTGTTTTTTTGTTCTGCTGTGGATCGATTATCAGCGAGGGGTTGCGGGGGCGAAACTTCAATTTTAACATAGGGGCTGTTAAAAAATTTAACAGCAGAAGGCGCCCGGAACCATGCCTGACCACCGTTTGCCGCCACTCAACGCGGTGCGTGCCTTTGATGCCGCGGCCCGGTTGGGCAGCTATGTCGAAGCCTCCAAGGCCCTGCACGTGACCCAGCCGGCCATCGGCCGTCACGTGAAGTTGCTGGAAGACTGGCTGGGCATCCAACTGTTCGAGCGCACCTCTCGCGGGGTCAATCTGACGGTGGCGGGGGAGAAGTACCACCGCAAGATCACCGCCGCCTTGCAACTGATCATCGAGGCCGGAAAAGAGGCGCAGCCCAAACACGCCGAGCGCTGGCTGCGCATCATGGTGGTGCCGGGGTTCGCCAAGCGCTGGCTGATGCCGCGCATCGAGGCCATGCGTCATCTGCGCCCGGGCCTGAAGTTCGCCATCGAACCCAATTCGACCTTCACTGAAGTGGATGGCAAAAGCGCTGACCTGGGCATCGTCTACGGGTTGGACGGCCAATATGCCCACTCGCGCACCAGCCTGATTTGTCCTCGGGTGTTTCCGATCTGTTCCCCCGATTATCTGGCCAGTGTCGAGCCCATCGACTGCCCCGGGGACCTGGTCAAACACAATTTGATCCACGTCGACGACGGCGAGTGGTGGAACCTGTGGTTCGCCGCCAACGACCTCGACATCCACCTCAATTCGGACATGCTCTACGTCAACAACGACCACGCATTATCCGTGGCCGAGAGCGGGCAGGGCATTGCGCTGGCCAACGAAGTGCTGGTGCGCGAAGAACTTCATAGCGGCAAGCTGGTGCGGGTGGTGGACGCGCAAGTGAAGCTGGAAAGCTATCGGGTGCTGACGCCGTCCGCCGAGCTCTCGGCGGACGTGGCGTGGTTTATCGACTGGCTCAAGAGCGAACTGGAGCAGGACTTCCCGGAGGCGGTGATCCGCGTCTGAGAAGTCCTGGCGGACTCAACTCAAGCGGAAGCGCCCGGTATTGTCACTTAAGGCCTTGCTGCCGTGGCTCAGGGTGTCCGCAGCCTGGTTCACCGCGCGGGCCCCTTCGAGCAAACGCACCGCCGCTTGATCGACCTGCTGGATATTGCCGCTGACTTCGTCGGCGGTACTGGCCTGTTCTTCCACAGCCGTGGCGATTTGCGCCAGGGTATCGGTGACGCTCTGCACCGCACTGGCGATTTCCCCAAGCCGTTCACCGAGGCCGGTGACCGCTTGTGCATCGCTCTCTGCTTGACTGCAGGCGGCTTGCATCAGGCTGACCGCCTCATTCACCGTGTTGCGCAGGCTGTCGACCGTGCCGGCAATCTGTGCGGTCGACGATTGGGTGCGTTGCGACAGGCTGCGCACCTCATCGGCCACCACCGCGAAGCCACGCCCTTGCTCGCCCGCCCGAGCCGCCTCGATGGCGGCGTTGAGTGCCAACAGGTTGGTCTGCTCGGCAACGCCGCGAATGGTGTCGACCACCAGTTGAATCTGCTGTCCTTGTTCACTGACCCGGCCCAACGCCGCGGCAGTCTCGTTCAGGCGTTGATTGAGTTGCTGGATACTCGCGGTGGTGCGCTGGCTGTCACGGCTGCTGTCGGCGGCAATGCGCCGGGTGTGTTGGGCGCTGCCGGACGCCTGTTCGCAACTGTGGGCCACCCCTTGGGAGGTGGCGGCCAATTGCGTCGCCGCAGCGGCAATCTGGCTGATCTGCAACTGCTGGGCTTCGACTTCGCCCAGGGCGTCGCTGGAGTGATGATTGAGGGTTTGCACCGCTTTGCTCAGTTGCAGGGTTTCGTGATCCACCCCTTGCAGGCTGCTGCGCAGTTGCACCACGGCGACGTTCAGCGCGGTACTGATGACGGCCAGCTCGTCCCGGCCCTGAACCGGCACTTGCAGACTCAGATTGCCATCGCGCAAGGCCTCGGCCAGTACCGTGATGCCGCTGGCGCTGCGGCGGATCGAGGCCTGCAAGCAGATGAACAGATACAGCGCCGCCAATAGCAGGCAGCCGAACACGGCGGCCACCACAGTGAACTGGCGGATCGCCGAGCCGTGGTAGTAATCCAGGCGTTGATCCAGCGACACCAGCGACTGCTGGCGCAACGAGGCAAGGTTGGAGAGCAGGGCATCGAGACTGCGTTCGAAGTCCTCCGGCTTGAGATTGATGCTGCCGCCGAACACGCCATCATCCAGCACCTTCAGGCCCGCATCGAGGCGCTTGAGGCTGTCGCGGTATTGCCCGGCCCAGGTTTGCAGGGCGCTGGGCAAGCGCGCTTCGAGCAGGCCAGCCGTTTTCACCAGCTGCTCCCGAGCATCGCCGATGCGGCTGCGCAAGTCGCGCAGTTGCAGGCGGCTTTGCAGGGTGAACTGTCCGGACACCACTGACGCCTGACCCACCGCCGCGAGCCGACCGACCCGTTCGATCAGGTCTGGCGCATGCTGGGTGGAGATCTGCGTCAGCAAATAGGTTTCCAGCCACGGTGCCAGCGTCAGGCGATTGTCCATGGCGATCTGTTCGCGCAAGGCTTGCAGGGCGCTCAAGGCATTGGTGAAGCGATCATAGCCATCCGGCCACCAGCCGATATTGCTCAGGCTTTTTGAGTCGAGGCCATCGAGGGCAGTTTGCAGGGCCTGGTAACGCGACAGGGCTTCACTCTCGGCGCTTTCTTTCTGCAGGGCATTGCCCAACTCGGCAGTGACCTGGCTGACGGCGGGTTGAACTGCATCGAAAGCGGCCATCGCGGCGAGGGTGGCCGGCGTTGGCTGGCGATTGGTTTCCGTGGCGCGCCACCGGGCGGCGCGATCACGCTGGGCGGCGAGCAGGTCATCCAGCGCATCGAGCGCAAGCAGTTGTCGCACCCCGGCGCGTTCGCCGGAGATCAGGCTGAGTTTGTCGCGATAGTCCTGGCCGATCATCCACAGGCTGCCGGCCAGAGGCAGGATAAACAGCAGAAACAACAGCTGGAATTTGCGTGCAAAGCCAAAACGCCCCAGCAGCCCGATCCCCGGTGATAAAAAAGCCTGCATGCCCCATGACTCCTCTGGACACCACGCACCATTGGCGTGCGTCGGAGGTTGTCGCACCTCCGACTCGTGCCCTCTAAAAAGGCCTCGAAAGTTCACCCTTGTCCGCTCTGTAGGCCGACTCTGTGGCGAAACTTCCCATTGTCGGTCTCCTTTGTAAGGAGGCCGCGTTCAAGCCGAGAAGGAAGGCAAGATTCAGACCATGGCTTTGCGCCATCAAGGTTGTGGCGATGAAAAACGAAGGTCGTTAGCTGGCTAAGGGGATGGCGTTGCTGCACTGAAAAATGGCACATTGACGCACCTGCACGTTTGTACCTCCTGTTGTCTGGAAACTCCCATGGCCATCAGCAACGCCCAGACCGGCTCAGTGCCGGCGTCCGCTACGCCCCAAAGCAGTCCCCTGGTGATGCGCATCATCGGCGCGGTAGCGCTGGCGCACTTGATCAACGACCTGATCCAGTCGGTGCTGCCGTCGATCTACCCGATGCTCAAGGCCAACTATGGCCTGACCTTCACCCAGGTCGGCCTGATCACCCTGACGTTCCAGTTGACGGCCTCGCTGCTGCAGCCGTGGGTCGGTTACTACACCGACCGCCATCCCAAACCCTGGTTATTGCCGGCGGGGACGGTCTGCACCCTGGTCGGTATTCTGATGATGTCGGTGGTCGGCAGCTTTCCGTTGATTCTGCTGGCGGCGGGTTTGATCGGCATCGGGTCTTCGACCTTCCACCCGGAAGCGTCCCGCGTGGCGCGCCTGGCTTCAGGCGGGCGCTTCGGGCTGGCGCAATCGACCTTCCAGGTCGGCGGTAACGCAGGCTCGGCGTTCGGCCCGTTACTGGCGGCAGCGATCATCATTCCCTACGGTCAGGGGCAGGTGGCGTGGTTCGGCCTGTTCGCGGTGTTTGCGCTGTTCGTGCTCTACCGGATCAGCCGCTGGTACGCCAACCACTTGAACCTGTTCAAGCTCAAGCAAGGCCAGGCAGCGACTCACGGGTTGTCGAAGGGGCGGGTGACCAGCGCGTTGGTGGTACTCGGGTTGCTGGTGTTCTCCAAGTATTTCTACATGGCCAGTCTCACCAGCTACTTCACTTTCTACCTGATCGAGAAGTTCGACCTGTCGGTGGCCAGTTCGCAGTTGCACCTGTTCCTGTTTCTCGGCGCGGTAGCGGCGGGGACATTCTTTGGCGGGCCGATCGGCGACAAGATCGGGCGCAAGGCGGTGATCTGGTTCTCGATCCTCGGCGTTGCACCCTTCACCTTGCTGCTGCCCCATGTCGACCTGTTCTGGACCAGCATCCTCAGCGTGGTCATCGGCTTTATCCTCGCCTCGGCGTTCTCGGCCATCGTGGTGTACGCCCAGGAACTGGTGCCGGGTAATGTCGGGATGATCGCCGGGGTGTTCTTCGGTCTGATGTTCGGTTTCGGCGGGATTGGCGCGGCATTGCTCGGGCATCTGGCGGACATACACGGCATCGAGTACGTGTATTCCCTGTGTTCGTTCCTGCCGTTGTTTGGGGTGTTGGCGATTTTCCTGCCGCGTACCAAAAAGACCTGAGCCGACAAAAAATCCCTGTGGGAGCGAGCTTGCTCGCGATGACGGTATGACATTCAACGATGATGTCGTCTGATACACCGCTATCGTCGGAACGCCGCCCGGAGCAAGCTCGCTCCCACAGGGGATTTTTGGTGTCACTGATAAAACGGTAAGGCACAAAAAAGCCGCGTATCAAACGCGGCTTTTTCTTGGGCGGTGTGGCTTACACGTTGAAGCGGAAGTGCATCACGTCGCCGTCTTTGACGATGTAATCCTTGCCTTCCAGGCGCCATTTACCGGCTTCCTTGGTACCGGCTTCGCCCTTGTACTGGATGAAGTCGTTGTAGGCGATCACTTCGGCGCGGATGAAGCCTTTTTCGAAGTCGGTGTGGATCACGCCAGCGGCTTGCGGTGCGGTGGCTCCGACGCGGACGGTCCAGGCGCGGACTTCTTCGACACCGGCGGTGAAGTAGGTCTGCAGGTGCAGCATTTCATAACCGGCGCGGATCACGCGGTTCAGGCCAGGCTCTTCGAGGCCCAGGGCTTCGAGGAACATGTCTTTCTCTTCGCCGTCATCGAGTTCGGCGATTTCCGCTTCGATCTTGTTGCACACCGGTACAACCACGGCGCCTTCTTCTTCGGCGATGGCTTTGACGATGTCCAGCAGCGGGTTGTTCTCGAAACCGTCTTCTGCGACGTTGGCGATGTACATGACCGGCTTGGTGGTCAGCAGGTGGAAGCCCTTGATCACCGCTTTTTCGTCGGCGCCCATGTTCTTCATCAGAGTGCGCGCTGGCTTGCCTTCGGTGAAGTGGGCGATCAGTTGCTCCAGCAGGCCTTTCTGGACTACGGCGTCCTTGTCACCGCCTTTGGCGTTGCGCGCGACTTTCTGCAGTTGCTTTTCGCAGCTGTCGAGGTCGGCGAAGATCAGTTCCAGGTCGATGATCTCGATGTCGCGTTTCGGGTCGACGCTGTTGGAGACGTGAATCACGTTCTCGTCTTCGAAGCAGCGGACCACGTGGGCGATGGCATCGGTTTCACGGATGTTGGCCAAAAATTTGTTGCCCAGGCCTTCACCTTTCGACGCGCCAGCAACGAGGCCAGCGATGTCGACGAATTCCATGGTGGTCGGCAGGATGCGTTTTGGATTGACGATGGCAGCCAGGGCGTCCAGGCGCGGATCCGGCATCGGCACGATACCGCTGTTGGGTTCGATGGTGCAGAAGGGGAAGTTCTCGGCCGCGATCCCGGACTTGGTCAGGGCGTTGAACAGGGTGGACTTGCCGACGTTAGGCAGGCCGACGATGCCGCAATTGAATCCCATGGTGTTTCCCCGAGGAGTTAGAGTCAGGCCTTCTGGCTGTGCAGGGTTTTCATCGCGCGGTTCCATTCCCCGGCGAGGATATCCGGCAGCACGCCGAGGGCAAAGTCGATGCTGGCATCGAGTTTTTCCTGTTCGGCGCGTGGCGCACGACCCAGGACGAAATTTGAAACCATACTGGCAACGCCCGGGTGGCCAATGCCGAGCCGCAAGCGATGAAAGGTATTCTGATTGCCCAATTGCGCAATGATGTCGCGCAACCCGTTGTGACCGCCATGGCCGCCGCCCTGTTTGAGCTTGGCGACGCCGGGTGGCAGGTCGAGTTCGTCGTGCGCCACGAGGATTTCTTCAGGCGTGATGCGGAAGAAACCTGCCAGAGCTGCCACGGCCTGGCCGCTACGGTTCATGTACGTGGTGGGAATCAGCAGACGAACATCCTGACCCTGATGCGAATAGCGCCCGGTCAGGCCGAAATACTTGCGGTCCGCCACAAGGTTGACGCCTTGTGCGTTCGCGATGCGCTCAACAAAAAGGGCCCCTGCGTTATGCCGGGTCTGTTCGTATTCAGCGCCTGGATTTCCCAGGCCAACGATCAGTTTGATGGCAGTCACGATAGGGGCCCTTCATTGGAGTGGTGGATAACATCGCCGCAATCAGGGAGAGCGGCGAAAGTGGAGGAAAATAGCTCATTTACCATGATGTAAACTCCGCGTTCTCGCCCGCTTTCTCGCTACGCTCTAGTCCGCGATGTTTCCGGTCACTCCGGCGTACAGAGTAAAATTACTCTGCAGCGCCTTCTGCAGCTTCTGGAGCAACACGTGGAGCGTGGACGTTGGCAACAGCCTTGTCATCGCCGTGTGCCAGGGCAACGAACTCAACGCCTTTAGGCGCCTTGAGGTCCGACAGGTGAATGATCGAACCGATTTCAGCGTTAGCCAGGTCGACTTCGATGAACTCAGGCAGATCTTTCGGCAGGCAGGAAACTTCGATCTCGGCAACAACGTGCGAGATTTCGCCGCCTTTCTTGGTCGGTGCTTCTTCGTTGATGAAGTGCACTGGAACGACAGCGGTCAGTTTCTGGCCAGCGACTACGCGTACGAAGTCAGCGTGCATCACGTGGCCTTTGGCCGGGTGACGCTGCAGGGCTTTGATCACGACGTTCTGCTTGGTGCCACCAACATTCAGCTCGATGATGTGGCTGTAAGCCGCTTCGTTTTCGAGCAGTTTGGCAACTTCTTTGGCCAGCATGCTGATGGATTCAGGGGCTTTTTCGCCACCGTAAACAACAGCTGGAACCAGGGCGGCGAGACGACGCAGGCGGCGGCTCGCACCTTTCCCCAGGTCGGAACGCACTTCAGCATTCAGGGTAAAATCGTTCATGTTGTATCTCCAAAATAACCACATTCGCCCCAGCGTTTGCGACCAGCGCTAAAGGCGATATGGGCAAAAAAGCCCCGCCCCGACAGGAATGCCGGGGCGGGGCGCTTTTCGTCAACGAGACATTTCGAGAAGGGCAGGGCCCTTAGCGGAACATCGCACTGATCGATTCTTCATTGCTGATGCGGCGAACCGCCTCGGCAACTACCGGCGCGATATCCAGTTGACGGATACGCGAGCAGGCTTGTGCAGCAGCGGACAACGGGATGGTGTTAGTCACCACCAGTTCGTCCAGCATGGAATTTTCGATGTTTTCGATCGCCCGACCGGACAGCACAGGGTGCGTGCAGTAGGCGAAAACCTTGGCAGCGCCATGCTCTTTCAAGGCCTTGGCCGCGTGGCACAGAGTGCCGGCGGTATCGACCATGTCATCGACCAGAATACAGGTGCGCCCTTCGACATCACCGATGATATGCATCACTTCAGAGTGATTGGCTTTCTCACGGCGTTTGTCGATGATCCCGAGATCCACGCCCAGGGATTTGGCAACGGCACGTGCACGCACGACGCCACCAATGTCCGGGGACACGATCATCAGGTTTTCGAAGCGCTGATCTTCGATGTCATCCACCAGAACCGGGGAGCCGTAGATGTTATCTACCGGAATATCGAAGAAACCCTGGATTTGGTCAGCATGCAGATCAACCGTGAGAACACGGTCGATGCCGACTACGGTAAGCATGTCAGCCACGACTTTCGCGCTGATAGCCACACGTGCGGAACGCGGACGGCGATCCTGACGGGCATAACCAAAGTAAGGAATAACAGCAGTGATACGAGTAGCCGAGGAGCGGCGGAAGGCATCAGCCATCACAACCAGTTCCATCAGGTTATCGTTGGTCGGAGCGCAAGTCGGCTGAATAATGAAGACGTCTTTACCGCGAACGTTTTCATTGATCTCGGCTGTAATTTCGCCGTCGGAGAATTTACCGACAGAGATGTCACCGAGAGGGATATGCAGCTGACGTACGACACGTCGAGCCAGATCGGGGTTAGCGTTCCCCGTAAAGACCATCATCTTGGACACGCGCAGTACCTGAAGGCTGAGGGTAACCTGGATGAGTATAGGAAAATGGCAGGGGCGGCTGGATTCGAACCAACGCATGGCAGGATCAAAACCTGCTGCCTTACCGCTTGGCGACGCCCCTGTATCTGTTGCAACGATTACCCAGTAATCGGTTCCTTTAGAGCAGACTTCGCAGCTTGCGATGCAACATCGAAACGTTGCTTCCTTTTGCTACAAAACCTGTAAGGGTCTCTGTCAGAAGGGCCGAGACTTTATCAGCTTCAGCTTTGCTTGGGAAGCCCCCAAACACACAACTTCCAGTTCCGGTGAGTTTTGCTTCGGTAAATTTACCTAGCAAATTCAAAGCGTTACGTACCTCTGGATAACGCCTTGTTACCACCGGCAAGCAGTCATTTCGACTGTTTCCCTTGGGAACGGGGCGCACTTTAATGGGAGGAGTGTTACGTGTCAACAACGGATCTGAAAAAATTTCTGCCGTACTTACAGAGACTTGCGGCACCAGCACGAGATACCACGGTTCTTCCGGGTCGACAGGGGTCAGTTTTTCCCCCACGCCTTCGGCGAAAGCCGCGTGGCCACGTACGAAAACCGGGACATCGGCGCCGAGCGTCAACCCCAGGCCGGCCAGGCGATCTTCATCCCAGCCCAATTGCCACAGGTGATTGAGACCGAGCAGAGTCGTTGCGGCATTCGAACTGCCGCCACCGATACCACCGCCCATGGGCAGGACCTTGTCGATCCAGATATCGACGCCCAGCAAGCAAGCGGATTGCTCCTGAAGTTTTTTCGCGGCCTTGACGATCAGGTTGCTGTCGTGGGGGACTCCCGGGAATTCGGTGTGCAGCCGGATGACACCGTCATCGCGCAGGGCATAGGTGATTTCGTCGCCGTAATCGAGAAACTGAAACATCGTCTGCAGTTCGTGGTAGCCGTCTTCGCGGCGCCCCAGGATGTGCAGCATCAAATTGAGTTTGGCTGGCGAAGGCAGTGTCAGGCGATTGTCTGGCATTTCACTGCCCCAATTTGCGCGGTTGCCAAGCCTTGATCACCAGCGTGACATCCAGGTCGGTGCCATGCAGTTTGATCCGTTCGGGCAGCCAGTAACCGTTCAGCTGGGTATATTCGGTGTACTCGACCTGCCAACCGTCCTGTTCGAGACTGGCCAAACGACTGTCGCTGTCCAGCGTCAGACGGCTTTTGCTGTCCGGAGCCGGGAGCCCGCGTACCCACCAGGCCAGGTTGGACACAGGCAACTTCCAGCCCAACTGTTCTTCAAGCAGCACTTCCGGATTCGGTGCGTCGTATCGTCCCTGATTGGCGACTTCCAGCGACACCTTGCCCGGGCGTCCGGTCAGGCGAGCTGCGCCACGGCCCAGTGGTCCGGACAGGCGAATGTCGTAGTAATCCTGACGCTGCAACCAGAACAGCGTGCCGCTGCCCGAGTCTTTCGGTGCGCGAATGCCGATCTTGCCGTCGATCTGCCAGCCATCAAGGCCTGCAAGCTGCTGTTTGTGCTCTCGCCATTGGGCGGGGTTGCCGTGACCCTCGACTGATTCGCGGGGACCCAGGCCCGCGCAACCGGCGAGCAGGGCGATAAAACTGAAAACGATGAAATGGCGCAAAAACATAATCTTAAAGAGTCTCTGATCCGGTCAGGCGTTTGATGGTGCCGCGCAGGGTCGGGCTGTCGGGTTGTTCCTTGAGGAACTTGCCCCAGACCTGTTTGGCTTCGCGCTGTTTGCCGTTGGCCCACAGCACTTCGCCCAGGTGCGCGGCGACTTCCTGGTCGGGGAAGCGATCCAGGGCCTGGCGCAACAAGCGCTCGGCTTCGTCGAGATTGCCCATGCGGTAATTCACCCAGCCAAGGCTGTCGAGTACTGCCGGGTCTTCCGGACTGATCTGGTGCGCCTGTTCGATCAGGGCCTTGGCTTCGGCGTAGCGTGTGGTGCGGTCAGACAGGGTGTAGCCGAGGGCGTTCAACGCCATGGCATTGTCCGGGTCGCGCTTGATGATCGCGCGCAGGTCTTTTTCCATCTGCGCCAGGTCATTGCGTTTTTCCGCCTGCATGGCCCGGGTGTAGAGCAGGTTCAAATCGTCCGGGTATTGCTGCAAGGCTTGTTGCAGAGTTTTCCAGGCCTTGTCGCCCTGGTTGTTGGCGGACAAGGTTTCGGCTTCGATCAGGTACAGCTGAATCGCATAATCGGGCTGCTCATCGCGCTCTGCCGCCAGCTTTCTTTGCGCTTCGGCGGTCCTGCCGTTGTTCATCAGAATGTCGGCCTGGCGCAATTGCGCCGGCAGGAAGTCACTGCCCGGGCCAACCCTGGCGTATTCGATCAGCGCGCCTTGCGGGTCGTTTTGTTCTTCGGCAATGCGACCGAGATTCAGGTGCGCCGAGTCGACGTGGCTTTCCCGGGCGATCAGGTCTTCCAGGTAACCCTTGGCCTCGTTCCAGGCCTTGGCTTCCAGGCAGACCAGTGCCAGGGAGTAACGCAGTTCGTCGTCCTCCGGGTATTGCTGAACCAGGCTGGAGAACTCGGCCTTGGCGTCGTCCATACGGTTCTGCTCAACCAGCATCCGCGCATAAGTCAGGCGCAGGCGTTTGTCGTCCGGGTATTTCTTGATGCTTTTTTGCAGCAGCGGCAAGGCCTCGTCACCGCGATTGAGGGTTTGCAGCAGGCGTGCGCGCAGCAGGATCGGGGCAATTTCGCCTTCGTCCGGCGGATTGTTTTCCAGCAGCTTCAGCGCGCCTCTGGTATCGCCATCCTGTTGCATCAGCAGCGCCTTGCCGAAAATCAGCTGGCTGTTGTCCGGATGACGCTGCAACAAACGGTCGAAGCTTTTCATCAAGCCGTTGCGGGTGTCCTGGTCGGTGTCGGCCGCGGACAGCGCGAGGAAGTCGAAATGCGTGTCGCCCTTGCCTTGCAGGACTTTCTCCATATAGACCATGGAGTCGTCATAACGCCCGGCGCGTGCCAGCTGCACGGCGGCGGCGCGTTGCGCTTCGAGGTCGTTGGGGGCGTTTTTGGCCCAGATCAGCGCGGTGTCCAGGGCTGCCTGATCGGCGCCCAGATATTCGGCGATACGGAATGCCCGCTCGGAAATGCCCGGATCCTGGGTGTTGATGGCCTGGGTCACATAGTTGTCCAGGGCAATGTCGTAACGATTGCGCTGGCCTGCCAGTTCGGCGCTCAACAGGCTGAAGATGGTTTCCTCGCTGAATGAGCTGTAGACCTTGGGCTTTTCAGGGGCCGGGGTGCTGTCTTCAACCGGCGGCGTAGCGTCCGGTGAAACGGGTGCCAAGGCCTGGCAGCCGCTGAGGAAGACAAAAGCGAGGAGCAACGCGGAGGATCTATTCATATAGGAAGAGGACGACTAACCTGCGGTCGGATCATCATGACACAAGCTTTCGGCCAAACATAACCGCCCCGCCATTTTCGCATGCACACGGACCCTGTAGGAACTGGCTTGCCAGCGAAGGCGATGGTCCAGTCGACAGATTGGTTGTCTGTCCTGTCGTTTTCGCTGGCAAGCCAGCTCCTACAGGGATCGATGCGTGCACATTGAGTGTGTGTAAACGAGAACCGGTCGCAACGTCGACGTTGTCTACCGGCGCGATAGATATCGAGTGGTTGTTCTGATTCCGTCGAAGTAGGACAATTACCGGCTTCACGTCACCATCAGCGACTTTGAATGGCCTTCCTTGCACTCGGTATTAACCACAAGACTGCTTCAGTAGACGTCCGCGAGCGCGTGGCTTTTACCCCTGAGCAACTGGTTGAGGCCTTGCAGCAGCTCTGCCGACTCACCGACAGCCGCGAAGCTGCGATCCTCTCCACCTGCAATCGCAGTGAACTCTATATAGAACAGGATCACCTGTCGGCGGAGATCGTGCTGCGCTGGCTGGCCGAATATCATCATTTGAGCTACGACGAGCTGCGCGAAAGCGCCTATGTGCATGAAGATGATGCGGCAGTTCGTCACATGATGCGGGTCGCTTCCGGGCTCGACTCTCTGGTGTTGGGCGAACCGCAGATTCTCGGCCAGATGAAGTCGGCCTATGCCGTGGCCCGGGAGGCCGGCACCATCGGGCCGTTGCTCGGGCGGTTGTTCCAGGCCACGTTCAATGCGGCCAAGCAAGTGCGCACCGACACAGCCATCGGCGAGAACCCGGTGTCGGTGGCGTTTGCCGCGGTGAGCCTGGCGAAACAGATTTTCAGCGACCTGCAACGCAGCCAGGCCTTGCTGATCGGCGCCGGAGAGACCATCACCCTGGTCGCCCGCCATCTGCATGAGCTGGGTGTAAAGCGTATCGTGGTGGCCAACCGTACCCTGGAGCGCGCCAGCATCCTGGCCGAGCAGTTCGGTGCTCATGCGGTGTTGCTGTCGGATATTCCGGCGGAGCTGGTGCGCAGCGATATCGTCATCAGTTCCACTGCCAGCCAATTGCCGATTCTGGGCAAGGGGGCAGTGGAAAGCGCCTTGAAGCTGCGCAAGCACAAACCGATCTTCATGGTCGATATCGCCGTTCCGCGCGACATCGAGCCAGAAGTCGGCGAGTTGGACGACGTTTACCTCTATAGCGTCGACGATCTCCACGAAGTGGTCGCCGAGAACCTCAAGAGCCGTCAGGGCGCAGCCCAGGCTGCCGAAGAGATGGTCTCGGTTGGTGCCGAAGACTTCATGGTCCGTCTGCGTGAATTGGCGGCGGTGGACGTGCTCAAGGCCTATCGTCAACAAAGCGAACGCCTGCGCGACGAAGAGCTGCAAAAGGCCCAGCGCCTGTTGGCCAACGGCACCAGCGCCGAAGAGGTGCTGGTGCAGTTGGCGCGCGGCCTGACCAACAAACTGTTGCACGCACCGAGCGTGCAGCTGAAAAAGCTCTCTGCCGAAGGTCGCCTGGATGCGCTGGCGATGGCCCAGGAACTCTTTGCCCTCGGTGAGGGCTCATCGGATAGCTTTTCGGATAAAAAACCGCAATGAAAGCGTCACTGCTCAATAAGCTGGATATCCTCCAGGACCGTTTCGAGGAATTGACTGCCCTGCTGGGCGACGGCGAGGTCATTTCCGATCAGAACAAGTTCCGCACCTATTCCAAGGAGTACGCGGAAGTCGAACCGATCGTGGGCGTCTATAAAGAACTGCTCAAAGTGCAGGATGACCTCGAAGGTGCCCAGGCACTGCTCAAGGACAGCGACCCGGACATGCGTGAAATGGCCGTGGAAGAAGTCCGCGAGGCCAAGGAACGCCTGGTCATGCTCGAAGCCGACCTGCAGCGCATGCTGCTGCCCAAGGACCCGAACGACGGGCGCAACGTGTTTCTCGAAATCCGTGCCGGCACCGGCGGCGACGAGGCAGCGATTTTCTCTGGCGACCTGTTCCGCATGTATTCGCGCTACGCCGAGCGCCGTGGCTGGCGTGTGGAAATCCTCTCGGAAAACGAGGGTGAACACGGCGGCTACAAAGAGGTGATTGCCCGGGTCGAGGGCGACAACGTCTACGGCAAACTCAAATTCGAGTCCGGTGCGCACCGCGTGCAACGGGTTCCGGCGACCGAATCCCAGGGCCGCATCCACACGTCGGCCTGCACCGTGGCGGTATTGCCCGAGCCGGACGAGCAGGAAGCGATCGAGATCAACCCGGCCGACCTGCGCATCGATACCTATCGCTCCTCCGGCGCCGGTGGCCAGCACGTCAACAAGACCGATTCGGCGATCCGCATCACGCACTTGCCATCCGGTATCGTGGTCGAGTGCCAGGAAGAGCGTTCACAGCACAAGAACCGCGCCCGGGCGATGTCCTGGTTGTCGGCCAAGCTGAACGATCAGCAGACCTCCGCCGCGGCCAACGCCATCGCCAGTGAGCGCAAGTTGCTGGTGGGTTCCGGTGATCGTTCCGAGCGCATCCGCACCTACAATTTTGCCCAGGGCCGGGTCACCGACCACCGGGTCAACCTGACTCTGTATTCCCTCGACGAGATCCTCGCCGGCGGTGTCGAGGCGGTGATCGAGCCGTTGCTGGCCGAGTACCAGGCCGATCAATTGGCAGCGATAGGTGAGTAAATGACGATCATTGCCAGTTTATTGCGCGCCGCCGATTTACCCGACTCGCCCACGGCGCGTCTGGATGCCGAATTGCTGCTGGCGGCGGCATTGGGCAAATCCCGCAGTTTCCTGCATACCTGGCCGGAGCGCATCGTGCCGAGCGACGCGGCGCTGACGTTCGCCGAATATTTGCAGCGCCGCCGCAGCGGGGAGCCAGTGGCCTATATCCTCGGCCAGCAGGGTTTCTGGAAGCTGGATCTGGAGGTGGCACCGCACACATTGATCCCGCGTCCGGACACCGAACTGTTGGTGGAGGCCGCGCTGGAGCTGTTGCCGGCCACACCGGCTAAAGTGCTCGACCTCGGCACCGGCAGCGGCGCGATTGCCCTGGCCCTGGCCAGCGAACGTCCGGCCTGGAACGTCACTGCCGTGGACCGGGTGCTGGAAGCCGTGGCCCTGGCCGAACGCAATCGCCAGCGCCTGCACCTGAACAACGCCACCGTGCTGAGCAGCCATTGGTTCAGTGCCCTGGAAGGTCTGCGTTTTCAACTGATCATCAGCAATCCGCCCTACATCGCAGCGGCGGATCCGCATCTGGTCGAGGGCGATGTGCGTTTTGAACCAGCCAGCGCCCTGGTGGCCGGTGTCGACGGGCTCGACGATCTGCGTCTGATCGTCGCCCAGGCGCCGGACCATCTCGATGCTGGCGGCTGGCTGATGCTCGAACATGGCTATGATCAGGCCGGGGCGGTCCGCGATTTGCTGCTGACCCGCGGATTTGAAGAAGTCCACAGCCGCACCGATCTGGGCGGTCACCAACGCATCAGTCTGGGGCGCCGGCCGTGCTGAATGATCAGGAGTTGCTGCGTTACAGTCGGCAGATTCTGCTGCAACACATCGATATTGACGGCCAGTTGCGGCTCAAGGAAAGCCGCGTATTGATCGTCGGTCTTGGCGGCCTTGGCGCGCCAGTGGCGCTGTATCTGGCGGCGGCCGGCGTTGGCGAGTTGCACCTGGCGGACTTCGACACGGTCGATCTGACCAACCTGCAACGCCAGATCATTCACGACACCGACAGCGTCGGCATGACCAAGGTCGATTCGGCGCTCAAGCGCCTGAGCGCGATCAATCCTGAAATTCAACTGATCGCCCATCGCGCGGCACTGGATGAAGACTCCCTGGCTGCCGTGGTGGCAGGCGTGGATCTGGTCCTCGATTGCTCGGACAATTTTTCCACCCGTGAAGCGGTCAATGCCGCTTGTGTGGCGGCCGGCAAACCGCTGGTCAGCGGCGCAGCGATTCGCCTCGAAGGGCAATTGTCGGTGTTCGATCCGCGTCGGTCGGAGAGTCCGTGCTACCACTGTTTATACGGGCACGGCAGCGAAGCCGAATTGACCTGTAGCGAGGCCGGCGTGGTCGGTCCGTTGGTGGGGCTGGTCGGCAGTCTGCAAGCGCTCGAAGCACTGAAGTTGCTGGCCGGATTCGGCGAGCCGCTGGTGGGGCGCCTGCTGTTGATCGATGCCTTGGGCACGCGCTTCCGTGAGTTGCGGGTCAAGCGCGATCCGGGTTGCAGCGTTTGTGGGTCGAAACATGCGTGAAGCGCCGATTGGCGTGTTCGACTCCGGTGTCGGCGGGCTCTCGGTACTGGCCGAGATCCAGCGCTTGTTGCCCAACGAGACGCTGATGTACGTCGCCGACTGCGGGAATATTCCCTATGGCGAGAAAACCCCGGAATTTATCCGGCAGCGTTGCAGCGTGATGGCCGACTTCTTTCAGCAGCAGGGCGCCAAGGCCCTGGTGCTGGCCTGCAACACGGCGACGGTGGCTGGCGTCGCCGACTTGCGCCGTGACTATCCCGAATGGCCCATCGTCGGCATGGAGCCGGCAGTCAAACCGGCCGCCGCCGCAACCCGCTCCGGTGTGGTGGGGGTGCTGGCCACTACCGGCACCTTGCAGAGCGCCAAGTTTGCCGCGTTGCTTGACCGTTTCGCCACGGACGTGAAAGTGATTACCCAGCCCTGTCCCGGGCTGGTTGAACTGATTGAAAACGGCGATCTGCGCAGCCCCGAGCTGCGTCAGCTATTGGCCGGGTATGTCGAACCACTGCTGGCCGCCGGCGCGGACACCCTGATTCTTGGCTGCACCCATTACCCCTTTCTCAAGCCGATGCTCCGGCAGATGATCCCCGAGGACATCAGCCTGATCGATACCGGTGCCGCCGTCGCGCGGCAACTGCAGCGGCTTTTGGTCGAAGGCGAACTGCTCGCCGAGGGGCCTGCCCGTGAAGCGCAGTTCTGGACCAGCGCCGACCCGCTTCATTTCAGAAATATCTTGCCGATACTGTGGAATACAGCTGGCATTGTGCGAAGCTTCAACAGGTAAGAAAGTCCAAAGGAATCAAATGGAAAATTGGGGTGAACTTCTGATAAATCGCCGATTTCTATAGTTTTGCAGAGCTGAGCAACAAAAAAAACCAAACGAAATTGTTCGGAAAGGGATGTTTCTAATGAAGCGACTATTCTGTTTGGCCGCGATTGCGGCCGCATTAATGGGGCACACCTTTACCGCGCAGGCGGCAGGTGTGGAGTTCGCGGTTGGTCAGACCAGCAATTCGACCATGACGTATCGACTGGGCATGCAATTCGATTGGGACCAGAGCTGGTGGCAGAGTGACGTCGGTCGCGTGACCGGTTACTGGAGTGGTGCCTACACCTACTGGGAAGGCGACAAGACCTCGAGCAATAACAGCCTGTCGTTCTCCCCGGTGTTCGTTTACGAATTTTCCGGCCAGAACGTCAAGCCTTACGTTGAAGCAGGCATTGGCGTGGCGGCGTTCTCCAATACGCGAGTCGAAGACAATAACCTCGGCAGTGCCTTCCAGTTTGAAGACCGGTTCGGTTTTGGCCTGCGCTTCAATGGCGGCCACGAAGTCGGGGTCCGCGCGACGCACTATTCCAACGCCGGGCTCGCCAGTTCCAACGACGGTGTAGAAAGCTACTCGCTGCATTACACGTTGCCGTTGTAAGCGCCACGGTTTTCAGCTGGTTGCAAATCTCCCTGTGGGAGCGAGCTTGCTCGCGATAGCGGCTTCAAATTCAACATCAATGTTGGCTGAAACACCGTCATCGCGGGCAAGCTCGCTCCCACAGGGGGGCGCGTTGTTTTCCCGTTTAGCGATACGCCGTCGAAATCCCCTGGCGTTCGTCGATGCACTCCGGTGCGCCCATCTCGAACTCCCGGCAGATCAGCGGGCGTTTTTCGTAGATGGTGCACATCATCGTGTTGCGATCCAGTGCGGCACACCAGCCGTCGTCCAGGCGCAGCATGACTTCCCCGCCCCAGTCATCGGTATCGATGAACCGTTCAGGCACACCCGTATCGGTGATCAGCATGACTTCGAGCTGACAGCAGCAGGCTGCGCAGGTCGAGCAAGTAACCGCAGGTTCCACGATTTGCGTAAGGGGGATGTTTTTCATGGCGCGCAGTGTAAGGCAGTCACCGGGTGCTGTGTGAAAGGTCTGACGGACGCTCAAGTATCGGAACGTCCGCGATACCGCTGCCGAAGATGGCGCTTTTTACGGTTGATCCTTGATCGGCGGCTGGCCGCGCACCATGGGTTTGCCGATCTCCAGTTTCACTTGGTCCGCTCGTTTAGAGAGTGGCCAGAGGGCGGCCATGAACGCTGCCGGGAAAGCGATCTCCAGCGGGCGGTCCTTGAGTTTGTCGAAGATGTGCCGTGCGGCTTTCTCCACCGGCCAGCTCAAGGGCATGGAGAAGTCGTTTTTCGCGGTCAGCGTCGTTTCGACAAACCCGGGGCTGATCACTGTGAGCTCTATACCTTCCGGGGCCAGGTCGATGCGAAGGGATTCGAGCAGATAACGCAGCCCTGCCTTCGAAGCGCCGCAGGCTTCTGTCGTGGGCAGCGGCAGGTAGGTCACCGTACTGGCCATGGCTACCATATGCGGTGCGGTGCCGGCCCGCAGCAAAGGCAGGGCGGCTTCGATGCAATAACTGCTGGCCAACAGGTTGGTACGCACCACGTGCTCGACAATCGATGCATCGAACTGCTTGGCGTCCACGTACTCGCTGGTGCCGGCATTGAGTATCACCGTGTCCAGCGAACCCCAGTCCTCGGCAATCTGCTCGCCGATCTCGCGCACGGTCTGGCTGTCGGTCAGGTCTCCGGCAACCACCAGCACTTGCCCCGGGTAACGTCGCGACAAGTCTTTCAGTGGTGCCACGGTGCGCGAGCTGACGGCCAGGTGTGCACCGGTTTTGAGGATTTCTTCGGCAAGGGCGGCACCAATGCCGCTGCTTGCACCCGTCAGCCAATATCGTCGTGCGAGTGTCCGACTCATCCCAATCTCCTTTTCAGCCAGGCGATTGCCTGGCCCAATACGGGTAAATGTTCATGACGCAAAGCCCCGGCATGGAGTTCATCCCGGTGGCGGTAATTCATGACCCAACGGCGGCGTATTGCCGCGAGGGCAGGTTTTTGAATGCCGTCAACGCACGTGTACGGGAAGCACTCAGGTCGACGATCGGTGAGGGGTAATCCACAACACCGAAAAGACCGCCGAGATTGGCAGGGTTGTGCACGTCTTTTTTATTCAATCCGGCCAGTTCCGGCAGCCATTGCTTGATGAATACGCCTTCGGGGTCGAACTTTTCCGACTGGTTCAGCGGGTTGAAAATCCGGAAGTAAGGCGCCGAGTCGGTGCCGGTGGAGGAACTCCATTGCCAGCCACCGTTGTTCGCCGCCAGGTCGCCATCGATCAGGTGACGCATGAAAAAGCGCTCGCCTTCGCGCCAGTCGATCAACAGGTTCTTGGTCAGGAACATCGCCACCACCATGCGCAGGCGGTTGTGCATCCAGCCGGTTGCCAGCAGTTGGCGCATGGCGGCGTCGATGATCGGCAAACCGGTACGCGCCTGTTGCCAGGCGGCCAGTTCTTCGGGGGCGTTGCGCCAGGCCAATGTTTCGGTTTGCGGACGAAACGGGCGGTGTCGGGAAACCCGAGGGTAGCCCACCAGGATGTGTTTGTAGAACTCGCGCCACAGCAGTTCGTTGATCCAGGTGACGGCGCCGGCCCTGCCGCTTTCGAATTCACCTTGATTGCTGTTCAAGGCCGCGTGCAGGCACTGGCGCACAGAAATCACCCCGGCGACCAGATAGGCCGAGAGCTGACTGGTGCCGGGCTTCGCCGGGAAATCCCGTTCGCTTTGGTAGCGCTCGATCTGCGCCTCGCTAAAGCTGTCGAGGCGATGCCGGGCTTCGGTCTCGCCCGCCGGCCACAGGTTGCGCAGGTTCTCATCGGGCATTGCGAAGCCGTCGACACTCGCGGGGATCGCATCGCTGGCAATGTTCAGTGGCGCTTGTTTGTGCGGCGCGCAGACCAGGCTGGGCAGCGAGTGGTGCAGTCGTTCGTAGCAGGCTTTGCGGAACTGGCTGAAGACCTGAAAGTAAGTGCCGGTGCGGGTCAGCACGCTCCCGGGCTTGAACAGCAATTGATCGAGGTAGCGGTGAACTTCGATGCCTTCGGCCTTTAGCGTCTGGGTGACGGCTACATCGCGGCGGGATTCGTGGATGCCGTACTCTTCGTTGAGGTACACAGCGTCGATCTGCAACTGTCGGCACAGTTTCAGCAACATGCTGGGAGCCTCATCCCAGCGCGGTGCCTGGCGGACCAGCAGGGGAATGTTCAGTTGACCCAGTTCGCGGCTCAACTCGCGCAGGTTACGCAGCCAGAAGTCCACTTTGCAGGGCGCATCGTCGTGTTCCAGCCATTGTTCCGGGCTCAGCAGATACACCGCCACGCAGGGACCGCGAGCCGCGGCGGCCGAGAGAGCGGTGTTGTCATGCAGGCGCAAGTCGCTGCGTAGCCAGATCAATTGCATTTTGGTAACCACGTGATTCATTTAAATCAGCCCGCGCTGAACGAATGCCTGATGGGCCGACAACGGATCCTTGGCCAGGTACAGATCAGCGATCTGGGCAGTACTTGCGGACAACTCGGCGTGGTGGATGCATACCGTTGGTCCGGCAATCATTTTTGGGCAACTGATGCCTTTGAGAAGTCTCAGCAACTGCACCGGATTCTGGGCTTTGCTTGAGTAGAGCAGAACCCCGCGGGGTTGTAGAAGTTCGACCGCCAATGCCAGTTCGCCGACAGGCAACGGCCAATCGAAGACCTCCACCGGGCAATCCGCGCTGCTGATCAGCCAGGCCGTCAGCCAAAGGTGCGGCTCCATGGGCAGGTCCGAGTGGTTGACCAGCAGTAGCGGCGCAGTGCGCAACTGACGATTGTTGTGGTAGATGCGCGCACCGAACTTGCTGCGCAGCCAGGCACAAAAAAAGCCCCGCTCCATCTGTGCCCCGAACTGGCCTTGCCAGCGTTGCTCCAGAGCGGACAGCAAGGGCATCAGCAATTGCTCGCACAGGGTTCGCGGCGGATACAGCGCCATCGCCTGATTGACGCTGTCATCCAGGGCGCGTTCCTGCAATCGGCTGACCGCCTGCAGCAACGTTTGCAGCAACGCGTGCCAATCGTTGTCGACGGACTCGCTGAAGGCTTGCGGCGTGTCGAGCAATGGCTTGACCTGGCTGACGGCAACGCCGCGGTTGAGCCAGGTGAGGATGGTCTGGATGCGTTGTACGTGGTCGGCCGAGAACAATCGATGGCCCTTGGGCGTGCGTAGCGGCACGATCAGACCGTAGCGCCGCTCCCAGGCGCGCAAGGTCACGGCATTGACCCCGGTTTGCCGCGCCACTTCACGGATCGGCAGCCAGCCTTCGTCCAACGCCTTTTTCAAGTCATCGCCGAGGTCTTCGCTGGCACTGGTGTCGAGTGATTTTTCCATCAGATGGCATTTCGCAGGCTGAGGTTTTCCGGGTGCGGTTGCAGATAGACCTGCTGTGCGATGTACGGATCGGGGTGTTGGCGAAAGTGATGTTTAAGCAGTGTCAGCGGCACCACCAGCGGCACGATGCCCAGGCGGTACTGGCTGATCACCTGCTGCACTTCCTGCTTGTCTTCGCCGCTGATGGCCTGTTTCAGGTAGCCACTGAGGTGTTGCAGGACGTTGGTGTGAGTGCGACGTGTGGCGCATTTTTTCAGCGCCACCATCAGTTCGCTGAAATAGCGGGGGCCCAGTTCCTGCGGATTGGTTTTGCCCATGGTGCCCAGCAGGTGGCCCAGGGTTTTGTACTGCACCGGGTTGTGGGCCATCAGCAGGTATTTGTAGCGCGAATGAAAGTCCATAAGACTGCGCCGGGTCATGCCCTCTTGGCGTAGCAGCTGCCAGGCGCTGTAGGCGAACACGCGGGTGAGGAAGTTTTCCCGCAACACCGGATCGTTGAGCCGGCCGTCTTCCTCCACCGGCAAGTCCGGGTGCCGCAGGCAGAAGGCCCGGGCGTAGATCCCGCGCCCGCCAGCGTCCGCCCGTGCGCCATTGGCGTGGTAGACCTTGACTCGCTCCAGGCCGCAGGACGGAGAATTCTGCATGAAGATGTAGCCGCAAATATCCCCCAGATGCGCTGCCATGTCCCGGCCGTAGGTGGCCAGCGGTTGTGTCACGTTAAGGTTGTGATCGAGACTGCCCACGGCTTCGTGTTGATCTGCACTGCCCACCAGCCGAATCGGTTGGCGGGGGACGCCCAGGCCGATGGCCACTTCAGGACAGACCGGGATGAAATCGAAGTAATCAGAGAGGGTGCGGCTGCACAATCGCGATTCCTTGTGTCCGCCGTTGTAGCGCACGTCGAGCCCCATCAGGCAGGCGCTGATGGCGATTTTCGGTTTGGTGGGGGCGTGGAGCATCGGAGCACCTCGAATCTGAACCTGTACAAAAATTGGTGTCTGTACAAGATAACTTCATCATAGATTCGAAGTTGTACAAGTCAATTTTTTTGTACAGTTTTTCGATGGTGCAATGCCCTGTAGGAGCTGCCGAACGCGGCCCGAGCCTTCGGCAGCTCCTACGGTTCATTGCAGGTGCGCATGCAAGCGGCGCGCGGCTTCCTGACCGCTGAGCCAGGCCCCTTCGACGCGCCCGGACAGGCACCAGTCGCCACAGGCGTACAGCCCCAGGTCGGCATCGGCCAGGGTGCCCCATTCGTGACTGCTGGCGGGGCGGGCGTAGAGCCAGCGGTGGGCGAGGCTGAAGGTCGGTGCGGGCATGGAATCGTGCAGCAGTTCGGCGAAGGCGCCATGCAGTTGTTCGATCACGGCTTCCTTGGGCAGGTCAATGTGCTGGCGACTCCAGGCGCTGGTGGCGTGCAGCACCCAGGTGTCGAGGGTGTTGTCGCGCCCGGGTTTGCTGCGGTTGCGGGCCAGCCAGTCGAGTGGGCTGTCCTGGACGAAGCAGCCTTCCATGGGCGTTTCCAGCGGCGTTTCGAAGGCCAGGGCGATGGCCCAGGTCGGGTCCATTTTCACCCCGGCGGCGGCACCCGCGAGTTTTGGCGCTGTTGCCAGCAGAGCCGTGGCCTGTGGGGCCGGCGTGGCGATGACCACGTGGCTGAACGGTCCGTGGGTGAAGCCCTCGGCGTCCTGCAGGTGCCAGTGCTCTTCACCGCGGTAGACCTCGGTGATACGGCAGGCGAAATGCACTTCAAGGTCACCGAGCAGGGCGCGGGTGATGGCACTCATATGCGGCGTGCCGACCCAGCGGGTCTGCTCGTCCGGCGACAGGTTAAGCTGGCCGCCATGATAGGTGTACAGCTGCGGCGTCCACTCGGCGACCCAACCCTCGGCTTGCCAGCGCTGGACTTCGGTGACAAAGCGCCGGTCACGGGCGGTGAAATATTGCGCGCCCATGTCCAGCGCCCCCGCATCGCTGCGCTTGCTCGACATGCGCCCGCCACTACCGCGGCTTTTATCGAATAATTGAACCACATGCCCGAGGTCAGTCAGAGCCTGGGCGGCGGAGAGTCCGGCAATGCCGGTGCCAATGATTGCGATAGGTACAGTCATAGGGGCCTCGTTTACCTTTCTGTACAGACTACGCCGGGGTTCAAACCTGTACAATAATGATTTTTGGTATAACTTTTAGCGTTCTTGTTCTGAGAGCTTGGCCTATTGTTAAACATAGAGCCTGCTCGATACCAAAGATCCCTGCTTATAAAAATAGACTAATGGACAGGGTAAAACGCCACGCGAGGAAGAAGTCATGCACATATTGCTGACCGGCGGTACTGGTTTGATAGGACGTCAGCTTTGCCGGCACTGGTTGGCTCAGGAATATCGCCTGACAGTCTGGAGTCGCCGGCCTGAAAAAGTCGCGAAAATATGTGGTGCCCAAGTGCGTGGAATTGCCCGGCTGGAGGATCTGGGGCAGGAGCCGGTGGATGCGATCATCAACCTTGCCGGAGCTCCGATCGCCGACCGACTCTGGACGCATAAGCGAAAAGCCTTGTTGTGGAGCAGTCGCATCACGCTCACCGAAACCCTGCTGGCGTGGCTCGAAAGTCGCGAGCAGAAACCCCGGGTCCTGATTTCCGGTTCGGCTGTCGGCTGGTATGGCGACGGCGGCGAGCGTGAACTGACCGAGGATTCGGGGCCGATCAGTGAAGACTTCGCCAGCCAGTTATGCATCGCCTGGGAGGAGACTGCACAGCGGGCCGAAGCGATGGGCATTCGCGTCATTCACATCCGTACCGGGTTGGTGCTGTCGGCGGAGGGTGGCTTTTTGTCGCGGCTGTTACTGCCATTCAAACTGGGTCTGGGAGGGCCGATCGGCAGCGGCCGGCAGTGGATGCCGTGGATTCATATCGACGATCAAATCGCCCTGATTGATTTTCTTCTGCATCGCAACGAGGCCAGCGGTCCCTATAATGCGTGCGCGCCCAAACCGGTGCGCAACCGCGAGTTTGCCAAGGCGCTGGGCGACGTGCTGCATCGCCCGACGTTCATGCCGATGCCGGCCTTCGCATTGAAGGTAGGGTTGGGCGAGTTGTCCTTGCTGTTGCTGGGCGGTCAGCGCGCCACCCCGGTGCGTTTGTTACAGGCTGGTTTCACTTTTCAGTTCACGGATTTGCGCGCGGCTCTGGACGATCTGTCCGGTCGCCTTTGAAATAGGACGTTGCATGACCGATCACGCGTTGCTTCTGGTCAACCTGGGCTCGCCTGCCTCCACTTCGGTGGCGGATGTGCGCAGTTACCTCAATCAATTTTTGATGGACCCGTACGTGATCGACCTGCCATGGCCGGTTCGACGCTTGCTGGTGTCGCTGATCCTGATCAAACGTCCCGAGCAGTCGGCCCATGCTTATGCCTCGATCTGGTGGGACGAGGGCTCGCCGCTGGTGGTGCTCAGCCGTCGCCTGCAACAAGCCATGAGCGCCCAGTGGCACCACGGCCCGGTCGAACTGGCCATGCGTTACGGTGAGCCTTCGATCGAATCGACACTGGTTCGCATGGCTGGGGCGGGGCATAAGCGAATCACGCTGGCGCCGCTATATCCACAGTTCGCCGACAGCACCACCACCACGGTCATCGCGGAAGCCAAACGCGTGGTGCGCGAGAAAAACCTCGACGTGCAGCTGTCGGTGCTGCAACCGTTCTACGACCAACCGGAATACCTCGATGCGCTGGTGGCCACGACCAGGCCCTACCTGGAGCAGGATTTCGATCATTTGCTGATGAGCTTTCACGGCTTGCCGGAACGGCATCTGAAGAAGCTCAACCCAGGTCACAGCTTCGAGGGTGGTGGTGATTGCTGCGCCGGCGCGCCGCCGGAGGTGGTCGCCACCTGTTATCGCGGCCAATGCCTGCGCACGGCGGCAGAGTTTGCCAAGCGTATGGGGCTGCCGGAGGGCAAGTGGTCGGTGTCGTTCCAGTCGCGTCTGGGGCGCGCCAAATGGATCGAACCCTACACCGAAGCGCGTCTCGATGAGTTGGCCAAAAGCGGCGTGAAAAAGATTCTGGTGATGTGCCCGGCGTTCGTTGCCGATTGCATCGAGACACTGGAAGAGATCGGTGATCGCGGCAAGGAGCAATTCCGCGCAGCGGGAGGGAAGGACCTGGTGCTGGTGCCGTGCCTCAACGATGACCCGCATTGGGCGCGGGCGTTGAGTGCGTTGTGCGAGCGTGCGCCGTTGGCGCTTTAAAAGCTTCGCCGGCAAGCCGGCTCCTACAGGTTTTGCATAGAACTTGTAGGAGCGGGCTTGCCCACGAATGCTATCTGACTGGCAACAAAGATCTCAGGTCTTCATCCAATCAGATCAGCGGCTCCTGCGCCTTCTTGTGCTTCCAGCTGTCATTGCCCGGCAGGATCAGGTTCAAGCCAATCGCCACCACTGCGCACAGCGCGATGCCCTTGAGGCCGAAATCGTCCGGCCCGGTGCCGGTACCGATCAGCACGCCGCCGATCCCGAACACCAGGGTCACCGAAACAATCACCAAGTTGCGCGCCTCGGCCAGATCGATCTTGTGGCGGATCAGCGTGTTCATCCCCACCGCCGCAATCGAACCGAACAACAGGCAGAGAATCCCGCCCATCACCGGTACCGGAATGCTTTGCAGCAGTGCACCGAACTTGCCGATAAACGCCAGGCTGATGGCGAAGATCGCCGCCCAGGTCATGATTTTCGGGTTGTAGTTCTTGGTCAGCATGACTGCGCCGGTCACTTCGGCGTAGGTGGTGTTGGGCGGGCCGCCGAACAGACCGGCCGCCGTGGTGGCAATGCCGTCGCCGAGCAGGGTGCGGTGCAGACCAGGCTTTTTCAGGTAGTCGCGGCCGGTCACGCTACCCACGGCAATCACGCCGCCGATGTGTTCGATGGCCGGGGCCAGGGCTACCGGAACGATGAACAGGATCGCCTGCCAGTTGAATTCCGGCGCGGTGAAGTTCGGGATGGCGAACCAGGGTGCCGCGGCAATCTTCGCGGTATCGACCACGCCGAAGTAGAACGCCATGCCGAAACCGACCAGCACGCCGGAGATGATCGGCACCAGGCGGAAGATGCCCTTGCCGAAAACCGCGACGATCAGTGTGGTCAGCAGCGCCGGCATCGAGATCATCATCGCCGTCTGGTAATGAATCAATTCACTGCCGTCGCCGGCCTTGCCCATGGCCATGTTGGCGGCAATCGGCGCCATGGCCAGGCCGATCGAGATGATCACCGGTCCGATCACTACCGGCGGCAGCAGGCGGTCGATGAAACCGGTGCCTTTGATCTTCACCGCGAAGCCGAGGAAGGTGTAGACGAAACCCGCCGCCATCACACCGCCCATGGTCGCGGCGAGGCCGAATTGGCCCTTGGCGAGAATGATCGGGGTGATGAAGGCAAAGCTCGATGCCAGGAACACCGGCACCTGACGCCCGGTGACGATCTGGAACAGGATCGTCCCCAGGCCGGCCGTGAACAGCGCCACGTTCGGGTCAAGGCCGGTGATCAGCGGCATCAACACCAGGGCACCGAAGGCCACGAACAGCATCTGTGCGCCGGACAGCACCGTGCGCCAGAGCGGATCGTTGAACTCTTGCTGCATGCTCACGCGTCCTTCTGCTTGGTGCCGAAGATCTTGTCACCGGCATCGCCAAGCCCTGGGATGATGTAGCCGTGTTCGTTCAGTTTTTGATCAATGGAAGCGGTGTAGATGATCACGTCCGGGTGAGCTTTCTCTACGGCGGCGATGCCTTCTGGCGCGGCGACCAGCACCATGGCGCGGATGTCCTTGCAGCCGGCTTTTTTCAGCAGGTCGATGGTGGCTACCATCGAGCCGCCGGTGGCGAGCATCGGGTCGATGATCATGGCCAGGCGTTCGTCGATTTCCGGTACCAGTTTTTCCAGATAGGTGTGGGCTTCGAGGGTTTCCTCGTTACGGGCCACGCCGACGGCGCTGACTTTGGCGCCCGGGATCAGGCTGAGTACGCCTTCGAGCATGCCGATGCCGGCACGCAGGATTGGCACCACGGTGATTTTCTTGCCAGCGATTTTCTCGACCGACACAGTGCCGCACCAGCCTTCGATATCGTAGGATTCCAGCGGCAGGTCTTTGGTAGCTTCATAGGTCAGCAGGGCGCCGACTTCCTGAGCGAGCTCACGGAAGTTCTTCGTGCTGATGTCTGCGCGGCGCATAAGGCCAAGTTTGTGACGGATCAGCGGGTGGCGGATCTCATGGATGGGCATGGTGAAAGGCTCCGGCGGCGGGCAAAAAAACCGGTCTAGATTAATCTATCCGAGGGTGTTGTCCTATAGACATGCAGTACGTTAGTCCACAAAGGCTTGATCTGGCCTCGCTTGATGCGTACCTTTGCCCGCTTTTCCGAATCCGTCCCTCCCCTCAACCCCCCTGGAGAGCGCCATGTCCGCTGATCTCGAGCATATCCGTCAAATCATGCGAGAGGCTGACTGCCTGTACACCGAAGCTGAAGTCGAGGCGGCCATCGCCCGCGTCGGTGCACAAATCAACGATCAACTGGCGGACAGTAACCCGGTGGTGTTCTGCGTGATGAACGGCGGGCTGATTTTCTCCGGCAAGCTGCTGACCTATCTGCACTTCCCGCTGGAAGCGTCCTACCTGCACGCCACTCGCTATCGCAACGAAACCAGCGGCGGCGACCTGTTCTGGAAAGCCAAGCCGGAAGTGTCCTTCATCGACCGTGATGTGCTGATCATCGACGACATCCTCGACGAAGGTCACACCCTGGGCGCGATCATCGACTTCTGCAAACACGCTGGCGCACGTAAAGTGCATACCGCTGTGCTGATCGACAAAGACCACGACCGCAAGGCCCGTCCGGATCTCAAGGCCGATTTCGTCGGTCTGCCGTGCATCGATCGCTACATCTTCGGTTACGGTATGGACTACAAAGGCTACTGGCGTAACGCCAACGGGATTTTCGCCGTTAAAGGAATGTAAGACATGGATACGCCTCGCTTTCTGGATCAGACCTTGTTCGCCGAGCTGGCCGGGAAAGCCGCGGCCAATCCTCGTGGGCGTCAGCATCACAACTTCCATCAGATGGAAGACGCATGCCATCGCATGGCGGTGGGGCTGCAGCCGTCCACATATATCCCGCCTCACCGGCATTTGGGCGACAACAAGGCCGAAACCCTGTTGGTCCTCAAGGGCCGGCTGGGCGTGTTGATCTTCGATGAGACCGGTGCGGTGCTGAGCAAGACCGTGCTGCAGGCCGGTGGCGACTGTGTTGGCGTGGACCTGCCTACGGGCGTGTTCCATGGCCTGGTGGTGCTCGAAGCCGACAGCCTGATGTTCGAGTGCAAGGCGGGTCCCTATCGTCCGGTCGGCGAAGGTGAGCTGGCTCACTGGGCGCCGCGTGAAGGCGAACCTGGTGTGGCCGAGTATCAGGCCTGGATGCGCGCGCAGTTCGATTGAACGGTACCCTGTGGGAGCGAGCTTGCTCGCGATGGCTATGTCACTGACACATTGATGCTGGATGTGCCGACGTCATCGCGAGCAAGCTCGCTCCCACAGTGGTTTCTATGCACTGAACCACTTCCTTCAGCCCATGGTAAAGTGCCCGGCCCCGATTCCGGAACCTGTCATGAGCCGTTTGATCCGCTGCTGTGCCGCCCTGTTGCTGACCTTCAGCCTGCCCCTGGCCGCCGCGCCGGCGCCCATGCATGCGCAGTTTCTGCCGCCTGATGACCTGACCCTGCGTGACAGCGAGCCTGAGCAGCAGCAACTGATGCAGGTCACCGATTATTCGGTGGTGGTCGGTGCCCAGCGTCAATCCAATCAACAGCCGATTCCGGTCACGTCGCCTTTAATGATTCGTCTCAAGGGCAAACCCTTGAACAAGGGCGCCACCATCAGTCAGGTGCTGGTCAACTTCGATGGTGAAAGCAAAAGCCTGAAGAAGCCGGTCTACGACGACAAGAGCAAAACCCTGACCCTCTATTACCCGCTCGCTCAATACCGCGTGGTGATCGATTTGCTGCGCAATGACACGGTGTACTGTCAGTTTCTCAGCTACGCCAATGGGCATGTCTGGGCTGATCTGCACACCGGCAGCACTCGTCCGCGTTGAGCCTTGTGCCTGCGCAGGGGTAAACTGCCCGCCCCGTGTAATGTCTGCGAGCTGGAGTCGGCAATGCGTAAAGATAAAAAACAAGTGATTGGTGACGAGATCGGCGATGAGCAGATCAAGTTGTTCCTCGATTTCGAACCGGTCGACGCGACTTCTCCGTCCCTGCACAAACTGGTCAAGGCCTACCGTGGCCTGCGCATCGACGATTTCGAGCGTTTCCTGACGTTCTTCGTCGAAGCGGGTTACGACGTGAATGGCAAGGATGAGCACGGCAATGACTTCGTCGCCCTGATCAAGGATCAGCGCAATGCTGCCGAGTACATCGAGCTGATCAACAGGGCTCGCGGTTAAGATCTTTTAAAGGCACAAAAAAACGCCCCGCCCTCAATGAGGACGGGGCGTTTTTCATGCGGCCGAATCAAGCGTAGCTTTCGGTCTCGTTACTGGCTTCAACCAGTTCCAGCGCGACGTTGTTGTGTGCATTGATCTTGCGATACAGCGCAGCGTCGGTTTCCAGAACCTTTTCCCGGGCCGGGAAGATTTCGGCCAGTTTGGTGGCCCATTCGCCCTTGGCTTTGCCCGGGAAGCATTTTTCGATCAGCTCAAGCATGATCGAAACGGTCACCGAGGCACCTGGCGAAGCGCCGAGCAGTGCCGCGAGGGAACCGTCCTTGGCCGCGACCAGTTCGGTACCGAATTGCAGGACGCCGCCTTTTTTCGGGTCTTTCTTGATGATTTGCACCCGTTGGCCGGCCACTTCCAGGCGCCAGTCTTCGGCTTTCGCTTGCGGGTAGAAGCGACGCAGGGATTCCAGGCGCTGCTCCATCGACTGCATCACTTCGCTGACCAGGTACTTGGTCAGGTCCATGTTGTTTTTTGCCACGGACAGCATCGGCCCGATGTTGCCGGCACGAACCGACATCGGCAGATCCATGAAGGAACCGTGCTTGAGGAACTTGGTGGTGAAGCCGGCGTAGGGTCCGAACAGCAGGGACTTCTTGCCTTCGACCACGCGGGTGTCCAGGTGCGGTACGGACATTGGCGGCGAACCCACGGCAGCCTGGCTGTAGACCTTGGCCTGGTGGTGCTTGACCACTTCCGGGTTGTCGCAACGCAGCCACTGGCCGCTGATCGGGAAGCCGCCGAAGCCTTTGCTCTCTTCGATACCAGAGGCTTGCAGCAGCGGCAGTGCCGCACCGCCCGCGCCGAGGAAGACGAATTTTGCATCGACTTCACGGGTGTTGCCGCTGTTGACGTCCTTGATGCTGACGGTCCAGCCACCGTTGCTGCGCTTGAGGCCGGTCACGCGCTTGCAGTACTTGACCTGGGCATCGGGTGCGCTGGTCAGGTGCTTGAGCAACTGATTGGTCAGGGCGCCGAAGTTGACGTCGGTGCCATTGATCACGCGGGTCGCGGCGAGGGTTTCGCCAGGATCGCGGCCAGGCATCATCAGCGGCATCCACTCGGCCATCCTGGCCTTGTCTTCGGTGTATTCCATGTCCGCGAAGGCGTGGTGCTTGCTCAGCACCTTGAAGCGTTCCTTGAGGAAAGACACGCCACTTTCGCCCTGCACGAAACTCAGGTGTGGCACCGGGCTGATAAACGATTTGCACGAGCCGAACGTGCCTTTCCTGGTCAAATACGACCAGAACTGCTTCGACACCTCGAACTGGGTGTTGATGTGCACGGCTTTCTTGATGTCGACGGTGCCATCGGCGGCCTGCGGCGTGTAGTTGAGCTCACACAGCCCGGCGTGGCCGGTACCGGCGTTGTTCCACGGGTTGGAACTCTCCGCGGCACCGGAATCCATCAGCTCGACGACTTCCAGCTTGATCGCGGGGTCGAGCTCTTTGAGCAGTACCGCCAGGGTGGCACTCATGATGCCGGCCCCAACCAGTACTACGTCGACTGCTTCGTTATGCGCCATTTAACGCGTCTCCAAAATCTGCAGCACCAAATTGTCGGCATGGCTGCCAGGCGTTCCGGGGCGTGTCAGTGATGCCCCTGGTTCTCTTGGCAGTGTCGCCATGTCCGAATCTTCGCAATTTATCGCAACTTCGACGGACGCTACCTGCCGGGCCTATGAGCCATATGAACTCATTTCAGCGCGCGGGAGGCAATTCGACTTATGGTCGATACATCCGTTTGTGCAACCAAATCCGTAGCGGACAGGCTTCAGGCTCCGGTTTTCGAGGAGTACTCGGTCCTGTGTCGTTGGGCTGTTGTAGACGCTAATGGTGCATGTTCAGACGCAAAACTATTCATTTGCTCGCCACACTCTTGTGAAGTTGTGAAAACCCGTTTTTTTCACGCTCTTTTGAAGACGTGAACCTCAAAAAGGGCTGTCCCAGCCTGGCACCGTGCCCGGATGAAATTGCCGCCATGGGATACAAGGCAGGCAAAACGGGCAGACAGCTCAGTGACCGAGCGTAATGACAGCTCTGCAGATTCGCGAAAAGTGGAGGTTTTGCTCAACAAAACAGCAAGCGCGCCAGCTTCACTCGATCTGTGTGGGCGGCTCTCTGTGGGCGGTGCGGGGTGTCAATACAAGCGCATTGACGATGCTGCGAGGCCCGATCAGGAGACGTCCTTATAATCGGGGGGAGATTGTATCTAAGAAACGCAGGGAAATGGTCGTGTTTAATGACTTTTATTAGGTGTTTGGTCAGGTCGTCATCAGATGCTGCGCACGTGAGCGTGGCTGTTGCTGTTGCGAAACGACGCGGGCGCCGGCCGGCAGCGGCTGATTCAGCCAGTTCAGGCGGATTTCTTCGATTTCAACCCAGCCATCGCCCATGGGCTGGAGACTGCACTGTTTGAAGGCCTGGCAGTGGCCATTGCGGTCGAGCAGGGCGAAGCAGCGATGCAGTGGGCGTGGCGCGAACAGAGAGATCAGATGGCGCATGGTGAAGTACCGTGTGGGTGACTGCCGATAAGATTGCCTTCAGGTCATTACGTGCAAGTGTATGAGTAGTGACACCTGTGTGACAGGAACCGCATCCCCCAGGGGGTGTCAGAGATTTCATCAAACACTGTGAGGTGCTGGTTCCCCGCAGTGGCGCACCGCTATACTGCCGGCCTGTTTGTGCCTGATTCTGGAGAGAAGAGCATGTTGCAACGCCTGTTGTTCGGTTTGATCACTGTGACCAGTTTGACCCTGGTTGGCTGCGCCCACAGCCCGCAACAACTGAGCCCGGAACCGAAGCTGACCGCCCAGTTGGCCCCGGTCGGCCATGGCCAGCCTGTCGTGGTACGTGTAGTGGACGGTCGTCCGTCGCCGACACTGGGCACCCGTGGTGGCCTGTACCCGGAGACCAGTGCGATCACCGTGCAGGGCGCGCAGATCCTGCCGAAGCTGCAGGCCCAGGCTGAAGCTGCCGTGCGTCTGTTGGGCTTTACCCCGACGAACAATGCCATGAATGCACCGCAACTGACCGTGACCCTGACGGAGTTGAAGTACCAGTCGCCCAAGGAAGGCATGTACGTGACCGAAGCCACCATCGGCGCGACGTTCCGCTCCGATGTACAGAATGCCAATCGTCGCTACAGCGGCCGTTATGGTTCGTCCCTGGATCAGCGCTTCGGTATGGCGCCGAACCAGGAGACCAACACCAAGCTGGTCAGCGATGTGCTCAGTGATGCATTGACCCGCCTGTTCAAGGACCCGACCGTGGGTCAGATTCTCGGCGAGTAATGCGAGCCATGTAGGAGCGAGCCTGCTCGCGATGGTCGTTAACGATTACGCGGGGAATCTGATACCCCGCGGCGTCTTCAAGTCCATCGCGAGCAGGCTCGCTCCCACAGGAGATCGGGGGTGTCAGGCCGCTTGTGAGTAAAAATCCAGCACGCTCACGCCCGTCAGCAAATCCGTTTCCGGCAAGTCCGCATGTTGATGCCCACCCAGGGCGCAATACACCAGCCAATGGCGGTCCTGAACGTTGAAGGCGAGGCTGCCGACGAGGGCTTGCTGTTCGTCGCTGGGGCTGATGAGGTAAAGACGATCCTGGTTTTCGGCGTGGAGCATGACGTGGTCCCTGTCGGTTTCGAGGTGCGCATGGTCGCCGATACAGATGACGACGCCGTGACGCAGGACAGTCATTGATCAATTGCTTTGTTATTTGTCGGAAACAGAGGGCAGGCGCGCAGGCTTTCGGTAGAATCCGCGCCGCGGTCGCCGGTCCGGCACCTGCCACCTGTTTGACTTGAGGTTTGTGATGTCGCTGCACTTGATGACGCTGTTTACCGCCCATCCCGCCAAATTGATCAATCTGCTGGCCTTGCTCTTTGCCTTCCCGGGCGGTTGGCTGCTGCACGCTACCCGTCGTCGTGAAATGCGCGCGATGGCCAGCCTTCAGTCACAGCGCCAGAGCAGCCCCAACGTAGAGCCCACGCTGGACTGGGCGACCTTGCGCATGAACCGGTTTTTCTACATCTTCGGTTTTGCCTGCATGGGGATGGCGCTGCTGGTGTCGTGGATCAGTACGCAAGTCTGAGGCTGAAGTAAACCTGTGGCGAGGGGGCTTGCCCCCGTTCGGCGGCGAAGCCGTCGTCAATTCAATAGAAACGCAGTGTCAGGAAGAAAACCATTTCTGGTTTTAGGGCTGCTTCGCAGCCCAACGGGGGCAAGCCCCCTCGCCACAAGTCGGCGCCGTTTTTATATCCAGTGAAAGCCGCTTACAGCGGCAACCCTGCCTTCACCCGGTACTGATTGCGCACCGGCGTCGCATATTGCAGCACCAGGAACGGACGATGCTCTTCAGGGCAGGCGTCCAGGCGACGTTGCCATTCTTCCCGGGCCTTGGCCAGCTCCTCGGCCGGGAACACCTCGGCGGCTTTTGGCACCTGCAACTGCGGATCGGCGTCTTTCCACTGTGCGTACGCCAGGTAGTGCACCGGGAACAAGCGATAGCCGCTGAGGATTTGCCTGTCCATCTCGACCGCCAACTGCTTGGTGTCTTCGAACCGTTCGGTGATCGGTGCGGCAAAGTTCACATGCACCCGACCCTTGTAGCCGGTGATGCCCTTGGCGATGCTCACGTCATCCTCGCCGGGTACCTTGGTGTAGCTGCCGCTGGTGGCGCGGATGTAAAGCTCGCGGGCTTTGGCCTGATCGCAGGGGTCGTATTCGTAGCTGATCGACACCGGGGTCAGGTTCAGCGACTGGATGACCTCGCCGAAGGGCTCGTCCTTGCGGCTCATGTGGAACATCTTGAGGATCGCCGATTCGGTACGGTCGTCACCGTCCTTGGCGCGGCCCTCGGCCTGGGCAATCCAGATCGAGGCGCAATCGTTGCGGATCGAATGGTTGATGTACGCCGACAACAGTTGATAAGCCGCCATTTTCTCCCGGCGTCCGCTGATCGAACGGTGCACGATGAAGCTCTTGTTCAGGCGCATCAGGTCGCTGACGAAAGGCTTTTGCAGCAGGTTGTCGCCAATGGCGATGCGCGGGGTCGGCAGGCCGGCGTGGTACACGGCATAGTTGACGAAGGCCGGATCCATCACGATATCGCGGTGGTTGGCGATAAACAGGTAGGCATTGCCGGACTTGAATTGCTCCACCCCGGTATAAGTGACACCGTCGGTGGCGCGCTCGATGGTGTGGTCGACGTAAACCTCGACTTTGTCCTGTAACGTGGCCACGGAGGTAATGCCGGCAAACTCACGGCGCAACCGATGGGCTATAAGAGGTTTGAGTGCCCAGCCTAAAGCGCCGGCGAAACGCGGGAAGCGGAAGTGGGTGAGGATATCTAGAAACGCCTTGTCGCCGAGCAGCCGTGCCAGCACTGCCGGGACTTCGCTGTCGTCGTAAGGTCGGATGGCATCGAATTCGCCCATCATGCTCTCTTGTTGGAAACGGCTAGGGTAAGTAAAGGTTTTGATCGAAAAACCGGCGGGGTACGGTCTGAAAAAGAAGCCAGACAAAAATAGCCCTGCAAATAGACCGGCGATTATACGCACAAGTCACCTGGGAGACCGCGATGCTGGAAACTGCGCAATATGAATGTCCGTACTGTGGTGAAGAAGTCGAGACCACGGTGGATCTGTCCGGCGGGGATCAGACGTATATTGAAGACTGTCAGGTGTGCTGCCGGCCGATAACCTTCGTGTTGCAGGTACATGAAGAGGAGTGGCATCTCGAAGTGTTCAGTGAAAACGACTGAGGGGCATGTATGCAGCGCATCTACGATCCGGAGAACCTGATGGAAGGCGAGTTGCTGCAAGGCATGCTCGCCAGCGAGGGCATCGAGGCGCATCTGGTGGGCCGTGATTTGCTCGGTGGCAGCGGCGAGTTGCCGATCTATGGCCTGCTCGGGCTGTCGGTCGAGAACGATCAGGCTGAATACGCCCGGGAGCTGATCACCGCGTACAATGCCGCGCTGCCGCTGTCCGGCGATGAACCGGACAGCTTTCCCGGCACGCTGGTCTGTTAGGCTGGCGTTCGTTTGATCAAGAGCCGTGTTGCCCCATGTGTGGACGTTATGCCCTGTTTCGCTGGAATCCCGCCTTCGCGGCGCTGCCCGGTTTTCCCGCCGACCAGCAGGCGCAGTGGAACATTTCCCCGAATGATTCGGTGTTGATGCTGCGGGCCGGGCCTGACGGCCAGCGTACGCTGGCCCGCGCCCGCTGGGGCCTGACGCCACCCTGGCTGACCGATCTGTCCCGCACCCCGGCCCACGCCCGCGCCGAAACCGTCGCCGAACAGCCAATGTTTCGCCAGGCCTTGCGCGAGCGCCGCTGCCTGTTGCCGGCCAACGGTTTCTACGAATGGCGCGGCACGACGCGCAAGCGCCCGTACTGGCTGACACCGGGGGAGGGCTCGTCATTGTTCTTTGCGGCGATCTGGGAGGCGTATCCGGTGCAAGAGCAGGTTTGGCTGAGTACCGCCGTGATTACCCAGCCGGCGGCAAGCCAGCGGAGGCCGTTGATTCTGGATGAGGCGGGGCAGGCTGCGTGGCTGGACCCCGAGACGCCATTGCATGTTTTGCAAGGATTGCTGGCCAGTGAGCCCGCTGCGTTGCGCGAGCGGGTATTGGCCAACATGGTGAATGATCCGAAGCTCAATGGTCCGGAGTGTCTGACGCCGGGTTGATGTGTTGGCTGCGCTGACGCCTTCGCTGGCAAGTCGGATCGCCGCACCGCAGCTCCTACAGGGTGCTGCGGCGCAAGCAAATCCATTGTAGGAGCTGGCTTGCCAGCGAAATTGAATCAATGCGCGACGTGATCGGCTGCGGGTTTTCGCCGTATGTGAATTTTTTCTACGGCGATGAGAGCTTTGTCCGAATTGTGCGTCTTACGTCCGTTGTATCTAGCATCGTTACATTTCCACGCCTAGGATACGCGGCATGTTTTCAGGGAATTTTTTGATGAACAAGATTTTGGTTGTCAGTGCACTGGGCGCAGCGCTGCTGCTCACCGGTTGTCAGTCGGTCAATACCACCAGCGGCGGTGCCGTGGGCGTTGAGCGCAAGCAGTACATGTTCAGCATGTTGTCCTCGCAAGAGGTCGACCAGATGTACGCCCAGTCCTATCAGAAGACAGTGGGCGAAGCGTCCGGCAAAGGTGTGCTGGACAAGACCAGCAATGAAGCCCGGCGGGTTCAGCTGATTGCCGACCGGCTGATTGCCCAGGCGCCGACGTTTCGTCCGGACGCGGCTCAGTGGAAGTGGGAAGTCAACCTGATCAAGAGCGATGAGCTCAACGCCAACTGCGGCCCTGGCGGCAAAATCATCTTTTACACCGGCCTGATCGACAAGCTGAAACTGACCGACGATGAAATCGCCGCGATCATGGGCCATGAAATCGCCCACGCCCTGCGTGAGCACGGTCGTGAAGCGATGTCCAAGGCTTACGGCATCGAAATGGCCAAGCAGGGCGCCGGTGCCTTGTTGGGATTGGGGCAGGACACCATGGCCCTGGCCGATACTGTGGCCAACTACGGCATGACCTTGCCCAACAGTCGCGCCAATGAAAACGAAGCGGACCTGATCGGTCTGGAACTGGCGGCCCGCGCCGGCTACAACCCGAATGCCGCGATCACCCTGTGGAACAAAATGAGCAAGGTTTCGGAAGGTGCGCCACCGGAGTTCATGAGCACTCACCCGGCGTCGTCGAGCCGTATTGCGGCGTTGCAGGCGGCGATTCCGAAGGTCATGCCGCTTTATGAGCAGGCCAGGAAGTCCTGATGTTTATGCGGTGAGGCCGCTACCGCCATCGCGAGCAAGCTCGCTCCCACAGGGTTATTTGTAGAGTACAAAATTTGTGTACGACATAAATCACTGTGGGAGCGAGCTTGCTCCGGGCGGCGTTCCGACGATGAACGATAACGCGGTCTATCGACGCTATCGCGTCAAACCCACCCGCTGCTCTGCATCGCCTTGTACACCGCGACAATCGCCAGGACGAAGAACGCCGACGCCGCCAGTCGACGGATCAGGGTCAATGGCAACTTGTCCGCGGCAAAGTTACCCGCCAGGACCACCGGTACGTTGGCAATCAACATGCCGAGGGTGGTGCCGATGATCACCAGCCACAGCTCCGGATATTGCGCAGCCAGCATCACGGTCGCGATCTGCGTCTTGTCGCCGATTTCCGCCAGGAAGAACGCGATCAGCGTGGTCAGGAATGGCCCGAACTTGCGGGCGGTGCTGGCTTCGTCGTCATCCATCTTGTCCGGCACCAGGGTCCACAAGGCCGTCGCGGCGAAGCTCGCGGCGAGGATCCAGTGCAGCATCGTATCCGAGAAGAAACTGCCGACCCAGGCGCCTATCGCACCGGCTGCAGCGTGGTTGGCCAGGGTCGCAGCGACGATACCGGCGATGATCGGCCAGGGCTTGCGGAAGCGGGCAGCGAGAATGAGCGCGAGCAGTTGCGTCTTGTCGCCGATTTCGGCCAAGGCAACGATTGCGGTAGGTACGAGTAGTGAATCCAGCATCAGGGGTTTTCCTAAGGGGCGGGTCGACACGGCTATGACACGTACAGCCTTCCCGCCCCGGGTAAGGTGTTCGTGTCATAGGTCTTGTCAAACCCTGCGATCCATCTGATGTGGATGTTTGGGTCGCATGCGCCATGGTCTTTTGACCAAGTATGTTGACGCATGCCGGACGAGCGTGGCGCTCGTGGGAGACTACTCCCCTAGGACGGAGCGGATTCTGCCTTTGCAAAACCCATTCGGCAAGCCTTCTTTTTCAAAAGAAGTACTATCCGCGTTTGGCCCGGTAGATTCGGAAACCCTGTCCTTCGGCCTTGATCGCACACACGCCAAGATGCTCTTCGATCAGCGGTTGATACTTCAGGAAGCTGTTCGCTACCAGGCGAAGTTCGCCACCGTTTTTCAGATGTTTGGCCGCTTTTCGCAGCAAGTTCTCCGTTGCGAAATAGTCGGTGTGCACCCCGACATGGAACGGCGGATTGCTCAGGATCGCACTCAACCCCATGGGCGCGGCGTCGATTCCGTCACCGGTAATCACCTCGGCTTCCAGACCATTGGCCGCCAGGGTCAGACGACTGCTGGCAGCGGCAAAGGCATCCACATCCAGCAAAGTGACCTGGTTGTGCGGGTAACGACGTTTCACCGCCGCGCCCAAGACCCCTGCACCGCAGCCGAAGTCCAGCAGGTGACCGCTCGGCAGTTTGTCCAGGTGTTCCAGCAGCAGCGCGCTGCCGCGATCCAGGCGACCATGGCTGAACACCCCCGGCAGGCTGATGACCTTCAGCGGGCCTTCGGCCAGCGGCAGTTCGTACGTCTGCGCCAGGCTCTCCAGCGGTTTGGCTTCAGGCGCGTTGGCTACGGTGACCAGCCAAAGCTGGCAGTGGCGTGCGCTGTCGAGTTTGCGTGGCTTGCCGAACGGGTTGAGTTGTTTGGCGGCACCTTCGATGCCGCTTTTTTTCTCGCCGACCAGGTACAGCTCGCGACCAGCCAGCCGCGAGGCGAGGGCGTTGAGAATGTAATCGGTCAGGTCCTTGGCCTTGGGCAGAAACACCACGGCGGTCTCGAACGCACGCTCGGGCGCATTCACGCCAAAATGGCTGCGCTCGGCGAAACGGGCGTCCAGCGCGGCCTGATCGCCGGCGTGCCAGCACCAGCCGTGAGCGTCGGGCAGACGGCCCAGCAAGTCGTCGGCGGGCAAACCGGCCAACAACACCGAACCCTGGAATAACTCGGCCTGACGAAGCAGTACTTCACTGCGCGGATCCATAACTGCTCCCGTGAAAAAAAGTGCCGCAGTTTATCAACTGACGACCCGCAGCGCCTTACCGCTGAAGTATCCCTGTGCATTTTCGGTCACTTGACCGACGATTCGCTGGCGCGCTTCGCGGCTGCCCCAGGCGTTGTGCGGGGTGACGATCAGGCGCGGAATATCGTGGGCCAGCAGCGGATTGCCGTTGACGGGAGGCTCGACGCTCAGCACGTCCGTGGCAGCACCGCCCAGATGGCCGTTGCGCAAGGCGTCGGCCAGCGCCTGTTCGTCGATCAGACCACCGCGTGCGGTGTTGACCACAAATGCACCGGGCTTCATCGAGGCCAGTTCAGGGGCACCGATGAAGTGGCGGGTATATTCGTTGAGTGGGCAGTGCAAGGTCAGGGCATCGACCTGTGGCAACAGTTCATTCAGCGGCAAGCGGTCCGGCCGGGCGGGGCGCCCGGGAATTTGCCCCAGCAGAACGCGCATGCCGAAGGCTTCGGCCAGCCGTGCGACTGCGCCGCCCAATTCGCCGTGGCCCAGCAGTCCAAGGGTTTTGCCTTCGAGTTCGACAATCGGGTAATCCAGCAAACAGAACTGTTTGGCCTGCTGCCAGCGGCCTTCGCCGACGGCTTTTTGATAATCGGCCAGGCGTGTGGCCAGGTTGAGCAGCAACATGATCGTGTGCTGCGCCACCGATGGCGTACCGTAGCCCTGGCAGTTGCACACGGTAATCCCGTGGGCGCGGGCGGCGGCGAGGTCGACGTTGTTGGTGCCGGTGGCGGTGATCAGGATCAGCTTGAGATCAGGGCTGGCGGCCATGGCGGCGGCATCGATGACAATTTTGTTGCTGATGGCGACGGTGGCGCCCTTGAGGTGATCGATGACTTGATCGGGCAAGGTCTGGACGAACAGCTGCAAATCGCTGAAACAACTGCGCAGCGGATTGAGGTCAAGGTCGCCGAGGTCCAGGGACGGGTGGTCGAGGAAAACGGCGCGGCGAGTGTTCGTCATCAACTGTACCTTTTGTGCATTGAACTGAAGGCGTAATCTGCCGAGCCTACCAGATGGAATAAATAGTTACGCTTGGCCTGAAGGAGCCCTCATGTACTGGACAGAGTTCTTGACCGTTGCCCTGATTCACCTGCTGGCCGTGGCCAGCCCCGGCCCGGACTTTGCCGTGGTGGTGCGTGAGAGTGTGACCCACGGTCGCCGCGTGGGCACCTGGACCGCTCTGGGTGTGGGGACGGCGATTTTCCTGCACGTGGGTTATTCGTTGTTGGGTATCGGCCTGATCGTGTCCCAGTCGATCGTGCTGTTCAATGCCTTGAAGTGGGCCGCCGCCGCTTACCTGCTGTACATCGGTTACAAGGCACTGCGCGCGCAACCGGCCAAGCCTGTGGCGGACGATCTGCACAAGGAAGCCGGCGAGCGCACGGCCCGTGGTGCCTTCACCTCGGGTTTCGTCACCAACGGACTCAATCCGAAGGCCACGCTGTTCTTCCTCTCGCTGTTCACCGTGGTGATCAACCCGCAAACACCACTGGCCGTACAAGCCGGTTACGGGGTTTACCTGGCGGTGGCGACGGCAACCTGGTTCTGCCTGGTGGCGATGTTGTTCAGCCAGCAGCGCGTACGCGCCGGGTTTGCGCGCATGGGTCACTGGTTCGACCGGACCATGGGCGCGGTACTGATTGCGATTGGCGTGAAGCTGGCTTTTACCGAGATGCATTGATCAATCACACATCCCGCAGGAGTTGCCGAAGGCTGCGATCTTTTGATGTTGCTTTTTCAGGATCAAAAGATCGCAGCCTGCGGCAGCTCCTACAGTTCCTGTCATGAAAGTCCATGAGTGATGGCGCAGCGCCAGTATTTGCGCGGCTCTGCAAATCATTCCTTTGGCTGATTTGGCTGACGATCAAGGGCACTACAGTGCGTACTTTCAGTCACGACCGTGCAGTCAGAAAAAGGGATTCTTATGTTGCAGACTCGCGTTATCCCCCCGGCCGAAGGCGCTTACCAGTACCCGCTGTTGATCAAGCGGCTGCTGATGTCTGGTCCCCGTTATGAGAAAACCCGCGAGATCATCTACCGCGACAGGCTGCGCTACAGCTACCCGACCCTGATCGAACGGGTGGCCCGCCTGGCCAACGTGCTGACAGCGGCCGGGGTCAAACCCGGGGATGCCGTGGGGGTGATGGACTGGGACAGCCATCGTTACCTGGAATGCATGTTCGCTATCCCCATGATCGGTGCGGTGATCCATACCATCAACGTGCGCCTGTCGCCGGAACAGATCCTCTACACCATGAACCACGCCGAGGACCGCTTCGTGCTGGTCAACAGCGAGTTCGTCGGTCTCTACAAGGCCATCGAAGGGCATCTGACGACGGTCGACAAAACCCTGTTGCTGACTGACCTGCCGGAAAAAACCGCGGACCTGCCGAACCTCGTCGGCGAATACGAACAACTGCTGGCCGCGGCGAGCCCGCAATACGACTTCGAGGACTTCGACGAAAACTCGGTCGCGACCACGTTCTACACCACCGGCACCACCGGCAACCCCAAGGGCGTGTACTTCACCCATCGGCAACTGGTGCTGCACACCATAGGGGTGTCGACCATCATGGGCGCGATCGATAGTGTGCGCCTGCTGGGCACCAACGACGTGTACATGCCGATCACCCCGATGTTCCACGTCCACGCCTGGGGCTTGCCGTATGTGGCGACCATGCTCGGGCTCAAGCAGGTGTATCCCGGCCGCTATGACCCGGAGTACCTGGTGGAATTGTGGCGCAAGGAGAAGGTCACGTTCTCCCATTGCGTGCCGACCATCCTGCAGATGGTCCTCAATGCCAAGGCCGCGCAGAATGTCGACTTCGGCGGCTGGAAAATCGTCATCGGCGGCAGCGCCCTGAACCGCACCCTGTATGAGGCGGCCAAGGCCAAGGGCATTCAGTTGACCGCCGCCTACGGCATGTCGGAAACCGGGCCGCTGGTGTCGTGCGCGCACCTCAACGACGAATTGATGGCCGGTACCGAAGACGAACGCACCACTTACCGGATCAAGGCCGGTGTGCCGGGGCCACTGGTGGAGGCCGCGATCGTCGACACCGAGGGCAACTTCCTGCCTGCCGACGGCGAGACTCAGGGTGAACTGGTGCTGCGTGCACCGTGGCTCACCGAGGGCTATTTCAATGAACCCCAGAAGGGCGCGGAGCTCTGGGCCGGCGGCTGGCTGCACACCGGCGACGTGGCGACCCTGGACAGCATGGGCGTGATCGACATTCGTGACCGGATCAAGGACGTGATCAAGACCGGTGGCGAGTGGATTTCCTCCCTGGACCTCGAAGACCTGATCAGCCGTCATGAAGCGGTACGTGAAGTAGCAGTGGTGGGAATCCCCGATCCGCAGTGGGGGGAGCGGCCGTTTGCCCTGCTCGTGGTTCGTGAGGGGTACGTAATCGGAGCCCGGGAACTCAAGGAACACCTCAAGCCGTTTGTGGAGCAGGGGCACCTGAGCAAGTGGGCGATTCCGAGCCAGATCGCGCTTGTTACTGAAATTCCCAAGACCAGCGTCGGCAAACTCGACAAGAAGCGTATTCGTGTCGACATCACCGAATGGCAGGCCACCAACAGTACCTTCCTCTCGACGCTTTAAGCGCCTCCCGGCGTGCCCGAAAGAGCACGCCGGCCCCACCAAGCAAGCGCTTGGCTTGTCAAATCGATTTTTTCAGCCATCCTTGCCGTGCCGACGGGTGTCGGACTGGCGGAAGGACTGTTCCAGAGTGGCTGGCAGCTGCAAATCACACTTTAGAGGGATCAAGCACAACTACCTGCTGGCTATAGTCCGTTCCAGGATTTTTAAGAACGGAGCAACCGCACGAACCGGGGCGATGCATCTTTGGAATGACTTTGGGACGCCATGGCTCCCGGTTATCCACAGCGTTTTTAGAAGTGCTCATTGCCATAAAAATAAAATGCACATGGAGTAGCGTCGATGACATCAGTAAACCAGTTCTGGCGCCGGGCGAAACTGCCCCTGGCTGTCAGTCTTGCCTCTACGCTCGCCGGGCCAGCATTCGGCGTCAGTTTCAACGTCGGTGAAATCGAAGGTCAGTTCGACTCATCCCTGTCGATTGGTGCCAGCTGGTCTACTCAGCAGCCGAACAAGAACCTCATCGGTGTCAACAACGGCGGCAAGGGTTTGTCCCAGACCTCTGATGACGGTCACCTGAACTTCAAGAGTGGGGAAACCTTCTCGAAGATCTTCAAGGGCATCCATGACCTTGAACTGAAATACGGCGATACCGGTGTTTTCGTCCGAGGCAAATACTGGTACGACTTTGAATTGAAGGACGAAAGCCGTCCGTTCAAGGACATCAGTGACGACGGTCGTAAGGAAGGCGCCAAGTCTGCCGGCGGCCAGATCCTCGACGCCTTCGTCTACCACAACTACTCCATTGCCGATCAGCCAGGCTCCGTGCGTCTGGGCAAGCAGGTCGTAAGCTGGGGTGAAAGTACCTTCATCGGTGGTGGCATCAACTCGATCAACCCGATCGACGTGTCCGCGTTCCGTCGTCCGGGTGCCGAGATCAAGGAAGGCCTGATCCCGGTCAACATGTTCTATGTGTCCCAGAGCCTGACCGAAAACCTCTCGGCGGAAGCGTTCTATCAAATTGAATGGGACCAGACGGTCGTCGACAACTGCGGCACGTTCTTCTCCCAGCCGGACATCGTTGCCGACGGCTGCAACGACAACCTGCGTGTGCTGAACAAGCGCTCACAAATTCCGGCCATTGCCCTGGGGCCTTTGGCCGCCAATGGCGTTGACGTCAACGAAGAAGGTGTTCTGGTGCGCCGTGGCGGCGATCGCGATGCCCGTGACAGCGGTCAGTGGGGCGCGTCCTTCAAGTACATGTTCGATCCGTTGGATACCGAGTTCGGCGCCTACTTCATGAATTACCACAGTCGTGCGCCGATCTTCAGCGCTACCGGTGCGTCGCAGTCGGTCTACAACACCGCAGGGTCGCTGAGCGGTGGACCATTTGCCCGGCTTGCGCCGTTGCTGGTGGCCGGTAATTCGCAATACTTCATCGAATACCCCGAGGACATTCGTCTGTATGGCTTGAGCTTCTCCACCACCCTGCCTACCGGTACGGCGTGGAGCGGTGAGATCAGCTACCGTCCGAACGCGCCAGTGCAGCTCAACTCCACCGACATCCTGTTCTCCGGCATACGTCCTTTGGGCAATAACAACCCGAACAATCCGTTGACCAATGCATCGCTGCTTACCGGTGTACCGGGTCAGGACCTGCACGGGTATCGTCGCAAGGAAGTCACCCAGTTCCAGACCACCCTGACGCACTTCTTCGACCAGGTCATGGGCGCCAGCCGTCTGACCCTGGTGGGTGAAGTGGGCGTGACCCACGTTGGCGGCCTGGAAAGCACCTCCGACGTTCGTTATGGCCGCGATCCGGTGTATGGCCCGGGTGAGTTGCCAGCCACTGGCGCGCTCGATACCTGCGTGGCGCTCAACTCCAGCACCATCAACGGTGCCGGCCCGGGTACGCCGACCAACAACCTCAGCCGCAACTGCACCAACGAAGGCTTCACCACCCCGACTTCGTGGGGCTACCGCGGTCGTGCCATCTGGGAATACAACGACGTGTTTGCCGGTGTGAACCTCAAGCCGAACGTTGCCTGGTCCCATGACGTGAGCGGTTACTCCCCTGGCCCTGGCGGCAACTTCGAGGAAGGCCGCAAAGCGGTGAGCCTGGGTGTCGACGCCGAATACCAGAACACCTACACCGCGAGCCTGGCCTACACCAACTTCTTCGACGGCAAGTACACCACCGTGGATGACCGCGACTTCGTTGCGCTCAGCGTCGGCGTGAACTTCTAAGCACTGAATTTTCAGGACGAACATACATATGAAAATAACAAAGAGTCTGTTCCATGCCGGTGTTCTCGGGCTTTCACTGCTGGCGACCAGTGTCCTGGCGGCGGTTCCCCAGGCCGAGGCCGACAAACTGGGCAAGAGCCTGACCCCGATGGGTGCCGAAATGGCGGGCAACGCCGACGGTTCGATCCCGGCCTGGAAGCCGATGGCGAAGAACGCCGGTACGGTCGACAGCAAAGGTTTCCTGTCCAATCCGTTCGCCAGCGAAAAACCGCTGTTCACCATCACGGCGCAGAACGTCGACCAATACAAGGATAAGCTCGCCCCGGGCCAGTACGCGATGTTCAAGCGCTACCCGGAAACCTTCAAGATGCCGGTCTATCCATCCCATCGCGGTGCCACCGTGCCGGATGACGTGTTCGCGGCCATTAAGCGCAACGCCACCAACACCAAGCTGGTGTCCGGCGGCAACGGCCTGGAGAACTTTGAAACCGCCATTCCATTCCCCATTCCCCAAAGCGGCGTTGAAGTCATCTGGAACCACATCACCCGCTATCGCGGGGGCAGCGTGACCCGTCTGGTGACCCAGGCCACACCGCAACCGAATGGCTCGTATAGCATGGTGTACTTCCAGGACCAGTTCGTGTTCCGCGACAAGATGAAGGATTACGACCCGAAAAACCCGGGCAACATCCTGTTCTACTTCAAGCAGAAAGTGACCGCGCCGGCACGTCTGGCCGGTGGTGTACTGCTGGTGCACGAAACCCTCGACCAGGTGAAGGAACCGCGTTCGGCGTGGGTCTACAATGCTGGTCAGCGTCGTGTGCGTCGTGCCCCGCAAGTGTCATATGACGGTCCGGGTACGGCTGCCGATGGCCTGCGTACTTCCGATAACCTGGACATGTTCAACGGTGCACCGGATCGTTATGACTGGAAGCTCGAAGGCAAGAAAGAGATGTACATCGCCTCCGACAGCTACAAGCTCGACTCGCCAACGCTCAAGTACGACGACATCATCAAGGCCGGTCACATCAACCAGGACCTGGCTCGTTACGAGTTGCGTCGTGTGTGGCATGTGGTTGCAACCCTGAAGGAAGGTCAGCGTCACATCTACGCCAAGCGGGACTTCTACATCGACGAAGACACCTGGCAAGCAGCGGTCATCGATCACTACGACGGTCGCGGGCAACTGTGGCGCGTCGCCGAGGCCCATGCCGAGAACTACTACGACAAGCAAGTGCCGTGGTATGCCCTCGAAGCCCTGTATGACCTGCAATCGGGTCGTTACCTGGCGCTGGGCATGAAGAACGAAGAGAAGTCGGCTTATGACTTCGGCTTCACTGCCACCACCAGCGACTTCACCCCGGCCGCCTTGCGTCAGGATGGTGTTCGCTAAGGTGAACTGAATAGAGGCCGCATCCTCTGAAAACGCCCCGACTGGTTCGGGGCGTTTTTTTGTTTGTAGACTTTTTGTAGCCATTTGTAGCAACTACCTTCATTCCCTATCCGTTTACGGCTAGTCTGCGGACATCTGCAACGCCGCCACCCGCAATTCAAACAAGAGCCGGCTATGACTGATTTGTCTACATCCCCAGGTTCTGCAAACGTTGCTGTCGCGACATTCGACGGGCGCTTCTTCCGCCCGCCGTTGCCCGATGGCCATGTATTGCGTCCACGTTTGTGCGAGCGCCTGGGTGCCGGGCTCGGTGGCAGGTTGTTGCTGGTCAGCGCACCCGCAGGGTTCGGCAAGAGTTCGTTGGCGGTGGAGTTTTGTCAGGGGTTGCCAGCGCACTGGCAGAGTCTCTGGCTGGGGTTGAGCCCGCGCGACAGTGACCCGGGGCGCTTTCTCGAGCGCCTGCTGGAAGGTCTCCAGGACTATTTCCCGCATCTGGGCAGGCAATCGCTCGGGTTGTTGAAAATGCGCCAGCGTCATCAGCCGTTCGCGTTCGAAGAATGGCTGGACGGCCTGCTTGACGAACTGGCCGTGCACCTGTCTACAGCGACGCCATTACTGCTGGTGCTGGATGATTACCATCTGGCCCAAGGGCCGGTGCTGGACCGCTGCCTGCAGTTTTTCCTCAATCATCTTCCCGATGGCTTGCTGGTAATGGTCACCAGTCGCCAACGCCCCGACTGGCACCTGGCGCGGCTGCGGCTGTCACGGCAATTACTTGAGTTGCATGAACAGGATCTGCGCCTGACCCACGACGAAGCCTTGAGCCTGCTCGACCGGCACAGCAGCTCCTTGCGCGGTGAGGCACTGGAAAACCTGATCCAGCGCAGCGAAGGCTGGGTCGCGGGGTTGCGCTTCTGGCTGCTGGCCGCCTCGGAGGCAGGCACCGATGGCGCGCTGCCGCAATCGTTGCACGGCGGGGAAGGGCTGATCCGCGATTATCTGCTCGAAGAAGTCATCGATTGCCTGCCTGCCGAGGTCCAGTCGTTCCTCTACGACACGGCACCCCAGGAACGCTTTTGCAGCGAACTGTGCGACGCCGTTCGCGACGCCCATGACAGCGGGGAGATCCTGCGCTTCCTGCTTGCCCACCAGGTGTTCCTGGTGCCACTGGACGAGCATGGCCATTGGTATCGTTACCACCACCTGTTTTCCGATCTGTTGCGCACACGGCCTGCTTCCCAGTCGATGGTACCGGCCGCCAGCCTGCACCTGCGTGCCTGCCGCTGGTTCAATGCCCAGGGCCTGCTCGATGAGGCCGTGGAGCAGGCCCTGCGTGCCGGTCACCTGGACGTCGCGGCGAACCTGGTGCAAAACCTCTCCGAAGAGCAACTGCTGGCCGAGCAGAACGTCGGCATGTTGCTGCGCTGGAAAATGGACTTGCCTGACAGCTTGCTGATCAGCACGCCGCGACTGATTGTGCTCTATAGCTGGGCGTTGGGGATGGCTTGCCAACTGGATGCCGCAGAGGAGCTGGCCAGCCATTTGAGTCGCTTCCTGCCCGCTCCGTCGGCCACCGCCCAGAAGTCCATGCTGGCTCAATGGCTGGCGTTGAGCGGCATCATTGCCCGTGGGCGCGGCAATCGCGAACTGACGCTGCGGTACTGCCGCGAAGCGTTGGAAAGTCTTCCATGCAAGCGGTATGGCCAGCGCCTGATGTGCCTCTCGACCCTGTCCAACCTGGCGATTGCCGACGGTGATCTGTGGCGGGCGCGGGGGCTGAACCGCGAATCGCTGGAGCTGGCGCAACGGGTCGGCAACCCGTTGTTCGAAGCACTGGCGCACTACGACCGCGCCCGGGTGCTGCAAGCGCGCGGGGAAATCTGTCGGGCGCTGGAGGAGGTCCGTCAGGGGATGCAACGCCTGCAGAGCTTGTCTGCGCAGCGGCTGTATGCAGTTCGAGCCCGGCTGACCTTGTATGAAGGCTTTCTGCTGGCCCTGCGCATGCAGCCGCAGGCGGCGCGGCTGCGATTGCAGGCCGGTTTGAGCGAGGCGCGCGCCTGTCGTGATATCAGCGTGCTGATTGGCCACTGCGTGATTGCCAGGCTGGAAGGCAGCAGCGGCGAGTTCGCCAAAGCCTTTGCCGAACTGGCCGAAGCCGAGCGGCTGATGCACATCTGGGATGTGCCACCCATTTACTACCTGGCCATGATCACCTTGGTCAAATGTGAACTCTGGCTAGCCCAGGGGCGCACCGATCTGGCCGAAGCCTGGCTGTCGCGCCTGGGGCAGACCTATAACGGCGAAAACGGGGCGGCACCACCGGAATTCCACCCGCAATTACCCCTGCATATCGAATTGCAACAAGCCTTGCTCGACGTCATCCAGGGCCAACCGATGCTGGCCGAAGGGCGTTTGAATGCGCTGCTTGAACATGGCCAGCAAAGCGGTCGGCAGATGCTCAGTACCATGGCATTGACCCAGAAAGTGGCGTTATTGCTGGGTAGCGGGCGGGAGCCGGAAGCACGCAAGGCACTGGCTCAGGCGCTGGACGCCGCTGGCGGAGGCGTGTTGCAACCCTTTGAGGGCCTGCTGGCCGAGCACCCGGACTGGCTGCGTGGGCAGCTTCAAAGCTGTCCGCCAACCCCCGTTTCCCTGAACCTCAGTGAAAAACTGCCGGCATTGGTTGCTCGTCCCGGACTGGAGTCCTGCGCAGCCGCGGAGCAGCTCAGCACCCGGGAAATGGCGGTCCTGCGATTGATCGCCCAAGGCTGTTCGAACCAGGAAATCAGCGATCAGCTGTTTATCTCCCTGCACACGGTCAAGACTCACGCCAGCCACATCAACAGCAAGCTTGGGGTCGAGCGGCGCACGCAGGCGGTGGCGCGGGCCAAGGAGCTGGGGGTTTTGGGTTAAGGATTCTTCACGTTACCCATCGTGGCCATTGGCTGAATACTCAAGTGTGCGAAAATCCCTCGTCCCCGTTTATCGAGCAGGCCCCGATGTCCCAGCAACCCAGCCTCATCCGCGAAACCTTCCCCGTCGGCCCTTTGCAGTGCAACTGCACGATCATCGGCGATCCGGTGACGAAAAAGGCCATCGTTGTCGATCCGGGTGGTAATCATGAACTGATCCTGGCGCGTCTCGATGCTTTGGGGCTGAAAGTGGTGAGCATCATTCACACCCACGCCCACCTCGATCATTTCCTGGCTTCCGGTCAACTCAAGGAGAAAACCGGCGCGACCCTGCATCTGCACAAGGAAGACCAGTTTCTGTGGGACAACCTGGAAATGCAGTGCCAGATGTTCGGCGTTCCTTATACCCCGGTGCCGTCCCCGGACCGCTGGCTGGCCGATGATGAAGAACTGGCCTGCGGCTGCGGCGTGGCGTTGCACACGCCGGGTCATACGCCGGGCTCCATGAGCTTCTGGTTTTCCGAGGCCAAGCTGCTGATTGCCGGTGATACGCTGTTTCGTCGCGGCGTCGGGCGCACGGATTTGTGGGGGGGCGACCAGGCGACCATCGTGCGTTCGATCAAGCAGCGGCTGTACACCCTCGACGAAGACGCAACCGTGGTAACCGGGCATGGTCCGGATACTCGTCTGGGCGACGAAATGCGCGAGAACCCCTTTGTTCGGGGCTGATTTGTAACATTCGGAATTTTTACCCGTTAACATGATCCAACGCCCGCAAAGGCTGATGCCTTGGTCCGTTGCACCACAGAATGCAAAAAAGTAGGAGCTTTACATGTTCACCACGCGTCGTTTGATTATTGTCGCTACAGCTGTGGCCGTTTTGTCCGGTTGTGCCTCGCCTAACCCATACGGCGGTCAGGGCCAGGCTCAGGGTCAGGCGGATAGCGGCTCCGAAGGCATGAGCAAGACCGCGAAATACGGCGGCCTCGGCGCTCTGGCCGGTGCGCTGGCCGGTGCTGCCATCAACCACGATAACCGTGGCAAGGGCGCACTGATCGGTGCTGCAGTGGTTGGTGCTTCCGCCGCCGGCTACGGCTACTACGCCGATCAGCAAGAGAAAAAGTTGCGCGCCAGCATGGCTAACACCGGTGTTGAAGTGCAGCGCCAGGGCGACCAGATCAAGCTGATCATGCCGGGCAACATCACGTTCGCGACCGATTCGGCGAACATTGCCCCAGGTTTCTATCAGCCTCTGAACAACCTGGCGGGCTCGCTGAAAGAGTTCAACCAGAACCAGATCGAGATCATCGGTTATACCGACAGCACCGGCAGTCGTCAGCACAACATGGACCTGTCCCAGCGTCGCGCCCAAAGCGTGGCAACCTACCTGACCTCGCAAGGTGTCAGCGGTGCAAACCTGAGCGCTCGTGGCGCCGGCCCGGATAGCCCGGTTGCCAGCAACGCCGACGTCAATGGCCGCGCGCAGAACCGCCGTGTCGAGGTCAACCTCAAGGCGATTCCGGGTCAGCAGTATGGTGCTCAGCAGCAAGGTACGGTTCAGCAGTATCCTTGATCGTCTGATTGAACCCCTGGCGTAAAAAGGCCCGCCCGATTCTAAACAGATCAAGCGGGCTTTTTTGTATCGTCAGTTCTGGCCCCTTCGCGGGCAAGCCCGCTCCCACAATTGATCTTCGACATACACAAATTCTGTGATCAAAGAAGAACCCTGTGGGAGCGAGCCTGCTCGCGATGGGGCCAGTACGGGCAAAGAAGAGTTCAGGCAACAAAAAGCCCCCGGACAATCACGTGTCCGGGGGCTTTTTGTATCGCGCGAAAGCGGCTTACTTCTTCAGGCCGTAATGCTCATCGAGCATGCCCGGCGAGTTCGGGGCTTTCGGTGCGTAGTCGCGTGGCGGCTCCTGATTGCGTGGCGGCGTCAGGCGTTCCCGTGGAGCCTGCGCTGCATCGGCATGCAGGGAGGCCAGCAGGCGTTGGCGAGTCTGTTCGTCCAGGGCCAGGCGGTTGGCACCCTCGGCGAGATGGTCCTGCACTTCCTGATAGCTCTGAGTCAGCTTCTTGACCAGTGTCGCGGTGCTGTTGAAGTGGGTCACCACCTCGTTCTGATAACTGTCGAAACGTTCCTGAATATCGTCCAGCTGACGCTGCGTGCGGTTAGGCGCGGCATTCGGCGCAAGGCGAGCGATCAGAAACCCAATGGCGACACCCACAACCAGGGCAAGAGTCGGTAACAACCAAACTAAGAGCGAGTGTTCCACGAGTCCTTCCTCTATAAACGGCTTTGCTTTACGTTAACGGCTCGAACCTGCGCTGTATACCGCGATTCACTCGCAATAGACAGCCACAGACAAATTGCTAGACGAGTCGACCTTATTCGAGGTCACGGAGTTCCTTCCTTGCTTATGCGTGAAACCCCTGTAGTGATTGACGGCCCGGTCGGGCAACTGGAAGCCCTGTATCTTGATAATGAAGATCCGCGCGGCATAGCACTGATCTGCCATCCAAACCCGGTGCAGGGTGGCACTATGCTCAACAAAGTGGTCTCGACCCTGCAGCGCACCGCGCGTGATGCCGGTTTGATCACCCTGCGTTTCAACTATCGTGGCGTTGGTGCCAGCGAAGGTACCCACGACATGGGCACCGGTGAAGTCGATGATGCCCAGGCTGTCGCCGAATGGTTTCGCGCCAGACACCCGGCATTGCCGCTGACCCTGTTCGGTTTCTCCTTCGGCGGTTTTGTTGCCGCAAGTCTCGGCGGACGCCTCGAGGCCAGGGGCGAGCAGCTCAAGCACCTGTTCATGGTTGCGCCGGCGGTCATGCGCCTCGGCGACCAGGATCAACTGCCGCAGCACGGCGAACTGACCCTGATTCAGCCGGAAACCGACGAAGTGATCGATCCACAAGTCGTATACCAATGGTCCGACAAGCTCGAACGTCCCCATGAGCTGCTGAAAGTGGCAGAATGCGGACACTTTTTTCATGGCAAGCTGACCGATCTCAAGGATCTGATCCTGCCGCGTCTCTCGAATTGATTGCAGTCTGACAAGCGATTACCCATGACGACTCGTACCCGTATCCTCACCGGCATCACCACCACCGGCACGCCGCACCTGGGCAACTATGCTGGCGCCATCCGCCCGGCGATCGTCGCCAGCCGTGACAGCAATGCCGATTCGTTCTACTTCCTGGCCGACTATCACGCCCTGATCAAGTGCGATGACCCGCTGCGCATCCAGCGCTCGCGTCTGGAAATCGCCGCGACCTGGCTGGCCGGTGGCCTGGATGTCGACCGCGTGACCTTCTACCGCCAGTCCGACATCCCGGAAATCCCTGAACTGACCTGGCTGCTGACTTGCGTTGCGGCCAAGGGCTTGCTCAATCGCGCCCACGCCTACAAGGCTTCGGTGGACAAGAACGTCGAGACCGGCGAAGACCCGGATGCCGGTATCACCATGGGCCTGTACAGCTACCCGGTGCTGATGGCCGCGGACATCCTGATGTTCAACGCGCACAAGGTGCCGGTCGGTCGTGACCAGATCCAGCACGTGGAAATGGCGCGGGACATCGGTCAGCGCTTCAACCACCTGTTTGGCCAGGGCAAAGAGTTCTTCACCATGCCCGAGGCGTTGATCGAAGAGAGCGTCGCCACGTTGCCGGGCCTGGATGGCCGCAAGATGTCGAAGAGCTACGACAACACCATTCCGCTGTTCTCAAGCGCCAAAGAGATGAAGGACGCGATTTCGCGGATCGTCACCGACTCCCGCGCGCCGGGCGAAGCCAAGGATCCGGACAATTCGCACCTGTTCACCTTGTTCCAGGCGTTCGCCACCCCGGCACAGTCCGACGAATTCCGCAGCGAACTGTTGCAGGGCCTGGGTTGGGGCGAAGCGAAGAATCGTCTGTTCCAGCTACTGGACAACGAATTGGGCGAGTCCCGCGAGCGTTATAACCTGTTGATCGAGCGTCCGGCGGATCTGGAAGACATCCTGCAACACGGCGCGAAAAAGGCCCGGGCGGTGGCAACACCGTTCCTCAACGAACTGCGTGAAGCGGTGGGCCTGCGCTCCTTCGTTGCCCAGGCTCAAGTGGCGGCGACCACCAGGAAGAAAGCTGCAAAAACTGCACGTTTTGTCAGCTTCCGCGAAGACGACGGCAGTTTCCGCTTCCGTCTGCTGGCCGCCGATGGCGAGCAACTGCTCCTGTCGCGCAACTTCGCCGATGGCAAGACCGCAGGTCAAGTGACCAAACAGTTGCAGTCAGGTCAGGCATTGGACGTTCGCAGTGAAGCACAATGCTTCAGCGTCTGGCTCGAAGGTCAGTGCGTTGCCGACAGTCCGACCTTCGCCGACAGCGCCGCACGCGACGCGGCCATCGAGGCCTTGCGCATTGCCCTGACACCGATTCAGGAATAATCAACGGCTCGGCCCGACCAAGGGCCGATTGCCATTCCTGCGGGCCGTCGCTACAGTGTCGGCCCGTTTTTGTTGCCTTGCTAACGAATTATGACGCCCCTAGAACGATATCAAGCTGATCTGAAACGCCCGGAATTCTTCCATGATGCTGCGCAGGAAACCGCCGTGCGTCATTTGCAGCGCCTGTACGACGACCTGGTCGCGGCCGAGCAAAACAAGCCGAGCCTGCTGGGCAAGTTGTTTGGCAAGAAGGATCAGACCCCGGTCAAGGGCCTGTATTTCTGGGGCGGCGTAGGTCGCGGCAAGACTTACCTGGTGGACACCTTCTTCGAAGCGCTGCCCTTCAAGGAAAAGACCCGTACGCACTTCCACCGCTTCATGAAGCGCGTGCACGAAGAGATGAAAACCCTGGGCGGCGAGAAAAACCCGCTGACCATCATCGCCAAGCGTTTCGCCACCGAAGCCCGGGTGATCTGCTTCGATGAGTTCTTCGTGTCCGACATCACCGACGCCATGATCCTCGGCACCCTGATGGAGGAACTGTTCAAGAACGGCGTGACCCTGGTCGCGACTTCGAACATCGTGCCGGACGGCCTGTACAAGGACGGCCTGCAACGCGCGCGCTTCCTGCCGGCCATTGCGCTGATCAAGCAGCATACCGAGATCGTCAACGTCGACAGCGGCGTCGACTATCGACTGCGTCACCTGGAACAAGCCGAGCTGTTCCACTATCCGCTCGACGCAGCCGCCAACGAAAGCCTGCGCAAGAGCTTCCGTGCGCTGACACCGGAATGCACGGCAGCGGTCGAAAATGACGTGCTGATGATCGAAAACCGTGAAATCCGTGCCCTGCGCACCTGCGATGACGTGGCCTGGTTCAACTTCCGCGAACTGTGCGACGGCCCGCGCAGCCAGAACGACTACATCGAACTGGGCAAGATCTTCCACGCCGTGTTGCTCAGCGATGTCGAGCAGATGAGCGTCACCACCGACGACATCGCCCGACGCTTCATCAACATGGTCGACGAGTTCTACGACCGTAACGTGAAGCTGATCATTTCTGCCGAAGTCGAGCTCAAGGATCTGTACACCGGCGGTCGCCTGAATTTCGAGTTCCAGCGGACTCTGAGTCGTCTGCTGGAAATGCAATCCCACGAATTCCTGGCTCGGGCGCACAAGCCGTAGGACAGTTCGGGAAATAAAAGAGGCCTGCACATGCAGGCCTTTTTTGTCAGCGAAAATCCTCCGCCCACAGGTTTGTACATTGTTTTGAAGTCAAATGCCTTCGTGGAGGTACTGCGCAAGCTCGTGCTGCCGTTGGCAACCAAGCAGCAGCCAAAGCAGAATTCTGGCTTTGCGCGGACATAGGAAACCCGCCATCAATGCCCCCTTGCGGATCAAGTCCATTTCACCACCGTCAAAACCGTAAGAGGCACGTGCGGTGGAGCCGGAGCCGGTTCGGGTCGCAATGATAACGGGGATTCGTTCGGCAATATGCTCAATCATTGTCGCCCAGCGCTGCGAGATGTGGCCGGCGCCGAAACCGCCGATCACCAGCCCGTCGTAATCGAGTGCGAGAATATTTTCCAGTAGCAGGGTGTCGGCCGAAAGTGAGGCCTCAAGCAGCGCAACCTTCTGTGTGGTCTGTTGCGGCAACGGTAACACCGTGCGTGGCCCCGGCGGGCGCAGGTAGCGAACACGGTCTTCCAACAGTAGGCCCGCGGGCCCCACGACCGGAGAGGAAAACGCCTGCAATGCCAGCGAATCGGTTTTGCGTACGCTGCACGCGTGATGAATCTGTCCGTTCATCACGACCTGGACACCGCGCTGCCGGCTGTTCTGCGCCAAGGCAACGCGACATGCATCCAGCAGATTGGCCGGCCCATCGGCACCTGGTTGCGCTGCGGAACGCATGGCACCGGTCAGCACCAAGGGGGTGTCGTAGGGCCACAGGTAATCCAAAAACACCGCGGCTTCTTCGAGGGTGTCGGTGCCCTGGGTTATCACGACCCCAACGGCGCCCTGTTTGACCTGAAACTCAGCCCAGGACAATACGTTCAGCAAAAACTCGAAATCCAGAGAGGCACTGGGCAGCAGGCCGAGGGTCTCGACGGTGACTGCGGCCAGTGTTGTCAGTTCCGGTATGGACGTCAGCAGGACTTCGCCGCCGATGGTCGGGATGACGCCTTCACCGGCATTGCTCGCTTGCATGCTTACCGTGCCGCCAAGTGCCGCGATGGACAGTTTGGGCAGGTCCATGGGATACCTCGCTTGTTTGTAATGAAAAGTGGCTGTATCCGCTTTTGAGGCCGCGATACAGCCGAATGGTTGGGGCATTAATCAGCGATCAGAAAACCGATCAGCGGCACGATCAGCAGCGTACTGATGGCCATCGACAGTACATTGGCGATGTAGGCGTGCATGTCGGCCGGTAATTTCCTGGCAATCACGCAGGCCAGAGGTGGTGCGAGCAATGCCCCCAGCAGTGCACTTGAGACGATAATCTGCCAGCTGCCGCCATAGGCCAGGATCGCCGCGGGCACCACTGAAACCAGCGGGATGTAAGTGGGATACCAGCCGCGCAGCATCCATTGTTTACGCCAGATCAGTACGCCGATGGCCGAGGCCAATGCCTGCGCGCCGATGATGTGCAGCAACAGGCCCGATCCGTACGCAGGGCTTGAAGGGTTCAAGCTGTACGCCAGCAATGCCCCCAGTATCAGGCCAAGGCTGGCCAGCTCATTGCCGAAGAACGGTGCTTCGGAAAAGTCCGCCAGAATCCGCCGCAGGCTCCAGATGACGCCATAGTCGGGCGCCTTGGCGGTGGCAATCGAGGCGGGTGGCGTTTGCGATGACCTGGATTTCACCAGGTTCGGCCAATAGCGGCAAAACAGAAACGCCAGGACACTGGCAACCGCCATGCCCAGCACATTGCCGATCACCGCAGGCAAGGCCAGCGGTTGGCACACGTAGTTGACGATCAGCAGGCACATGGGCGTGACGAGTACCGCGCCCATGAGTGCGCCGTTGATCGTGACCTTCCAGCCTCCGCCAAACATCAGCACCATCGCCGCTGGCAGCGAGACGAATGCAACGAATGTGGGTTGCCAGGTTGTGGCTGTCACCGTCCAGCCCCACAGCAGATTGCTCAGCAGCAGCCCGAGCAACGAACTGGTGACCAGCCAGGGCCAAAGTCCCGTTCCATAGGAGATGGCAAACCCTTGCCAGGACTTCCCCGTTCGATTCGCCCAGTAAGCCAGATAAGCGCCCGCCAGCAGGCCGATCGAGGCGAACTCGTGCTTGTAGAAAGCCACCTCGCTGATGTCGCCTAACACCCAGCGCAACCAGGCACTCGGTTCGGGTAGCAGCGATACCATGTCGCCGTACCCGGGCCAATGCGCTCCCCAGAAAGTCCGGTTGCTGAAAGAAAGCCAGGCGATCAGCAGTGTCGCGCCGATCATTAGCAGGACGACGGCTGTATCAATCGGTGATTTGCGCGATGGTTGGTTTCTGTCGGTTGTAACTTCCATGGGATAGGCCTCCTGATCAACGTGGGAGGCAAGGGTGTTGGGTGTAGCCGAGCATCTGATCGTAAAGATCGGCTCGGCGATCGCGATGCAGATCGTTCAGGTTGTTCCAGATGGGCGCACTGCGGGAGCTGGTCAGGTCGACATCGGCAAACAGGATTTCCTGCCTGTCTGCCGATGCCACGGCGCCAATCGGCCAGCCGTTGGTTCCTGCAATCAACGAGCAACCCAGGTAGCGCGCGCCGCGCTCCTCGCCGATACGGCTGGCGGCGGCGATAAACACGTTGTTGACGTGAGCGGCGGTCATCGTCAGATACGATGCCATGCACTTACCGGCATCGTCGAACAGCGGCGGCGGTGTCCAGACCCAGTTGTTCAGGCTGCAAATGATGTCTGCGCCTTGCTGGGCGAGGATTCGCGGAACTTCCGGAAACCAGATGTCCCAGCAGATCAATAGCCCGATGCGGCCGATCGGTGTGTCGAAAACCGGGAAACCCAGGTCGCCGGGGGTGAACCAGAGCTTCTCCAGATTCCACAGATGGGCTTTGCGGTACTTGCCGATAAATCCGTCTGGTCCCACCAGAACGCCGGTGTTGAAGAGTCGCATGCCGTCGCGTTCGGCCAGACCGGCCACGAGGTAAACGTTGTGTTCGCGGGCGAAGTCGATCCAGCGCTGCACGCTTGGCCCGTCGGGAACCGCTTCGGCGTGGGCGAAGGCATCCTGTCGATTGCTGAAGAAATAGCCGGTATTGGAAAGCTCGGGCAGAACGATGAGATTCGCACCGCCGTTTACCGCTTCAAGCGCCAATTCCAGGCTGCGACGCAGATTACCTACACATTTCTCGATGCCGACTTGTGGGTCGAATTGCACGACTGCAACACGAACAGGGCTTGTTGGCTCAGTCATTCCGTTGTTCCTCTTTTTATTGTTTTTCAAACTGTTAAATCGCGTGTGTATAAGAGGGGAGTCAGGAATGGGGTGTAAGTCAGCTACTTCCGTTTCGGCCGTAGTCCTTTTCCGAAAGTGGATCAGAGTGATGTTTGGTGGCAGTGGGCAGCCGACGCGAGAGGTAGAGCCATGTATTGCGTGCATGGCTCTGGAGCGGGGGGTGTGATCAGATCTTGACTTGGTAGTGCGGGTAGTCGCTCAAGGAAAATCCGCCATTGAAGGTCGCGGCGGTTTTGTTGCAGATATGAATCACTGCATCGACAGCACCGCGAAAACATGGCTCCGTCCAACCTGCATCGACGGAAAATGACTCGCCGGACAAATACAAGCCTGATACATGAGCAAGGTCCCGGTTGTACTTCATCAGGCCGACGGCATCGTAGTAGGTGCCCGGTCGGTAAAGCTTGGCACAGCCCAGAGCATTTTTATCAGTGATCCAACGCTGAACCACTGCTTGATCGATGCTGATGTAGGGAGAGACTTTTTCCTGGACGTTGGCAGAGTTCATGAGTATGCGATCCAGCTCTTCGGCGCATTTTGATACCAACTCTTTATCGCTGAGTGAGGCGAGCTTGGTTGCGTCATCTTCCCAGGTATAACTCAGCAGGATGCAGTCATAGCTGTAATTGTCGTTGTAGCGGTAGGTATAGACATCGTGGATAAAACTGTCGGTTACGATGGCTTGCGGGATGTTTTTGTTTTTCGAGAGAAATGATTTTTTCAGTGGTGCAAACACTTTGCAGCTAGTTTCCCAGTGTGCGGTTTTGTAGGCGTTAATCGTCTCGAAAGGCAGCATCTCCCGGGTGAAATTTTCGAGCTTGATTCGAGTTTCAATCAGCCAGGAGGGTAGTGTCATGATGACCGAGTCAAAATCATCAAATTGCTTCTGGATTCGCTCGGGTTGACTGTGTTTCCAGTTGTAATAGACGCGTATTTTTTGATTGGTCAGCTTTTCCAGTTTTGTGACGGATGAGTCGGTGAGAAGCCCATTGCTTCTTTCGAGGCAATGTTCGTAGAAGGACTTTCCGGTTTCGTCGGTTTTCACAAACAGCAGGCATTCGTCCAGCGCGGCGAGGCCGATGTAGCGGGGCCTGTCGAAACTCTGCCCCATTGAGTCAAAAACGGCTTCGCTATTCAGGTAGGGCGAATCCAGTGGATCGCCGTTTGAGTCCACTCGACCATGGATCAGTTGCAATTGGCTGCTGAAACCGAAAATTGCGGTACGCAGAGGGTAGAGGCAGCAGACGTCGTAAAAAGCTCCCCAGCTACCGTCACCTATACCTATCGCGTAAAAAATTGCGGACTCTTGCGCAGACATTCCCATTCCGCCGAAATCCCCGGGTGAGCGGTCATCCCAAGCTTCCAGCGCTGGCATGCTGACCAGGTCGCGGAACGAGACACTCTCGTATTTTTCAACGATGGAAGCCCAAATGGCTTCCCATCCCTGGCTCGCATAGAGCTCAGCAACGTGGCGGGTCATGCGATCGGCAAAGGCTTTCCACTTGGAATAAACCTTTTGCAATTCATCGCCGGGAGGCGGTGTGACACCGTCTTCGTTTTTCCATATCAACATTTGCGGGGCCGATCCGCCGCCCATGCTGCCCTCCCGGAGATAGATACCTGTCGAGTTAACCCATTGGCTACCGGGGTTGGCGAAGTCTGAAAACGCCAATTCAAATTGATTGGCGTAGTAAGCCATCAGCGACCGACCTTCTGTCGGTGGCTCATCCGCCCGGTTGAAAAAGGGCATGCGCATGGCGCCCATTTCAAACGGTGTATGGCTTGCTGCCGAGTTTCGGCTACCGGGAACAGTCAGATGCCTGCCGCCGATGCGTCTGGATTGTTCGATGAGGGTGATATGGGTAAAGCCGCAGCGATAGAGTTCTCTGGCGGCGGTCAGGCCAGTGACGCCGGCGCCGATGATGCAGATTTTATGTTGCGGGTCAGTTGCCCTGGCGATGCCGTTTTCCTGTTCTACCAGGGCACGATAGTCAAAGCACAAATCCGGCGGATTGGGAAAGCGAGCCGCCCATTTGTTTTTAGCTGATCGCTTTGTTCGGGCGGCCTCCTTGGCGATGTATGAAGGGTAGTTGTAGCTTGATCCGATAGTCATGGTTGATCTTCCCTGATGGTGTTTGCAGGGAAGATGTTGAGGTTTTTTAAGGGGCTGCGTCTGTGGGCAGGGTTGGGTTCTCCGGCGCTCTGTATTCCTCTTTTTGCGTAGGAAAATGCACAGCGAAAGAACTGCGTGGCCCGCGCAAGATTCAATGTGGAAGCGAGCAGGCTCCTCCCACATGGGATTTGTTTGAGGCCTGAGGCCTACGCTGCCTGCTGAAACTGCTGCCGATACTGATTCGGCGACAGTTCGGTGTGCTGGCGGAACAGCCGGGCAAAGAAGCTCGCATCGTCGTAGCCGACTTCGTAACTGATGGTCTTGATGCTCTTGCGGCTGGCGGACAGCAAGCCCTTGGCGGTTTCGATGCGCAGGCGTTGCAGATAATGCAGTGGCTTGTCGCCGGTGGCGGTCTGGAAGCGGCGCATGAAGTTGCGGATGCTCATGCCGTGTTCGCGGGCGACGTCTTCGAAGCGGAATTTGTCGGCGAAGTGTTCTTCGAGCCAGTGCTGGATCTGCAGGATGATCACGTCCTGGTGCAGCTTCTGGCCACCAAACCCGATGCGTCCAGGCGCGTAGCTGCGCTGCACCTCATACAGAATGTCCCGCGCTACGGCCTGGGACACATTGGCGCCGCAGAAGCGCTCGATCAGGTAAATGTACAGATCGCACGCCGAGGTGGTGCCGCCAGCACAGTACAGGTTGTCGGCGTCGGTCAGGTGCTTGTCCTGATTGAGTTGAACCTGGGGGAAGCGTTCGGCGAAGGCATTGAAGAAGCGCCAGTAGGTGGTCGCTTCCTTGCCGTTGAGCAGCCCGGCTTCAGCGAGCCAGAACACGCCGGTGGCTTCGCCGCACAGTACGGCACCGCGCGCATGCTGCTGGCGCAACCAGGGCAGGACTTGCGGGTAACGTTTGCAAAGGCTGTCGAAATCGTCCCAGAACGCAGGAAGAACGATGATGTCGGCGTTTTCCAGCCCGCCATCCACCGGAATCAGCACGTCGCTGAAGGTGTTGACCGGTTTGCCATCGGGGCTGACCAGGCGGGTTTCAAACGCCGGTGTCAGGCCCTGGCCCAGCTGTTTGCCGTAGCGCAGGCTGGCGAGGTGGAAGAAATCCTTGGCTTGCATGAGGGTGGAAGCGAAAACCCGGTCGATGGCCAGGATACTGACGCGCCGCAGGGGCGTGGAGGCTTGGATAGACATAATTCAACTTTATTTTTATAGGGGGAAGTGGTCACCAGACGGCTGGATCGTCTTATTTTTTGTCGGATGTGTCCAGTGTCCTGTATCGGAGGCGAGGCTTAGGCTCTGAAGATCAATTCCTTCTAATTACAAAGAAAAGGTGTCGCATGATCCCCAGAACCCTGTTCAGTTCCGAGCACGAGCTTTTCCGCGACAGCGTGCGAACGTTCCTCGAAAAAGAGGCGGTGCCGTTCCATGGGCAATGGGAAAAACAAGGCTATATCGACCGCAAACTGTGGAACAAGGCAGGGGAGGCGGGGATGCTTTGCTCACACTTGCCGGAAGAGTACGGCGGCCTGGGGGCGGACTTTCTCTACAGCGCGGTGGTGATCGAAGAAGTGGGGCGACTTGGCCTGACCGGCATCGGCTTTTCCCTGCACTCGGACATCGTGGCGCCGTACATTCTGCATTACGGTAGTGAGGCGCTGAAGCATGAATACCTGCCGAAACTGGTGTCTGGCGAGATGGTTACCGCGATCGCCATGACCGAGCCGGGCGCCGGTTCCGATCTGCAAGGGGTGAAAACCACGGCCGTGCTCGATGGCGATGAATACGTGATCAACGGTTCCAAGACCTTTATTACCAACGGCTACCTGGCCGACCTGGTGATCGTCGTGGCCAAGACCGATCCGAAGGCCGGTGCAAAGGGCACCAGCCTGTTTCTGGTGGAGGCCAATACGCCGGGCTTCGAAAAGGGTAAGCGCCTGGAAAAGGTCGGGATGAAAGCCCAGGACACCTCGGAGCTGTTCTTCCAGGACGTGCGTGTGCCCAGGGAAAACCTGCTGGGCCAGGCCGGGATGGGCTTTGCCTATCTGATGCAGGAGTTGCCCCAGGAGCGCCTGACGGTGGCCATAGGTGGGCTGGCTTCAGCGGAAGCGGCGCTGCAATGGACGCTGGACTACACCCGCGAGCGCAAGGCATTCGGCAAGTCGATCGCGGATTTCCAGAATACCCGGTTCAAGCTGGCGGAGATGGCCACGGAAATACAGATCGGCCGGGTTTTTGTCGACCGCTGCCTGGAGCTGCACCTGCAAGGCAAGCTCGATGTGCCGACGGCGGCGATGGCCAAGTACTGGGGCACCGACCTGCAATGCAGGGTGCTCGACGAGTGTGTGCAGTTGCACGGTGGTTACGGGTTCATGTGGGAGTACCCGATCGCGCGGGCATGGGCGGATGCGCGGGTGCAGCGGATTTATGCCGGGACCAATGAAATCATGAAGGAGATTATTGCGCGGTCGCTTTGATTGGCGCTGACCGCTAGTCCGTCATCGCGAGCAGGCTCGCTCCCACAGGAGATCACAATAACCTGTGGGAGCGAGCCTGCTCGCGATTGGGTCTATGAATCAATCAAGGCGCCGGATTCGGATGATCGTTGTGAATCGCCTCGATCCCTTCCAGTACTTCCTCCGACAGCTTCAAGTCGAAACTGGCAATGTTGCTCTCCAGTTGCTCCATCGTGGTCGCGCCAATAATGTTGCTGGTCACGAACGGCTGCTGCGTCACGAACGCCAGGGCCATTTGCGCCGGGTCCAGGCCGTGCTCGCGAGCCAGTGCTACGTAACGGCTGCAGGCCGCTTCCGACTGCGGGTTGAAATAGCGGCTGAAGCGGCTGTAGAGGCTCAGGCGACCTTTTGGCGGGCGGGCACCACCTTCGTATTTGCCTGAAAGGAAACCGAACGCCAGCGGCGAGTAGGCGAGCAGGCCGCATTGCTCGCGGATGGCGATTTCCGCCAGGCCGACTTCAAAGCTGCGGTTGAGCAGGTTATACGGATTCTGGATCGACACCGCGCGCGGCCAGCCTCGGGCTTCGGCCAGGGCCAGGAAGCGCATGGTGCCCCATGGCGTCTCGTTGGACAGACCGATGTGGCGGATCTTGCCGGCGCGGACCTGCTCGTCCAGCGCTTCGAGGGTGTCCTCCAGCGGGGTCAGGTTGGCTTCGATCTTGTGCTTGTAGCCGAGTTGCCCAAAGAAATTGGTGCTGCGCTCCGGCCAGTGCAATTGATACAGGTCGATGTAATCGGTCTGCAGGCGCTGGAGGCTGGCATCCACCGCTTCGGTGATGTGCTGGCGGTTGTGGCGCAGGTTTTTGTCACGGATGTAGTCGATGGTGTTGCCGGGGCCGGCGATCTTGCTGGCCAGGATCCAGTCGCGGCGGTCGCCGCGGCTTTTGAAGTAATTGCCGATGTAGCGTTCGGTGGTGGCGTAGGTTTCGGCCTTGGGTGGTACCGGGTACATCTCGGCGGTGTCGATGAAGTTGATCCCGGCGCCCTTGGCCCGCTCAATCTGGGCGAAGGCGTCTGCCTCGCTGTTTTGCTCGCCCCAGGTCATGGTGCCGAGGCAGAGGGCACTCACGTTCAGATTGGTTCGGCCTAGCTGGCGATAGTCCATCGGGTGCTCCTTGGGCAAAACATTCATAAAAGCAGGTTGAATTATTTTTCGCAATCTGCATAATTGCGCACCTCTTTCTGCAGTGGAAGTGATGCGCCGCCGCCGAAGAATCTTGCCGTTGAACGGACGCGCCGACCCGAGCCCCCGAAAGCGTCTGTATCCGGCTGCCTTTGACTTGTCAAAGTACGCACTATTCAGTAAGATCCGCCGTCTAATTTACAGGGCGGCCCCTGAGGCTATAAAGAATGAAAACTTTTACTGCTAAACCGGAAACAGTAAAGCGCGACTGGTTTGTCGTCGACGCTGCTGGTCAGACCCTGGGTCGTCTGGCCACCGAAATCGCGAGCCGTCTGCGTGGCAAGCACAAGCCTGAGTACACTCCTCACGTTGACACCGGCGACTACATCGTCGTAATCAACGCTGAGCAGATCCGTGTTACCGGTGCTAAAACCACTGACAAAATGTACTACTCCCACTCCGGTTTCCCGGGCGGCATCAAGTCGATCAACTTTGAAAAGCTGATCGCCAAGGCCCCTGAGCGCGTGATCGAGACCGCGGTTAAAGGCATGCTGCCTAAGAACCCGCTGGGTCGCGACATGTACCGTAAGCTGAAAGTCTATGCGGGCGCTGCACACCCACATACTGCTCAGCAGCCCCAAGAACTGAAGTTTTAACGGAATAGTACATTATGTCGGCGACTCAAAATTACGGCACTGGCCGTCGCAAGACCGCAACCGCACGCGTTTTCCTGCGTCCGGGTACTGGTAACATCTCCATCAACAACCGTTCGCTGGATAATTTCTTCGGCCGCGAAACTGCCCGCATGGTAGTTCGTCAGCCGCTGGAATTGACTGAGACTGTCGAGAAGTTCGACATCTACGTCACCGTGATCGGCGGTGGTGTAAGTGGTCAGGCTGGCGCAATCCGCCACGGCATCACTCGCGCTCTGATGGACTACGACGAGACTCTGCGCGGCGCCCTGCGTAAAGCCGGCTTCGTAACCCGCGATGCTCGTGAAGTTGAACGTAAGAAAGTCGGTCTGCGTAAAGCGCGTAAGCGTCCGCAGTACTCGAAGCGTTAATTCGCTTTCACGTTCAAAAAAGAACGCCCAGTTTCCTCACGGAGCTGGGCGTTTTTTTTGTGTCTGCGATTTATCGAAGAATTGCGCTGTGACAACTTGCCACATCCGCAGACGCCCTATACTACAAGGCTTGGGGGTGATGGGCTCCGGTAATTACCTTGTCAGAATTGGGGCTTTTCATTACCATTCGGCAAAATTTTTATAAGTACATAGATTTACTTAGTAGACGCCTGATTTAACAGGCCACAAAGCTGATGGAGAGGACTGAATGAGCAATGACGGCGTGAATGCAGGCCGGCGTCGCTTCTTGGTAGCAGCCACATCCGTGGTGGGTGCTGCAGGAGCGGTGGGGGCTGCGGTCCCGTTCGTGGGGTCATGGTTTCCCAGTGCCAAGGCGAAAGCCGCAGGTGCACCGGTGAAAGTGAATGTCAGCAAAATCGAGCCAGGCCAGCAGATGATTGCTGAGTGGCGCGGCCAGCCGGTGTTCATCGTCCGCCGTACACCGGAAATCCTGGGGAATCTGAAGAAGATCGAGGGCCAGCTCGCTGACCCGACCTCCAAGAACTCGACGCAACCGACTTACGTTGATCCGGAAATCCGTTCGATCAAACCCGAGGTTCTGCTGCTGATCGGTATCTGCACGCACCTGGGTTGCTCGCCGACCTTCCGTCCTGAAGTGGCACCTGCGGATCTGGGTAAAGACTGGGTGGGTGGCTATTTCTGCCCTTGCCACGGTTCCCACTACGATCTGGCTGGTCGCGTCTACAAGTCGCAACCTGCGCCTTTGAACCTGCCAGTTCCCCCGCATTCCTATGAGACCGATGAAATTATTATCATTGGCGTCGATACGGAGAAAGCGTGATGAGCAAGTTCATGGATTGGGTTGATGCACGCTTTCCCGCTACCAAGATGTGGGAAGACCATCTCAGCAAGTATTACGCTCCGAAGAACTTCAACTTCTTCTATTTCTTTGGCTCCCTGGCGCTGCTCGTTCTGGTCAACCAGATCGTTACCGGTGTCTGGCTGACCATGAGCTACAACCCGTCGGCGGAAGAGGCGTTCGCTTCCGTCGAATACATCATGCGTGACGTCGAGTACGGCTCGATCCTGCGTCTGTTGCACTCCACCGGCGCTTCGGCGTTCTTCATCGTGGTCTATCTGCACATGTTCCGTGGCCTGCTCTACGGTTCGTACCAGAAGCCGCGTGAGCTGGTGTGGGTCTTCGGCATGCTGATCTACCTGGCGCTGATGGCTGAAGCCTTCATGGGCTACCTGCTGCCGTGGGGCCAGATGTCCTACTGGGGTGCCCAGGTAATCATCTCGCTGTTCGGTGCGATCCCGGTCATCGGCAACGACCTGACCCAGTGGATTCGTGGTGACTACCTGATTTCCGGTATTACCCTGAACCGCTTCTTCGCCTTGCACGTGGTTGCCCTGCCGATCGTTATCCTGGGTCTGGTGGTGCTGCACATCCTGGCGTTGCACGAAGTCGGTTCGAACAACCCGGATGGCGTGGATATCAAGAAGCACAAGGACGAAAACGGCATACCGCTGGACGGCATTGCCTTCCACCCGTACTACACCGTGAAAGATATCGTCGGCGTGGTGGTGTTCCTGTTCATCTTCTGCTCGATCGTGTTCTTCTTCCCGGAAATGGGCGGCTACTTCCTTGAAAAGCCGAACTTTGAAGTGGCGAACGCCTTCAAGACCCCAGAGCACATCGCTCCGGTCTGGTACTTCACCCCGTTCTACGCCATCTTGCGTGCGATTCCGGACAAGCTCCTTGGTGTGATCGCCATGGGCGCGGCCATTGCTGTGCTGTTCGTCCTGCCGTGGCTGGACCGTAGTCCGGTCAAGTCGATGCGCTACAAGGGCTGGCTGAGCAAGATCTGGCTCTGGGTGTTCTGCATCGCATTCGTGATCCTGGGTGTGCTGGGCGTATTGGCCCCAACCCCTGAGCGTACGTTGCTGTCGCAGGTATGTACCTTCCTGTACTTCGCCTACTTCATTCTGATGCCTTTCTACACCAGGCTCGAGAAGACCAAACCGGTTCCGGAAAGGGTGACTGGCTGATGAAAAAACTATTTGCTGTATTGATGCTTGCTGCGCTGCCAGTGTTCGCTTTCGCAGCCGAGCACGGTGGCCCGGAGCTTGAAAAAGTAGACATCGACGTTTCCGATAAAGCAGCCATGCAGGATGGCGCACGTACGTTCGCCAACTACTGCATGGGTTGCCACAGTGCCAAGTTCCAGCGCTATGAACGAGTTGCCGACGACTTGGGCATTCCCCATGAGTTGATGCTGGAGAAGCTGATGTTCACTGGCGCCAAGATCGGCGACCACATGAGCATCGGCATGCAGCCAGCGGACGCCAAGGCCTGGTTTGGCGCCGCGCCGCCGGACCTGACCCTGGTTGCCCGTGTTCGCGGTACTGACTGGCTCTACGGTTACCTGAAGTCGTTCTACGAAGATCCGTCGCGTCCATGGGGTGTGAACAACAAGGTCTTCCCGAACGTGGGCATGCCAAACGTCCTGGCTGGCCTGCAAGGTCGCCAGGTGGTTGGTTGCAAACAGGTTCAGATCGTCGACGGCGGCAAAAAGCAATTTGATCCGCTGACCGGTACGCCATTGACTCATGAAGCGTGCGATCAACTGACCATCGTGCCGAAAAGCGGTGCTCTGACTGAAGAGCAGTTCGATGAGAAGGTCAAGAATCTGGTAACCTTCCTGGCTTACTCGGCTAACCCGGTTAAGCTGCAACATCAGCGCATCGGTACGTACGTATTGTTGTACCTGGCGTTCTTCTTCGTCTTCGCTTACCTGCTCAAGCGCGAATACTGGAAAGACGTGCACTGATAAAGCTTCAAGCTATTGCTGTTAATCGCGCGCGCCCAAGGGCGCCTCTGAAGATGTAGCGAGCCTGGTTATCCAGTCGTTACGGGAGGCGCCCTCTGGGCGCGCTCGTTTTTCCGCGTTCGATAATTTCTACAAGCGAGGAGGATCGCCATGGGCGTGACCAATCGGTTGGCCTGTTACTCCGACCCCGCCGACCACTATTCCCACCGAGTGCGCATCGTACTGGCAGAGAAGGGTGTCAGCGCCGAGATCATTTACGTGGAAGCTGGACGTCAGCCACCTAAACTGATTGAGGTGAACCCTTACGGCAGCTTGCCCACCCTGGTCGATCGCGACCTGGCGTTGTGGGAGTCGACTGTGGTGATGGAATATCTGGATGAGCGTTACCCGCACCCGCCGCTACTGCCGGTTTATCCCGTGGCGCGTGCCAACAGTCGCCTGCTGATACACCGCATTCAGCGAGATTGGTGTGGTCTGGTGGACCTGATTCTGGATTCGCGGACCAAGGAAGCGGCCCGTGCCGTGGCTCGTAAAGAGTTGCGCGAAAGCCTGACGGGTGTGTCACCGCTGTTCGCCGACAAGCCGTTTTTCCTCAGTGAGGAACAAAGTCTGGTGGACTGCTGCCTACTGCCAATACTCTGGCGATTGCCGATCCTGGGTATAGAACTGCCGCGGCCGGCCAAGCCGCTGCTTGATTATATGGAGCGCTCGTTTGCGCGTGAGGCTTTCCAGGCGAGTCTGTCTGGTGTCGAACGCGATATGCGCTAAGGCTTAAGGAGCCGCTATGAACTCCAGTCGACCTTATCTGGTCCGCGCGCTCTATGAGTGGATTGTGGACAACGATTGCACCCCGCACATGCTGGTCAATTCCGAGTATCCGTCGGTACAGGTGCCTCAGGGGTTTGCCAGTGACGGACAAATCGTCCTGAACGTATCGCCGCAGGCCGTGCGCCACTTGCACATGGATAACGAGGCGGTCAGTTTCGAGGGGCGCTTTGGTGGAGTGCCGCACACCTTGTACGTGCCTATTGCATCGATCCTGGGTATCTACGCCCGGGAGAATGGTCAGGGCATGGTGTTTGATCTGGAATCGCCGATGGGCGAGGACGAAGAGATCGAGCCGGATGACGATCTTCCACCACCTGACAGTGAGCCGCCGCGTCCAAGCGGTCGACCCAGTTTGAAGGTGGTGAAGTAATAAAAAAAGGCGATCCGAGAGGATCGCCTTTTTTATTACTTCACCACCTTCAAACGATGTAGGAGCGAGCTTGCTCGCGATGGACGTGAACGATGACGCGGGCTGTCTGAATGAGCGCATTCACCGGACGTTTTTCGCGAGCAGGCTCGCTCCTGCAGGATGGGGTTCAGTCGATGTACTCAAACAACTTCACAATCTTCTGCACGCCGGAAACACCTTGCACCAGGTTGGTCGCCTGCGCAGCTTCCTGTTTGGTCAGCAGGCCCAGCATGTAGACGATGCCGTTTTCAGTGACGATCTTGATGCGCGAGCCAGGGATGTTCGCATCGGCGAGCATCTGGGCCTTGATCTTGGAGGTCAACCAGGTGTCGTTCTGACGAGCCAGGAAGCTGGAGGGTGGCAGGATCTGCAGTTCGTTGTGCACCTGCTTCACGCGCTGGACCGCGGCGGCGGCCTGTTCGGCCTTGGCCTTGAGGTCTGCGCGTGGCGTTTGCCCGGCGAGCAGCACGACGCCGTTGAAGCTGGTGACGACGATGTGCGAGTCCTTATCCAGGGCCGGGTCAGCCTTGGCGATGTTCACGCCAACCTTGGTGTCGATCAGGGAGTCGTCGATCTTGCTGCCCAGTGTGCGGGTGCCGCGGTCATCTTCAATCGGTGCTTCACGGCTGGCAGTCACCACCGAGGTGCAGCCACTGATGCCGAGGCACAGGGTCAAGGCCAGTAGGCCAAGGCGATTAGGGGTCATTCTTCACTCCCGAACAATTGGCTGTCGATCAAGTCGCAAAGGCAATGGATCGCCAGCAGGTGGACTTCTTGAATACGAGCGGTGACGTTGGCCGGTACGCGAATCTCGACGTCCTCGGGCAACAGCAGCGACGCCATGCCGCCGCCATCACGTCCCGTCAATGCTACGACAATCATTTCGCGATCATGTGCGGCCTGGATCGCTTGAATTATGTTGGCCGAGTTGCCGCTGGTGGAGATAGCCAGCAACACATCGCCCGGTTGGCCGAGTGCGCGGATCTGCTTGGAGAAGATTTCGTTGTAGCTGTAGTCGTTGGCGATCGAGGTGATCGTCGAGCTGTCGGTCGTCAGGGCGATGGCCGGCAGGCTCGGACGCTCGCGCTCAAAGCGATTGAGCAGCTCGGACGAGAAGTGCTGGGCGTCGCCGGCAGAGCCGCCGTTACCACAGGAAAGCATTTTTCCTTCGTTGAGCAGGGCGTTGACCATGACCTGGCTGGCTTGCTCGATGTGCGGTGCAAGTACTTCCATCGCCTGTTGCTTGGTGTCGATACTGGCCTGAAAAAGCTGGCGAATTCGGGATTGCATGTCCATCTGTGTGACCTTAAGTGGCGCGGCTGTTCGGCACATGAATGTGCAGCCCGCAAAGCAAAGAGCAAAAGTGTTCGGTGATAGTGTCCGGTTCGCACTGCCGGCGATCAGCCGTCGAAGGCATTCTGTAGCCAGTTCAACTGATCGAGGTGGCTGTCGATGGCAATCACGTCGAAGCGGCAAGGGGAATTGGCCCAGCGCGACTCGCGCTGAAGAAAATATTGCGCGGCGAAAATCAGTTTTTGCCGTTTGCGCTCATCGATGCTGTCGAGCGCGCCACCCCATTGAGTGTTTTTTCTGTAGCGGACTTCAACGAATACTACTGTATCGCCATCTAGCATGACCAGATCAAGCTCGCCGCGTTTGCACGACCAGTTCTGCGCCAGCAGGCGCAGACCCTGTTGTTGAAGATGCTCGAGCGCATGGCGCTCGGCATCCATGCCGCTTTGCTGGCGTGACCTGTCAGGCATCAGCGAGTGGTATCCGGCAGGCGCTGGACCTGGCCATTGGCGAACTCGGCCCATGGCAACTGGCGCACGACCCGCTGGCTTTGAGATATGCCAAGGCTGCCCGATTCACCGTTGATGCGGCTGTCCGGCAGAGACTTGAGTTGGCCCAGGCGCGGTGCCAGGCGATAAGCGTCCACACCCATGGCATACAGGCGCCCCAGGCTGCCGGCGGCTTGCGGCCACTGGGCGGTGACCTGGCGGCGCAGCGGGTCGTTGGCGTCCAGCAACCATGGCGTTTCGCAGAAGCGGATGCCATTCATGTCGTTGTACTGGTTGACGTCGCCGCTGGCGCTGAACACGTGAGAGGTGGCGTAGACCGGCACATCGCCTGCGTACTGGAAGTTCAGGGTCGGCTTGATCTGCTGGGCCTGTTGTGGTGTTGCCGCGAGGAAGATGAACTCGATGTCCTGGCGGCGCGATGGCTGGGCAGCGACTTGCGAGCCAACGGTGCTTTGCAGGCTCTTGGCGCGACCTTCGCTCTGACGCAGCTGGAACATGTCGGCAATCTGCTGGGCCAACTGAACCGGTTGATCGACGCGTTCGGTGGCGACGATGGTGCCGCCATTGGCTTGCCAGTCCTGACTGAACGCCTTGAGTACGCGGTCGCCCCACTCACCCTTCGGCACCATGATGGCGGCGCGGTGCAGGCCGTCGGCGCGAGCGCGGCGCGACACTTCACGGGCTTCGTCTTCAGCGGCAAGACCGAACTGGAACAACTGCGCCGGACCCTGATCGCCTTCGCTGTAGTTCAGCGCGAGCGTGGTGATCGGCAATTGCGGGCGAGCGCTCAGCTGTTTGACCAGCGGCTTCTCCAGTGGGCCGACGACCAGTTGCACGCCATCGGCCTGGGCCTTGCGGTAGAACTCGTCCATGGAGGTCAGGCGCGAGCTGTCATAGAACTCGATGGCGGGTGGTTTCTGCCCGGCCTGTTGTGCCTGGTAGTGAGCAGCCATGAAGCCGTCGCGCAGTGCTTTGCCGACCGAGGCCAATGGACCGTCCTGAGGCAGCAGCAGGGCGATCTTGTTCAGGGGCTGGCTGGCCAGTTCCTTGAGTTGGGTCAGTGGCTGCGGCAATTGAATGGCTGCCGGGTGTTTCGGATTCTTCGCGCGCCAGTTGTCGATGGCGGCCTGTTGCTGCTCCAGGGTGCCGGCGGATTTCACGGCCAGCGCCAGGGCCATCCAGCCGCCGAGATCGTCGGTGGTGTTCGGTTGCAATTGCTCGGTCGGCAGCGAAGCGATCAGCGTCCAGATAGCTTCGTGGTTTTTGCTCGCGGCTTCACCTTCTAGCATCGGTGCGATGAAAATGCGCTCTCGAGCAGCGGCGAGGGTCTGGCCATCCGCTTCAAGGGCGCGGGCGTGAACGGTGCCGGTGCGGACCTGTTGCTCTGCGGGCAGTTCGTTCAAGCGTTGCATGCTCGGATGGCTCAAGGCCGTCAGCGCGGCCTTGGGCTGGTTGCGGGTCATGGCCAGTTCAGCCGCCAGAGTGTTGGCGAAAATCTGTTGGCCGGGCTTGAGCTGCTCGGTCGGAACCTGTTGCAGGATTTGCGCGGATTGGCCGGCATTGCCCTGGCGATAGGCCAGGTCGGCAGCGCTCAAGCGCAGCAAGGCCGCATCTTCCGGCGATTTGCTTTGGGAAGCCTTCTCAAGCAGTTGCTCGATACTGGCATCCGGTGTCCGTGGAAGTTCGCCAAGGCTGGAGGAGGGCGAGCTGGCGCAAGCCGCCAGCAAGGCAGCGAGGCAGAGGGCGGATAACAGCCGCAGGCAAGCGATCATGTAAGCGTTCCTGATACTCGATCAAATTAGCGTGGAATTGTACCCAAGCACTGGCCGGGGCGCGATGTTACTGGTGTGAATCGATCAATTTAGCAGGTGTAAATGTTGCGCCAGCGCACAAAAAGTCGCCGATGGCTCCTTTGCTTGCGCGTATCGTGCGCCTCGCGACGCGTTACAATGGCGACTTTTACCGATCATGAGGTGTGCGCTTTGACTGCTCCAGGTGCTTTGAATTCCGCTGCTGGCTCGCTTTATGTGGTGGCGACGCCCATCGGCAACCTGGATGACATCAGTGCGCGGGCGCTGAAGATCCTGCGTGAAGTGGCCTTGATTGCCGCGGAAGACACCCGCCATTCCCAGCGCCTGATGCAACACTTCGGCATTGCGACGCCATTGGCGGCCTGCCATGAGCACAACGAGCGGGATGAAGGCAGTCGCTTTATCACTCGCCTGCTTGCCGGTGACGACGTGGCGTTGATCTCCGACGCCGGGACGCCGCTGATTTCCGATCCGGGTTATCACCTGGTGCGGCAGGCCCGGGCTGCAGGCATCAATGTGGTGCCGGTTCCAGGTGCCTGCGCGTTGATTGCAGCGTTGTCGGCGGCGGGGCTGCCTTCCGACCGCTTCATTTTCGAAGGTTTCCTCCCGGCCAAGGCGGTGGGGCGGCGGGCGCGTCTCGAGCAGGTAAAGGAAGAGCCGCGCACCTTGATCTTCTACGAGGCTCCGCATCGCATCCTTGAATGCCTGCAAGACATGGAGCTGGTGTTCGGTCCCGAGCGTCCGGCGCTGCTTGCCCGTGAGTTGACCAAGACGTTTGAAACCCTCAAGGGCCTGCCAATGGCTGAGCTGCGCGAGTTTGTCGAGTCGGACAGCAACCAGCAGCGCGGCGAGTGCGTGGTGCTGGTGGCGGGCTGGTCCGCGCCGGAGGAGGAAGGTGCCGTCAGCAGCGAGGCGATGCGCATCCTCAACCTGTTGCTCGAAGAAATGCCGCTCAAGCGAGCGGCAGCTTTGGCGGCGCAAATCACCGGCGAGCGAAAGAATGTGCTGTACCAGATCGCGCTGGATCAGCAGAAGGGCGAGTAAAACCCGACGCACAGGCGTGCTCTATGGCGCTTGGTGCTTGTTCTTCGGGCGCTCTGCCGGTAACCTTCGCGGCGGAGAGTCGATCGGACAGTCGCTGCCCCCTATGAAAATTAGGGGGGGGAGGAAAGTCCGGGCTCCATAGGGCGAAGTGCCAGGTAACGCCTGGGAGGCGCGAGCCTACGGAAAGTGCCACAGAAAATAACCGCCTAAGCGCTTCGGCGCCGGTAAGGGTGAAAAGGTGCGGTAAGAGCGCACCGCACGTCTGGCAACAGTTCGTGGCTAGGTAAACCCCACTTGGAGCAAGACCAAATAGGGTCCCAAGGCGTGGCCCGCGCTGGGACCGGGTAGGTTGCTAAAGATGTCCAGTGATGGCCATCGTAGACGAATGACTGTTCAAGACAGAACCCGGCTTACAGATCGACTCTCCACCTTTTTTTCTCCTCTCTGCTGTAAGTTATTAGGCAGAGTGTGTCGGTGGTAGCAATTTCCCTCCTTGCACAGTCGTCAGGAGAAGCGGTTTTGTGATATCGATTAGCCCTCGCTTGTAGCGATCGCATAAACTCCACGAAGCACCGGTTTCCCTCCTTACACAATCGTCAGCAGAACCTCTTTTGTAATACCAAAAAAATCTTACTCTTAATAAAACACTTTAACTTCCGAACGCAGCCTTCTGTGCTGATTCAAGTTATTGGGTGGATTCATCTGTCGGATTTTCGTTGCCTCTCCGTTAATGCTCCTAAATCTCAGTTCTGTAAGGCTTTTCCTTTAATCCGCGCCTTGACGGTGTGGTGGGGGCATTCCTATAGTGTGCGTAAGTGGCGGAAAGTGGCATGAAGTGGGTTTTTTGAACTCAAAACGCTAGAATTTGGAGAAACGCTGACGTGTTTCGCGGAGCCAACGCTATCAGTCTCGATGCAAAGGGCCGTCTCGCAATGCCGAGCCGGTACCGTGACGAGCTCGATTCGCGGAGTTCCGGGCAGTTGATCGTCACGATCGATGCCGTTGATCCATGTTTGTGTGTTTACCCCCTCGATGAGTGGGAAATTATTGAAACCAAACTGCGCGCACTGCCTTCGCTTCGCGAAGAGAACCGTCGCCTGCAACGTTTACTGATTGGTAATGCCGTCGACCTCGAGCTCGATGGCAGTGGTCGTTTTCTGGTTCCGCCGCGTCTTCGTGAATATGCCAGGTTGGATAAGCGCGCGATGTTGGTAGGCCAACTGAACAAGTTCCAATTGTGGGACGAGGATGCCTGGAACGCGGTTTCTGCCGCGGACCTGGCTGCCATTCAACAACCGGGCGCTATGCCTGATGAACTGCGTGATTTGATCCTGTGACTATTGATAGCGGCTTTAACCACATCACCGTACTGCTTGACGAAGCCGTCGAGGCTCTCGCCGTACGTCCTGATGGCTGCTATCTGGACGGCACGTTCGGACGCGGCGGACACAGCCGGTTGATCCTCAGTCAGCTCGGTCCCGATGGTCGGTTGCTCGGATTCGATAAAGATCCACAAGCGATTGCCACCGGGCAAACGCTAGCGGCCGAAGACGGCCGCTTTGTCGTTGTGCAGCGCAGCTTTGCCGAGCTCGGTTCGGAAGTCGCCGAACGCGGTCTGGCCGGCAAGGTCAGTGGCGTTCTGCTGGATCTGGGCGTGTCTTCGCCACAGCTCGACGATCCTGAGCGCGGTTTCAGCTTCCTCAATGACGGTCCACTGGACATGCGCATGGATCCGTCCCGTGGCATCAGCGCCGCCGAATTCGTCAACACCGCGCCCGTGGAAGAAATCGCCCGGGTGTTCAAGGAATATGGCGAAGAGCGTTTCTCCGGTCGCATGGCCCGAGCAGTGGCCGAGCGCCGCGACATCAAGCCATTCGAGCGCACCGGTGACCTGGCGGAAGTCCTGAAGGTCGCCAACCCGGCGTGGGAAAAGGGCAAGAATCCCGCAACCCGTGCGTTCCAGGGCCTGCGTATTCACGTCAACAACGAATTGGGCGATCTGGAAGCCGGCCTCGAAGCCGCCCTGGAGTGCCTGGAAGTGGGCGGTCGTCTGGTCGTCATCAGCTTCCACTCGCTGGAAGACCGCATCGTCAAACTGTTCATGCGCAAGCTGGTGAAAGGCGAAGCCGACAACCTGCCGCGCAACCTCCCGGTTCGGCATGTCGCCTTCGAACCGAAAATCAAAGTCCATGGCAAAGCGCAGACGGCCTCCGACGCCGAACTCAAAGCCAACCCACGTTCCCGTAGTGCTGTCATGCGTGTGGCGGAGAAGCTGCGGTGAGCAAGCTTTTCGCCAAGCCATTGCCCGGCGGAAGCTTCTTCATGCTGCTGCTGTTTGTCGGCGTGCTCATTTCGGCCATTGGCGTTTCCTACAGCGCTCACTGGAACCGTCAGCTATTGAATTCGCTGTACAACGAATTGAGTGTGCGCGACAAGGCGCAAGCCGAGTGGGGCCGGTTGATTCTGGAGCAGAGCACCTGGACCGCCCACAGCCGTATCGAAGTGCTGGCCACCGAACAACTGAAAATGCACATTCCCGGTGCCGCTGACGTGAAGATGGTGGCGCCATGATGAAACTCGAAGGAGCGCTCTTTCCTTGGCGGTTCCGCGTGGTGCTGGGTTTGCTCGGCATCATGGTGGTCGCGATTGCCTGGCGCATCATCGATTTGCAAGTGGTCGACCGTGCCTTCCTCAAAGGTCAGGGCGATGCCCGCAGTGTTCGTCATATTCCGATTCCGGCTCACCGTGGTCTGATCACCGACCGTAACGGCGAGCCCTTGGCCGTGAGTACTCCGGTCACCACCCTTTGGGCCAATGCCAAGGAAATGCAAACGGCCAAAGAGAAGTGGCCAGCGCTGGCGGCTGCCTTGGGGCAGGACCCGAAAGCCCTGGCCGAACGTCTCGAGGCCCAGGCCAGCAAGGAATTCATTTACCTGGTGCGCGGGCTGACGCCTGAGCAGGGCCAGGCCGTGCTCGACCTGAAGGTGCCAGGTGTCTATGGCATCGAAGAGTTCCGGCGGTTTTATCCTGCCGGCGAAGTCACCGCCCATATGGTCGGGTTTACCGACATCGACGATCACGGTCGTGAAGGCGTCGAACTGGCCTACGACGAATGGCTGGCCGGGGTCCCTGGCAAGCGTCAGGTGATCAAGGACCGGCGTGGCCGGCTGATCAAGGATGTCCAGGTCACCAAAAACGCCAAGGCCGGCAAGCCCTTGGCGTTGTCCATTGACCTGCGCCTGCAATACCTGGCCAACCGCGAATTGCGCAACGCGATCATCGAGAACGGCGCCAAGGCCGGCAGTCTGGTGATCATGGACGTGAAGACCGGCGAGATTCTCGCAATGGTCAACCAGCCGACCTACAACCCGAATAACCGTCGCAACCTGCAACCGGCGATGATGCGCAACCGCGCGATGATCGACGTGTTCGAGCCGGGTTCGACCATGAAAGCGATCTCGATGAGCGCTGCGATCGAAACCGGCCGCTGGAAACCGAGCGACACCGTCGAGGTGTATCCGGGCTCCTTGCAGATTGGCAAGTACACCATCAAGGACGTATCCAAGACCGAAGGCCCGGTGCTCGACCTGACCGGCATCCTGATCAACTCCAGTAACGTCGGCATGAGCAAGGTTGCCTTCGACATTGGCGGCGAAACCATTTTCCGTCTCGCGCAGAAAGTCGGCCTCGGCCAGGACACCGGCCTGGGCTTCCCGGGCGAGCGCGTCGGCAACCTGCCGAACTACCGCGAGTGGCGCAAGGCAGAAACCGCCACGCTGTCCTACGGCTACGGTATCTCCGTGACCGCAATCCAGCTGGTCCACGCCTTCTCGGCCCTGGCCAACAACGGTCGCCTCGCACCACTGACTTTGATCAAGACCGACAAGGCGCCGCAAACTACCCAGGTGTTGCCGGAGGCCGTCGCGAAAACCATGCAAGGCATGCTGCAACAAGTGATCGAAGCCCCGCGCGGCGTATTCCGTGCGCAGGTGCCGGCGTATCACGTGGGCGGCAAGTCGGGTACTGCGCGTAAAACCTCGGTTGGCACCAAGGGCTACGCCGAGAACTCCTACCGTTCGCTGTTCGCCGGCTTCGGCCCGATGAGCGATCCGCGTTACGCCATCGTGGTGGTGATCGACGAGCCGACCAAGGCCGGTTACTTCGGTGGTCTGGTTTCCGCGCCGGTGTTCAGCCGCGTGATGTCGGGCACCCTGCGCCTGATGAACATTACGCCGGACAACCTGCCACCTACTCAACAAGCGAACGCAACACCGGTCGTTCCGCTGAAAGCCAATGGAGGGCGCGGCTGATGTCTCTGAGCCTGAACAAGATTTTCCCTCACGCCGGCCACGATCTGCTGATTCGCGAACTCGCCCTGGACAGCCGTAATGTGCGCGCAGGTGATTTGTTCCTGGCCGTCCCGGGCGGGAAGTTCGATGGGCGCGCTCATATTGCCGACGCCTTGCAACGCGGCGCGGCTGCGGTGGCCTATGAAGTAGAAGGCGCCACGATCCTGCCGATCACTGAAGTGCCGCTGATTCCGGTCAAGGGCCTGGCGGCTCAACTGTCGGACATCGCCGGGCGTTTTTATGGCGAGCCGAGCCATCACCTGAACCTGGTGGGCGTTACCGGCACCAACGGCAAGACCAGCGTGACGCAATTGGTCGCCCAGGCACTGGACCTGCTCGGCCAGCACTGCGGCCTGGTCGGCACACTCGGTACCGGTTTCTACGGCGCGCTCGAAAGCGGCCTGCACACCACGCCGAATCCGATTGCCGTGCAAGCGACCCTGGCGGACCTGAAGAAGGCCGGGGCCAAAGCCGTGGCGATGGAAGTGTCTTCCCATGGCCTGGACCAGGGGCGCGTGACGGCATTGGCCTTCGATGTGGCGGTGATGACCAACCTGTCCCGCGATCACCTGGATTACCACGGCACCATGCAGGTCTACGGCGAAGCCAAGGCCAAGCTGTTTGCCTGGAATGATTTGAAATGCCGCGTGGTCAACCTCGACGACGAATTTGGTCGGCAACTGGCCGCCGACAAGCGCGAGTCGCGGCTGATTACCTATAGCCTGGAAGATTCCAGCGCCTACCTGTATTGCCGTCAGGCGCAATTCGACGACGAAGGTGTGCGCGCCACGCTGGTCACGCCACAGGGCGAGCACCTCTTGCGCAGCACCTTGCTCGGTCGCTTCAACCTGAGCAATGTCCTGGCGGCGGTCGGCGCGTTGCTCGGACTGGATTACGCACTGGACGAAATCCTCAAGGTGCTGCCAGAGCTCGAAGGCCCTGCCGGGCGCATGCAGCGTCTGGGCGGTGGCTCGCAGCCATTGGTGGTGGTCGACTACGCCCACACCCCGGATGCGCTGGAAAAAGTACTGCTGGCCCTGCGTCCACACGCCAAAGGCCGGTTGCTGTGCCTGTTCGGCTGTGGCGGCGACCGCGATCGCGGCAAGCGACCATTGATGGCCGAAGTGGTCGAGCGCTTGGCCGATGGCGTGCTGGTGACCGATGACAATCCGCGCACTGAAGATCCATCGGTGATTTTCGATGACATCCGTGCCGGTTTCACGGCTATGGATAAAGTGGAGTTCGTTGCCGGTCGCGGTCAGGCGATTGCCCGGTTGATCGCCAGTGCCTCGGTGGATGACGTGATTGTCCTGGCCGGTAAAGGTCACGAGGACTATCAGGAAATCAACGGCGAACGCCATGCCTTTTCCGATCTGGTCGAGGCCGATCGTGCCTTGACCGCGTGGGAGGTGGCCCATGCTTAAGGCATTGAGACTGAGTGAACTGACCGGTGCGCTGAATGCTCGCCTGGTGTCTGCCGATGCCAGCTTCGATGGTGTCAGTATCGACAGTCGTGCAATCAAGCCGGGTCAGCTGTTTATTGCCCTGGCCGGTCCGCGTTTTGACGGTCATGACTATCTCAATGAAGTCGCCGCCAAGGGCGCCGTGGCTGCGCTGGTCGAGCGTGAAGTCGCCGACAGCACGCTGCCGCAATTGCTGGTCAGCGACACTCGCCAGGCCCTTGGCCAGTTAGGCGCGCTGAATCGCGCCGCCTACACCCATCCGGTCGCGGCCATTACCGGTTCCAGCGGCAAGACCACGGTCAAGGAAATGCTTGCGAGCATCCTGCGCACGCGCGGCGCAGTGCTGGCGACTCGTGGCAACCTGAACAACGACCTTGGCGTTCCGCTGACCCTGCTCGAACTGGCGCCGGAACATACCGCTGCGGTGATCGAGCTGGGTGCCTCGCGCCTGGGCGAAATTGCCTACACCGTGAGCATGACCAAACCCCATGTGGCCGTTCTCAATAACGCCGGGACCGCCCACGTCGGCGAGTTCGGCGGTCCGGAAAAAATTGTCGAAGCCAAGGGCGAGATTATCGAAGGGCTGGATGCCGATGGCGTCGCCGTTCTCAATCTTGACGACAAGGCGTTCGGTATCTGGAAGGTACGCGCCGGTGACCGCAAAGTGCTGACGTTTGCGTTGAACAACGCCAGCGCCGATTTCCATGCCAGTGACCTGGCCACCGATGCTCGCGGCTGCCCGGCGTTCAACCTGCGCAGCCCTGAAGGTGTGGCGCGCGTTCAACTGAACCTGCTCGGCACCCACAACGTCGCCAATGCCATGGCCGCCGCCGCTGCCGCCCATGCCCTGGGTGTGTCGCTGTCCGGTATCGCCGCCGGCCTTGGCGCGGTGCAACCGGTCAAGGGTCGCACCGTTGCGCAATTGGCCAGCAATGGCATGCGCGTGATCGATGACACTTACAACGCCAATCCCACCTCCATGTGCGCTGCCGTTGATATACTGGCCGGCTTTTCCGGTCGCACCGTCCTGGTGCTCGGGGATATCGGCGAGTTGGGCGAATGGGCGGAGCAGGGGCACCGCGACGTGGGCGAGTACGCCCGTGGCAAGGTTTCTGCGCTGTACGCCGTCGGGCCAATGATGGCTCACGCCGTGAACGCATTCGGTCCACAGGCTTTTCACTTCAGCACGCAGGCTGAGCTGATCAAGGCCCTGGGCGCCGAACAAGACACAAACACCACCATTTTGATCAAGGGGTCGCGCAGCGCTGCGATGGAAAACGTCGTCGCCGCCTTGTGCGGGTCCAGTCTGGAGAAACATTAATGCTGCTGCTGCTAGCGGAGTATCTGCAACAGTTCTACAAAGGCTTCGCGGTCTTCCAGTACCTGACCCTGCGCGGGATCCTCGGTGTACTGACCGCGCTGGTTTTGTCGCTGTGCTATGGCCCGTGGATGATCCGCACCCTGCAGAACCGTCAGATCGGTCAGTCCGTTCGCAATGACGGCCCGCAGTCGCACCTGTCAAAGTCGGGTACCCCGACCATGGGCGGCGCACTGATTCTGTCGTCCATCGGTGTCAGCACCCTGCTTTGGGCTGACCTGAGCAACCGCTACGTCTGGGTCGTACTGTTGGTGACCCTGCTGTTCGGCGCCATCGGCTGGGTCGACGACTACCGCAAGGTCATCGAGAAAAACTCCCGCGGCCTGCCAAGCCGCTGGAAGTATTTCTGGCAGTCGGTATTCGGTCTGGGCGCAGCGATCTTTCTGTATGTGACCGCCGCCACTCCGGTGGAAACAACGCTGATCCTGCCGATGCTCAAGGACTACAGCATTCCATTGGGCGCCGGCTTCATCGTCCTGACCTATTTCGTGATCGTCGGTTCGAGCAACGCGGTCAACCTGACCGACGGCCTCGACGGCCTGGCGATCATGCCGACGGTGATGGTCGGCGGTGGCCTGGGCATTTTCTGCTACCTGTCGGGTAACGTGAAATTCGCCGAATACCTGTTGATCCCTTACGTACCGGGCGCAGGCGAGCTGATCGTGTTCTGTGGCGCACTGATCGGAGCCGGCCTGGGCTTCCTCTGGTTCAACACCTATCCGGCACAAGTCTTCATGGGCGACGTCGGCGCACTGGCGTTGGGCGCGGCCCTGGGCACCATCGCGGTGATCGTCCGTCAGGAAATCGTCCTGTTCATCATGGGCGGCGTGTTCGTGATGGAAACCCTGTCAGTGGTCATCCAGGTTGCCTCTTTCAAACTGACCGGTCGCCGTGTATTCCGCATGGCGCCCATTCACCACCACTTTGAACTCAAGGGCTGGCCCGAGCCGCGCGTGATCGTCCGTTTCTGGATCATCACCGTGATTCTCGTGCTGGTCGGCCTTGCCACCCTGAAGCTGAGGTAGAAACTCGTGTCTCTGATCGCTTCTGACCACTTCCGCATTGTTGTCGGCCTCGGCAAGAGCGGCATGTCCCTGGTTCGCTTCCTGGCGAACCAGGGCGTGGCGTTTGCCGTGGCCGATACGCGGGAAAATCCACCGGAACTGGCCACGCTCAAGCGTGACTATCCGCACGTGGAAGTGCGTTGTGGCGAGCTGGACGTCGAGTTCCTGTGCCGTGCCGACGAACTCTACGTCAGCCCCGGTCTGGCGCTGGCGACCCCGGCCCTGCAGGCCGCCTCCGCCCGTGGCGTGAAATTGTCCGGCGACATCGAACTGTTCGCGCGTAACGCGAAGGCGCCGATCGTGGCCATCAGTGGTTCCAACGCGAAAAGTACCGTGACCACCCTGGTCGGCGAGATGGCCGCTGCGGCGGGCAAGCGTGTTGCCGTCGGCGGCAACCTCGGTACGCCGGCGCTGGATCTGCTGCGCGACGACGTCGAGCTGTACGTGATGGAGTTGTCGAGTTTCCAGCTGGAAACCACCGATCAGCTCAACGCCGAAGTGGCCACCGTGCTCAATATCAGCGAAGACCACATGGACCGTTACAGCGGTCTGCCGGCCTATCACCTGGCCAAGCACCGGATCTTCCGTGGCGCCAGACAGTTCGTGGTCAATCGTCAGGATGCCCTGAGTCGTCCGTTGATGGGCGAAGGGCAGCCATGCTGGACCTTCGGCCTGAGCAAACCCGACTTCAAATCCTTCGGTATCCGTGAAGAAGACGGCGAAAAATACCTGGCCTTCGAGTTCCAGAACCTGATGCCGGTGCGCGAGTTGAAGATTCGCGGTGCCCACAACCAGTCCAACGCCCTGGCAGCCCTGGCGCTGGGCCATGCGGTTGGCCTGCCATTCGATGCCATGCTGTCGAGCCTGCGCACTTTCGCCGGTCTCGAACATCGCTGCCAATGGGTCCGCGACCTCGACGGCGTGGCCTATTACAACGACTCCAAGGCCACCAACGTCGGCGCCGCACTGGCCGCCATCGAAGGCTTGGGTGCGGACATCGAGGGCAAGATCGTGCTGATCGCCGGTGGCGACGGCAAGGGTGCCGAGTTCAATGACCTGCGCAATCCGGTGGCAGCCAACTGCCGCGTCGTGGTGCTGATGGGGCGTGACTCCGACAAGATCGGCGAAGCCATCGGCGATGCTGTACCGCTGATCCGCGCCGGCTCCCTGGTCGAAGCCGTCGAGCAATGCCGCGCCGCCGCCCAGCCGGGCGACGTAGTGCTGCTGTCGCCAGCCTGCGCCAGTTTCGACATGTTCAAGAACTACGAAGACCGTGGTCACCAGTTCGTCCAAGCCGTGGAGGATCTGGCATGAGTCTCAAAGGCATCATCAAGCCGTATCCATCGCCGCTCATCACCGGGCGCGGTATCGACCTCGATTTCCCGATGCTTGCCGGTTGCCTGACGCTGCTCGGCCTTGGGCTGATCATGATTGCCTCGGCATCGACCGAAGTGGCGGCAGTGCAGTCTGGCAGCGCCCTGTATTACATGATTCGCCACCTTATTTACGTGGTGCTGGGTCTGGGTGCCTGCATCGTCACCATGATGATCCCGATTGCCACCTGGCAACGCCTGGGCTGGTTGATGCTGCTGGGGGCGTTCGGCTTGCTGGTGATGGTGATCGTCCCGGGAATCGGTCGTGAGGTTAACGGCTCGATGCGCTGGATCGGTTTCAGTTTCTTCAACGTCCAGCCTTCCGAAATCGCCAAGGTGTTCGTGGTGATCTACCTCGCCGGTTATCTGGTACGTCGCCAGAAAGAAGTGCGCGAAAGCTGGATGGGCTTCTTCAAACCGTTCATCGTGCTGCTGCCGATGGCGGGCCTGCTGCTGATGGAGCCGGACTTCGGTGCCACCGTGGTGATGATGGGCGCTGCCGCGGCGATGCTGTTCCTCGGCGGCGTCGGCCTGTTCCGTTTTTCCCTGATGGTGGTGCTGGCCGTCGGCGCGGTGGTGCTGTTGATTCAAATGCAGCCCTATCGTATGGCGCGTCTGACCAACTTTGCCGACCCGTGGGCCGACCAGTTCGGCGCCGGCTATCAGTTGTCCCAGGCATTGATCGCTTTCGGTCGCGGCGAATGGCTGGGCGTTGGCCTGGGCAACAGCGTGCAGAAACAGTTTTACCTGCCGGAAGCCCACACTGACTTCGTATTCTCGGTCCTGGCCGAAGAACTGGGTGCGGTAGGTTCGCTGTGCACCGTGGCACTGTTCGTCTTCGTGTGTATTCGTGGCATGTACATCGGACTGTGGGCTGAAAAGGCCAAGCAGTTTTTTGCTGCTTATGTCGCCTACGGTCTGTCGTTCCTGTGGATTGGTCAGTTCCTGATCAACATTGGTGTAAACGTCGGTCTGCTGCCGACCAAGGGACTGACCCTGCCGTTCCTCAGTTATGGCGGTAGTTCGTTGGTGATCTGCTGTGCCTGTCTCGGTTTGTTGCTGCGCATCGAGTGGGAAAGTCGAACCCACCTGGGCAGTGAAGAGATGGAGTTCCATGAGAGCGACTTCGCCGAGGAGCCGAACCATGGGCGCTAACGTCATGATCATGGCCGGCGGCACCGGTGGCCACGTGTTCCCGGCGCTGGCCTGTGCTCGCGAATTCCAGGCGCGCGGCTACACCGTGCACTGGCTCGGCACCCCGCGTGGCATCGAGAACGATCTGGTGCCGGCGGCCGGTATCGAGTTGCATCGGATCAATGCCAGCGGTCTGCGCGGCAAGGGCAAATTGTCCCTGCTCAAGGCACCGTTCATGTTGTTCAAGTCGGTCTGGCAGGCGCGGGCGATCATTCGTCGGCTGCGGCCGGTCTGCGTGGTCGGCTTTGGTGGTTACGTGACCGGTCCTGGTGGCGTTGCCGCCAAACTGGCCGGCGTGCCGGTAATCGTTCACGAACAGAACGCCGTGGCCGGTACCGCCAATCGGTTGCTGGTGCCGTTGGCCGCCCGAGTCTGTGAAGCGTTCCCCGACACCTTTACCCTGTCGGGCAGCCGCCGGACCACCGGTAATCCGGTGCGCACCGAGCTGTTCCTCGAGACATCGCGACCTGCCCTGGCTGGTCGCAAGGCGCGTTTGCTGATCCTGGGCGGAAGCCTGGGCGCAGAACCGTTGAACAAGTTGCTGCCTGAAGCCCTGTCGCAAGTCGCTGCCGATTTGCGTCCGGAAGTGTTCCATCAGGCCGGCAAAAACCACGATGAAGTGACTGCAGAGCGCTATCGCGCGGCTGGCGTCGAAGCGCAGGTGCAGCCCTTCATCAAAGACATGGCCCAAGCCTACAGCTGGGCCGACCTGGTGGTTTGTCGCGCAGGCGCGCTGACCATCAGTGAACTGGCCGCCGCCGGTCTGCCCTCGATGCTGGTGCCTTTGCCTCATGCCATCGACGATCACCAGACCCGCAACGCCGAATATTTGGCCCGTGAAGGCGCAGCCTTCCTGATGCCGCAAAGAACGACTGGTGCAGCGGATCTTGCCGCTCGCCTGACAGAGGTCCTGATGCAACCACAACGACTCAACGAAATGGCTACTGCGGCACGCCGCCTGGCCAAACCCGATGCCACCCGTAACGTGGTCGATAGCTGCCTGGAGGTGGCCCATGGTTGAGAATCAGAAAGCCATGCCGCAACCGGAAATGCGCCGCATCCGTCGCATCCACTTCGTTGGTATCGGCGGAGTGGGCATGTGCGGGATTGCCGAAGTGTTGTTGAACCTGGGCTATGAAGTGTCCGGTTCCGACCTGAAGGCTTCGCCAGTGACCGAGCGTCTGGAGTCCTTCGGGGCGCAGATCTTCATCGGCCACCGCGCCGAGAACGCCGCTGCCGCCGACGTGCTGGTGGTGTCGAGTGCCGTGAACACGTCCAACCCGGAAGTCGCTACCGCGCTGGAACGCCGTATTCCGGTGGTGCCGCGTGCAGAGATGCTGGCTGAGCTGATGCGTTATCGCCACGGCATCGCCGTTGCCGGTACCCACGGCAAAACCACGACCACCAGCCTGATCGCTTCGGTGTTCGCCGCCGGTGGCCTGGACCCGACGTTCGTGATCGGTGGCCGCCTGAATGCCGCGGGTACCAATGCCCAGCTCGGCACCAGCCGTTACCTGATTGCCGAAGCCGACGAAAGCGATGCCAGCTTCCTGCACTTGCAGCCGCTGGTGGCCGTGGTCACCAACATCGACGCCGACCACATGGCGACCTACGACGGTGACTTCAACAAACTGAAGAAAACCTTCGTCGAATTCCTGCACAACCTGCCGTTCTACGGTCTGGCGGTGGTGTGCCTGGACGATCCGGTGGTGCGTGAAATCCTCCCGCAGGTCAAGCGTCCGACCGTTACCTACGGCTTCGGCGAAGACTGCGACGTGCGCGCCATCAATGTGCGCCAGCAAGGCATGCAGACCTTCTTCACCGTACTGCGTCCCGACCGTGAGCCACTGGATGTTTCGGTGAACATGCCGGGCAACCACAACGTATTGAACGCCCTTGCGACCATCTGCATCGCCACCGACGAAGGCGTCAGCGATGAAGCCATCGTCCAGGGCCTGTCCGGGTTCCAGGGTGTCGGCCGACGCTTCCAGGTCTACGGCGAACTGCCGGTAGACGGCGGCAATGTGATGCTGGTCGACGACTACGGTCACCACCCGACCGAAGTTGCGGCCGTGATCAAGGCCGTCCGCGGTGGCTGGCCGGAGCGCCGCCTGGTGATGGTTTACCAGCCGCACCGTTACAGCCGCACCCGTGACCTGTACGACGATTTCGTCAATGTGCTGGCTGACGCCAACGTATTGCTGCTGATGGAAGTCTACCCGGCCGGCGAAGAGCCGATTCCGGGCGCCGACAGCCGCAAGCTGTGCAACAGCATCCGTCAGCGTGGCCAGCTCGACCCGATCTACATCGAGCGTGGCGTCGACCTCGCGCCAGTGGTCAAGCCGTTGCTGCGCGCCGGCGACATCCTGCTGTGCCAGGGCGCCGGCGATATCGGCGGTCTCGCACCGAAACTGTTGAAAAGCGAGTTGTTCGCCGGTGCCGTTGCCGCGCCGGAGAAGGGGAAGTTGAAATGACTGCTGCCTACGCCAACCTGGTCTCCACGATCGCGCCGAAAGACTTCGGCCGCGTCGCCGTGCTGTTCGGCGGCAAGAGTGCCGAGCGTGAGGTCTCCCTGAAGTCGGGTAACGCCGTTCTGGACGCACTGCAAAGCGCCGGTGTGGACGCGTTCGGCCTCGACGTGGGCGATGACCTGCTGCAGCGACTGCTCAATGAAAAGATCGACCGCGCCTTCATCATCCTCCACGGCCGTGGCGGTGAAGACGGCAGCATGCAGGGCCTGCTCGAATGCCTGGGCATTCCGTACACCGGCAGCGGCATCCTGGCTTCGGCCCTGGCCATGGACAAACTGCGCACCAAGCAGGTCTGGCACAGCCTGGGCATTCCGACCCCGCGTCACGCGGTACTGAGCAGCGAAGCCGATTGTATTTCGGCGGCGACGGAACTGGGCTTCCCTTTGATCGTCAAACCGGCCCATGAAGGTTCAAGTATCGGTATGGCCAAAGTGAGTTCCGCGTCCGAATTGATCGACGCATGGAAAGCGGCCAGTACCTACGATTCGCAAGTGCTGGTCGAGCAATGGATTCACGGTCCGGAGTTCACCATCGCCACCCTGCGTGACCAGGTGTTGCCACCGATTGCCCTGGGCACGACGCACAGCTTCTACGACTACGACGCCAAGTACATCGCCAGCGATACCCAGTACCGCATTCCGTGCGGTCTGGACAGCGCCAAGGAAAAGGAACTCATGGACCTCACGGCGAAAGCCTGTGAAGCGCTGGGTATCGCCGGTTGGGGCAGGGCAGACGTGATGCAGGACGCCGAAGGGCAGTTCTGGTTCCTGGAAGTCAACACCGCACCGGGCATGACCGATCACAGCCTGGTGCCGATGGCGGCCCGTGCCGCCGGTCTGGATTTCCAGCAACTGGTTCTGGCCATTCTGGCCGAGAGCGTTGCCGGCAACACTGCCGGTAACCAAGAGTCGACGAGAGGTTAAGGCCATGCAAGGCGCTCAGCTCAGACATCAGCCCTCCGCATCGCCCGGCCGCAAGCCGGTGCCGCGGGGTGCCAGCCGAATGGTGGCCAAAGAGCCGATGTCCGCGCGCCTGCCGAAAGCCAACTTCGGTTTTCTCAAAGCGTTGTTCTGGCCGGTAGTGCTGGTGGCTTTGGGGTTCGGTACTTACGAAGGCGCGACACGGCTGTTGCCGTATGCCGACCGGCCGATCACCAAAATCAATGTGCAGGGCGACTTGAGTTACATCAGCCAGCAAGCGGTGCAGCAGCGGATCGCCCCGTACGTGGCATCGAGCTTCTTCACCATCGACCTGGCGAGCATGCGCACCGAGCTGGAAACGATGCCATGGATTGCCCACGCCGAAGTGCGCAGGGTGTGGCCGGATCAAGTGGTGATCCGCCTGGAAGAACAACTGCCGGTGGCCCGATGGGGTGACGAGTCGCTGTTGAACAACCAGGGCCAGGCGTTCACTCCACGCGAGCTGGCGAACTACGAACACTTGCCTCAGTTGTTTGGCCCGCAGCGGGCTCAGCAGCAAGTGATGCAGCAATACCAGGTGCTGAGCCAGATGCTCAGGCCGCTGGGCTTCTCGATTGCACGCCTGGAACTGCGTGATCGCGGCAGCTGGTTCCTGACCACCGGCCCCGGCAGCGCGGGTCCCGGGATCGAACTGCTGCTGGGACGCGGCAACCAGGTGGAAAAGATGCGCCGTTTCATCGCCATCTATGACAAGACGCTCAAAGAACAGATTACGAACATTGCGCGCATCGATCTGCGCTACGCCAACGGCCTCGCTGTTGGCTGGCGGGAACCTGTAGCGCCCACGGCAGCCCAACCCGCTGTCGCGAAGAATTAAGAAGAGGCAGGACCCATGGCAAACGTGCAAAGCGGCAAAATGATCGTCGGTCTCGATATCGGCACCTCCAAGGTGGTGGCGCTGGTGGGCGAGGTCGCGGACGACGGCACGCTGGAAATCGTCGGGATCGGTACCCATCCGTCCCGTGGCCTGAAAAAAGGCGTGGTGGTGAACATCGAATCCACCGTGCAATCGATCCAGCGCGCCATCGAAGAAGCGCAGCTGATGGCGGGTTGCCGCATTCACTCGGCGTTCGTCGGCGTGGCCGGCAATCACATTCGCAGCCTGAACTCCCACGGCATCGTGGCGATTCGTGATCGCGAAGTCAGCTCGGCGGACCTTGAGCGTGTACTCGACGCCGCCCAGGCCGTGGCGATCCCGGCTGACCAGCGCGTGCTGCACACCCTGCCGCAGGATTACGTGATCGATAACCAGGAAGGCGTCCGCGAGCCACTGGGCATGTCCGGCGTGCGTCTGGAAGCCAAGGTCCACGTGGTCACCTGCGCCGTCAATGCTGCACAGAACATTGAAAAATGCGTGCGCCGCTGCGGTCTGGAAATCGACGACATCATTCTCGAGCAACTGGCTTCCGCGTACTCGGTACTGACCGATGACGAGAAAGAGCTGGGCGTGTGCCTGGTGGATATCGGCGGCGGCACCACCGACATCGCGATCTTCACCGAAGGTGCGATCCGTCACACCGCGGTAATCCCGATTGCCGGCGACCAGGTGACCAACGACATCGCCATGGCGTTGCGCACTCCGACCCAGTACGCCGAGGAAATCAAGATTCGCTACGCCTGCGCCCTGGCCAAACTGGCCGGTGCCGGTGAAACCATCAAGGTGCCAAGCGTTGGCGACCGTCCACCACGCGAGCTGTCACGCCAGGCCCTGGCCGAAGTGGTCGAGCCGCGCTACGACGAACTGTTCACGCTGATCCAGGCCGAACTGCGCCGCAGCGGCTACGAAGACCTGATCCCGGCCGGCATCGTGCTGACCGGCGGTACGTCGAAGATGGAAGGCGCTACCGAACTGGCCGAGGAAATCTTCCACATGCCGGTGCGTCTGGGCGTGCCTCACGGCGTGAAAGGTCTGGATGACGTGGTGCGCAATCCGATTTACTCCACCGGCGTCGGCCTGTTGATGTACGGCCTGCAGAAGCAGTCCGACGGCATCTCGTTCTCGGGCATCGGCAGTCGCGACAGCTACAGCAACGAAGAGCCACAGGCTCCGCTGCTGGACCGCCTGAAGAAGTGGGTCCAGGGCAATTTCTGAAGAATTACCGCATCACCGTTACACCGAAGCACGCAGTAGGCGAAAAAACTAGAGAATGTAAAGGAGAGGGAAAATGTTCGAACTCGTAGACAACATCCCCGCAAGCCCGGTAATCAAAGTTATCGGTGTCGGCGGTGGCGGCGGCAACGCTGTCAACCACATGGTCAAGAGCAACATTGAAGGCGTTGAATTCATCTGCGCCAACACTGATGCCCAAGCGCTGAAAAGCATCGGCGCGCGGACCATCCTGCAACTGGGCACTGGTGTGACCAAAGGTCTCGGCGCTGGCGCCAACCCTGAAGTAGGTCGTCAGGCCGCTCTGGAAGATCGTGAGCGCATTGCCGAAGTCCTGCAGGGCACCAATATGGTGTTCATCACCACGGGCATGGGCGGTGGTACCGGTACCGGTGCTGCGCCAATCATTGCTGAAGTGGCCAAGGAAATGGGCATTCTCACCGTTGCGGTGGTGACTCGTCCGTTCCCGTTCGAAGGCCGCAAGCGCATGCAGATCGCCGACGAAGGTATTCGTCTGCTGTCTGAAAGCGTCGACTCGTTGATCACCATTCCCAACGAGAAGCTGCTGACCATCCTCGGTAAAGACGCAAGCCTCTTGTCGGCTTTCGCCAAGGCTGACGATGTATTGGCCGGTGCCGTTCGCGGTATCTCCGACATCATCAAGCGTCCGGGCATGATCAACGTCGACTTCGCCGACGTGCGTACCGTGATGAGCGAAATGGGCATGGCGATGATGGGCACTGGCTGCGCCAGCGGTCCGAACCGTGCACGCGAAGCCACCGAAGCGGCCATTCGCAACCCGCTGCTGGAAGACGTGAACCTGCAAGGCGCTCGCGGCATCCTGGTGAACATCACCGCAGGTCCCGATCTGTCCCTGGGCGAATACTCCGACGTGGGCAGCATCATCGAGGCGTTCGCTTCCGAGCACGCGATGGTCAAGGTCGGTACCGTTATCGATCCGGACATGCGCGACGAGCTGCACGTGACGGTCGTTGCCACGGGTCTGGGCGCCAAGATCGAGAAGCCTGTGAAGGTCATCGACAACACTGTCCATACTTCGATGGCTGCACAGCCACAACAACAGGCCCCTGTTCGTCATGAAGCTCCAGCGGTGAACTACCGTGACCTGGACCGTCCGACCGTCATGCGCAACCAGGCCCAGGCCGGTGCTGCGGCTGCCGCGAAGATGAATCCGCAAGATGACCTGGACTACCTGGACATCCCGGCATTTCTGCGTCGTCAGGCCGATTGATGAAATGTATCAGGGGTATTAGGGTGATTGGTGTTCAGCAAAGGTCTGGTCTGCTATCATCGCCAGCCTTTGTTGATACCAGTTCGCAATTTGCGCTGAAGCGGCCCATGCCATGATTAAACAACGCACCCTGAAGAATATTATCCGTGCCACAGGTGTCGGCCTGCACTCCGGGGAGAAGGTCTACCTGACCCTCAAGCCAGCGCCTGTCGACACCGGCATTGTGTTTTGTCGCGCCGACCTCGACCCCGTGGTGCAGATTCCTGCCCGCGCGGAAAACGTTGGTGAAACCACTATGTCGACCACGCTCGTTAATGGTGACGTCAAAGTGGACACGGTAGAGCACCTGCTCTCGGCCATGGCAGGCCTGGGCATCGATAACGCCTACGTCGAGCTCTCCGCGTCCGAAGTCCCGATCATGGATGGTAGCGCTGGACCTTTTGTATTCCTGATTCAATCGGCTGGACTGGAAGAACAGGACGCCGCCAAGAAATTCATCCGCATCCTGCGTGAAGTGACAGTGGAAGACGGCGACAAGCGCGCCACTTTCGTCCCTTTCGAAGGGTTCAAGGTGAGCTTCGAGATCGATTTCGATCACCCGGTTTTCCGTGACCGCACACAAAGTGCAAGCGTGGATTTTTCCAGCACTTCGTTCGTAAAAGAAGTCAGCCGCGCCCGTACCTTTGGTTTCATGAGTGACATCGAGTACCTGCGCAAGCACAACCTCGCACTCGGCGGCAGTGTTGAAAACGCTATTGTGGTCGACGCCGATGGCGTACTGAACGAAGACGGCCTTCGTTATGAAGACGAATTCGTGAAGCACAAGATTCTCGATGCAATTGGTGACCTCTACCTGCTGGGCAATAGCCTGATCGGTGAGTTCAAGGGCTTCAAGTCCGGCCACGCACTGAACAACCAGCTGCTGCGCAAGTTGATTGAGCAGACAGATGCCTGGGAAGTCGTGACGTTCGAAGACGCCAGCACTGCACCGATCTCTTACATGCGTCCGGTTGCGGCCGTGTAAGTAAAAACCTCTCTAGTTTTTAAAGGCTGCCTTCGGGTGGCCTTTTTTTATGAAGCAAAAGATCGCCCGAGCGCGGACCGAGCCTTCGGCAGCTCCTACATTTGGAACGCATTTCCCTGTAGGAGCTGCCGAAGGCTGCGATCTTTTGATCTTTGCTTTAATCCGCGCACACCACCCGATTACGCCCTCCTTCCTTGGCCTGATACAACGCCTTGTCGGCACTGAACAGCAATTGCTCCAGGTTGATATCGCTGGCTTCAGTCCAGGTGGCAATACCGATACTCACGCTCATCGGCGGTTCACCGGCATCCGCCAGCAGCAGCTTTTGCACCGCCTCACGGATATGCTCGGCGATCTGCCGCGCGCCTTCGCTGTCAGTTTCGGCCAGGACCACCGAAAACTCTTCACCACCATAACGAGCCACCAGGTCTGCCGGGCGATGGACACTGGTGCGGATGACCTCGGCCAATGCCCGCAAGGCGTCGTCGCCGGCCTGATGCCCGTGCCGGTCATTGAAGGCCTTGAAGTGATCGGCATCGATCATCAGCAATGACAACGGCTTGCCGCTGCGCTGCGCACGAAACCACTCATGGCGCAGGGTCTGATCAAGGGATCGACGGTTGGCCACGCCGGTCAAGGCATCGGTGGCCGCCAATTGCGACAATTCCTGCTCGGCATATTGGCGCAGTCGCAGCTCGCGGCAGAGCAGCCAGGTCAGCCACAACAGACCGATGCACAAAACCCCCGTCGCACCGTTGATCACATAGGCCGTGCGGTTCCAGGTGGCGAACACTTCATCGATGGAAAGGGCCACGATGACGGTCAGCGGCAGATTGCCGACCCGGGAAAAGGTGTACAGGCGCCGCTGATGGTCGACACTCGACACGCTTTCGAAGGTCCCACTGCGCTCCTGCAACATGCGTGCGACGTTGGGGCGGCTGGAGAAGTTTTTGCCGATGGCGTTTTGTTCCCGGTACGGTTTCTGCGCCAGGAGAATCCCGTCGTCGTTAATGATGCCCAGCGTACTGCCGGAGCCGATTTCGAGGCTGTTGAACAGCTGGTCGAAGTAGCTCATGCGCATCGACGCAACTGCGACCCCCTGAAATTCACCTGTGGGCGAGGAAATGCGTCGGCTGAAACTGATGCGCCATTCGTCGCTGTCATCGCAGTCACAACGTGTCTTGAACGGTCGGCTGATAAACATGCCCGCGTCGCGATTGAAGACATGGGCCAGGAAATAATCGCGGTCAGCGAAGTTGCCCGGTTTCGGTTCGATCAACGATGAGTCGGCCAGCACGTCGCCGTGCTTGTCCAGCAGCAGGATGTCGCCCTTGTAGCGCGCGGTGGTGGAGCGGTCGAACAGCACCAGGTGACGGATCTGCGGCGAAACCTGTTTCAGGTCGTCCCGTTGGGCGGCGGCGATCAGGCCCTGCAAGGTCAAGTCATAGAGCTCGACCGTACGCAGGACATCGGCATCGATCAGTTGCGCAATGGTGGTCGCGCTGCGTGTGGCGGTCTGCTGGGCATTGGCGTGCTCGCGGATCAGCAGGTAAGTGACAATGCACAGGATCGAGATGACAGTCAGGGTGCTGCCGAGGATCACCATGATCTCGGGTCGCCCGGGCGGGCCTTGAAAGTGTGGGGTGCGGCTTGCGGTCATAGGGCTGACGTCTGCTAGAGGGACGTTGTAAGCGTAGTTGCATAAACGTAGCAGCCAAGTGAATCGTTCCTGTTGCCCGAACGATTGATCGATGGGACGGGCATCAGTGATTTTCGTTGCAAAAGTTGCAATGAAGGTAGAGTCGTCACTATAAAAAAAGCCGCTGACAGAAGCGGCTTTGAAGACAACTTTTCAAAGGGAAGAGCCGATGAAAAGTGTCGAGGGAAACAGGTGTGACAGGTGTGGATCAGCTGTCTTTCTCGGCCCGTGGCTGGGCCTGGGTGCTGGATGCTTGCGGGGCCTGGGCGTCTTGCGCAGCCTCGGCCGTCATCTCGATCCGATGCTCTTTGAACGCCGCAGCGCGTGCAGCGTTATGCGTGACGAAAGTCTGCGACTCTTCCGCCATCGCCAAGGGTGACAGGAACAAAGAGGACAAAACGAAAGCGCTGGCAATACCCATACTGTTGGACATCTTTAAAACCTTCTTGCTTGGCAAGTGCTGTTTGGTGCGGGCAAAGATAAGGATATGGGGCGAGGGGAAAAAGAGCGGATTCATGAAAGGACTGTTGCGGTTACGGCAATAGTTGGTTGGCCGCACATTTAAGTGCGCCTGAATCCAATGTGGGAGCGAGCTTGCTCGCGATAGCATCACCTCGGTTCCGAAGTTGTACCGAGTCGCCTGTATCGCGAGCAAGCTCGCTCCCACAAAGGAAGAGGGGGTCAGACCGGGAGATGTATGCCGAAGGTATTCATCCCATGGTCGCTGTGCACAAACACATCGCCGCCATGCATCAACGCAATGGCCTTGACGATGGCCAGTCCCAATCCATGGTTTTGACCGCTGTTGCTGCGCGAGGCATCGACCCGGTAGAAGCGCTCGAACAGCCGTGACAGGTGTTCACGGGCTATCGGCGAACCGGGGTTGGCGACGCCGATGCTGACCAGGTGTTCTGCGGCTTCAATGCGCACTTGAATCACCTGCCCGGGCGCGGTGTGTTGCACCGCGTTGTTCAGCAGATTGATCAACGCCCGGCGCAGATGCGCGATCTCGATCCGCACTTGCGCGTCTCCACTGACCTCAACCCGGACCTGAGCGTCCTCAAGTATGAAATCCAGGTATTCCAGGGTCGTGGCCACTTCATCGGCCAGTGAGGTTGAGGTGAGTTTGGTCGCCTTGCTGCCCTGATCGGCGCTGGCGAGGAACAGCATGTCGTTGATGATCGAACGCAGCCGCTCAAGCTCTTCGAGGTTCGATTGCAGCACTTCGAAGTAATGCTCGGCGGAGCGTCCACGGGTCAATGCGACCTGGGTCTGGCCGATCAGGTTGGTCAGTGGAGAGCGCAGTTCGTGGGCGACGTCGGCGTTGAACGATTCAAGGCGCGAGTACGCTTGTTCAACCCGTTCCAGGGTCGAGTTGAACGAACTGACAAATTGATCAAGTTCCGGCGGCAATGGCGACAGGCGCAAGCGCCCCGAGCGCAATGGCGGGGCCAGGCGCTGGGCTTCCTGGGACAGTTTGATCAGCGGCTTGAGCCCGATCCGCGCCACCCAATAGCCCAGTGCCGAAGCCAGCAACACACCGACGATCGCCAGGCTGATCAGCGCGATCAGCAGTTGATGCTGGGTCTGGAAAAATGTCTCGGTGTCGATGGCGATCATGAAACGCAGTGGTGGGCGCTGGTCCTTGGCAGGGAATTCGCTGACCAGCACTTTCAGCGGATAGGGGTGATCCGGCAGATGCATGTCGCGGGTGCCCAGCGGCCCTTGGGCAAAGGCGCGGATTTGCGGTGTCGGGTTGCCGTATTCGTAGTGTGGATCGCCGCTGATGATCCAGAAACGGATGCGCTTGTCTTCTTCGCTCAGCAGATTGAGTTTGTTGTTGATCTTCACCCAGTGCTCGGGCGTGCCGTAACGGCCGACCGTGGATTCGAGCACGCTGTAGCGCGCATCGAGTTCGGCTTCAGGCAACAGGCCCAGGCCCTTGTCGACCTGCTGGTACAGCGCCCAGCCGATCAGCAGGAACACCAGCAGCGCTACCAGCGTGAACATGCCGCTTAAACGCAGCGCGATGGAATTACTGGACACCACGGCTCTCCAGCACATAACCCATGCCGCGAATGGTGTGCAGCAGCTTCTCTTCGAACGGCCCGTCGAGCTTGGCCCGCAGGCGTTTGATCGCGACTTCGACAACGTTGGCGTCGCTGTCGAAATTGATGTCCCAGACCATTTCGGCGATGGCGGTTTTCGAGAGGATTTCACCCTGGCGCCGGGCCAGCACACTGAGCAGCGAGAACTCTTTGGCGGTCAGGTCCAGCCGTGTGCCACCTCGGGTAGCCTTGCGGCTGATCAAATCTATCCACAGGTCGGCGATGCTCACTTGCACCGGTTCATGGCCACCGCTACGGCGGGTCAGCGCTTGCAGGCGCGCCACCAGTTCCAGGAAGGAAAACGGTTTGCCCAGATAGTCATCGGCGCCTTCACGCAGGCCCTTGATGCGGTCTTCCACACGCTCGCGGGCGGTGAGCATGATCACCGGGGTTTGCTTGCGCGCACGCAGGGCGCGCAACACACCGAAGCCGTCGAGGCCCGGCAACATCACGTCGAGGACGATCACCGCGTAGTCGCTCTCCAGCGCCAGGTGCAGGCCTTCCACACCATCGCGAGCCAGGTCCACGGTGAAACCCTGTTCCGTCAGGCCGCGATGCAGATAATCCGCGGTTTTTTCTTCGTCTTCGATAATCAGAACGCGCATGACCCGCCTCAGTCTGTGGTCGCCAGCTTTGGCACTGGCGAAGGTTTAGGCCGATGGAACAGACGCTCCAGCCACAAGTATATGACCGGCGTGGTGAACAGCGTCAGCGCCTGGCTCACCAGCAAACCGCCGACCACCGCGATCCCCAGGGGCTGGCGCAATTCGGCGCCGGTGCCGTAGCCGAGCATCAGCGGCAGGGCGCCGAGCAGGGCGGCGAGGGTGGTCATGATGATCGGCCGGAAACGCGTGATGCAGGCCTTGAAGATCGCTTCTTCTGGCGACAGTCCGCCATTGCGCTGCGCTTCGAGGGCGAAGTCGACCATCAGGATGCCGTTTTTCTTGACGATGCCGATCAACAGCACCAGCCCGATCAAGGCCATGATCGAAAAGTCCTGGCCGCAGATCCACAGCATGATCACCGCGCCGAGGCCCGCCGAAGGCAAGGTCGAAATGATCGTCAACGGGTGCACGAAACTCTCGTAGAGCACGCCGAGAATGATGTATACCGCCACCAGTGCTGCCAGGATCAGCCACGGCTGGCTGGCCAGCGAACTCTGGAACGCCTGGGCCGCACCCTGGAAATTGCCGCTGATGGCGGTCGGCATGCCGATGTCGACTTTGGCCTGGTTGAGCATGATGACCGCATCGCCCAACGCCACGCCGGGGGCCAGGTTGAATGACAGGTTGGCCGCCGGGAACATGCCGTCATGGGCGATGGACAGCGGGCCGATGGTCGGCGCATCAAACCTGGCCAGGGCCGACAGCGGTACCATTTCCCCGCTCAGGGGCGAGCGCAGGTAGAAGTAATTGAGGCTCTCGGCCTTGCCGCGCTGCCTGGTGTCCAGTTCCAGGATCACGTTGTACTGGTTGACCTGGGTCTGGAATTCATTGATCTGGCGCTGGCCGAACGCATCGTACAGCGCTTCGTCAACGTCGCTGGCGGTCAGGCCGAAACGGGCTGCGGCGCTACGGTCGATGCTGATATGGGTAATGCTGCCGCCCAGTTGCAAGTCATTGGAAATGTCGCGGAAGGCCGGGTTGGCGCGCAGTTTTTCCGTCAGGCGCTGGGTCCAGGTGCTGAGTGTGCCGCCGTCGTTACTCTTGAGTACATATTGGTACTGGGCACGGCTCGGGCCGGAGCTGAGATTGATGTCCTGGCCGGCGCGCAGGTACAGGACGATGCCCGGTACGTTCATCAGTTGCGGACGAATCCGGTCGATGAACTGGCTGGCGGAGACGTCGCGGTCGCCACGTTTTTTCAAGGTGATCCAGAACCGGCCATTGGCGATGGTCTGGTTGCTGCCCGAGACACCGACGGAATGTGAAAACGTTTCGACTGCGGGATCGGCAGCGACGATTTCGGCCATCGCCAGGTGTTTTTTCACCATGTCGCCATAGGAAATATCGGCAGCAGCTTCGGTGGTGCCGAAGACGAAACCGGTGTCCTGGATCGGGAAGAAACCCTTGGGAATGAAGATGTAACCGGCGACGGCCAGACCCAGCGACAAAGCAAACACACCGATCATCGTTTTCTGGTGGGCGAGGGCATGGCGCAGGCCTTTTTCGTACCAGGCCAACAGGCGTTCACCGAAGCCCGGTTTGTCGTGGGCGTTATGCACCGGCGCGCGCATGAACAGCGCGGCCAGCATCGGCGCCAGGGTCAGGGATACCACCACCGAAATCATGATGGTCGAGGTGGCGGTCAGGGCGAACTCCTTGAACAACCGCCCGACCACGCCGCCCATGAACAGCAGCGGAATGAACGCAGCCACCAGCGAGAAACTGATCGACACCACGGTGAAGCCGATCTCCCCGGCGCCCTTGATCGCCGCTTCGCGCATGCCTTCGCCGGCCTCCAGGTGCCGGTGAATGTTTTCCACCACCACGATCGCATCGTCGACCACAAAGCCCACGGCCACCACGATCGCCACCAGCGTCAGGTTGTTCAGGCTGAAGCCCATCACATACATCAGGGCAAAGCTGGCGATCAGCGAAACCCCCAGCACCGCCGAGACAATCAAGGTCGCCGACAACTGGCGCAGGAACAGCGCCATCACCGCCACCACCAGCATGATGGCAATGAGCAGGGTGATTTCCACTTCATGCAGCGAGGCACGGATGGTCTGGGTGCGGTCGATCAGCGTCTTGACCTGCACCGAGGCGGGGAGCATCGCTTCCAGCGCCGGCAAGGCGGCCTGGATGCGGTCCACGGTTTCGACGATGTTGGCCCCCGGCTGGCGGAAGATCACCAGGTTGACCCCCGGTTGCGAGCCTGCCCAAGCCTGGATGTAGGCATCTTCCGAGCCGTTGACGACTTTGGCGACATCGCGCAGATGAACCGGTGCACCGTCCTTGTAGGAAACAATCAGCTGGCTGTAGTCCTCCGGGTGGAACAACTGGTCGTTGGTGGACAGGGTCGAGATGCTCGACTCCCCGTACAGCGCACCCTTGGCCAGGTTGAGGCTGGTCTGCTGGATCGCCAGGCGGATGTCGGCGAGGGTCAGGCCGATGGCCGCGAGCTTGTCCGCCGAAACCTGGACGCGGATCGCCGGACGCTGCTGACCGGTGATGACGACCTGGCCTACACCGTCGACCTGACTGAGCTGACGGGACAACAGGGTTTCCGTCAGGTCGCTGAGCTGTGGGCCGGGCATCAGCGAGGAGTTGACGCTGAGGATCAGCACCGGGCTGTCCGCCGGATTGACCTTGCGCCAGGTCGGCAGGTTCGGCATGTCCTTGGGCAGCTTGCCCGCGGCAGTATTGATCGCCGCCTGCACTTCCTGGGCGGCGGTGTCGATGCTCTTGTCGAGGGTGAATTGCAGGGTCAGGATGGTCGAGCCCAGTGCACTGCTCGAGGTCATCTGGGTCACGCCGGGAATGGCGCTGAATTGCACTTCAAGAGGCGTGGCCACCGAGGAAGCCATGGTTTCCGGGTTGGCGCCGGGCAGTTGCGCGGCCACCTGGATGGTCGGGAATTCTGCCTCCGGCAACGGCGCTACCGGCAGGCGCGGAAACGCGATGACACCCAGCAGCACCAGGGCGAACGTCAGCAGGACCGTGGCCACCGGGTGGTCGATGCACCAGGCTGAAATCGAACCATGACCCTTCATTGCTCCGCCTCCGATCGCACCACCTGCGGCGGCTCGGTCAGCACTTGCACAGTCGCGCCGGGCTTGAGCCGCGACTGACCATCGCTGACCAGCACATCACCGGGCTTCACACCTTTGATGATGTCCTGGCCGCTGCCTTGATAGACCATCTGCACCTGCACGGCTTCGACCTTGTTGCCATTGACCCGGTACACGAAGTGCTGGTCGAGGCCGCGTTGTACGACTGTCGGCGGCACCACCAGCGCATTTTTCTCCAGGGCCGTCTGAATCTTTACCGTCACCAGCAGGCCCGGCCAGAGCTTCTGCCCGGGATTGTCGAACTCGGCCTTGGCGCGGATGGTGCCGGTGCTGGCATTGATCTGGTTGTCGATCAGGGTCAGGTGGCCTTCGCCGAGCAGGTTGCCGGTTTCGCCGTCGGTGTCGGCACCGATGTAGGCCTTGACCTGGGCGTGCTGTGGATCGTTGATCAGGCCCTGCAAGGTCGGCAGCATTTGCTGCGGCAGGGAAAACTCCACGGCGATCGGGTCGATCTGGGTGACAGTGAACAAGCCCTTGGTGTCGGTCATGCGCAGGAAGTTGCCTTCGTCCACCGTGCGAATACCGACACGACCGCTGACCGGTGAGCGGATTTGTGTGTAGGAAAGCTGTACCTCGGCAGAATCAATCGACGCCTGGTTGCCTTGGGCGGTGGCCTTGAGCTGGTTGACCAGGGCCTGTTGCTGGTCGTAAGTCTGCTTGGACACGCCGTCGTCGACGCTCAGCAGTTTGTAGCGTTTGAGGTTGACCAGCGCCACTTGGAGCTGCGCCTGGCTTTCGCCCAGTTGTGACCGGGCCTGATCGAGGCTGGCGCGGATCGACCGGTCGTCGATGGTGGCCAGCAGGTCGTCTTTTTTCACCAGTTGGCCTTCCTTGACCATGATTTTGGTGAGAATGCCGTCGATTTGCGGGCGGACCACGACGCTGTGCAGGGACAACACCGAACCGATGCCACTGACATAGCGCGGCACGTCTTTTTCGGCAACGGCGACCACTCGCACGGGGATGGCGGTGGGGGGGGCGAGTTTGGCCTTGGCCGGTTTGGCGGTATACCACAGGCCCAGCGCTGCCAGGACGATCAGAAGGGCGACGAGCAGGGCCGATTTTTTCTGGATTCGCATGCGAGTGGGGCGCCGGGGCTGGGTGGTCGGTTGGTATTTTCCTTTATAAACCTGTTTGCCGGTCAGGAGGGTGACGGCTAACTGACGGCGCTGTCAGCTTTGGGGGACTTGGCGGCCTTTGGGCCGACCATGGTGTTGGGTGACCGTGTACATATCCGTTTCTTCGGTAACGGCCACTTAGGGTTCCGCCCTGACGGCGGGTCACTTGGAAGAGCCCCAAGTAACCAAGGGCTCTTGCCCCTGACGTTCGGTGCCTCGCCGTGGCTCGGCATGCCCTCGCTCCGGTCCTGCTCCGTGGGCCCGCCGCCATCGGCCATCCATGGCCGGCGGCGGTGGAGGTAGCTTCGGGTTGACGGAGAGGCTCAGGGCATGAGGGGGCGTACACCGCAACAGCGCCCGAGGCGGCCTACCGGCCGGCCTGATTTTTTGGTCCGTACGCATTTCAAAACTGTAGGAGCGAGCCTGCTCGCGATGGCGGCCTGATAGCCGACCGATCTCATGCAGATGTACTCGATCCCTGTGGGAGCGGGCTTGCCCGCGAAGGCGGCCTGACAGCTGGCCAATTTCTGGCAGATTTATGCAAATCTAACTGTGGGAGAGAGCTTGCTCGCGATGGCGGTGTATCTGCTCACAGAGATTTGAATGTGAGAACGCCATCGCGAGCAAGCTCGCTCCCACAAGGGATCAATCCTTGAGCCGATGGATCAATTCGCCACCCGAACCCCACCCAGACTCCCGCTCAATTCATACGCCGCCAATTCCGCCTGGTGTGCCGCCAGCAATTCCGGTAACGATCCGCGCAAATACTCGACCCAGGTCTTGATCTTCGCATCCAGGTACTGGCGCGACGGGTAGATGGCGTACAGGTTCAGTTCCTGCGAGCGGTATTTGGGCATCATGCGCACCAGCGTGCCGTTGCGCAGGCCTTCTATTGCGGCGTACAGCGGCAGCACGCCAACGCCCATGCCGCTGATGATTGCGGATTTCATCGCGTCGGCGGAGTTCACCAGGAACGGTGAGCTGTTGATGGTGACCATCTCCTGGCCGTCAGGACCGTCGAAGGCCCATTTTTCCAGCGGAATCACCGGGCTGACCAGGCGCAGGCAGGCGTGGTTGAGCAGGTCGCTGGGTTTTTGTGCGCAGCCGTTGGCTTTGACGTAGGCCGGCGAGGCGCAAACGATGCTGTAGGTGATGCCCAGGCGCTGGGAGACGAAACCCGAGTCCGGCAGTTCGCGGGCCAGGACGATGGACACGTCGTAACCCTCGTCGAGCAGGTCCGGCACGCGGTTGGCCATGGTCAGGTCGAAGGTCACGTCCGGATGGGTCTTGCGGTAGCGGGCGATGGCGTCGATCACGAAGTGCTGGCCGATGCCGGTCATGGTGTGCACTTTCAGTTGCCCGGCCGGGCGGGCATGGGCGTCGCTGGCCTCGGCTTCGGCTTCTTCGACGTAGGCCAGGATCTGCTCGCAGCGCAGCAGGTAACGCTTGCCGGCTTCGGTCAGGGCGATACGGCGGGTCGTTCGGTTGAGCAGACGGGTTTGCAGGTGGGCTTCCAGGTTGGAGACCGCGCGCGAGACATTGGCCGTGGTGGTGTCCAGTTGTATGGCGGCGGCGGTGAAGCTGCCGGCTTCGGCCACGTAACTGAAGGCGCGCATGTTTTGCAAAGTGTCCATGGGGTGCTCTCTCGTCGAATGACAAATTGTGACACGAAGTTTCTGTTTATTTACAGGCGACTAAAGATCTACCAACGGATTATCTCGTTAACGGTAACAAAGATTCACAGGAATCCCAGCTTATCGCCCTTCAGGCTGCCCCATAGAATTGCGCTCACCTCTTACGCCCCGAACATCTCCCCACCTCAGGAAATCACAGCAGTGCCGCGTCGCATCAGCAGAGCGCTTCAGCCGCTCAGTGTTTTGGCTTTAATCCTGGCAATCAGCGGCTGCATCGGAACCGGAGGTATTGCCCCACAGGGCAAGGCGCTGGAGGCCAATTCACTGGCCACCGACGAAGCGATCCAGAGCGCCGCGCAAGATGCGCACTGGCCCACCGCGCAATGGTGGCAAGCCTATGGCGACCCGCAACTGAATCGCTGGATCGACCTCGCCCTGCAAGGCAGCCCGACCCTGGCCATGGCCGCCGCCCGGGTGCGTCAGGCCCGGTCCATGGCCGGAGTGGCCGAAGCGGTCGAGTCGCTGCAGATCAATGGCGATGCCACCCTCAAGCGCCACAACTGGCCGACCGACCAGTTCTATGGCCCAGGCGAACTGGCCAACAGCACCACCTGGGACAACAATGCCGCGCTGGGCTTCAGCTATGCCCTCGACCTCTGGGGCCGCGAAAGCAATGCCACCGAGCGCGCCGTGGACCTGGCGCACATGACCGTTGCCGAGGCCCGCCAAGCCCAGCTCGAATTGCAGGACAACATCGTCCGGGTTTACATCGAGCTCTCGTTGCATTACGCGCAACGGGACATCGTTGATGCGACCCTGAAGCAGCAACAGCAGATTCTCGAACTGGCGCAAAAACGCCTGAGCGGGGGTATCGGCACTCATTTCGAAGTCAGCCAGGCCGAGACGCCGCTGCCGGAAACCCATCGCCAGATCGATGCCCTCGACGAAGAGATCGCCCTGAGCCGCAACCAACTCGCCGCCCTCGCCGGCAAGGGGCCGGGGGAGGGCGCGCAGTTGCAGCGGCCAACGCTGTCGTTGGGGGCGCCGCTGAAACTGCCGTCGTCGCTGCCGGCGCAATTGCTCGGCCAACGCCCGGACGTGGTCGCCAGCCGCTGGCAAGTGGCGGCACAGGCGCGGGGCATCGATGTCGCCCATGCCGGTTTCTACCCGAACGTCGACCTGGTCGGCAGCCTCGGCTACATGGCCACCGGCGGCGGGGCGCTGGAGTTCCTGACCGGCAAGAAACTCAACTACAGCGTGGGGCCGGCGATTTCGCTGCCGATCTTCGACGGCGGGCGTTTGCGCTCGGAACTGGGCGAAGCCTCGGCCGGGTATGACATCGCCGTGGCCAAGTACAACCAGACCCTGGTCAATGCCCTGAAAAACATCTCCGACCAGTTGATCCGCCGCGAGTCCATGGACAAGCAACAGGCTTTCGCCGCCGAGTCGGTGGCCACCGCGCAGAAGACCTACGACATCGCGATGATCGCCTACCAGCGCGGCCTGACCGACTACCTCAACGTGCTTAACGCCCAGACCTTGTTGTTCAAGCAGCAGCAGGTGCAACAGCAGGTTCAGGCGGCGCGTTTGAGTGCTCATGCGCAATTGGTGACGGCGCTCGGTGGTGGTCTCGGTGCCGGTCATGACGTGCCGAACGCCGAACAGACCCAAGCGCCGAAAACCCCGAGCCTTTTGCGTTGAACACAAGACCTGTGGGAGCGAGCTTGCTCGCGATGAGGGCGTGTCAGTCAGCAATGATGTTGCCTGACACACCGCTATCGCGAGCAAGCTCGCTCCCACAGGTTCCGGTTTTCACTGGAATTTATTGAGCAGGATTTAATGACTCCCTTGCCCGCACCCTTGCGCTGGCTGTACTCCCTGGAATGGCGCCGGGGGTTCTTCGACTGGGCACGCAGCGACGGCGTGACCTGGGTTTATATCTTCAAGGTGCTGTTCGCGGCATTCCTGGCGCTGTGGCTGGCCATGCGCCTGGAACTGCCGCAACCGCGCACGGCGATGATCACCGTGTTCATCGTCATGCAGCCGCAAAGCGGCCAGGTGTTCGCCAAGAGTTTCTATCGTTTTCTCGGCACCCTGGCCGGGTCGACGGTGATGGTCGCGCTGATCGCCCTGTTTGCGCAGAACACTGAGCTGTTCCTCGGTTCGCTGGCGATCTGGGTCGGTATCTGCACGGCCGGTGCCGCCCGCTGCCGCAACTTCCGCGCCTACGGTTTCGTACTCGCCGGATACACCGCGGCGATGGTCGGCTTGCCCGCGCTGGCCCATCCGGAGGGGGCGTTCATGGCGGCGGTCTGGCGGGTGCTGGAAATCTCATTGGGCATTCTCTGTTCGACATTGATCAGCGCTGCAATCCTGCCGCAAACCGCCAGCGCCGCCATGCGCAACGCGCTGTATCAGCGCTTCGGCGTGTTTGCCCTGTTCGTCACCGACGGCTTGCGTGGCCGCAGTCAGCGCGAGGCGTTCGAGGCCGGCAACGTGCGTTTCATTGCCGAGGCAGTCGGACTGGAAGGGTTGCGCAGCGTCACCGTGTTCGAAGACCCGCACATGCGTCGGCGCAATGGACGACTCAGTCGCCTGAACAGTGAGTTCATGGGCATCACCACGCGCTTCAATGCCCTGCATCAGTTGCTCGAACGCTTGCGCAACAACAATACGGACCATGCCGTGGCGGCGATAAAGCCGGGCTTACAAGACCTCGCCGAACTGCTCGACGGCTTCAGCGGTCGTGCCCTGACCAGCGCCGATGCGGCGCGTCTGGTTATGGCGCTGAGTGCATACAAGGCAGGGTTGCCGGCGCGGGTACGCAGCCTGCGGGTGATCTTTCAGGAGAGCGAACCGAGCGACGACGAACTGCTGGACTTCCACACGGCGTACGAGCTGCTCTATCGCTTCGTCGACGACCTGCACAGTTATGCGCAGACCCACGCCTCCCTGGCCGATCACAGCCACGAACGGGAGCGCTGGGACGAGCCGTTCACCCCGCAAACCAACTGGATGGCGGCGGCGGCATCGGGGATTCGCGCGGCGTTCATCCTGGTGGTTTTGGGCAGCTACTGGGTGGCAACCGCCTGGCCGAGCGGCGCGACCATGACCCTGATCGCTGCTGCGACCGTGGGCTTGTCCGCCGCCACCCCGAACCCGAAACGCATGGCGTTTCAGATGGCGTGCGGGACGTTGCTCGGGGCGCTGATCGGCTTCGTCGAGATGTTTTTCATTTTCCCGTTGATCGACGGATTTGCGTTGCTGTGCGTGATGCTCGCACCGGTGATCGTACTGGGCTCGTTCCTGACTTCACGGCCGCAATATGTCGGCGTCGGCCTGGGCTTGCTGATCTTCTTCAGCACCGGTTCGGTGCCGGACAACCTCACGGTCTACAACCCCTACACCTTCATCAACGACTACATCGCCATGGTAATGGGCATGCTGGTGTGCGCAGCGGCCGGGGCGATCATTCTGCCGCCCAACAGTCGCTGGCTGTGGCGCCGATTGGAGCAGGATTTGCGCGGTCAGGTGGTGTACGCCATCAGTGGCAAGCTCAAGGGTTTGGCGTCGAGTTTCGAAAGCCGCACTCGCGATCTGGTGCATCAGGCCTACGGCTTCGCGGCGGGGCAACCGCAAGTGCAGCGGGACTTGCTGCGCTGGATGTTCGTGGTGCTGGAAGTCGGTCACGCGATCATCGAGTTGCGCAAGGAGCAGGCGACTCTGCCGGTGCATCCGGCCTATGCCGAATCCCGGCCATGGCGTCAGGCGATCCGGGTGATGGGGCGTGCATTGGTGCGGCTGTTCCTGCAACCAAACAGCAGCAACCTCGAGCGCGCGTTGGTCGCCGTCGATCACGCGATCAGTCGTGTGCAGTCCACTGACGAACCCTTTGCCCCGCACTTCGATACCTCGGCGTTGCGCCGGGTGAAGAGCTATCTGCACTTCATCCGCACCTCATTACTCGATCCGCAATCACCGCTCGCCGCCTTCGCCAGCAGCCAGCCACAAGGATTTGAACATGCCTCGTGAAATCGCCTTCCACGGCGTGTACATGCCGACCATGACCCTGATGTTTTTCATCGCGGCGGCGATTGCCTGGGCGCTGGACCGGTTCCTGTCCGGGTTCGATCTGTACCGCTTCTTCTGGCACCCGGCGTTACTGCGCCTGAGTCTGTTTACCTGTCTGTTCGGCGCGTTGGCGCTGACTGTCTACCGTTGACTCTCTATCACTGACTCTCTATCTCTGAAGAATGCCCCGATGAAAAAGTTTTTCAGCCTGCTCGCGACCCTGCTGGTGCTGGCCCTCGCGCTGTGGATCGGCCGCTCCTTGTGGGAGCACTACATGAACACGCCATGGACCCGCGACGGTCGCGTACGCGCCGATATCATCAACGTCGCCGCCGACGTCACCGGTGAAGTGGTAGACGTGCCGGTGCGCGACAATCAGTTGGTGAAGAAGGGCGATTTGCTGATGCAGATCGACCCCGAACACTACCGCTTTGCAGTCAAGCAGGCGCAAAGCCTGGTGGCATCGCGCAAGGCGACCTGGGAGATGCGCAAGGTCAACGCCCATCGTCGTGCCGATATGGACAACCTGGTGATCTCCCGGGAAAACCGCGACGATGCCAGTAATCTCGCCGACTCAGCCCTGGCCGATTACCAGCAGGCCCAGGCGCAACTGGAAGCCGCCGAACTCAATCTCAAACGCACTGAAGTGCGCGCCGCAGTGGACGGCTACGTCACCAACCTCAATGTGCATCGCGGCGACTACGCACGCATCGGCGAGGCGAAAATGGCCGTGGTCGACATGAACTCGTTCTGGGTCTACGGCTTCTTCGAAGAAACCAAGCTGCCCCATGTGCGCGTGGGTGATAAGGCCGACATGCAACTGATGAGCGGCGAAGTGCTCAAGGGCCATGTGGAAAGCATCTCGCGCGGTATCTACGACCGCGACAACCCGGAGAGCCGCGAGTTGATTGCCGACGTCAACCCGACCTTCAACTGGGTTCGCCTGGCGCAACGGGTGCCGGTGCGCATTCATATCGATGAAGTGCCGGAGGGTGTGGTGTTGGCGGCGGGGATTACGTGTACGGTGGTGGTCAAGCAAGGTGATGGTGCATAACAGGTAGACCGAGTCGACTGTTTCGCGAGCAGGCTCGCTCCCACATTTGATCTTCAGCGACCGATGATTTTATGTACGACACAAATCCAGTGTGGGAGCGAGCCTGCTCGCGAAGGGCGCGACTCGGTCTCACAGGTATAAGAAACAGGTTCACTCCTTGCAAAACGTCTCATGCAGATGCCGCCAGATCACCCGGCCATCCACCTGCTTTTCGAACACCACCGTGGAGCGACGATCCGAGTGCAGCCCGGTCGCATCGGTTTGTTGTTCGCGGTAACTCACGGTCGCGCCACTGTCGTACAACGCAATACCACGCAACTCACTGAGCTTGATGCGGAACCCGAGTTTCTTACCGCCCGCCAACGTGAACAATTCGTTCAGCGCGTCAAAATCCAGCACTCGACCGAGCGGCGAGACCATGGAGAACTGCGGCGAAAAACGGGTCAGCAGTTTTTCGAGTTCGCACGCATCGCGTTCTTCGGCCAGCCATTGTTCGATGGCCACGTGGGCCTGGATCACTTCGTCGAAGTATTCGGTGTAGTCGGTCATGCTAGCGTTTCCTGAAGTATTGCAGTGTTTGTGCAGGCGTCATCGCGAGCAAGCTCGCTCCCACAGGGTTCTGCTGGGTGGCATAGATAGCATTCACACCAAAAATCTTTGTGGGAGCGAGCTTGCTCGCGATTGCAGGCAACTCGGTCTCAGAGCTGCCCACGCAACCCGAATCGCTTCATCAGCCCGGATTCGAGCAACCCCTTGGGCAACAAACTGGCCATCAGCGGTAATGCACGACTGCCATTGCCCAGGCGCACCAGTCGCGGTGGCTTGTGCTGCTGCACAGCCTTGAGCAATCCGGCGGCAAATTCATTGGCCGGCGTCGGGTTGTCCTGAGAGGCTTTGGCCCGGGCGCGAATGCCTTCGCGCAGCGGGAACCATGGCGATTGCTCACTGATCAGTTGCTCGGCTTCATGCCCTGCGTTCCTGGCAAAACTGGAAGCGATGGCCCCCGGCTGGACTTCCATCACCCGCACGCCGAACGGCGCCAGTTCCATGCGCAAGGCATCGCTCAAGGCATGCACGGCGGCTTTCGAAGCGCAGTAGGCGCCGGCGAATGGCGTGACCAGCACACCCGAAACGCTGCCGATATTCACGACCAATCCTTTGGTCCGGCGCAGCACAGGAAACATCGCGCGGGTGACGCCGACGACAGCGAACACATTGGTTTCGAACTGGCGTTGCATGGCCGGTACGCCGCCATCGAGCAGCGGTCCCATGGCGCCATAACCCGCATTGTTGATCAGCACGTCGAGACCACCGCGCTCCTGGTTGATGCGGTCGCTCAACTGCTCAAGGGCAACACCGTCGTTTACGTCAAGTTGCACGGCGGTAAATCCGGCAGCGCTCAGCATGGCGACATCTTCGGCCTTGCGCGCACTGGCCCAGACTTCATAGCCGGCGCCCTTGAACGCATCGGCAAGGGCACGGCCGATGCCGCTGGAGCAACCGGTAATCAACGCAACGGGCATGGCGCATTCCTTGTGCAAAAAATGGGGGAGAGATCAGTCGGAAAAACTACCCTGCAACCGCTCGGCGCGAAACTCCAGGGTTTCCGGACGGTAGCCAGGGCGCAGTGGCGGCAGCGGCAAACAGTCTTCCCAGTTGCCACCGGCCTGCAATTCGCCGGGGCCACGATAGCGTGGGGCGGTGTACTGATTGTCGGCCAGGTTCACCGTATCGCCCGGCGCATAAGCCGCGACTCGCCACCGCAGCTCAGTCAGCGGCACGTCATTGCCGTTGTTCAGGGTCAATTGCAGTGGCCGATCGGCGGGACATTGCTGCGGCGCGTAGCTGATGCGCAACTCCAGGCGTTGCAGCTGCTTGAGTTCGCGGTGATCCATCCAGACGACCCAGGTGGCGACGATGCCCAACCCCGCGGCGGCCGCCATGGAAACGGGCAAGGCCTTGGCCGGGTAGCGCAGCAACAGGATCAGCCAGGTGATGACCAGCAGGACGCCGATGAACATGACGTGAAATCTCGGGAATAGAGAGGGTCATCCTACCTAAGCGCAGGTGGGGTTGGCGATGGGCGGGACGAGGTCATGGCTTTTAGGCCATCCGTCTGATCTGTAATTTCTGACAGTAGCCAGGCGCCTGAGCGGCGGGTTTAGTTGAGGCCAGTGCCTCAGGAGCGGCTACTGTGCCAGCGACCCTTTCAATCCACCGCCACACGCCGACCTTGATCGCGATTGACCCTCGGGGGCTGGCGGTGCGCGCGGTCGGTTATTGGCGTGACATCGACGACGTGCCCCCCCAGGCACGGGTCAACCGTACGGTCCATGATGGGGCAGGGCGAGCGATTGCACAGTGGGACCCGCGGTTGTTTCTGGACGCTTCGGCGCCGCCTAATCTGCAAACGATTCATGCCCTGTCCGGTGCGGTGTTGAGCACGGACAGCGTGGATGCCGGGTGGCGTGTGACGCTGCTGGGCGAGGCGGGGCAATCAGTTCACCACTGGGATGGTCGCGGCTCGCAGCGCTGGTTGCGGTACAACACTCAGCTGCGCCCGGAATCGGTGTTCGAACAGGCGGTGGACGGCGAAGCGCTTTGCGCGGAGCGCTTGAGTTACGGCGCGAGCGGACCGACTTTTGCCGAGCGCAACCAATGCGGCCAATTGATTCGCCATGATGACCCGGCGGGCACGCAGCGGTTTACCGGGTTCGGCTTGCACGGCGCGGTGCTGGAGCAGACGCGGCATTTTCTGACCGACTTGACGCTGCCGGACTGGCCCGAGTCAATAGCGGATCGCGAGTTGTTGCTGGAACCGGGTGAGGGCGCAACCTCCCGATCGCACTTCAACGCGGCGGGCGAGATTTCCCATCAGACCGATGCCAAAGGTCACCGCCAGTTTTTTAGCCAGGCCCTCGACGGCCAGTTGCGTGAGGTGCGTCTGCAACTCAATGGCGCGCCCACCGCGAAAACGCTGATCAACGCCATCGCCTACAACGCCCATGGCCAGACCGAACGGGAAGTCGCCGGCAACGGCGTGATCACCACGCTGGAATACGACGCGCAGAATGGCCGGCTGACCCGCCTCCAGGCGCAACGCGGCAATGAAGCCGTGCAAGACCTGCGCTACACCTACGACCCGGTGGGCAATGTGCTGAGCATCGAGGATGCCGCGCAGCCGATTCGCTACTTTGCCAACCAGCGGATTGAACCGGTCAATCGTTATGGATACGACAGCCTGTCGCAACTGATCGAAGCCACCGGCTGGGAAGCGGACGGCGCCAATAAGGGTCCACAAATTTCAACCTTTGACGACCCCGCCCCTCGCGCCAACTACCGCCAGACCTATCGCTACGATGCGGGCGGCAATCTGCTGGAGCTGACTCACGAAGGTCCGCAAAGCCATGGGCATCGACTGATTGCAGCAGCACACAGCAACCGTTGCCTGCCGGTGCTGGAGGGGGTGGAACCGGACGAAGAGGACTTCCGCCAAGGCTTCGATGGCGATGGCAACCTGCTCAACCTGCAACCGGGGCAGGCCTTGGCATGGGACCTGCGCAACCAGTTGGGCGAAGTGCGGCCGGTGGAGCGCGATTCGGGCCTCAATGACCGCGAACGCTACGTCTACGGTGCCGACGGCATGCGCCTGCGCAAAGTCCGTGAAACGCAATCCAATGCCCGAACGCTGATTGCTGAAACCCGCTATCTGCCGAATCTCGAACTGCGCAATGACAGTGGCACGGGCGAAGAGCTGCAGGTGATCAGTGTTCAGGCCGGGCGCAGCAGCGTGCAGGTATTGCATTGGGAGTCCGAGCCGCCGAAAGACATGGGCAAAGATCAATACCGCTACCACCTGAATGATCACTTGGGCTCCTGCACCCTGGAACTCGATGACGACGGTGAAGTGATCAGCCAGGAGCGTTATCACCCCTTTGGCACCACCGCGTGGTTCGCTGGACGCGGGGAGGTAGAAGCGAGTTATAAAACGGTGCGTTATTCGGGGAAAGAACGGGATGCGACGGGGCTGTATTACTACGGGTTCAGGTACTACATGGCGGGGTGGCAGCGGTGGTTGAATCCGGATCCGGCGGGAGAGATTGATGGCATGAATGTTTTCCGGTTTGTCCAGAATAGCCCGGTAATGAACATCGACCCCAATGGACTGGATTCAAAAAGGGCGCGAGGACTCTGGAAGTATGCTTTTCAAAGCATTGTAGAAGACCGTGATAATCGAAGTGTGATTACTATTGCCCCAGGCATTATCGGCGTAGCCCTTTCCGGTGGGGCAGAGGTCTTTGAGCAAGTCGGGATATCCCTGTCTCGGGGATTCAAAGGTGAACGTAGTCTTTACTATCTTTCAATTGATGCTAGCTACGAAGGGCGAATTGTAGGCGGCGATCGTCCTGTATCTCTAAAAAGTGCTTCCGCCGCTGGCTTGAATGCAGCAATTGGTAGTTCGGGTGCCAAGTGGACGGCCTTCATCAATGGTGGATTTTACAACCTTGGCCAACTGGCTGATGCAAACGAGCCCTCGTGGGCCGCTATCGGTCCAAGCTTCATTGATGGAGGCTTCAAGCAATCAGTATCTATTCCTTCTGACTACATTGAAAATTATGTTGAGCTGAGAATGGGCAACGGATCGTTTATTCAGACAGGGCCAGTGCTCGCAAGAGAGGGGCAAGCCGTGTTCACACAACAGCATCTCGAGCAACCGAAATTCCAGTTTGATCCTGAAATGAATTATCCAGGTCGATTAGGTCATTCAAACCGACCCAACAATCGTTCAGGGATCAGCATGCCTTCCGAGGCGAACAGCGTACATCGCACACGGTTAGTGATTGGACTTGGGAGGGGGCGGAGTGATGATTCTCCCGGGTTTACGATGCCTGAATGGGCAGAAGTCATGGCCAGAATTGATCGTCTGAATGAACTACCAGGCTGGTCAGTGAATCTGGATGGAGGCGACTCGAGTGCTCTCGGAGTTATTGACCAATCAAACGTCGTTTTGATGGATGCGGGAGCCCCAGCTAACAAAAAAAGAGGTACAAGCAATTTCATTGCGTTTATGAAAAAGTCTTGATTTTTGAGTTTTTTTTAAAAAGTTAATCTTTCTCGGAAAAACATCCAACCCACTGCGGATAGGGAACGCAGTGAGCTGGATGGGGGCCGTTTTTTGCTGAACACTTACTGCGCGATAGTCTTCACCGCAACCCCACGCTCAATCGGCGTCGACCGCCCGTAGATATCCTCAAACCGCTCGATATCGTCCTCACCCAGATAGCTCCCCGACTGCACCTCGATGATCTCCAGCGGGATCTTCCCCGGGTTACGCAGGCGATGCACCGAAGCGATCGGAATGTAGGTCGACTGGTTCTCGGTCAGCAGGAACACGTTCTCGTCACAGGTCACCTCAGCGGTGCCGCTGACCACGATCCAGTGTTCGGCGCGGTGGTGGTGCATCTGCAGCGACAGGCACGCGCCCGGTTTGACCGAGATGTGCTTGACCTGGAAGCGCCCGCCCATGTCCACCGAGTCGTAGGAGCCCCACGGACGGTAGACCTCGCAGTGGTTCTGGGTTTCGCTGCGGCCCTGTTCGTTGAGGGTGTTGACCATCTGTTTCACGCCTTGGACCTTGTCCTTGTGGGCGATCATCATGGCGTCCTTGGTTTCCACCACGACGATGTTTTCCAGGCCGATCACCGACACCAGTTTGCCGTTGCCGTGGATCATGCAGTTTTTGCTGTCCTGGATGACCACGTCGCCTTTGGTGACGTTGCCGTTGGCGTCTTTTTTATTGACTTCCCACAGCGACGACCAGCAACCAACATCGCTCCAGCCGGCGGTCAATGGCACGACGCAGGCGCGTTGGGTTTTTTCCATCACCGAGTAGTCGATGGAGTTGTCCGGGCAGCAGGCGAAGGTGGCTTCGTCGAAGGTGATGGTGTCGGCATCCTGCTGGCTGCGTTCCAGGGTCAGCAGGCAGGTGTCGTAGATGTCCGGATCGTGCTTCTTCAGCTCTTCGAGGAAGCGGCTGGCGCGGAACAGGAACATGCCGCTGTTCCAGAAGTAACCGCCGGACTGGACGAACTCGGTGGCGCGCTTCACGTCGGGTTTTTCGACGAAGTGCGAGACGCGGCTGACGCCTTCCGGCAGCAGCGAGTCGTTGGTCGACTTGATGTAGCCATAACCGGTCTCCGGCTTGGTGGCCGGCACGCCGAACAGCACCATCTCACCATTTTCGGCGGCGACGGTGGCCAGGGCCAGGGCGCGTTGCAGGGCTTTCTGGTCTTCCAGCACGTGGTCGGCCGGCAGTACCAGCATCAGCTCGTCGCGACCTTCGCTGACCAGCATCATCGCGGTCAGGGCCACGGCCGGCGCGGTGTTACGACCGAAGGGCTCCATCAGGATGCGCTGGGATTCCAGCTTGCGGGCGGCCAGCTGCTCGTTGACGATGAAACGGTGGTCCTTGTTGCAGACCACGATTGGCGAATCCATGCCTTCGAACACCAGGCGTTCCAGGGTTTGCTGGAACAGGGTGTGTTCGCCGGTCAGGGCCAGGAACTGCTTAGGGAATTGTTTGCGGGAAAGCGGCCAAAGACGTGAGCCACTACCACCTGACAAGATCACCGGAATCATGTTGTTACTCCTTGAATATCGATTGGTTAGAGCCACGAGAGTTCTGTCGTTTCACTCTTGTTTTTGTTCCGTGTCCGGCTGGCCTTTGTAGGAGCGGGCTTGCTCGCGATGGAGGCTAACGATGATGTTGGGCACCAGAAGAAACGCGGTGCCCTTGAGTTCATCGCGAGCAAGCTCGCTCCTACAGGGTCTTGGTCAGCCTGAAAAATGTATCAGCGCGTCGACACCGGGCGTTTCACCCAGACCGGCGACAGGCTGCTGCCGCTGCCAGTGACGTACAGCACCGCGGCTTCACCGCGTTCCAGGGCGACCGGTTTCACATCGCCGACTTTGGTGGTGCCGTCATAGAGCGCCAGGCTGACCTTCACCGGGTTGATTTCACGCTCGCCACGGCCTTTGGCTGCCACGCTCGGGACCACGTCGGTCTTGCCATCGGCGGTCTTCAGGGTCAACGCCTTGTCGCTGAGGTTTTGCATGCGTACCAGGGACTTCTGCTTGTTCTTGAACGGCGGCTCTTCGATCAGTTGTGGTGCGCCGCTGGCGTTGTTGACCAGGGTGTAATAGTGGTCGCCGGCCAGTTTGACCGGCAGGGTCTGGCTGCCGACCTTGGCGCTGTAGTCGCCACCCGGCATGAAGCTGAAGTCACTGCTCGACAGTGGTGCGACATCGCTCAGGTTGGTGCTGCCGACAGTGGCGCTGACTTCTGCGTTGCTGGCGTTGTAGATGCGCACGAAGGTCGAGCCTTTCGGCGCAGTCGGGCCGTAGAGTGCTGCGTCGCCACCGGCGAAAGCCTGTACCGACAGCACGCTGAGGCCGGCAACCAGGGCAAAGCGTTTGGCGAGACGACGAGGAGTTGTAGTGAAAGTCATGGTGTACCTCTCTTTCAGTTTTGCGCCCGGTCGGGCGTCTCGGATTTGTTGGTGATGGCTACGTTTTGTTGGCGCGCGCCGGCTTGTTTAAGCTCTGCGACCCACTGCGGGTCGGCGTCGCCGATTTCGTTGTTCACAGGCAGATATCGTTCAGGGAACTCCCAGATCAGCACCTGTGGGGGGCTGTTCTTGAAGGCATCGCTTTTCAGGTAGCTGAGCATCGGCAGAATCGGGCCGTGGCCGTCTTCGGCGTAATTGACCACGTCGCTGTGCAGCGCTTGCTTGAGCGCACCGACGAAGTTCCAGTTGGGGTTGGCGCTGTAGCTGGTGCCGATCAGGGCCACCGGAACTTCGGTGTTGGCGAACAGCGCATCGTCGCCGGCGGGCTGATCTTCAGCCGCGACCGTATTGCGCTTTTGCAATTGTTCCTGTTTAGGCATCAGGTTTTCGAACAGCGGGTCCAGTGGCAGAAACAGACGCAGGTCGCCCTTGTGGGTGATGGTTTCCGCAGGTTCAGTGACGAAACGCTGCGGCTCGCCGCTCAGCGGGTACTTGTCGGCAATGGTTTTGGCCAGTCGGTTGGCGGCGATCTCGGCGCCTTGCGGCGTCCAGTGGGTGTCGGTACGCAGGAACACTTGCTGACCATCCTGCTTGGCCTGTTGCAGCGGGCCGAGCAGGTCAGGGGCCGGAATCCGGTCGGCGGCCAGGCGCTGGTGGAAGTCCTTGTAGAGGTTGGCGTGGATGCTCGCCGGTTTCACCTCACCGAGGTGTTCCGGGTACAGGCGCACCTTGGCCGGCACCACCGCCATTACCAGTTGCACGCCTTTCTCTTTCAGGGTCTGGCGCACGCCTTCGACCAGCGCGTAGTTGCCTTGCAGGTTCAACTCTTCGTTGACCACCGGGTGGAATTCTTCATCGCTGTACAACCACTGGTCGCGACCGAGCACCACGCCCGGACGACCTTCGTTGAACAGCTTGAAATCCAGCGCGGCCCAGAGGTTGGTGCCCAGGCGCTTGATCGGGAACTCGTCGTCGTAGTGGGTTTCCACGGCCTTGGTCCAGCGACCGTTGAGCACCGTCGCATCGGCGTTGGTGCTGAAGCCGAAGAAGCTGCGCACCGACCACAGACCGAGCACCAGCAGGGTCACCAGGAACAGCGCGATGTAGAAGATGCGTAATGAGCGGGTCATGGTCAGATCCCTCAGAACTGGAAGTAAAGGAACGGCGAGAAGCTTTGCGCCGAGAGTTTGAGAATCGAGGCGATGAACAGCAGCAGCACCAGCGCACGCATCACGTAGCGCGACCAGTCAGCGGTCCAGTAGGCCGGTTGCACCTGGGCTTCGACGCCGACGGTGTAGCCAGGCTGGTGGATGTTTGCCGGGTTATCCCCAGGCACGGCCTTGATCGTTCCCGGTGTCGCAGCGGCCGGGCCGTCGGCGTCGACGTTCACGGCAGGCTTGGTCTTGGCCGGTGGCTGATTGGTGTAGAAATCGCGCAGGCCGAAGAACGCCAGGGTCACGTAAGCCACGATCAGGGTCGCCACTTGCAGGCCGGTGAGGCTGGCCTGGTTGAGTTCCGACAGCGACCAGTCGCCGAAGCTGAACATCGCGCCGTACATGCGCCCGGCGACGTGCAGGTTTTCCGCGCGGAAGATCACCCAGCCCATCACCACCAACAGGAAGGTCATCACCCAGCGGATCGGATTGAAGCTGCGTGGAGAAGTATTCAGGCCGATGGCTTTTTCAATCGCCAGCCACATGCCGTGCCACGCACCCCAGACGATGTAGGTGATGTTCGCGCCGTGCCACAGACCGCCGAGCAGCATGGTCAGGAACAGGTTGCGATAGGTCATCAGCGTGCCTTTGCGGTTACCGCCGAGGGTGATGTACAGGTAGTCACGCAGCCAGGTCGACAGGCTGATGTGCCAGCGCCGCCAGAACTCGGTGATCGACTGGCTGACGTAAGGCTGCTTGAAGTTTTCCATGAAGCGAAAACCCATCATCAAGCCCAGGCCGATGGCCATGTCGCTGTAACCGGAGAAGTCGAAATACAGCTGCGCGGTGTACGCCAGCGCGCCGAGCCAGGCATCGCCCGTGGTCGGGTTTTGCAGGGCGAAACAGTGGTCGGCCACCACCGCCAGGGTATCGGCGATGAAGACTTTCTTGATGAAACCCTGCATGAACCGCGTGCAGCCCTCGGAGAACTTGTCGAGGGTGTGGGTGCGGTTGTTGAACTGGTCGGCCAGGTCACGGAAACGCAACACGGGGCCGGCGATCAAGTGCGGGAAGATCGCCACGAACGCCGCGAAGTCGATCAGGTTGCGGGTCGCCGGGGTATCGCCACGGTAGACGTCGATGATGTAGCTGATGGACTCGAAGATGTAGAACGAGATCCCGATCGGCAACAGCACGTGGGTCAGGATGAACGGCGAAAGACCCACCGACGTCATCATCGCATTGATGCTGTCGACGCCAAAGTTGGCGTACTTGAAGTAGCCGAGGATGCACAGGTCGACGGCCACGCCGAGCAGCAGCCAGCGCTGTGCCGGTTTGGTCCTGACCCCGGCGGCGCCGACTTTCAGGCCGATCCAGTAGTTCCACAGCGTGACGCCGGCGAACAGCGCGAGGAAGTCCACGCGCCACCAGGCGTAGAACACATAACTGGCAATCAGCAGCAGCAGATTGCGATAGCGTTGCCCGCTCAGGTAGTACAAGCCGAGGAAGATCGGCAAGAACAAAAACAGGAACACGTTGGATGAAAAAACCATCCCGGTCTCTCCTTGTTTGAACCAACAGTCAAGGGCCAACGGCCCCCCCAAACCCCCCACTGAAATCTGGAGGGCTAACTCACAAAACTCAAACTCGACACTGAACCTGTAGGAGTGAGCCTGCTCGCGATGAGGCTTTGTCAGTCGACATCAATGTTGAATGTCAGACCGCTATCGCGAGCAGGCTCACTCCTACAAGGGTTTGTGTTTGTCTCTAAGAACCCTTACTGCCCTTTTCATTGGCCGGGTCGTAGACCTTGGTCAGGTCTCCGCCCAGGCGGAAGTTCTTGAACGGTTGCATCTTGTGCTTCTTCTCCAGTACGTCCGGCGTACAGGTGTAGAGCGAGCAGAACGGCTCGAGCCAGGCGAACTTCATGCCCTCTTTCAGGTCGGTCATGTCCTGTTCCTTGCCGTTCTTTTCCTCGAACTCATCCGGGTCTTTCACCCCGGACAGCACCCGATCACCCAGGCGTTTGAGTGCGCCATTGTTTTCCTGGCGCAAGTCCACCCCGTTGACCTGGGCGAAACTGGCGATCATCGCCAGCGGCGGCAGGGCGTAGTTGTGGTAGGCCAGCGCCCGTTGCTGACGCTTGAGTTCGTTGGGCAGGTAGCCGTCGGCATCGATCTGATTGGCGCCGACCTTGTATTCCTTCACCGCCCAGTCGAACAGGTCGCGACGGTTGGTGGCGACGGAAGTGGCCATCACCGACCAGGCGGCCCAGTACGAGTGGTTGTTGGTCTGGTCGAGCGGCAGGTTGTCCCAGTCGCTGACCACCTGGTCGGCCATTTTGCTGAACCAGGCTTCAATCAACTGGGCTTCCTGTTGATGGGTGGCCAGCGGATGGGAGTCGGAAAACTTCAGGCGGATATACGCCGAAGCCATGCTGCCCAATGCCCATTTGCGCATCGACTTGCCGGTGTGGTTGAAGTCCCTGGACATCAATGCATCCGCCCGAGCCCAAGTAGCCAGCCAGCTCAACGTGCATTCCAGTTGTTCCGGGCGACCGTCACGCATGAACTGCATTACGCGCTTGCTGGTGCCGCGCTCGATCTTGGTGATGTCGGCGGTGCTCTCGCGAAAGGCTTTTTCCGACTGCACATTCAGGGTCGCGCGGGCCTTGTCCGAACCTTCGTACTTGCTGCGAAATTGCAACGAGCCGGTGTACGGCGTCGGCATTGCATCGCAGCCGTCGCTCTTGTCGCCCGTCTTGAATTTATCCACAGGCGCAAAATAGCCTTGGGGTGGACGCAGTGGCGCAGCCGCTTGCGTGGCCCCGGCGAACATCGCCAGGCTCAAGAGCGTCGGTGCCAACAGTGTTGAAAATTTCGGATTGCGCATGGCAGACCTCATTGCCCGACCGAAGCAGTACGCTGCTCGGCGCCCGGGAACACGTTGCGTTTGCAAATTTTCGCTTCGACTTTCTGTGGTGCGGCACCGGCTTGTTCCGGGCCCTGGACTTCAACGGCCAGCAGGTTCTGCGAGGCCCAGTCTTCGTCCGTGCGCAACTCGAAAGCGAAACGCCCGTCAGTCTCGGAGGTTTCCGGTTTGTCGATCTTGATGTCCTCGTGGCGACCGTTCATGTACCAGAGGGTGGCTTGCAGGGTTTTCACCGAGGTGTCGGCGAAGCGGATGTCGACCTGGTGGCTACCGTTGCGCAGGTCCATGTTCTTGCTGTTGACCATCAACTCGTTTTTGCCCGGCTTGAGCGTGGCGCTGCCGGACATCTGTGCATCCTTGCCTTCGCAACCGTTGTCCAGCAACGCCATCATCTGGCGGTAGATGGTTTCCTGGTCGAGGCGGTACAGCGGCGAGAATTCCCAGATGAGAATTTTCGGCGGGTTCTTCTGGAATTCGTCGCTGCCCAGGTACTGCAGCATCGAACCTTCCAGGCCGCCGCCGGGGAACGCTACGTTGAGGATGTCGGCGCCGATGGCCTCTTCGAGGAAACCGGCGAAGTTGTAGTTCTTGCCGCTGTGGGAGGTACCGACCAGGGTGATCTGCGGGTTACCGGAGTCGCCGAACAGATCGCCATCGCCCGCTTCGCCCTTGGGCTCGGTGGTGAATTGATCCATGTACTGGATCGCATAGCTGGTGCCACAGAGTTGGCCGGCCATGTTGTGCAAGGTGCCGGTCTTGCCCATGCGACCTGACTTTTTGGTCTCGAATTCGCGCTTGGGAATGTCGGCGAACTCAGGCAATTGCTTGACCTTCTCGGCGACGATTTTCGCCGTGCGCTGGGCACCGTACGGGGTCCAGTGCTGGTCACCGCGGAAGTAGAAATCGTGGGCGGGCAGGGTGTCGGGCAACGACTCGTTGGTCAGCGGCGACAGGTCCGGAACGACATAGCCCATCTGCGCGAAACGACCGAGCATGGACTTGTAGTTTCTCAGTGCCTTGTCGAAGTCGTAGCTGGCTTTCTCCGCCGGGTTGAGCTTGTTGCGGTTCACCAGGCCACGGGTCGGCTGGTACACGACAACCAGTTCCACGCCTTTGCTCTTGAACGCATCGTGCAGTTGTTTCATGCGTTTGTAGCCGGCGGGCGTGGTGTCGAATTCGGTGCGCAAGTCTTCTTGCGTACGGAACAACCAATCACCCTGGGCCTGCACCAGCGTGGTGAAGTTCTGCTGGTAACGGGTGGTGTAGTTCTTCGGATCGTGAGCAGCCGGGCACAGGCTGCAGCACGGTTCGGCAGAGAATTTTGGTGGGGCAACTTCATCGGCACGCGCGCCACCGCTGGCCGCGAGAATGCCGGCGGTCAGGGCTGACAGGCTGAGTAATTTGATCAGGTGTGGGTGCATAAGATTATCCTCAGTCCCGCATTTCGGTCTGGCGTTCGACGGGGTCGATCAGCACGGCTTTCTGCTGGCGCACCAGCAGGTCGAGAATTTCATCCTGGCGCTCGCCAAGGATGCCGGTGAAGCTGATGCCGCTGGATTTGGTCGGCGCGAGCATCGACACGCGATACAGCTCGACACTCAGTGGCGAGTCGATGGACAGCGGGCCACTGCCGTTGGCCGCCAGCTCACCGCCGACCACGATCAGCGACACCTCGGCGTCGAACGGGTCGAGCTTGATGTCACGGTCGGTGTTGCTCAGGTCCTTGATGTGGCCATAGACGCCGGTCAGGCCGTTGGCCATGGCGACGTTTTCGTAGAGGCGAATGTTCACGCTGTTACGAATGCGGATGCCGTGGCGCCTGTTGCTCAACACGCGGTTGCCCCACAGCAGGTTGTCGGCACTCTCGTAGAGGGTGATGCCGTCGGTGTGGTTCTGGTAGATCTCGTTGTGGGCAATCAGGTTGTTGACGCTGTTACGGTCGATCACCAGCCCTGAGAGGTGGTTGTCGTAGCTGCGGTTGTTGAAGATGAAGCTGTCGTTGACCTCACGGGAAATAATGATCCCGTGCTTCTTCTTCGTTCCATACACCGTGTTGTCGGCAATGATCAGACCGTGGGAACGGTCGTGCGGGTCAATGCCGTAGACGATGTTGTCTTTGTAGGTGTTGCTCTTGACCACGAAGTCGCGGGTTTCGTAGCAGTAGAAGCCGTACCACATGTCCGAGAATTCGGAGCCGACGATCCAGCCGGTCGGCTCAGGGCGCTTGAGCACCTTGGCCATGTTTGGCGTGTACTGGGAAATACTCACGCCATAGGACTTACTGTTGGCGTAGCCGAAACTGGCGATCTTGCTGTTGGCGATGTAGGTCTCGGTGCCGCCCCAGGCCAGCAGGAACGGACGGAATTCCTTGGGCGAAGTGAACGTCGCCGGGCCGTTGTCCTTCTCGCGCCAGCCAGTGATTTTGGTATCGCGAACGAACAGCTGGCCGTCGTTGACCAGGAACGTACCGGCCTCCTGGGACAGGCGCAGTTCCTGGGTCTGTTTGTCGATTTCCAGGATGCCGTGGCGACCGACCACGATCGGCAACCGCGAGAGGAACACACCCGGCGAGGTTTCGCTGAAGTACTGCTTGGGCAGCTTCTTCGCCAGGTCCTTGAGGTTCATGTAGCCGTCGTCGACGAAGATCGCCTGGGGGATGCCGTGCTGACGCACTACCCACTCGGCCATCTTGTTGTCGCCACCGATGAAGTCCTTGAGGGCGTCCTCCTGCATCATCCGGCGCACGCTGATCTTGCCGGCCTTGCTGCGCACGATTTTCGCCGCGATGGCATCGCTGGTGTAGCCGGAAACGTCCGGCAGTTTCGGCGTGGCCAGTTCCAGCGGCGCGGTCGGTGCGCTGCTGACGGTGTAGGTCTTGGCCTGTTGCAGTTCCTTGGCCACGGTTGCCGGCTTCGCCGGCTCCACATTGGCGAAGGCAGTCGTGCTGGCCAGCAGCATCGCGCCGGCCAACAGGCTGATCGAGCCTTTTCGGGCTGGATGATTCATCTGGGAGACTCCCTTCGCAATGTGCATCAGAAGCGCCAGATCACGTCGATGAACGCGCGATGCATGTACGAATCGACTTCCTTGCCGTACGCATCGCCCGGCTTGAACACGCCGCCACGGAAGCGCACCAGGGCCGAAGGCTCATCGATCGCCTGACTCATCGACGCGGGCAACAAGCCTTGCTTGAAGTACTTGGTGACCACCAGGTCCATCTCCTGACCGAGGTCTTTCTCGCCATCGTTCAGCGGCAGCGAAGTGCTGGAGAGGATCGCGCCGGTGACGTCGTCGGTGTTGTTCTGGACGGCGTTGATGCCATTGCTGCCGACCGGCTTGTTGCCGTCGACGCGCCAGAACTTGTGGTAGATCAGGCTGGCGTCGTATTCGTCGTTGAGCATCCACGAACCGAACAGGGTGGCGCTCTGCATGTTGTTCATTTCGCCACGGAAGGCCTCGCCGAAGCGGTGCACGCGCGAGCGGGTGCCGGTGTAGTTCGAGCGGTTGCTTTCCAGGCCGTTCTGTTCGTACTCGGCGCTGGCGCGGGCATAGGCAGCACCGACTTGCCATTGCGGATCGAGGCGCAAACGCACGCCGAGATCGGTAGCCCAGCCATTGAGGTTTTCACCGCGCTTGGCTTCAGCTGGCGGCGTGCCATCGGCGTTCAGCGGGTTGACCTTGTCGATGTCGCCGCTCATGCCGGTGATGCTGCCCCAGTAATTGACGGTGTTGGTATTGCGCCAGTTGTAGGCGTCGCTGTCGGCGGTCAGGCCGAGCCAGCTGATGTCGCCGTTCTGTTTCTTGTCCAGCGAATCCGCCGGCACACCTGGCTCCGGGAAGTCGAGCTTGCCGTTGTCGTGGGTGTGATGACCGCGAATGCCGACCCAGTTGCCGGGTGTCCACTGGTACGCGGCGTCGGCGTAGGCGTGCAGGCGATCCTTGTCTTGCGGCGACAGCTCCTTGAGGTCGGTGCGGTACTCGCTGAAGCGTTCGGCGATACCGACGTTGGCGCGCAGCAGGGTGGTGTCGAAGGTCCAGTTAAGGGCTTCGATGTTGGTGTCACGCCATTGGCCGTCGTCGTTGCGCAGGCGCTGGCGACCGAATTTCAGGATCTCGCCGGGGTAGGGCGTGAAGCCGCTGTAGCCGACCCAGAATTCGCGCATGGCCAGGTAGTTCTTCTTGGTCTGGCGATCATTGTTGTCGGTGTTCTCGGCGCCATCGGATTGTTGCAGGGTGTCGGTCTCGATGATGTCGGTGGACGTCACCGCCTGACCCATGGCGTAGGCGCTCCACGCACCGCTTTCACCATAGACCCACGGACGCAGGTCGAGGCCGACACCATTGACGTCGCCGCCGGGAGCGGTGCCGAGGTCACGGTCGTCTTCGGACTGACCGGTGATTTTCACGTCCAGGCCGAAGTTCTTGGTTTCAGTCATCGCAGCGAGCGTCGGGCAAGACCAGATCAGCGCGAATGTCAGGCCGATGCCGGCCTTCATGAATGGATTCAACTTCATTGGGATTCCTCGCTGACTTCTTCTTGCAGGGTGTGCAGTTCCGGCGTGTTCGGGCTCAGGGCACCGCGCACGGCCTGTTCTTGTTTCAACAGGCGTTGGGCTTCGGCCAACCGATCGGGCGGCAATTGCGTTTGGATTGTTTGCGCAAGCTCGGTGGCTTGCGGGGTGTTCTGGGCCAGGGCCAATTGGCTGAAGACGTAGGCGTTCAGCGGATCAGGCTTGGTGCCCTTGCCTTGGGAAAACAGCTGGGCAATGGCGAAGTCGGCGCTGTTCTGGCCGTTGCGCGCAGCGGTCAACAGATGGTCGAGAGCCTTCTGCGGATAGACCTTGCCCAGGTAGCCACGGCGATAGATCTGGCCGAGGTAGTAATCGGCAGCGACTTCGCGGCCGACGGCTTTCTGGAAATGCTCTTCGGCGACCTTGGCGTCGGCCGGCACCAGTTTGCCTTCGAAGTAGAGCTTGCCCAGCAACAGTTCGGCGCGGGGCTGGTCGGCGGCGCGGCCGTTGTCCAGGTACTTCATCATCTGGTCGACATCGCCGAGTTCCGGGAAGTCGTAGAGCAGTTGCGCGAGGCTGACCCACGAAGCCGGGTAGCCCGGTGCGATCGGTTCGAGCAGCGATTGTGCGGTCTTCTCGTCGGTCTTGCCCAGGGACGCATCGGCGAGCACGCGGGCGACGCTGTCGACGCGCTGCGCCGAAACGGTGCCTTGGGCGTGCGCCGCTTGCATCTGCTTGATCAGCTCGGCCTGTTGCTCTGGCTTGGCCTGTTTCTGATAGACCGTTGCCAGCTCGACGTAGCAGATGTCGCTGGTGTTGAGTGCGGCCTTGCAGATTTTTTCCACGTCATCCAGATGCTGGTCGTAGGTGCCCTGGGTGCGATAGAGCAGCACCTGCGCCAGACCGGCTTCCGGTTTGTTCTCGGCACGCCATTGGCTGATCTGCTGCTGCGCATTCACGTTGGGGAAGCTGTGCGGGTATTGCAGGTACAGCATCGCCAGCGGGATCAGCGTGTTGCCTTCGCCTGCCGCAGCGGCTTTTTTCAGCAGGGTTTCAGCTTCGTGTTGTTCCGCTTCGGTGGAACCGGGTTTGGCTACCAGCAGTCGGCCGAGGCGTGCCTGGGCGCGCGGCGAAACGCTGGCCGCAGCGCGGTAAGTCGCCTCGGCCTGTTTCATCTGCGCCGGGTCACGGCTGTCGACCTGGATATCGGCCAGACCGACCTGGGCTTCGCTGTAGCCCAGGTCTGCCAGTTGCCGGTAATTCTGCGCGGCGGTGGCGGTATCGCCACGTTTGAGCGCTTCGTTGGCCAGGCGCTGGTCGGGCAGGCCGGCACAACCGGCCAGGCTCACCGCCAATGCCAAGGCACACACTGTTCCCATGTAGGAGTGAGCCTGCTCGCGATGCAAGCAACTCGGTACATCAGACAGACCGCGTCGATCCCATCGCGAGCAGGCTCGCTCCCACAGGGATGGCGGTGTGTTCGAGATTTTTGTGATAGTCACAGGCATGTCCTCGACTTAAAGACCGACAGCCATGGCTTTGTCGATCAGCCAGTTCAGGTTCGGGCCACGGTCGCTGTTGACTTCCACCGGGCGGCCGGCGAGGGAGCTGTCCAGGGTCTCGTCCGGCTGGATCAGCACGCGGATGTCCGAGGACAGATCGGCGCTTTTCAGGCTGGTGCTGCTGACGATCTTGCCGGTGCGGCTCTTGTCTTCGCCGGCGATCTGGAAGCGCACCGAAGTACCCGGGCGCACGTCGCCGAACTGGCGATAGGAGAAGCGCGCTTCAACATTGGCTTCGCTGTTACGCGGCACCAGTTGGAAGATCACGTCACCCTTGCTGGCGTACTGACCGTTGGCGACCATTTGCTGGGCCACGGTGCAGTCGCACGGCGAGGTCAGGGTGCCGGTCATCTGCTTGCCGAACAGTTCTGCAACCTTGGCCGGGGCCAGTTGGTCTTCGTCCAGATGGCCCTTGAGCACGTCGAGCATGCTGGTGCTGAAGGTCGCCAGCGGTGCGCCCTTGGCGGCCACGCCGTCGGCTTTCACCAGGCTCTGCACGGTGCCGTCGCGGGGCATGGTGATGTTCACGCCCGGCACGCTGACCAGACCGGCCTGGGCGTGGCTGACGAAGTACATGCCGTACACCGATTTGAAAACAAAGCCGAATGCAGTCAGGCCGACAACGAAGACCCCCAGGCTGAAGGTCACGGCTTTCAGGCGGCCGAACGCGGTCATGCCGTGGCCGCCGTCCTTCATCTTGCGCGCCTTGGTGAAGTTGTCGCGCTGCAGGGTCGCCAGCATTTCACCCACGCTGACGATGTCGCCAGCCAGGTGCGAAGTGATCAGGTGGCGCAGGGTCGAGATGTCCCGTGGTTCCAGGTTCTGGAACTGGCAGCCGGCGCGTCCGGTCTGGCGGTCGAAGGAGCGGACCTGCAATTCGACGTCAATGGCCAGGCCGAGGTTGTCGATGAGGAATTGCAGGCGGGCCTTGTACACGTCACCGATCTTCAGCGGCAATTGACCGGCGTTGAACGCCAGGCCACCGGCGGACAGGTCGATCACCCGGGCTTCGACCGGCGTCCGGTCGGGGCCGAAGAAACGCAACTTGGCCGGGATTTTCACGCGGGCGTGTTGGCGCTGGGCTTCGGATTCATGCACTACGTTGGCGTTGACGGCGGTATTCATAGGGGGCGTTTTCCTAGTTAATTCAGGCGAGTTCGGTCAGACCATCAACAGCAGCACGGCGACAAAAATGCTGCCGGCAGAGAAGGTCATGGTCCGAGACGACCAGGTGTTGAACCAACGTTGAAAGCTGGCGAGATCACGGGTCAGAGAAGTGGGCTGGCGAGTCCAGGACTGTTGATCGAGGCGGAAGAACACGTAGATCTTCACCAGCGCGCCGACGATCTGGTTGTAATAGAGAATCGCCGGGTAGGCCGGGCCGATCCGGTGTCCGGAGCACGACAGCAACAAGGTCAGGATGAACCGGGTGATGCCGATCCACAGCAGGTACACCAGGATGAACGCGGTGCCGTACTTGAAGCTGGCGATCAACGCCACGGTCAGGCCCAGCAGCGAGGTCCACATCGACACGCGCTGGTCGAACAGCACCACCGAAGTGAACACGCCGAGGCGTTTGATCCCCAGGCCCAGGGCACGGGAGTTCTGCCGCAGGTTGTTGCCGTACCAGCGGAACATCAGTTTGCGGCTGGCCTTGATGAAGCTCTTTTCCGGCGGGTGTTCAACGGTGTTGATCGCCGCGTCGGGCACGTAGAACGTGTCGTAGCCCAGGCGCATCAGGCTGAACCAGCTCGACTTGTCATCGCCGGTAAGGAACTTGAAGCGACCCAGGCGCCAGTGTTGCAGCGAGTCGCTTTCCACGTCGGCGATGAAGTCCGGGTTGGTGACCACGGTGGCGCGGAACACCGACATGCGGCCGGTCATGGTCAGCACGCGCTTGGACAAGGCCATCGAGCACATGTTGATGTGGCGCTGGGCAAAACGCAGCTTGTGCCATTCGCTCATGATGTAGCCGCCGCGCACTTCGCAGAACTCGTTGGTGGTCAGGCCACCGACGTTGCCGAACATCTGGAACCACGGCACGGTCTTGAGCACCACGCCTTCGGCCAGCACGGTGTCGCCATCGATCACTGCGACCACGGCGCGATCATCCGGCAGGTGCCGGGAGATGGCGCGGAAGCCGTAGGCCAGGCCATCGCGTTTGCCGGTGCCGGGAATGCGCACGAAGTCGAGCTTGACCCGGGACGGCGGGTTCATCCGGTTCCACAGGCTTTTCACCAGCAGCTCATCGGACATTTCCACGATGGAGCAGACCACGGTGGTCGGCAGGCCGCAGTCGATGGCTTCGCGGATTACCGAGCTGTAGACCTGCGCAGTGGTCAGGGCGTCGATACGGAAACTGGTGACCATCAGGAACACATGGGATGGGTCAGCCGCTTTACCCAGCTTGCGCACTTTGCGTCGCAGGTAGGGGTAGACGATGTACAGAAAGATCATGCCGCGCACAAAGTGCGTGGCACCCATCGAATAGCGCCAGATACCCACGGCGCCAATCAGGAAAATGAAGTCCTTCGACTCGGAGTCGAACGTGGACACGGGCAACGCCATGGCGAGGCCCATCAGTAAACTCAGGTAGAACAGCCAACCGGCGGCCTGGAGTAGGCCGTGTTTTAGCCTGTGCATAATCTGCATCCGTCTCGATCTCGGGCGAGCCTTTGGGGTGGCCCGATGGGGTTAAGGCAGGCCTGTGAAAACTGGCGGCACCCGCTCTGGGTGACGCCAGAATCCCTGTAGGAGCTGGCGAAGCCTGCGATCTTTTGATCTTCAGCAATCACGCCGGCGCCAAAAGATCGCAGCCTGCGGCAGCTCCTACAGATACCGCGTTACCAGCAGATACCTTCAGCCCGGCTATTCGTGCTGGTGGCCTTGGACATGAAACCAACCAGGTCGATCACCTGCTTGCCGTGTGGAACGTCCTGCACCAGGGCGCGGAATTTCTCGTCACGGTTGCCGAGGATGATCACGTCGGAGTTGTTGATCACCGCGTCGAAATCGGAGTTCAGCAAGGACGAGACGTGAGGGATCTTCGACTCGATGTAGTCCTTGTTCGCACCGTGAACGCGGGCGTACTCGACGTTGCTGTCGTAGATGCTCAGGTCGTAGCCCTTGCCGATCAGCATTTCCGCCAGGTCAACCAGCGGGCTTTCACGCAGGTCGTCGGTACCGGCCTTGAAGCTCAGGCCCAGCAGGGCGACTTTGCGTTTGTCGTGGCTGGAAACGATGTCGAAAGCGTTCTGCACCTGGGATTCGTTGCTGCGCATCAGCGAGTTGAGCAGCGGCGCTTCCACATCCAGGGAACCGGCGCGGTAGGTCAGGGCACGCACGTCTTTTGGCAGGCACGAGCCACCGAAGGCGAAGCCCGGGCGCATGTAGTACTGGGACAGGTTGAGGGTCTTGTCCTGGCAGACCACGTCCATCACTTCGCGACCGTCGACGCCGACCGCCTTGGCGATGTTGCCGATCTCGTTGGCGAAGGTGACCTTGGTGGCGTGCCACACGTTGCAGGTGTACTTGATCATCTCGGCGACGGCGATGTCCTTGCGGATGATCGGTGCGTCGAGCTCTTCGTACAGCGATTGCAGAACGTCACCGGACGCTTTGTCGAATTCGCCGATGACGGTCATTGGCGGCTGGTCGTAGTCGGCGATGGCGGTGCTTTCGCGCAGGAACTCAGGGTTCACGGCCACGCCGAAATCAACGCCGGCCTTCTTGCCGGAGCAGTCTTCGAGAATCGGGATGACCACGTTGGCCACGGTGCCCGGCAGCACGGTGCTGCGCACGACGATGGTGTGGCGGGTGGTCTTGTCACGCAGGACAAAACCGATTTCGCGGCACACGGCCTCGATGTAGTTCAGTTCCAGATCGCCGTTCTTCTTGCTCGGCGTGCCCACGCAGATCATCGACAGATCGGTGTCGCGAATCGCCTCGGCGAAGTTGGTGGTGCCACGCAGACGACCTGTCTGGATGCCTTGGGCCAGAAGTTCGCCCAGGCCCGGTTCAACGATCGGCGATTTACCGGCGTTGATCATATCGATCTTGTCTTTGGCCACATCGACGCCTACGACGTCATGGCCCCGTGCAGACAGGCAACCGGCACATACCGCGCCGACGTAACCCAAACCAAAAATGCTGATGCGCATCGCAATTACCTCTCTGTTATCAAGCCTGTATACATCAAGCCATTTAGATGGCCGGAGTTAAGGGTGTTCAGCGTGTTTTAGTGCACTCGCAAGTGTGCCTTACAGGCACAACGATGCCCTGTGCTGGCATATAAGTTACGAGTGTCTAAATAAATGCACTCAAGGTGTGCGCAACTAGGCCTTGTTGTTATGATTTGCCCTGTTATGCAGCCGATCCTCCTTTCAGAAGGATGCAGGTGCAACGGCCTTGCACGCTTGATGTCAGGCGAAAAGCCTGTGGATCAAGCGGTTGGGTGCTCGGGTGAGCACGTTTATAGGGGCGCTGCCGTGGCCTTGTAGGGGATAGTCATACCGCGTTATCTCCTGTCAGATCGCTATTGTCCAAATCAGTGATTATTCAGCGCAAGTTAGTGTTTCAACTTCGCTACATGAATCGCTTATCTGCGTAAGTTATCTCGTACACGTTCGGCGAGAATCGTTACCGGTGGTATGAGCGGCGCGTTTGGACATAGTTCCGGTCCGCTCATCGTGAAATCTGAAATTTCTTGAAATACTGAGAGAGATGGCACTGCTCTCAAATTGATAGCACTTGCCGTTTCGCCCTTTATATATAGGCGGATCATTGGGTAGGATATTTTTTTGCCACTACTGTTAAAAAAAGTCAGTGCCACTACGCAAAAAAATGTTCGAAGTCGAGTGAAACTAAAGTTAGAAAATAGGTCGATGTTTTTTTGGCGCCATAAAAGTGGCGAAATGGCTGGGAAGGTTGAAGTGAATCAAGGGTCAGCGCACGAGGGGATGTGGAGGTCGTGCGCCGACTGGATGCATCACTCTGGTGCGTGATCGCGAAGAAACACCAGATTGTCCGGTTTGGATTGTTCGGCGCTGTAGCGATAGCCTTGAACGTCGAACTGCTTGAGGGTGGCCGGGTCGTTGATGCGTTCTTCGATGACGAAGCGACTCATCAAGCCGCGGGCCTTTTTTGCGTAGAAGCTGATGATCTTGTACTGGCCGTTCTTCAGGTCCTTGAATTCGGTATTGATGATGCGCGCGTTCAAGGCGTTGCGTTTGACCGCTGAGAAATACTCGTTGGACGCCAGGTTGAGCAGCACGTCATCGCCTTGATCGAGCAAGGCTTCGTTCAGCCATTCGCTGATGCGCGTGCCCCAGAAGGCATACAGATCCTTGCCACGGGCGTTGGCCAGCCTGGTGCCCATTTCCAGGCGGTAGGGTTGCATCAGATCCAGCGGACGCAGCAGGCCGTAGAGGCCCGAGAGCATGCGCAGGTGTTTTTGGGCGTAATCGAAATCGGCTTCGCTGAGGGTTTGCGCATTCATGCCGGTGTACACATCGCCCTTGAAGGCCAGCAGCGCCTGCTTGGCGTTTTCCGGGGTGAACGCAGGCGTCCAGCTGCCGAAACGCGCGGCGTTCAGCCCGCCGATCTTGTCGGAGACGTGCATCAATTCGCTGATCTGTGCGGGCGTCAGTTCGCGCAATTGCAGGATCAACTCCTGGGAGTGGTCGAGGTACTGCGGCTGAGTGAAGCGCTGGGTCGCCGGCGGTGTTTCATAGTCGAGGGTCTTGGCGGGTGAAATCACCATCAGCATGAAGTCGTCTCCTTTAATCGTGGCGGCGATTCTAGGGGGTTGTTCGTGTTGACTCCAGCTATGGCATCCATAGGTGATGGCCGGTGGCTTGCATAAAACCCTGTGGGAGCGAGCTTGCTCGCGATTGCGGTATGACATTCACCAAAGATGGTGCCTGAACTACTGCTATCGCGAGCAAGCTCGCTCCCACAGTGGTTCAGTGTTGCTGCGGGAGTTGAGTGTGGATCAGCTATAGTGCCGCGCGGGTTTTGTTCTGGAGACATCCCATTGCGTATCGCTTTTCTCATCTCGATCTGGCTACTGAGTTTCGGCGCCCTCGCGGCACCTGGCGATGTGGCGACGCTCGATCGCAGCACCTGGCCGGAAAAACTCGGCAACCCGACCCTGTTCGACGTGGCATCGAGGGCCGAGATCCTCATGTTTTCCAGTGTGCTATTGGCCAGCGAGTCACTGGATGAACCCGCCCTGGCCCAGCGCCTGGGCTTGCGCACGATCAATCTGGAGTCGGTCAACCGGGTTCGCCAGCGTCTGTGGCAACGGTTGCTGGCCAACTACAACTTCGCCCAACAGAGCTGCGACCAGGATGCCTCCTTCTGTTTTCTGGTCGAAGACATGCCGACCCTGCACGAACAGGCCGCCAGGTTCCAGGTCAGCGCAGACAGTTACTACATCAAGTGGGCCGAGCCGAGCCGTGTGTTTCACACCCAATACCTGGACGAGCAGTTGCGCAAGGCCGCGCTGTTCCCGCAAACCAGCAGCGAAGTCGATCGTTTTGGCGACTACGAGCGCAGCGGCGACGAGATGCATGACCGGCTGTTTCTGCTGACTTTCGACAGCGCCGCCAACGCTGCACCGGACAATACCGCCTGGGTCACCGAGTACCTGCGCAAGTCGAACATGAGCGGGACATTCTTCGTCCTCGGCAAGGACATCCAGGCCCGTTTGGCCGAGTATTCGGTAAGCAACCTGCAAGCGACCTACTCGACCCAGTGCATTGGCGTACAAGGCTGGGAATTCCGCTCCCACAGCTACTGGCAGGACTGGCAGGACTCGTTGCGCCGCAGCGCCGAACTGGTGAAAAGCAAGCTGCCGGAGAACTACGTGCCACTGTTCCGTCCGCCGGATGGCCAGCGCCGTTCCGATGCCGAGGGTTTCTTCAAGACTCAGGGGTTGCAGGTAGCGCTTTGGGACATCGACGCCCAGGATGGCGCCGGCAAACTCAAGGGCAACCCGAGTGCGCAACGGGTGCTGACCCTGATGCTGCTGTGGCGGCACGGGGTGATCAATTTCAATGTGAAGCAGGATGGGGTGAAAACGGCGTTGCCGTGGCTGGTCACGCAAACGGCGCCTGTCGGAATCGGCTGGGAAGATTGCCAGGATGCGTTTCGCTGAGCCTCAAAAACCCGTAAACATTGGGTTTTTGGTGATTTTTGAGGGGAGTTCGTTGCAGGTTGACTTACGACTGTAAACGGGTGATGGCAGTCCGCCAAGTGTTATTGGTCATTCTGAAAAATAAACTTCAAAAAAGCGTCAAAGTACTTTTTTCTGTCACACGTTTTGGAGTATTACGAAGACAGACCGCCGAAACCTGCAACACAGGTGGCGTCTCCCAAGACCCAGCTATGTAGGCAGAACACTTGAGTCCCCGCAGGTGTATTCGGCAGTCACTTCGAGGCGCAGCACCGTCAAGGTATTGCGTCGAATGGCTCCCACAAAGGTGACCGAGTATGGATGATCACGGACGTAGCTCTTCTTCCAACCAGCCAATCCTGTATGTACTCGATACCAACGTATTGATTCACGATCCAAACGCGCTGCTCAACTTCGAAGAACACCACGTCGCCATCCCGATGACCGTGCTTGAGGAGCTCGACAAGCTCAAGAGCGGGCATCACAGCGTTGCCGCCGAATGCCGCCAGGCGATCCGCCTGATCGACAAGACCCTGGGCGATGCCTCACCCGAGGATGTCGAGCAGGGTGTGCCGATCCAGCGTGGCAAAAGCGGACCCAAGGGTTTACTGTCAATTCTGATGAGCAGGAATACCGAGCCGAATCTGATTCTGCCCGAGCACCTGAACGACAACAGAATCATCAACCAACTGATCGACCTGCACGCGCGCGACCCGAAAAAGCCCGTGGTGCTGGTCACCAAAGACATCAACATGCGCCTCAAGGCGCGCGCCTGCGGGATTGAGGCCGAGGACTACAGCACCGACCAACTGGTCGACGACGTGTCCTTGCTGCCCAACGGCTACCACAACATGACCGGCTCTTTCTGGGACCGCGTGAGCAAGGTCGAAACCCGTCAGGACCACGGCCGCACCTGGCATCAGGTGCAATTGATCGACAACCTGCCAGCGGTGCACATCAACGAATTCATCATTGATGAACAGGGCTTTGTCGGCTGGATCAAGGAGATCGAAGAAGACCGTTTGCTGATCCTCGACCTGCACCAGGAACCGCTGCTGCACCAGGAAGCCTGGGGCCTGAAACCGCGTGATATCTATCAGAGCCTGGCGCTATACGCCTTGCTCGATCCGGACATCCACCTGGTCAACCTGTCGGGTGCCGCGGGTTCGGGTAAAACCATCCTGGCGCTGGCCGCTGCGATCGAGCAGACCATGGTCAGCAAACGTTATCGCCGCATCATCGCCACCCGTAGCGTGCAGGGCCTGGACCAGGAAATCGGCTTCCTGCCCGGCACCGAGGCGGAAAAAATGGAGCCGTGGCTGGGCGCCATCACCGACAACCTCGAAGCCTTGCACATGGATGACGAAAGCACCCATGGCAGCGTCGACTACATCCTCAGCAAAGTGCCATTGCAGTTCAAATCCCTCAACTACATCCGGGGCCGCAGCTTCCAGCAGAGCCTGATTTTGATCGACGAATGCCAGAACCTCACGCCGCACCAGATGAAAACCATCATCACCCGTGCCGGCGCCGGTTCCAAAGTGGTGTGCCTGGGCAACCTGGCACAGATCGACACCCCTTACCTGTCCGCGACCAGCTCCGGGCTGACCTACCTCACTGAACGCTTCAAGGACTTCCCGAACGGGGTGCACATCACCCTGCAAGGGGTACCACGCTCGATCCTGGCCGAATACGCCGAATCGCATTTGTAACTGTCCACCGGAACCGGGCGGCCGCGAGGTCGCCCGGTTTTTTGTGCCCGACACAAAACCTTGTAGGAGCTGGCTTGCCAGCGAAGACGGCCTCGAGTTCAACGCAAGCCTCAAGGCACCCTTCGCTGGCAAGCCAGCTCCTACAGGAAAGCGTCCGTCCGATAATCAGGCGTGCGAATAATTGACCCGCAGGTTTACAATCGACGCTCCTGATCAGGAGTAATCCCGTGCTGACTCATCTCGATTCCCAAGGTCGCGCCAACATGGTCGACGTCACTGAAAAAGCCGTGACGTTCCGTGAGGCGACCGCCCAGGCGCTGGTGCGCATGCTGCCCGAAACCCTGCAGATGATCGTCAGTGGCGGCCACCCCAAGGGTGATGTGTTTGCCGTGGCGCGCATTGCCGGCATTCAGGCAGCGAAGAAAACCAGCGATCTGATTCCCCTGTGCCATCCGCTGATGCTGACCGGCGTCAAGGTCGAGCTCAGTGCCGAAGGCGACGATTCGGTGCGCATCGTGGCGCGCTGCAAGCTGTCCGGGCAGACCGGCGTCGAGATGGAGGCGCTGACCGCTGCCAGTGTCGCCGCGCTGACCATCTACGACATGTGCAAGGCCGTGGACCGCGGCATGACCATCGAAAGCGTGCGTCTGCTGGAGAAGGTCGGTGGCAAGAGTGGTCATTTCCAGGCGGAGCCGTCATGAACGTTACCGTGAAATTTTTCGCTCGTTATCGTGAAGCGCTGGGGCTGGACTCGGTGAAGGTTCAAGGCGATTTTGCCACCGTCGACGACGTTCGCGCATTGTTGGTCCAGCGTGACGGTGCCGAGGTATTGAGCGAGCAAAACCTGATGTGCGCCCGCAACGAAGACCTCTGCCAGCTCGACGAGCCGGTCAGCGAGGGCGATGAAGTGGCGTTCTTCCCGACTGTGACCGGAGGCTGAACCATGGCCATTCGCGTGCAGTCCACGCCGTTCGACCCGGGTGCCGAGGTCAACGCCATGCACGACGCCAACGTCGGCGTGGGGGCGGTGGTGAGTTTTGTCGGCTATGTGCGCGACTTCAACGACGGCCTCGATGTGGCTGGGATGTTCCTCGAGCATTATCCCGGCATGACCGAAAAAGCCCTCGGCAAGATCGCCACCGAGGCCGAGCAGCGCTGGCCGCTGCTCAAGCTGGAAGTGCTGCACCGCGTCGGCGCACTGGAACCGGGCGAGCCGATTGTCTTCGTCGGCGCGGCCAGCGCCCATCGTCAGGCGGCATTCGACGCCTGCGCCTTTGTCATGGATTACCTGAAAACCCGTGCGCCGTTCTGGAAAAAAGAAAACACCAGTGACGGGCCGCGCTGGGTCGAGGGGCGTGACAGTGATCATGCGGCGGCGGATCGCTGGAAGCAGTAGTTCCTGCGGTGTTCTTTAGTCCGTCTTCGCGGGCAAGCCCGCTCCCACAGGGTTCTGCGTCGTACACAACATTTGTGTTCAACCAGATCAACTGTGGGAGCGGGCTTGCTCGCGAAGGGGCCATCTGACTCACCCAATACCTTGCAGAACCGCCACCCGACCATCGGCCGGCACAGGCTGCATTTGCCTGATTGACGCCTAATACATAAAAGTCCAGTATGGAATTATAAGTACAAAAAAGGTTTCCACCCCGTTTCAGCTTTTTCTTCTGTCTTGCCAAACCAACAACAACCGCGAGAAAACGAACATGAAGAAGTTCCCCCTCATCACCGGTCTGGCCTTGAGCCTGTTGGCGTGCAGTTCTGTATTCGCCGCCGAGAAAACCCTGCGCATCGGCATTGAAGCCGCTTACCCGCCGTTCGCCTCGAAAACCGACAAAGGCGAAATCGTCGGTTTCGACTATGACATCGGCAATGCCCTGTGTGCGCAGATGAAGGCCAAGTGTGTGTGGGTCGAAGGCGAGTTCGACGGTCTGATTCCTTCCCTGAAAGTGAAGAAAATCGACATGGCGCTGTCGTCCATGACCATCAACGAAGACCGCAAGAAGTCGGTGGACTTCACCCACAAGTACTATTTCACTTCGTCGCGTCTGGTGATGAAGGATGACGCGGTGGTGGATGACCAGTACGCCAGCCTCAAGGGCAAGACCGTCGGCGTGCAGCGCGCCACTACCACCGACCGTTACGCCACCGAGGTGTTCGAGCCCAAGGGCATCAACGTCAAGCGCTACAGCAACAACGAAGAAATCTACATGGACCTGGCCGCCGGTCGCCTCGACGCGATTTTTGCCGACACCATTCCGCTCAATGATTTCCTGTCGATGCCGCGTGGCAAGGGTTACGCCTTCGTCGGGCCGGAGCTGAAAGATCCGAAGTATGTGGGCGAGGGGGCCGGGATTGCCGTGCGCAAGGGCAATACCGAGTTGGTCAGCGAGCTGAACACGGCCATTGATGGCATTCGCGCCAATGGTGAGTACCAGAAGATTTCGGACAAGTATTTCAAGTCCGACATCTACGGCGACTGATGGTCCGCCATCGCGAGCAGGCTCGCTCCTACAGGGTACGGTGTACGCCGATCCATCGTAGGAGCGAGCCTGCTCGCGATGAGGCCAGATCAAACAATACAAATTTCAGGGCCTAGCCCTTCAATTCCTTCAAATGCTTGTACACCGTCGCCCGGCCCATGTTCAGCACATTGGCCACGTAGTTCGACGCACTTTTGCCCTTGAACGCGCCTTCGGCGTGCAACGCCAGCACCAGTTCACGCTTGTGGTCGCGGGTCAGCAGATTCAGGCTCAGCTGGCGCTCGCGCAGCCAGGCGTGGAGGAAGGTGTTGATCCGTTCCTGCCAGTCATCGCGGAACAGTGAATCCGGTTGCGGGATCAGCTTGGTCGGCGACAGGAACAGGTCCAAAGCGGCCTTGGCATTTTCAAACAACGAAATATTCAGGTTGATGCACAGCACCGCCAGCGGATGACCCTCGCTGTCCCGTAGCACCGTGCTGAGGCTGCGAATCTTCTGGCCATCCCAGTTGAGCTTTTCGTACGGCCCGATGTTTCGTTCGCTGACATCGTCGCTGAGCATGTCTTCCAGCGCCGAGTCGTCGCCGATTTCCCGTTTGGACAGGTTGTTGGCGATGTAGTCGACCTTTTGTGTACGCAGGTCGTGCAGCACCACTTCGGCGTGGGGAAAGAACAGTGTGGCGATGGCATCGGCGATCGCCCGGAAGTTATCCAGCGCCGCAGTGTTCGGGACCGAGTCTTTTTCGGGGGCGTTCATACAGTGGAGCTCCAGGCAGCGTCAGCGCCCCATCAAAGGGGCTCTGAAAGTGTGCCGTAATCGTGTGGGCGCGTCACCTGAGGATCAGGATGAGCCGAGGCGGGCAGGGGAGAGCATTTCGGCATTCAGCCCGAAATGGCTGAGCGACTCGGGCAACGCTGCACCGCGTACCAGTGCCGCGCTGGCCTGGCCCATGGCCGGCGAGGTCTGGATGCCATAACCGCCCTGTGCCGCGACCCAGAACAGCCCCGGCACTAGTGGATCGAAACCGGACAGCAAGTCGCCGTCGCTGACGAAGCTGCGCAGGCCGGCCCAGGTGCGGGTCGGGCGGCGAATGGTCAAGGTCGTGGCCTCTTCGATCTGGTAGATGCCCATGGCAATGTCCAGCTCTTCGGGCTGCACGTCGTGGGGTTCCACCGGGTCGGCGTTGGCCGGCGAGCCGAGGAACATCCCGGCGTCGGGTTTCATGTAGAAGGATTCGTCGAGGCTGACCAGCATCGGCCAATGGTGGATGTCCACGCCTTCGGGGCCGGCGAAGATGAACGCGGCACGACGTTTCGGTTGCAGGCCCAGGGGCTTGGCGCCGGCCAATTCACCGACCTTGTCGGCCCACGCGCCGGCGGCGTTGATGATGATCGGCGCGCTGTACGTCTGGTTGCCGGTCTGGACATGCCATGTGCCTTGGCCGTCGTGGCTCAGGCTGACGACTTCGCTGTCGGTATGCACTTCGCCCAGGTTGCGGCGGATACCGCGTAAATAGCCCTGGTGCAGGGCATCGGTGTCGATGTCGCTGGCGGTCGGGTCGTAGATGGCGCCGTGGACCTTTTCCCGGCGCAGGATCGGCACCCGCTTGCAGGCCTCGTCGACGCCGAGCAATTGCATCTCTGGCACCGTGGTTTTTGCGCTCTGGTATTGCCTGTTCAGCTCGTCCGGGTCACCGGTGAAGTCCACGGTCATTTCGCCACGCGGAGTCAGCAGCGGGTGTTCGCAGAAACCGCTGGGCGGGTTGTCGAAAAAGTCCCGGCTGGCCAGAGTCAATGCGCGAACTTGCGGGGTGCCGTAGGCCGCGGTGTACAGCGCGGCCGACCGGCCGGTGGAGTGATAGGCCGGATAGGATTCGCGTTCGAGCACGATCACGCGGCCGTGCTGCGACAGCCAGAAACCGGTGGACGCGCCGGCAATCCCGCCGCCGATGATAATGAAATCTGCCTGGCTCATGAACGTCTCCTGTTGGGGCGTAAATGCCAATGGTGTAGACATTTTCTGTGGGAGCGAGCCTGCTCGCGAAAGCGTCAGGTCAGTCAACATCTATGTTGAATGAAAGATCGTATTCGCGAGCAGGCTCGCTCCCACAGGTGAGTGGTGGTGTCAGCGGGACAGGCGATAGATCGCGTTGGCCAGCGCAATGTCTTCCAGGCCCAGGCCGATGGAGCGGAAAAACACATGACGATCGTAATCAGGGCGCAGGACTTTTTCGCTTAGCAGGTCGGGCAGGTCGCCGATAATCGCGCTCCTGTCCCAGCCGTGCCGTTCGGCGGCGATCAGCATTTCACCGGCCGAACCCGGAGTGGTCAGACGATAGTCGCAGAACACCCGCATGTCATTGAGGCTCTGCGGCGGCACTTCGTGGGCGCGTGGCGCGTTGGTGCTGATGGAGGTGATCAGCGCCGGTTTGCGTAAGTGAGACGGGTCGATCACAGGGCCGGCGGATGAGGTGCAGAGCATGATCACGTCGGCGTCCTGAACAGCAGCTTCGCGACTGTCGACGATGTTCAGGCGTGGCTCGATGTTTTTCAGCAGGCTCACGGTTTTGGCATCTTCGCTCAGGCTCGGCGAATACAGGCTGATGCTCTGCCAGTCGCGCAGGCCTTTCACGTAATGCAGGTGCGCCTGGGCCACTTTGCCGCTGCCGATGATGGCCAGGCGCCTGGCTGTGAGCGGCGCGAGGGCGTCGACCGCCACGGCGGTGGTCGCGGCGGTGCGGGCCGTGGTCAGTTCGCCCGCATCGCACAGCAACAGCGGCTGGCCGGTTTGCATCGACATCAGCAGTGTCCATGCCGTCACCAATGGCCCCTGTTCACGGACGATGTACGGCGAAGTCTTGATCCCGTACACGCCGTCTTCGGCCAACACGCCCAGGTAATTGATGAAGTCGCCGGCGCCCTGGGGGAATTCCACCAGTTGCTGCGCCGGTTGCACTGCTTGCCCGGCGGCCAGGTCGCGGAACAGTTTGCGCAGGATCTGCGGCACGTCGACCTGCGTCAGTAGCTCGCGAGCCTGGGCTTGGGGGATCACTTGAGGCGTACTGGACATGGTCGGCTCCGGAGCTGGAAGTAAACTAATTTGTCTATTATGGACTTTTAGATATCTACAGCAAGCTCCTGTTGAAAAAAAGCCGGGCGAAAAAAAAGCGCAGTCCGTTTCCGGCTGCGCTTGTCTTTTCAGCGTCGCTTAATGAGGACGCTTGCGCTCAACCGCCCGCAACAGATGCGTCGGTGGCGTTTCACAACTGATCTTGCGCCCCAGCAGTTCTTCGATGGACGGTAGCTGGTAGGAGTCGTCTTCACCGGCAAAGCTGATGGACACACCGTCGGCACCGGCGCGACCGGTACGACCGATGCGGTGCACGTAGTCGTCCGGCACTTCTGGCAGGGTGAAGTTGATCACGTGGCTGATGCCGTCGATGTGGATGCCGCGGCCGGCCACGTCGGTGGCCACCAGCACGCGGATCTTGCCTTCGCGGAAGCCTTCCAGGGTCTTGATGCGCTTGTGCTGCGGCACGTCGCCGGACAGTTGCGCGGCGTTGATGCCGTCGCGCACCAGGCGTTCTTCGATGCGTCGCACTTCATCCTTGCGGTTGGCGAACACGATGACCCGCTCCCAACCATTGTCGTTGACCAGGTTGTAGAGCAGTTTGTATTTGTCTGCACCGGCCACCGCGTAGATGTGCTGCTCGACGTTTTCGCTGGCCACGTTCTGCGACTCGATCTCGACGATCGACGGGTCGGTGGTCCATTGCTTGGCCAGGTTCATCACGTCTTCGGTGAAGGTCGCGGAGAACAGCAGCGTCTGACGCTCGGACTTCGGTGGCGTCTGGCGAATGATCTGGCGTACTTGCGGGATGAAGCCCATGTCGAGCATGCGGTCGGCTTCGTCCAGTACCATCACTTCGACCATGTCCAGATGCACGTCGCCGCGCTGGTTGAAGTCCAGCAGACGGCCCGGTGTGGCCACGAGGATGTCGCAGTGGCGGGCTTCGAGGTGCTTGAGTTGCTTGTCGAAGTCCATGCCGCCGACGAACGTCATGACGTTGAGGCCGGTGTACTTGGTCAGGTCGGCGGCGTCCTTGGCGATCTGCACCACCAGTTCGCGGGTCGGTGCGATGATCAGCGCCCGCGGCTCACCCATGTAGCGCTCTTTCGGCGGCGGGGTTTGCAGCAGCTGGGTGATGATCGAGATCAGGAACGCAGCGGTTTTGCCGGTACCGGTCTGGGCGCGGCCAATGGCGTCTTTGCCCGCGAGGGTGAAGCCCAGCACCTGGGCCTGGATCGGCGTGCAATACGGGAAGCCCAGGTCCTGGATGGCGTGCATCAGCTCAGGGGCGAGTTTGAAATCGTGGAAGCGGGTTTTGCCTTCCTGGGGTTCGACGACGAAGTCTTCGAGTGTCCATGGGATGACCGGCGCCTTCGGCTTGGGTTCACGGCGCGGTTTGGCGGGTTTCGGCGTTTCGCTGCGTGGCTGTTCCGGGGGGGTTATCGCCGCAGGCTGGGCAGTTTGTGCGGTCTTCGGCTCATGCTCGGGTGCCGCGGTGGGGGCGGCCCGTTCAGACTGATTACCGTCGGTGCGGTGGCCGGGAGCGTGAGACGCAGCGCTGGGAACTGGCGCGAGTTGCTCAGTCTCGCTTTTACCGAACATTTTCTTGAGTGCTTTGAGCACGGTCATCTCATCAATTGGTTAAGGAATGTACGCCGGCCAGTGTAATGCAAGAACCGGGCGCGGCGTAGGGGGATGGATCAAAGGGCGCTTTTAATCCTGAACGCTCAGCGCAAGCGCTCGGCGAGCCAGGTGCCGATGTCGCGAATTTCTTCGGGTAACACTTCGTGACCCATTGGGTATTCCTGCCATGTCACGGTGACACCACGCAGCTTCAAGTGCTCGTAGGCGCTGCGTCCCATCGAGTTTTGCACCACGTCGTCATACTGGCCGTGCATCGTCAGCACCGGAATGCGCTGCTGGCTGGCGGACAACTCCAGTTCATCGCTGAAGGTCGGTGCATAAGTAGAAAGGGCAACGATGCCACCCAGTGGTCCCTGCCACTTCAGAAACGCGGTGTGGAACACCACGGCACCGCCCTGGGAAAACCCTGCCAGGAAAATCCGCGAGGCGTCTATTCCGCAGGCTCGCTGCGCCTCAATCAATTCGATGATCCAGTTGGCAGACTCTTCAAGTTGTTCGCGATTGATCGCGCGCGCCGGGCTCATGGCCAATATGTCATACCAGCTCGGCATCTCGTAACCGCCATTGATGGTCACGGCGCGGCTCGGTGCCTGGGGCAAAACGAAGCGGGTGCTCAGCAGGCTTTCCTGTAGCGCTTCGGCCACCGGCAGGAAGTCATAGCGGTCGGCGCCCAGGCCATGCAGCCAGATGACGCAGGCGTCTGCGGTCTTGACGGGTTCAAGAATCAAGGGGTTGGTCATGGCTGCTCCAATGTTGTGCGTGCGCGCTCATTAAGTGCGTGTTCCAAGTGCGCGTCAGGTTGATCCGTTAAGAAGATGTCGCAAGGGTACAAGTTTTGCTATTGACCTGCAGCTGAAGCGCTTCCGCGGGCGGTGTGGTACGGGCTTTGCTATGGAGAAGCGGTGCAACACATCTCGCGCCCGGCGGTAACACTATCAGTGTACTGCCGACTGTGGGATAGCAATGAATCCGGTGATGGATGTTCGCCAAGGGCCGCTACGGGGCTTCGCGAACGTGAAAGGGCTACAGCCCCGTTCGGCCGACTGGTGAGAGTGAGTTTTCCAAAACGTGGATTTTCTCCTACTAGACTCATAGCTGATGTCTTACGTCGGTTGACCCCAAAAAAAGCCAACACGGGTCGACTACGCCTCAAAAGGGTGCGACTGGACTCACGCTCCGACACAACAAGAGCAAAACTGGAGGTTTTGAATGAAGATGTTGAAATCCACCCTGGCTATCGTGACTGCAGCCGCGGTACTCGGTGTCAGCGGGTTTGCCCAGGCGGGTGCAACCCTGGATGCAGTGATGAAGAAAGGCTTCGTGCAGTGTGGCGTCAGCGATGGCCTGCCAGGCTTCTCGGTTCCGGATTCCACCGGCAAGATCGTGGGTATCGATGCTGACTACTGCCGCGCAGTAGCGGCGGCTGTCTTCGGCGACGCGACCAAGGTCAAGTTCAGCCAGTTGAACGCCAAGGAGCGCTTCACCGCGCTGCAATCCGGCGAAATCGACATCCTGTCGCGCAACACCACCATGACCAGCTCCCGTGACGCGGGCATGGGCCTGAAATTCCCTGGTTTCATCACCTACTACGATGGCATCGGCTTCCTGGTAAACAACAAACTGGGCGTCAAAAGCGCCAAGGAACTGGACGGTGCAACCATCTGCATCCAGGCCGGTACCACCACCGAACTGAACGTTTCCGATTACTTCCGCGGCAACGGCCTGAAGTACACCCCAATCACCTTCGACACCTCCGACGAAAGCGCCAAGTCGCTGGAATCCGGTCGTTGCGACGTACTGACCTCCGACAAATCCCAGCTGTTCGCCCAGCGCAGCAAGCTCGCTTCGCCGAAGGACTACGTGGTTCTGCCGGAAACCATTTCCAAGGAGCCTCTGGGCCCGGTCGTGCGTAATGGCGACGACGAGTGGCTGGCCATCGTGCGTTGGACTGGCTTCGCCATGCTCAACGCTGAAGAAGCCGGCATCACTTCGAAGAACGTCGAAGCCGAAGCCAAGGGCACCAAAAACCCGGACGTAGCCCGTCTGTTGGGTACCGACGGTGAATACGGCAAAGACCTGAAAGTGAAGAAAGACTGGGTCGTGCAGATCGTCAAGCAAGTGGGTAACTACGGCGAAGTGTTCGAGAAAAACCTCGGCAAGAGCACTCCGCTGGAAATCGACCGCGGGCTGAACGCTCTGTGGAACGCTGGCGGCATTCAATACGCACCACCAGTGCGCTGATGGTTCTATCACCCGGTGGGCCAACCGCCGGGTGATGTTCTGTTCCATTATTTGCGGGGCACTTCATGCAAAATTCAATCGGCGCACCAAAGCAGAGGCTCAGCCTCAGCGATCCTAAAGTGCGTGCGTGGCTATTCCAGATCATCACCATTGTGGCGGTGGTCTCGATGGGCTGGTATCTGTTCGATAACACACAGACCAACCTGCAACACCGGGGCATTACCTCCGGTTTTGACTTTCTGGAGCGCAGTGCCGGTTTCGGCATCGCTCAACACCTGATCGACTACACCGAATCGGACACCTATGCCCGAGTGTTTGTCATCGGCCTGCTCAACACGCTGCTGGTGACCTTCATCGGCGTGATCCTGGCGACGATCCTCGGGTTCATCGTCGGCGTGTCACGGCTGTCGAAGAACTGGATCATCAGCAAGGTAGCGACGGTGTATGTGGAAGTCTTCCGCAATATTCCGCCACTGCTGCAAATCCTGTTCTGGTATTTTGCGGTGTTCCTGACCATGCCGGGGCCGCGCAACAGCCATAACTTCGGCGACACCTTCTTCGTCAGCAGCCGCGGCCTGAACATGCCGGCGGCGTTGATGGCGGACGGCTTCTGGCCGTTTGTGGCGAGCATTGTGGTGGCGATCGTCGCCATCGTGCTGATGAGCCGCTGGGCCACCAAGCGCTTCGAAGCCACCGGTGTGCCGTTCCACAAGTTCTGGGTGGGCCTGGCGATGTTCCTGGTAATCCCTGCACTGTGTGCACTGATCTTCGGCGCACCCTTGCATTGGGAAATGCCGAAGCTGCAAGGCTTCAACTTCGTCGGTGGCTGGGTGCTGATCCCGGAACTGCTGGCGCTGACCCTGGCCCTGACTGTGTACACCGCGGCGTTTATCGCCGAGATCGTGCGCTCGGGCATCAAGTCGGTCAGCCATGGCCAGACCGAAGCGGCGCACTCGCTGGGGCTGCGTAACGGTCCGACCCTGCGCAAGGTGATCATCCCGCAAGCCCTGCGCGTGATCATTCCACCGCTGACCAGCCAATACCTGAACCTGGCGAAGAACTCCTCGCTGGCGGCCGGTATCGGTTATCCGGAAATGGTCTCGCTGTTTGCCGGTACGGTGCTGAACCAGACCGGGCAGGCGATCGAGGTGATTGCGATCACCATGAGCGTGTACCTGGCGATCAGTATCAGCATTTCCCTGCTGATGAACTGGTACAACAAGCGCATTGCGCTGATCGAGCGGTAAGGAAAAGCGCATGAGCACTCACACTTTCAAACCCGACATGCCTCCACCGGGCCGCAGCATCGGCGTGGTGGCGTGGATGCGCGCGAACATGTTCTCCAGCTGGCTCAACACCTTGCTGACTCTGTTTGCGTTTTATCTGATTTACCTGGTGATTCCGCCGATCCTGAGCTGGGCCATTCTCGACGCCAACTGGGTGGGCACGACCCGTGCCGACTGCACCAAGGAAGGCGCCTGCTGGGTGTTCATCCAGCAGCGTTTCGGCCAGTTCATGTATGGCTACTACCCACCGGAACTGCGCTGGCGCGTGGACCTGACGGTGTGGCTGGCGATCGTCGGCGTGGCGCCATTGTTCATCTCGCGCTTTCACCATAAAGCGGTGTACGGGCTGGGCTTCCTGGTGCTGTACCCGATCTTTGCCTACTTCCTGCTCAATGGCGGCATTTTTGGCCTGACCAGCGTGGCGACCAGCCAGTGGGGCGGCCTGATGCTGACCCTGGTGATCGCCACTGTCGGTATCGCCGGCGCGCTGCCGCTGGGGATTGTCCTGGCCCTGGGCCGTCGTTCGAACATGCCGGCGATTCGCGTGGTCTGCGTGACCTTCATCGAATTCTGGCGCGGCGTGCCGTTGATCACGGTGCTGTTCATGTCCTCGGTGATGCTGCCGCTGTTCCTGCCCGAAGGCATGAACTTCGACAAGCTGCTGCGGGCGCTGATCGGCGTGATCCTGTTCCAGTCGGCCTACGTGGCCGAGGTGGTGCGCGGTGGTCTGCAGGCGATTCCAAAAGGTCAGTACGAAGCCGCTGCCGCGATGGGGCTGGGCTACTGGCGCAGCATGGGCCTGGTGATTCTGCCGCAAGCCCTGAAGCTGGTGATCCCCGGCATCGTCAACACCTTCATTGCGCTGTTCAAGGACACGAGCCTGGTGATCATCATCGGCCTGTTCGACCTGCTCAACAGCGTCAAGCAAGCCGCCGCCGATCCGAAATGGCTGGGCATGGCCACCGAAGGCTATGTGTTCGCCGCCCTGGTGTTCTGGATTTTCTGTTTTGGTATGTCGCGCTATTCCATGCATCTGGAACGCAAGCTCGACACAGGCCACAAGCGCTAAGTCGCTACCTAATTTAGGAAGTTCTCCAATGAGCGAAGCAATCAAAAAGCCTGTGAGCCCTGAAGGCATTATTCAGATGCAGGGCGTAAACAAGTGGTACGGCCAGTTCCACGTGCTCAAAGACATCAACCTCAACGTCAAGCAGGGCGAACGTATCGTGCTGTGCGGCCCGTCGGGTTCCGGCAAGTCCACCACCATCCGCTGCCTCAATCGACTGGAAGAGCACCAGCAGGGCCGCATCGTGGTCGATGGCGTAGAGCTGACCAACGACCTCAAGCAGATCGAGGCGATCCGTCGTGAAGTCGGCATGGTGTTCCAGCACTTCAACCTGTTCCCGCACCTGACCATTTTGCAGAACTGCACCCTGGCGCCGATGTGGGTGCGCAAGATGCCCAAGCGCAAGGCCGAGGAAATTGCCATGCACTATCTGGAACGCGTACGCATTCCGGAACAGGCGCATAAATTCCCGGGGCAACTGTCCGGCGGTCAGCAGCAGCGTGTGGCGATTGCCCGCGCGCTGTGCATGAAACCGAAAATCATGCTGTTCGACGAACCGACTTCGGCGCTCGACCCGGAGATGGTGAAGGAGGTACTCGACACCATGATCGGCCTGGCCGAAGACGGCATGACCATGCTTTGCGTAACCCACGAAATGGGCTTCGCCCGTACCGTGGCCAACCGCGTGATCTTCATGGACAAGGGTGAAATCGTCGAACAGGCGGCGCCGAACGACTTCTTCGATAACCCGCAGAATGATCGCACCAAGCTGTTCCTGAGCCAGATCCTGCATTGATCGAACCCAGGCATTGAAATAAACCCGGACTGAGTTCCGGGTTTATTTTTTCCCTCAATTTATCGCCCGGCCCCCCCTGTAGGAGCGAGCCTGCTCGCGATGGGCGTTAACGATGACGCGTTTTAACTGGAAACATGCCTCGCCTGCCCATTCATCGCGAGCAGGCTCGCTCCTACAGGGATCGCCTTGCTCTCTCGGATGAAGCTGACTACCATGTCAGAAAATTCATCCTATGATTGGATGAAAGGGCGAATCCCATGTCTGAAATCACTTCATTGGTAAAACGATCCCTGGTCGATCAGGCCCTCGACCAATTGCGCCTGCGTATCAACCAAGGCGTTTGGGTCGTGGGTCAGCGGTTACCCACCGAGCCTGAGTTGTCCGCCGAGCTGGGCATCAGCCGCAACACTGTGCGCGAAGCCATGCGCGTGTTGGCGTTTTCCGGGTTGATCGAAATCCGTCAGGGCGACGGCAGTTACCTGCGCGCGGTGATCGATCCCCTCGATACCTTGAAGGCGCTGTCCCGTTGCTCCCTTGAGCAGGCCCGGGAAACCCGGTACATCCTTGAAGTCGAGGCCGTCGGCCTTGCAGCCATGCGCCGCACCAATGAAGACTTGGTGGCATTGCGCGAAGCGCTGGGTGTCAGCGGTAGCCACTACCACGGCGATCTCGACACCTACATCGCCTGCGATCTGGTGTTTCACCGCCGCTTGGTGGACGCCGCGCATAACCCGACCCTCAGCGAGTTGTACCGCTATTTCTCCAGCATCGTCGGCGCGCAGTTGCGTCAGACCCTGAGCATCGTCCCGCGCCGCCAGGAAGTGTTCGACCTGCACATCGAGTTGCTCGATGCCGTCGAACAACGCGATCCGGAACGGGCTAAAGCCCTGTCGAGGCAGTTGATCAATGAACCTTGAAACCGAGAAGTCCATGCACCGCAGTGAGTTATCCACAGCCCCCAAACGTTCGGCCGAGCTGGAAGAGCTGCTGATCGATGCCGAGGCCGATGACGAACAGGTCCAGCAAACCCATCCGGTTCTGAGCCGGCCCTGGCTGTTGCTACTGGGCCTGATACTGGTGGCGCTTAACCTGCGCCCGGCGCTGTCGAGCATGGCGCCGATGCTCAGTGAGGTGTCGAAATCCCTTGGCCTTACAGCCTCTCAGGCCGGTTTGCTGACGACGCTGCCGGTGCTTTGCCTGGGGTTGTTCGCGCCACTTGCACCGGTGCTGGCCCGACGTTTCGGCGCTGAACGGGTGGTATTGGGGATTCTGCTGACACTGGCGGGCGGGATCATCTTGCGCAGTTCGTTCGGTGAGGTCGGCCTTTTTGCTGGCAGCGTGCTCGGCGGTGCCAGTATCGGCGTGATCGGCGTGTTGCTGCCGGGCATCGTCAAGCGTGACTTCCCGAAACAGGCCGGGACCATGACCGGCGTCTACACCATGGCCCTATGCCTGGGCGCGGCGATGGCGGCGGGTGCGACTGTGCCGCTGAGCGAGCATTTCGACAAAAGCTGGGCGGTGGGTCTCGGCTTCTGGGGCATTCCGGCTTTTGCGGCGGCACTGTTCTGGCTGCCGCAAGTCGGCCAGAAACACGGAGCGCATCATGTCGCCTACCGCGTTCGGGGACTATTGCGTGACCCGCTGGCCTGGCAGGTGACCTTGTACATGGGGTTGCAATCGTCCCTGGCCTACATCGTGTTCGGTTGGTTGCCGTCAATCCTGATCGGGCGCGGTCTGACTCCGACCCAGGCCGGGCTGGTGCTGTCGGGTTCGGTGATCGTGCAACTGGTCAGTTCCCTCGCCGCGCCATGGCTGGCGACGCGTGGCAAGGATCAGCGGCTGGCGATTGTGATCGTGATGGCCCTGACGCTCGGCGGTCTGTTCGGTTGCCTGTATGCACCGATAGAAGGCTTGTGGGGCTGGGCGATCGTACTTGGATTGGGGCAGGGCGCCACGTTCAGCCTGGCGTTGACCCTGATTGTGCTGCGCTCGCGGGATTCCCATGTGGCGGCGAACCTGTCGAGCATGGCCCAGGGCTTCGGTTACACCCTGGCGTCCATGGGGCCGTTCGCAGTCGGTATCGTGCATGACTGGACCGGCGGCTGGACGGCCGTGGGCTGGATTTTCGGTGTCATCGGCCTGGGTGCGATCATCGCCGGCCTCGGTGCCGGGCGGGCGCTGTATGTGCAGGTCAGCAGTGAAAGAATTCAACCATGACGCACACCTATAAATAGATAAGCTCCAGGGTAGCGGAGCCGTCGAGTGTTGCATCGTCACTCAAGTCCAGTGTTGAGGTAGGTGCAATGATTGTAACGAGCGTGGCCCGACTGCTCAGGTTCTGAATCGCGACAGGGCCTGCGGTGCTGCCCGCCACATTGGTGAAGCCCAGATAGCTTTGGGCGCCAATCGGTATGGGGCTGGATCTGGATGTACTCCACGCTCGCCCTCCAGTGGTGGAGTCGGTTCGATAGACTTCAGGCCAAGCGTCCACTACGGTTCTGGCGGGATCGAAGTGCAACGAAAACAGACCAATCCTGTTGTCGCTTCGGTCGAAATTCAGGCCGTAATAGATCTCACTGTTGACGATGGCAGAGCCTTCCCGGTTGTCCCGCATGATCAATGCGAAACGGGCCGCAGCGTTGCAACTGATGTTGAGGTCAAGGAATTGGTCACGCAGTTGCGTCCTTTTGTCTACGTTCAGGTCCTGCCGGGATATTTTTCCGTAGTCGACAAGACCGTTGTTGGAAAAAATCGGGGTGCAGGCGACCGGGGTGATGGTGCCTTTGACCAATAGTGCATTGGGAGACGCCGCAAGGGCGCCAGTCGTCGTGCTCATCAACAGTGCGGCGGTCAGAGCCATGGGTATACGCTTCATCGATAAATTCCTTTTTGGATAGAAGGTATAGGCGCTGAACCGTTCATTCAGACAGCGAACGGTTCAGCGCGTTGGTCCTTAGAGGTATTTCACTTCGAACGTCGCGGAGCCATCAAGGGTGACTTCGTCGGTCAGGGTCAGTTCGCTAGTCTTATTGATGTAGGTATCGACCTCAAAATAAAAGGTGACATCTTTTGCATCAATCGGTGTGGTGGTGCCAGTAGCGGCAAAGGACAGGAGATATCCGGCTTGAGCATTGTCTGCTTTCACCCAGGTTGATCCGCCGTCTTCTGATTTGATTGCGTCCAGTGAATTTGTCGCGTCTTTGACTTGCACGACTTTGGGAACAAATTGGCCCAATGGTTCGTCGGCAGGGGTCAGACCAAGGCCAAACCAGTCAGCAATTGATGTGCCGCCTTTATTGTCAATTGGATTCAATGCAAACGATATTGCAGCATCACATGCTACTTCCAGTTGAATTGTATTTGTCCCAACCAGCGTATTGTTGGTTTCACTAAGGTCTGCTGACGAGATCTTGCCGATATCAATGACACCGCCGCCGGTGAAGGTCGGTGTGCAAGCGATTGGCGTGATGAGGCCTTTGACCGTCAGGTCAGTGCTCGACGCTGCGAGAGCAAAAGGCGCGGCGCTGATCAGTGCCGTTGTGGCGAGTGCTGCGAAGTACTTTTTCATAGGTGAAACATCCTTGCTACTGTTGTTGACCTTGAATGGCCCGGAGCGCGTGATTGCACTTGGGGTTCAACAAGGCCGGGTGGGTGTTATGGGTAAAGCATTTCGATCGTCGCTGAGCCGTCGAGGTGAACGGCGGTGCTCAGGTCCAGACTGGCGGTGGGGGCAATGACGGCATCGACCGTCACCGTGGTTGTGAGGTTCTGGATCGAGGCGGGCCCCGCGGTGCTGGCGGCGCTGTCGGTAAAGCCCAGGTAGCTTTTCCGGGCGATCGGTATGGGGTTCGAACTGGAAGTGCTCCAGGCCACGCCCTGGGTGGTGGAATCGGTTCGATACACGCGGGCAAAGTTGTCCGCGCTGGCGTTGGCCGGATCGACATTCAGTGAATACAGGCCAATCTTGTTGCTGCGGTTATCCAGACCCAGTCCGTAGTAAATCTCGCTGTTGACCGTCGCTGTGCCTGAGCGGTTGTCATGCATGACCAGGGCAAATTGTGTCGGAGCGTCGCAGCCAACTCGCAGGGTTAAATCCTTGGGTGGCAATCGGGTGCTCCTGTCAGGGTTCAGGTCGTTTTTTGATAACCGGCCGAAATCCACCAGGCCGCCATTGGACAGTTCCACGTTGCACGCGGCGGGCGCAAAACTGGCGCGCAGGGTTATCTCTCTTGAGCGTCCCGCAACGACCGCATCGAACACGCCGGTGGTTTCCCAGACAACGGCGTCACGTACCTGCGACGCTTTTTCCTGCGCCCAGGCTGTCAGTTCCAGTTGCGCCGACAGACTTTGCCCTTGCACCGCCACACCGCCCCGAACCGGAACGACCGCTTGCTGCGGTCGCCAAAGCACACTCGATGCGGCCGCTTCGGGTAACTGGCCGACGACGGAAATCAGGCCCAGGTCCACCGGTTGCCCATCGAGTACGGCGTCACCCATGCGCACGGCATAGTTGCCGTGTTCGGCAAAGCGAAAGCGCTCGGCGGTCGCCGCCATGGCGCGGTAGAACAGGGTCATGTCGGTCGGTTGTGGGCAGTTCAGGTTCAGGCTCAGGCGGCGCTCGCCCAGGGATCGCTCTCCGGGGGCATTGGCGCGTGTTGCCCGATTCATCAAGCCGTAATCGAGCACCGACTGACTCAGGGTGAGCTGGCATTCATCGGCGAGCGCCCGGGCCTGTGGCGTCAGCGCGCTTAACATCAGCGTGCCAAGTGTTAACAGCAAAGGGTGGGACAGCTTCATGGGATCATCCTTAAAGAATCCGGCACTGGGCGGCTGCGGTCTCGTAATACACCTGGGTGTTGGCCTTGGCCGGTAGTTCGAAACGCAGTTCGCAGCGCTCCAGCCCCGGTGCGGTTATCCACAGGTCAGGGGTGTCGAGGGCGTTGGGCAGAAACACCAACCCCCCTTCTTGAGCGAGCGTGACGAACTCGCCGCTTGCGGTGCTGACCGTCGCGCCACGGGGCAGGGGGGTGCCGTTGTCGGTGGTGACTTTGAGCAAGGCACGGCGGGTCAACGTGACACCGAATGCAACCTTGTCGACGGCACCGCGCCCCGCGGAAACCATGGCCAGTCCGTTGTTGATGTCGAGGTTGCGTGGCAGCGAGCGGGTGTCGACTTCTACCGGGCTGCGACCATAGGCGCTCACTTGAGGAACCACGGCGTGACCTTGCCAATCGGTCCATACCGGACCACTGGGGGTCGAGACTTTGATGGCGCTCGTATCGCCTACCGAAAGCAGCGCGAAGGTGTCCCGCACGGCATATGGCGATAACGTCAAACCGTCGCCGTGCAGCACCGCGCCACCACGCGCGCCAATCTGGTAACTGGAGCGTTCGGCATCGGAGCGGGTGTAGCTCAAGTCCAATTGGCTGTAGCGCGGCAGCAGGGAAACCCCTGCCGAGGACTGCACCTGTTTGTCGCGGGTGTCGTGCTCGACGCCGAGCCGGTAACTCAACTGGTCGTTGACCTGTTCGTTCAAACCGACACCGCTGCGGTATTCGCCTGCGGAACTGCGTACCCAAGTGCGCGCCCGACGATTTTCACCCAGCGGAATACTGAAACTCAGGTAAACGCTGTCGTCACTGCGTTGGGTGCCACTGACCTGCCGTTGCGCCGTGGCCGACACCGATACGCCGCCGATGTTGGTGCCCCAGGATGCCAGGGCGCGGCTGCTGCTTTGTCCATCGAATGTCGTTGAACGACTGAAGCCGCTGCTGAAGGCGCCGAGCCCGGGAGTCGACCAGGCCAGCGACAGGCTTTGCCGATCACGGTAACGCGACTGGCTGCGCTCGGACTGGGTATCGAACACGGCCTCCGACAGCTCGCGATAACCGAAGGTCCGGTGCGAAGCTCCGGCAGTGATCGACCACTGCTCACCCAGGCGTTGCGAAACATTCAGGTCGGCCTGAAACCCTCTGTCGGCTTGGCGGGTTCTGGTGTCGGCCGCTTGAAGGGTGGTCTGGATCTGTGTGCCGGGCCCCGTCAGCAGGCCAAGACCTGCGCCCGCTGCACGGTAGTCGGCGGTCCCCGTGGCGCCGGCGCTGAGCAGGGCATACGGGTTGAGTGCTCCGCTCCAGCCACCGCTGATCACCCATGGGTCGCCGCTCTGTGCCGCGCCGAGACTGCGTACCTGGCCTGCGGCCAACGAAAAGCCGGGAGCCGGCAGGCCAACGCCGAGCATGGCGACGGGGACCGTGAAGCGCTGCTCGCTGCCATCCGCTTCCTTGACGGTGACTTCAACATCGGAGCGACTGTCGAGCCGACGCACGTTACTCAGGGAAAACGGCCCGGCCGGCACCACTGTCGAGTGGATCAGCGAACCGTTCTGGCGAATTTCGACCTGAGCCTGGCTGCGAGCAATCCCTTCGATGGGATTGCTTTGGCCTTCGACCTGAAGCGCCTGCTCGGTCATGACCTGGACGCCAGTGATCTGCGCGCCGGCCAGTACCGGGTTGTAGAGATTGACTTGACCCGCTTGAAGCACCGTCTCATGGCTGGCAAAGGTGCGCTGGGCATAGGCCGCCAGGTGAGTGGTGCTGGACACATCGTTCTGCCAGGTCTGCACCTGACGACTGCGCACAATCCAGTCGCCGGCATTGAACCCGACTTCGGTATTGGCCGAGAGGTAACGGTTCGATTGATTGCCGTATTGGCTGTGGAGGCTGTTGACGTCGTAGTTGAACAATCCGGCGATACCGCCGGTTTGATAACCAGAGATATCCCGGACCGCCGGACGTATCGCCTGGGTGGGCACGATCAATGACAAGCCGAGGTTGGCCGGGTCCTGTTCGATTCGGGCTTGCGGCCAGGTGGCGAGTACATCGAAACAGCCTTTGTCGTTGGCCGGGGTGGGTGGCTCGGTCAGGTTTGCCGCATCGAGCAGGGCACGGTCAAAGCACGGAGCGCCTTCCTGGTTGAACGTGACGTCTACCCGGCCACGGCGCAGGCCATTGACCGTAAGGGTGATCGGATGTCGGCCAGCGGTGAAGCTTGGAGCAGCCAGCAGCAGGGTAGCGAGACTGGGGTCGATACCGCGTTGACTCAGCATTTTCTGGTCGAACGAAGTCAGTAACGAAGCCTCATTGAGGTCTTCGGCATTGACTTGAAGCCCTATCAGCACGTTGCTTAGCAGCAACACCATGCCGGTTCTGACTCGCGACAGATGTGGGGGCATGCTGGCCGGCCGAATCGCAGGCATGGCTTCGCCATCACGGTATTTCAATACGGTGTTCATGAGGCTCACTTGGGTTATGCCTGGGCGCCGGCTTGATCCGCTACGGCGTCCGTCACGCATGTGGCGACGGCAAAACAGGCCATCACGTTGAAATGTCGACGCCTGCTTTTCCCTGCACGGCGCTATCGGTGGTGTCGGTTCTAGGGGGCGAGCAGCGCTTCATAGGGCGGCACGGCAAAGCCATAGACCGTCGCGGGATGAATTCGAACCTGGGTGGCAGCCTTTACGGGGACCGGAACGCTGATGTGGTCTCCAGGCAGTACGTAGGTTCGCGGTAGCATTGCACCGCTCCCGGAAGGCAACAGTTGCACTTCCTGAGCAAGGCGTACGACATAAGGCGTTTCGTTGCGTACGGTCAGTTGACCATCCTGCAGCGACCATTTCAGGTCGGTCCATGGCGTGCGGTTGGGCGCCAGGCCTGCGGGGTGAAGGATGACCGGCAGGTTCTGGCGCACCGTCATGCCCACACGGGCATGCCCGGCCTCGGGAGCAGATTTGCCTTGGGGGATGCCTTCGAAAATCACCCGCTTCAAACGCTGGGTGAGCAGGGGCTTTTTTGATTGCAGGATGAAGCGCACCAACTGCGTCCTGGAGGCTTCAACGCGTGCCAAGGGTGGCGTCACGAACACCAAAGGCTCGGTGTCTTCGGGAATGTCTTCGAGGGTGACGTGCAGCAGCGCCAGGCTGCTATCGGTATTGGTCACAGAGACAGCGACTTCCCCGTTGGCTTCATTGACGATGACCACTGAAGTATCGGGCACCATGCCGTCGGCGTGAGCCTGCGCGGTGAATAACAGAGCGCAGGCACCGATACCCGTATGGGTCAAACGGCGCACTTGCTTCAACAATATTGTCTTGATGTCTCTCATTGAAATTCCCGGATAAAAGACCGTTGGCATGGCTCGCGATACAGGTAGCGCAGGGATTGCATGGGCAAGCATGCAGTGCGCTGGGTAATGGGCGTTCGATCGTCAGCCAGCGAGTGAGCGCAGTTCTGTACAGGTACGGCGGGGCAAATTGGCAGGCCGCAATTTAGCGGGCAGGCGGAGCGGGAGGAATGCAACTAATACGAAAAGGGAGGGGGCGTGTATGAAAGAATGTTGCGGACTACGTAGCGTTTTCTAACGAGCAATCCTTTGGTTGTAGTCCTTCTGTGTAGTCTTCCGCCTGCTGCATTGTAGGAACCATCTTTTTAATGGGTGGGCAAAGAGTCAGCCCATTGAATACATTGAGGCTGCGACGTTAGAGGTTTTTTCGGGGCGTTGTGGAATGGGTAAGAACGGCGCTATTTTCCGCGCTTTCGCGCCACAATCAGAAGGTATCCCACAATGCGAGTCGTTATTGCTGACGACCATTCCGTCGTTCGTGTCGGGCTGCGCATACTCATCAACGCCAGTCGACGATGTGTGATCGTCGGTGAGGCCGACAGTGCCGACAGCCTGATGAATCTGCTTTCAAGCACGCCCTGCGACCTGCTCATCACGGACTTCTCCATGCCGGGGGGGCAGCAGGCCGATGGCTTGAAAATGTTGAGTACGATTCAGCGCCATTACCCGGCCTTGCCGATCATTCTGGTGACGATGTTTACCAGTGTGGCGACGGCAAGGGCTGTGTTGGCTCAAGGGGCGATGGCCGTCGTGGCCAAAACCGCATCGGCGAAGGAGCTGCCCCTGGCAATCAATGCAGTGCTGGAAGGGCGCCGCTACCTCAGCGAGTCCCTGCGCACGCTGCTGGCCAACACCCGCAATCAGCTGCACGAATCGCCACTGTCAGCCAAGGAATATGAAGTGGTCCGAATGCTCGCCAGTGGCATGACCGTCAGCGAAATCGCCATTCATTTCAAACGCAGCGTGTCGACCATCAGTAAGCAGAAGAACATGGCCATGCACCGGTTGGGTATTTCCACGGACGTTGATCTTTTTTCCTACGCCCGGGACAGCGGAATGTCGTACTGAAATGGCAGGAATAGTCATTGCGCTATTTTCGCCATGAATGCCGATAGTGTTCGATGCATTTGCAGACTATCGTGCAGGCAATCTTTCGAAGCCATTATGCAAATCCTGGGGAGCCCGCAAATGAGTGAAGCCCATAGTGCCTTGATCACCCGTTTCTACCAGGCTTTCCAGCGCCTGGATGCCGAAGCCATGGCTGCCTGTTACGCCGATGATGTGGTGTTCAGCGACCCGGCGTTCGGCGAGCTTCGCGGTCGCGATGCCGGTGACATGTGGCGCATGCTGACCACTCGGGCCAAAGACTTTTCCCTGACTTTCGATCATGTTCACGCCGATGAGCGCACCGGTGGTGCCCATTGGGTTGCGACCTATCTGTTCAGCCAGACCGGCAACACCGTGGTCAACGATATCCAGGCGCGTTTCGTCTTTCGTGATGGCAAGATCTGCGAGCATCATGACCGTTTTGATCTGTGGGCCTGGTCGCGTCAGGCGCTGGGTTTCAAAGGTCTGTTGCTGGGCTGGACGCCACTGGTGCGCAACGCCGTTCGCGCCCAGGCATTGAAGGGGCTGAAGGCATTCCAGGCCAGTCGCTGATAAGATCGCGGCCTGTTTTCCCTCAAGCCCGGATCGTTACGTGACCACCCTCAGCGAAAGCCCTGTCGACGCCGACACCTGCGCGAGTAAAACCTGGTTCGTCTACCTCGTTCGCGCGGCCAACGGTTCGCTCTATTGTGGGATCAGCGATGATCCCGTGCGTCGCTTCGCCAAGCATCAAAGCGGCAAGGGCGCACGTTTCTTTCTCTCCAGCCCGGCCATGGCCCTGGTCTACACCGAACGTTGTCGCGACAAAAGCGATGCGTTGCGTCAGGAACGGCTGATCAAAAAACTCAAGAAGAGTGCCAAGGAATGCCTGGTGGCGAGCGTAGCGAACGTCGCCTCTGGTTTATCACTCTGACTGATCAGTTCCCATCAGGCAGATCTGTAGGCTGTCAGCTGATTGCGCGCTAAGCTGCTGGTTCCTGATCCTTGCGGCGGAGCCGAGCATGTCCGAGTTGATTCTGCATCATTACCCGACGTCCCCCTTTGCCGAAAAGGCCCGCCTGATGCTGGGCTTCAAGGGCTTGTCCTGGCGCTCGGTGAGGATCCCGCCTGTGATGCCCAAACCGGATCTCACGGCGCTGACCGGTGGCTATCGCAAGACACCGGTGTTGCAGGTCGGTGCAGATATCTATTGCGACACAGCATTGATTGCCCGGCGACTGGAACAGGAAAAAGCCTTGCCGGCGTTCTACCCTGAGGGGCAAGAAATGATCACTGCGTCATTTGCCGCCTGGGCCGACTCAGTGGTGTTCCAGCATGCGGTCAGCCTGGTGTTCCAGCCGGAGTCGATAGCGGTGCGCTTTGGCAATTTGTCGCCGGAAGCGATCAAGGCGTTTCTGGCCGACCGCGCCGGTTTGTTCGGTGGTGGTAGTGCGACAAAACTGTCCGCCGAGCAGGCCAAACACCAGTGGCCAACGATCATGTCGCGGCTGGAACAACAGTTGCAGCGCGAAGAAGGCGATTACCTGTTTGGCGAACCGTCGATTGCCGACTTCGCCTTGGCTCATTCACTGTGGTTTCTCAAGGCGACGCCGGTCACGGCACCCTTGGTCGATGCTTATCCGGCAGTCAATGCATGGCATGCGCGGGTTTTGGGTTTCGGTCATGGTGCGTCCAGCGAGATGAGCTCCGAGGAGGCCCTGGCAGTGGCACGCACGTCCACGCCAGCGGCATTGCCGGATGAGCAGTTCGTCGATCCCAACGGGTTCACGGCGGGGCAGCAGGTAGTGATCGCCGCTACGGACTACGGCGTTGATCCGGTGGCGGGGGAGTTGTTGTTTGCCGGCCGCGAGGAGCTGATTGTACGGCGAGAGGACGAGCGTGGCGGTGTGGTGCATGTGCACTTCCCGCGGTTTGGTTTCCGTATTGGAGCGCAGTAAGTCCCGTCATAAACAGGCCCTGTAGGAGCTGGCTGGCCAGCGAATGCGGTTTGTCAGTCAGCATTTTTGTCGACTGATCCACCGTCTTCGCTGGCAAGCCAGCTCCTACAATGGATGGTTGTACGCTGAACAGTTATTTGAGAGCCGCCAGAATCGCATCCGGGTCATACCCGCGAATCAGGGTTCCGTTTACATCGATGATCGGAATCCCGCCGCCGCCCAAGGCCTGATAATCCTTGCGCGCGACGGCATCCTTCTCGATATCGAACTCCTTGTACGGAACGCCTTTCTGATCGAGAAAGCGCCGGGTCAGCTTGCAGTAACCACACCATTCGGTGGCGTAGAGCACGACGTTGGCCTGGGCCTGCGTCTGTGCAGGTACCACTTGCGAAGGGTTGAACACCCGCTCGATCTTGCCCCAGTTCTGGTAAGCCACGACCACCAGCAGGATCAGCAGGAATTTTTTCAGTACGCCGCCGAGCATCAGTTGCGACGCTTCAACTGATCGGTGAGCGAAGTGGGCAGGCCCTTGATGATCAACGTGCCGGCTTCTTCGTCGTACTCGATCTTCGATCCCAGCAGGTGCGCTTCGAAACTGATCGACAGGCCTTCGGCGCGGCCGGTGAAGCGGCGGAACTGGTTCAGGGTGCGTTTGTCAGCCGGGATTTCCGGCGACAGGCCGTAATCCTTGTTGCGGATGTGATCGTAGAAGGCCTTCGGGCGTTCTTCGTCGATCAGCCCCGACAATTCTTCCAGACCCATTGGCTCGCCGAGTTTGGCCTGGCTGCTGGCGTAATCCACCAGGGTCTTGGTCTTCTCGCGGGCGTCGTCTTCCGGCAGGTCTTCGCTTTCGACGAAATCACTGAAGGCTTTGAGCAAGGTGCGGGTTTCACCGGGACCGTCGACGCCTTCCTGGCAGCCAATGAAGTCGCGGAAATACTCCGAAACCTTTTTGCCGTTCTTGCCTTTGATGAACGAAATGTACTGCTTGGATTGTTTGTTGTTCTGCCACTCGGAAACGTTGATCCGTGCTGCCAGGTGTAACTGGCCAAGGTCCAGGTGACGGGACGGGGTCACGTCCAGTTCGTCGGTCACGGCCACGCCTTCACTGTGGTGCAGCAGGGCGATGGCCAGGTAGTCGGTCATGCCTTGTTGATAGTGCGCGAACAGCACGTGGCCGCCGACCGACAGGTTCGACTCCTCCATCAGCTTTTGCAGGTGCTCGACCGCCACTCGGCTGAATGCGGTGAAATCCTGGCTGCCCTCCAGGTACTCCTTCAGCCAGCCGCTGAACGGGAAAGCGCCGGATTCCGGATGGAACAGGCCCCAGGCTTTACCCTGTTTGGCGTTATAGCTTTCGTTGAGGTCGGCGAGCATGTTCTCGATGGCCGCGGACTCAGCCAGTTCAGAGTCACGGGCGTGGAGAACCGCAGGTGTGCCGTCGGGTTTTTTGTCGATCAGGTGGACGATGCAATGACGGATCGGCATGGGCTTCTCGGCTGAATGGAGAGAGGAGGGCGTGCTCCCCCGAAAAAGCGCTCAGTGTACCGCAACCACTGGTTTTGGCGCGGTGCGAAGGGTAATTGCGGGCCGACCGGCGGCGCTTATGCGATTTTTTGCAGATTTAGAGCAATAAAGCTGACCAAATGGGTAGCTAGAGGCGGATATTTCCACGTCTGTGTGCTAGTTTTGCCCGGTCTTGCGCGAAGTCACTGCGTTAAGCCTGCAGTCAGCTTTTGTCAGGTCGAACCAAACCCTGATTTCGGTATCTATAACCCCGATCCCGAGGTTATTTCGCCGAGGGTGCCAGATCCAGAAGATCGGGCTCGATGGCTGACATTGCACTCTGCAATCCATATGAATTTGATAGGGAAGGAACACTAAATGGCTCTTACTAAAGACCAACTGATCGCCGACATCGCTGAAGCTATCGACGCGCCGAAAACCACCGCGCGTAACGCTCTGGACCAACTGGGCCAAATCGTTGCCGATCAGCTGGAAAACGGCGGCGAAATCACTTTGCCAGGTATCGGCAAACTGAAAGTGACTGAGCGCCCTGCCCGTACTGGCCGTAACCCTTCGACTGGTGCTGCCATCGAAATCGCTGCCAAGAAAGTGATCAAGCTGGTTGTGGCCAAAGGCCTGACCGACGCTGTCAACAAGTAAGACTTGTTAAGAAAAAACCGTGCACCGGAGCGATCCGGGCACGGTTTTTTTGTGGGTGCTGTAACGATTTACGCAAGGTGAATTGTTGAAATAATCCTGTCATTTGAAAGCATTTATTACCTGCGTGCCAGACAAAGTAGCTGTTTGCGCTGAATAGCACTTTTCTCTCTTTATAAAACGATCATTCCTACAGAGCTGATAGTTGAGTGTGCGCCTTGGGTCGGTAGTATCAACAACGCATAGCGCTTGGCTTTACTTAAAAGCCAAAATCAAATTTCAGTTGTTCGTTACAGGGACGTTTTTATGAAAGTTAAACAGCTATTGATGTGCGTGTCGTTTCTGGTTTCCGGCCCGGCTTTGGCAAATGTTACCGAGTACTGCCCAAGCCCTTCTGACATCAAGGAGTTGACAGCCGGTGCCTATAAAGCACCAGCAGCGAGTGGCGAGGGGGAGTGGTACGGTGTTTCGCAAACCGGGCGCGGGCCGGTAGGTGAATTCGAAGTGGCGATATTCGCACCTCGCAAAGAGGCCGAAGCTGGCATGATCGTTGGTGAAATCCTGCGTTGTGGTTACATGCTGCAAAATGGAGGTAGTCTGGATATGAGATACAAGCGAGAGGGAACTATCGTAAGTATTGATACCAACAAGGGTCCATGGTCGGAGTGGATGACTCGGTATTACTGCGACAGTAAAGAGGCCCGTGCCTGTGGGTTCAAAGAGATTGTTCGTGCGGCAAAGCCCTGAAACGATAATGTATGAACTTTCTTGTTGTTGAAATCGTCAGGAAAGTTGTCAGGTTTTTTGTGGTAACCCCGAATATCACGGTTAACTACTAAGACTTGTTAAAAAGCCGTGCCCTGGGTAATCGGGGCACGGCTTTCTGTGCATTCAACGTTTTACTCAGCGGTAGCCTTCGGCCATCGTGCCTGACGCCAGGCCTGTTGCTGCGCCTGGGTCTGGAAGGTCCATGCGACGAAGCGGCTCTGTTTTTGTCCCTGGCCCATTTCGACCACCTGGCTGTCCAATGCGCCGGCCTTTTTCAAGGCGGCCTGGATCGCCGGCAGGTTCGACGCCTTTGACACCAGCGTGCTGAACCACAGTACTTGTTGCGCCACCTGCGCGCTCTCGTTGACCAGTTGCGTGACGAAACGCACTTCTCCGCCCTCACACCACAATTCCGCCGCTTGCCCGCCAAAGTTCAACACCGGCAGCTTGCGTTTCGGGTCGGCTTTGCCCAGGGCGCGCCATTTGCGCGTGCTGCCCCGTGTGGCCTCGTCCAGAGAGGCGTGGAATGGCGGGTTGCACATGGTCAGGTCGAACCGCTCTGCGCTCTCCAGCAGGCCTGTGAGGATCTGCTTGGGGTTGCTCTGCTGGCGTACCTGGATCGCTTTGTTCAGGCCATTGGATTGAATGATGGCCTTCGCCGCGGCAATGGCGGTCGCATCGATATCGGAACCAAGGAACTGCCAGCGATAGTCGCTGTAACCGATCAGCGGATACACGCAGTTGGCGCCCATGCCGATGTCCAGCACCTTCACGGCGGCGCCCCGGGGGATTACACCGTCATTGCTGCTGGCCAGCAGGTCGGCGAGGAAGTGCACGTAATCGGCACGGCCTGGCACCGGTGGGCACAGGTAGTCGGCCGGAATGTCCCAGTGAGCGATGCCATAGAACGACTTGAGCAGTGCCCGGTTGAACACCCGCACGGCTTGCGGGCTGGCAAAGTCGATGCTTTCCTTGCCGTACGGATTGATGATCACGAATTTCTTCAATTCCGGGGCGCTTTTGATCAGCGCCGGAAAGTCGTAGCGACCCTGATGGCGATTGCGCGGATGCAGGCTGGCCTTTTCCTTCGGGGCGACGGCCGTGGCCGGAGTCTTCGGAGCAGGCTTTTTGCGCGCAGGCTTGGGGGGGCGAGGGGCGGTCATGGGTGTGGTCGATTCGGGTATGGCTGAAAGTGGCGGGCATTGTCCCACATCCAGCCGATGTGAACCCAACTGTAGCAATCAGCACATAACCCTGTGGGAGCGAGCTTGCTCGCGATGGCGGTGTGTCATACAACACATATGTTGGATGTGATGGCCTCATCGCGGGCAAGCCCGCTCCCACAGGGATCTTCTTTGGTTAGTTGGGAAGTGGCAGGCATAAAAAAGGGAGGCCGCATGGGCCTCCCTCATTTATTGCGATCTACCGTTACAGGCTGGCAATCCGCGCATGCTGCTCGGCCAGCTTGCCCAGGGCCTGTTCGGCCTCGGCCAGTTTGGCGCGTTCCTTGTCGATGACTTCGGCTGGCGCCTTGTCAACGAAGCCGGCATTGGACAGCTTGCCGCCGACACGTTGCACTTCACCTTGCAAACGCTGGATTTCCTTGTCCAGACGCGCCAGTTCCGCACCTTTGTCGATCAGGCCGGCCATTGGCACCAGCACTTCCATCTCGCCGACCAGCGCGGTGGCGGACAGCGGAGCTTCGTCGCCGGCAGCCAGCACGGTGATCGATTCGAGGCGTGCCAGCTTCTTCAGCAAGGCTTCGTTCTCGGTCAGACGACGCTGATCCTCGGCGCTGACGTTCTTCAGGAACAGCGGCAGCGGTTTTCCCGGGCCGATGTTCATTTCGCCACGGATGTTACGAGTACCGAGCATCAGACCCTTGAGCCACTCGATATCGTCTTCGGCCGCCTGATCGATGCGTGTTTCATTGGCCACTGGCCAAGGTTGCAGCATGATCGTCTTGCCATCGATACCGGCCAGCGGCGCAATGCGCTGCCAGATCTCTTCGGTGATGAACGGCATGAACGGATGCGCCAGACGCAGCGCGACCTCCAGTACACGCACCAGGGTGCGACGGGTGCCGCGCTGGCGTTCGACCGGTGCGTTTTCGTCCCATAGCACAGGTTTGGACAGTTCCAGGTACCAGTCGCAATACTGGTTCCAGATGAATTCGTACAAAGCTTGCGCAGCCAGGTCGAAACGGAACTGGTCGAGCTGGCGGGTCACTTCGGCTTCGGTGCGTTGCAGCTGCGAAATGATCCAGCGATCGGCCAGCGACAGCTCGTAGGCTTCGCCGTTCTGGCCACAGTCTTCGCCCTTGTCCAGCACGTAGCGCGCCGCGTTCCAGATCTTGTTGCAGAAGTTGCGATAGCCTTCGACGCGGCCCATGTCGAACTTGATGTCACGACCGGTGGACGCCAGCGAACAGAAGGTGAAGCGCAGGGCGTCGGTGCCGTAGCTGGCGATGCCTTCGGCGAACTCGTCGCGGGTCTGCTTCTCGATCTTCTTCGCCAGTTTCGGCTGCATCATGCCGGAGGTGCGTTTCTGCACCAGGGCTTCGAGCTCGATGCCGTCGATGATGTCCAGCGGGTCGAGGACGTTGCCCTTGGACTTGGACATTTTCTGGCCCTGGCCATCACGCACCAGGCCGTGAACGTACACGGTCTTGAATGGAACCTGCGGCGTGCCGTCTTCGTTTTTCACCAAATGCATGGTGAGCATGATCATCCGGGCAACCCAGAAGAAAATGATGTCGAAGCCAGTCACCAGGACGTCGGTGGAGTGGAACTTCTTCAGGAATTCGGTTTTTTCCGGCCAGCCGAGGGTGGAGAACGTCCACAGGCCCGAGCTGAACCAGGTGTCGAGAACGTCGTTGTCCTGTTGCAGCGCAACGTCCGGGTCGAGATTGTGCTTGGCACGCACTTCGGCTTCGTCGCGACCGACATAGACCTTGCCCGACTCGTCGTACCAGGCCGGAATCCGGTGGCCCCACCACAGCTGGCGGCTGATGCACCAATCCTGGATGTCGCGCATCCACGAGAAGTACATGTTTTCGTACTGTTTCGGCACGAACTGGATACGGCCGTCTTCAACGGCGGCGATCGCAGGCTCGGCCAAAGGTTTGGTGGACACGTACCACTGGTCGGTCAGCCACGGCTCGATGACGGTGCCGGAGCGGTCGCCTTTCGGTACTTTCAGGGCGTGATCGTCAACGCTGACCAGCAGGCCGGCAGCGTCGAACGCGGCCACGATCTGCTTGCGCGCTTCGAAGCGGTCGAGACCGGCGTATTCGGCCGGGATCTTGCCGTCGATGGTTTCGTTCAGCGTGCCGTCGAGGTTGAACACCTGGCACGCGGGAAGAACGGCTGCGTTCTTGTCGAAGATGTTCAGCAGCGGCAGGTTGTGACGCTTGCCGACTTCATAGTCGTTGAAGTCGTGGGCCGGGGTGATTTTCACGCAGCCAGTGCCGAATTCAGGGTCGCAGTAATCGTCGGCAACGATCGGGATGCGGCGGCCGACCAGCGGCAGCTCGACAAATTTGCCGATCAGGGCTTTGTAGCGTTCATCGTTCGGGTTAACGGCCACGGCGGAGTCGCCGAGCATGGTTTCCGGGCGAGTGGTGGCGACGATCAGGAAATCGTTGCCTTCAGCGGTCCTGGCGCCGTCGGCCAGTGGGTATTTCAGGTTCCACAGGAAACCTTTCTCGTCGTGGTTTTCCACTTCAAGGTCGGAAATCGCCGTGTGCAGCTTGGTGTCCCAGTTGACCAGGCGTTTGCCGCGGTAGATCAGGCCGTCTTCGTGCAGGCGGACGAAAGCCTCTTTAACGGCTTCCGAGAGACCGTCGTCCATGGTGAAGCGCTCGCGGCTCCAATCTACGGACGAACCGAGACGACGGATCTGACGGCTGATGTTGCCGCCAGATTCATCCTTCCACTCCCAGACTTTCTCGAGGAATTTCTCGCGGCCCAGGTCGTGACGGCTCTGGCCCTTGGCTTCGAGCTGACGCTCTACCAGCATCTGCGTGGCGATACCGGCATGGTCGGTGCCCGGTTGCCACAGGGTGTTGCGACCCTGCATGCGGCGGAAGCGGATCAGGGCGTCCATGATCGCGTTGTTGAAGCCGTGACCCATGTGCAGGCTGCCGGTGACGTTCGGCGGCGGGATCATGATGGTGTAGGACTCGCCCGCGCCTTGCGGGGCGAAGTAATTCTCTGACTCCCAGGTGTTGTACCAGGAAGTTTCAATGGCGTGCGGCTGGTAGGTCTTATCCATGCGCGGCGGGACCCTATTGGCATTTATTCAGGAAAAGCCGGGAAGTATAGCGGGGATGAGCCGATGCGCGTAGAGCGAGGTGACAATGGGTGGAGGGAAAATTGTGGCAAATCGACCCACAGGGATACATCTCCCTGTGGGAGCGAGCCTGCTCGCGATAGCAATCTGTCAGGCGACGCGATTCAAATCGTTATGTCGAGTTTCTTTCAGGCACAGCACGGCAATCAAACTCAACACCGCTGCCCCGGACACGTACCCGCCGACATAACTCAAACCACCCATCGCAACTAGCTTCTGCGCGAAGAACGGCGCCGCCGAAGCACCGACGATACCGCCCAGGTTGTAGGCCGCCGAGGCGCCGGTATAACGCACGTGGGTCGGAAACAGCTCCGGCAGCAGCGCACCCATGGGCGCAAACGTCACGCCCATCAGAAACAGCTCGATGCATAGAAACAGTGCCACGCCCCAGGTCGAGCCTTGGGTCAGCAGCGGCTCCATGAGGAACCCTGACAGGATCGCCAGCACGCCACCGATGATCAGCACCGGTTTGCGCCCGTAACGGTCACTGGCCCAGGCCGACAGTGGGGTGGCGGCTGCCATGAACAGCACGGCGAAGCACAGCAGCCCGAGGAAGGTTTCACGGCTGTAGCCGAGCGTTGCCACGCCGTAACTCAAGGAAAACACGGTGGAGATGTAAAACAGCGCGTAACACACCACCATCGCGCCGGCTCCCAGCAAGACGGGAGCCCAGTATTGGCCGAACAACTCGAACAGGGGGATCTTCACCCGTTCCTGACGTGCCATGGCGTTGGCGAACACCGGGGTCTCATGCAGCTTGAGGCGCACGTACAGGCCGACCATCACCAGCGCGGCGCTGAGGAGGAATGGAACACGCCAGCCCCAAGAGCGAAATTGTTCATCGTCAAGCACCACGGCCAAGGTCAGGAACAGACCGTTGGCCGCGAGAAAACCGATGGACGGGCCGAGTTGCGGGAACATGCCGAACCACGCGCGCTTGCCTTTGGGTGCGTTCTCCGTGGCCAGCAACGCTGCGCCGCCCCATTCGCCGCCCAGCCCCAAGCCTTGGCCGAAGCGCAGGACACACAGCAGGATCGGTGCCCAGGCGCCAATGCTGTCGTACCCGGGCAGTACGCCGATCAGTGTGGTGCACACGCCCATCAGCAGCAGCGAGGCAACCAGGGTCGATTTGCGACCGATTCGGTCGCCAAAGTGGCCGAACAGTGCCGAGCCAAGTGGTCGTGCAAGGAACGCGATGCCGAACGTGAGAAACGCCGAAAGCATCTGGGCGGTGCCGGATGTCTGTGGAAAGAACACCGGGCCGATCACCAGCGCGGCGGCGGTGGCGTAAACGTAGAAGTCGTAGAACTCGATGGCTGTGCCGATAAAACTCGCGGTGGCCACGCGGGTGGCGGAGTTCGTCGGTTGCGCAGGCGTGGAATCGCTGTAAGTCGTGCTGGTCGTCATGCGGTTATCCCTGACAGTCATGTGCCCCAGTGGAGCGAATTATTATGGTCGAGAACCCAGGGATGTGGGTGAGAGCGCGGTCGCTGTTTCAGGTAGGAACAGTCGTCGGTTTGCTGCGGTTCTTGCTGATGGTCGGGCCGGAAGCTGCGAAGTGCGGGGTAAGCACGGGGCCGGCGAGGCTTGGGTAAGCGGTTCGATTATAGGAAGGTGGCTAACGATCGAACAAGAGGGCTTGCGAGGGCATTGTGGCGAGTTTTAGATAACAACAGGCATCGAGCTGGTCTGCCAGATCAGCACCCGCGTGACACGGTTGTCCTCGGTCTCGAGAATTTCCAGGCGGTAGCGGCCGATCTTCAGGCATACCGCGCTTTCGGGAATGGTTTCCAGAGCCTCGGTGACCAAGCCGTTCAGGGTTTTCGGGCCATCGCTGGGCAGGTGCCAGCCGAGGCTCTTGTTCAGCTCGCGAATGGAGGCGGCACCGTCGATCACCAGGCGTCCGTCGGCTTGCGGATGAATGTGCGGATTGTCCACGCTGTGCTGGCTTTCGAACTCACCGACGATTTCTTCGAGAATGTCTTCCAGGGTGACGATGCCCAGCACTTCGCCGTATTCGTCGACCACCATGCCCAGGCGCCGCTGCTGCTTATGGAAATTGAGCAGTTGCAACTGCAACGGGGTGCTTTCCGGCACGAAGTATGGCTCGTGACTGGCCGCCAGCAACGCTTCCCTGGTCAGGCTCGCGTCGGGCAGCAAGTGCAGGATGTGCCGGGTGTTGAGGACGGCTTCGACCTGGTTGATATCACTGTGGAACACCGGCAGGCGAGTGCGCTTGTTGTGGCGCAATTGCTCGGTGATTTCTTCGATGGGATCATCGAGGTTGATGCCGTCCACGTCACTGCGCGGTACCAGGATGTCATTGACCGTGATGTTGTCCAGCGCGTGGATGCCTGGCAGCGGGTGAGTGCGGGTTACGGTTTCGGAGGATGCATGCCGCTCCGTCAACGTTTCGTCGTCACTCTGCTGTACTACTTTGGCTTTACGGGCGAACGGTCGAATCAGCCATTGACTGATGCTGTTGAGCAACCATGCCGCGGGATAGGTGATTTTCAGTGGCACGCGCAACAGATTGTTGCCCTGGGCCAGGATCGCATCCGGATAGCGGGTGGCGAGCGCTCGGGGTAAATAGTCGGAAAACACCAGCAAAATGGCGCCGGCCCCAAGGCACGCGACCCACGGACCGTTCTCGGCCCAGGTGAAAATGGCCAGCAAGGTACTGATGACCACCACGAGTGCGCGGCAGAGGGTGTTGCAAAAAATCAGGCTGGCCAGGGGGAAGCTGAGTTTCGCCACCGGTTTGTCGCTGGAGCGCGTTGCGGTGCGCTGGGCCAGTAAATACTGGTGCGCCGCTTCGATGGCGGTAAACAGTCCCGACCATAAAATCAGCAGGGTCACTACCGCAAGCATCGGCCCTATGGGCAAGTCGTCCATTAATGCCGCCCGTCAGATATGCAGGATGTATTCACGAACCAGTTTGCTGCCGAAATACGCCAGCATCAGCAGGCAAAAACCGGCCAGGGTCCAGCGAATCGCTTTGTGCCCGCGCCAGCCGAGGCGATTGCGTCCCCAAAGCAGCACGCTGAAAACGAACCAGGCCAGGCAGGCCAGCAGGGTTTTGTGCACCAGATGCTGGGCGAACAGGTTTTCGACGAACAGCCAGCCGGAAATCAGCGACAGCGATAACAGCGTCCAGCCGGCCCAGAGGAAACCGAACAGCAGGCTTTCCATGGTTTGCAGTGGCGGGAAGTTCTTGATCAGCCCGGATGGGTGCTTGTGCTTGAGCTGATGGTCTTGAACCAGCAGCAGCAAGGCCTGGAACGCCGCGATAGTGAACATGCCGTAGGCCAGAATCGAAAGCAGGATGTGGGCGAGGATGCCCGGCTCCTCATCGATGATCTGCACCGTACCGGCCGGCGCGAAATGCGCCAGCGACACGGTCAAGGCCCCAAGCGGGAACAGCAGGATCAGCAGATTCTCCACAGGAATCCGCGAGCAGGCCAGCAGGGTCAATGCGATGACCGCTGCGGCAATCAGGCTGGCGGCACTGAAGAAATCCAGGCCCAGGCCGATCGGGGTCAGCAGGTGGGTGAGCAGGCTGGCGCTGTGGGTCAATACGGCGAGCACGCCGAGCAAGACCAGCAGGCGTTTGTTGGCCTTGGCGCCGGACGCCAGGCGAGTGCCCTGGTAGATGGTCGCAGCGGCATACAAGCAGGCGGCGGCGAGGGTAGTTAGCAAACTGGGTGACAAGGGGAGCATAAATCCTGTTAGGCAAGCCCGAAAGTCGCTGAGTTTGGCATAGAACCCCCGCCACACGAAAGACCGTGCAACCCGACAGCGAGGTGTCCGCCGGCCACAGTCTTCGCTATAATCCGCGACCTGCCCACGCCGCAGGCTCGCCGAGCACACGTTTAGTCCGGTCCGGGCCGCCATTATCCCGGTCTACACAGGGCCTGAAAGGATCGCGCAATGTTTGAAAACTTAACCGACCGTCTCTCGCAGACGCTGCGCCATGTCACCGGCAAGGCCAAGCTGACTGAAGACAACATCAAAGACACCCTGCGTGAAGTGCGCATGGCGTTGCTCGAGGCCGACGTCGCCCTGCCGGTGGTCAAGGACTTCGTCAATTCGGTCAAGGAACGTGCCGTCGGTACCGAGGTGTCGCGCAGCCTGACGCCGGGCCAGGCCTTCGTGAAGATCGTCCAGGCCGAACTTGAAAGCCTGATGGGCGCGGCCAACGAAGATTTGAACCTGAGCGCCGTGCCGCCAGCGGTCATCCTGATGGCCGGTTTGCAGGGTGCTGGTAAAACCACCACCGCCGGCAAGCTTGCGCGCTTCCTTAAAGAGCGCAAGAAGAAGTCGGTCATGGTCGTGTCCGCCGACGTTTATCGTCCAGCGGCGATCAAACAGCTGGAAATGCTCGCTGGTGAAGTCGGCGTTACCTTCTTCCCGTCCGATCTGAGCCAGAAGCCGGTCGAGATCGCGCAAGCGGCTATCAAGGAAGCAAAACTCAAATTCATCGACGTGGTCATCGTCGATACCGCCGGTCGCCTGCACATCGATGAAGAGATGATGGGCGAGATCAAGGCGTTGCATGCCGCGATCAACCCGGTCGAAACCCTGTTCGTGGTCGACGCCATGACCGGTCAGGACGCCGCCAACACGGCCAAGGCCTTCGGCGACGCATTGCCGCTGACCGGTGTGATCCTGACCAAGGTCGACGGCGACGCCCGTGGCGGTGCCGCACTGTCGGTGCGTGCGATCACCGGCAAGCCGATCAAGTTCATCGGTATGGGCGAGAAGAGCGAAGCGCTCGATCCGTTCCATCCTGAGCGTATCGCCTCGCGCATCCTCGGCATGGGCGACGTGCTCAGCCTGATCGAGCAGGCGGAAGCGACCCTCGACAAGGACAAGGCCGACAAACTGGCCAAGAAACTGAAGAAGGGCAAGGGCTTCGATCTCGAAGACTTCCGTGATCAGCTGCAACAAATGAAGAACATGGGCGGCCTCGGCGGCCTGATGGACAAGCTGCCGAACATGGGCGGCGTGAATCTGGCGCAGATGGGCAACGCCCAGGGTGCGGCAGAGAAGCAGTTCAAACAGATGGAAGCCATCATCAACTCCATGACCCCGGCCGAGCGCCGCGACCCTGAGATGATCAGCGGCTCGCGCAAGCGCCGGATCGCCATGGGTTCCGGCACTCAGGTGCAGGACATCGGCCGCTTGATCAAGCAGCACAAGCAGATGCAGAAAATGATGAAGAAATTCTCCGCGAAAGGCGGAATGGCCAAGATGATGCGCGGCATGGGCGGTATGTTGCCCGGCGGCGGCATGCCGAAGATGTAGTGCTCTGTTAAGCACCAGAATTCGCGCCGGCCATCGGGTCGGCGCTGCCCCACACGGACGTGGGATACACAGCAAACCCGCACTTGGCGGGAGCTGATCGGCCGTTTTCAACGACGGCTCTATAGCAAATCTGCATGGCGGCCGATAGACCGCCGGAAAAAGTCATTTGCAAAAGTCCGGATATTCCTTAGAATATGCGGCCTTTCGGGCACCCATGCCCGCTGTGCCTTTAGATTTGCAGCACCGACTACAGGAACGATGTTCACATGCTAACAATCCGTCTTGCCCTTGGCGGCTCCAAAAAGCGCCCGTTTTACCACTTGACCGTAACCGACAGCCGCAACCCGCGCGACGGTTCGCACAAGGAACAGGTTGGCTACTTCAACCCTGTTGCCCGTGGTCAGGAAGTTCGTCTGTCCGTGAACCAAGAGCGCGTAGCCTACTGGCTGAGCGTTGGTGCACAACCTTCTGAGCGCGTTGCTCAGTTGTTGAAGGAAACTGCTAAGGCTGCGGCCTGAGCAATATGAACGCGACGCCAGCCATTGCTGATGATTTGATCGTTATCGGCAAGATTTATTCTGTTCACGGCGTTCGCGGCGAAGTGAAGGTGTACTCCTTTACTGATCCGATTAAAAACCTGCTGGACTACAAAACCTGGACGCTCAAGCGTGACGGCAATGTAAAGCAGGTAGAGCTGGTCAGCGGACGCGGGAACGACAAGTTCCTGGTCGCAAAGCTCAAGGGTCTCGATGATCGCGAAGAAGCTCGTCTTCTGGCTGGTTATGAGATCTGCGTGCCGCGCAACCTGTTCCCTGAACTCACCGACGGCGAGTACTACTGGTACCAGCTGGAAGGTCTCAAGGTTATCGACACTCTCGGACAACTGTTCGGGAAAATCGATCACCTGCTGGAGACCGGCTCGAACGATGTCATGGTGGTCAAGCCTTGCGCTGGCAGCCTGGATGATCGTGAACGCCTGTTGCCCTATACGGAGCAATGCGTGTTGGCCATCGACCTGGCAGCAGGTGAGATGAAGGTGGATTGGGACGCGGATTTCTAACGTGGCTAACTTGCGCGTAGAAGTGATCAGTCTGTTTCCCGAGATGTTTTCCGCCATCAGCGAGTACGGCATCACCAGTCGGGCGGTGAAACAGGGGCTCTTGCAGCTCACCTGTTGGAATCCGCGAGACTACACGACGGATCGACATCACACTGTGGACGATCGCCCGTTTGGCGGTGGTCCGGGCATGGTGATGAAGATCAAGCCCCTGGAAGATGCTCTGGTTCAGGCCAAGGCAGCAGCCGGGGAGGCGGCGAAGGTAATTTACCTGTCCCCCCAAGGCCGTCAACTGACTCAGTCGGCGGTACGCGAGTTGGCGAATCTGGATGCATTGATCCTGATTGCCGGCCGCTATGAAGGCATTGACGAGCGTTTTATTGATGCTCATGTCGATGAAGAGTGGTCGATTGGCGACTATGTACTGTCTGGCGGCGAGCTGCCGGCGATGGTCCTGATCGATGCGGTTACACGACTGCTGCCTGGAGCTTTAGGGCATGCGGACTCCGCCGAGGAAGATTCCTTTACGGATGGTTTGCTGGATTGCCCGCACTACACCCGACCGGAGGTGTATGCGGATCAGCGTGTTCCCGACGTATTGCTAAGTGGCAATCACGCGCACATCCGGCGTTGGCGTTTACAGCAGTCCCTTGGTCGGACCTATGAACGACGCGCCGATCTTCTGGAAAGCCGCTCGCTTTCTGGAGAAGAGAAGAAGCTGCTCGAGGAATACATCCGCGAGCGGGACGATAGTTAACAACGTATCGATGGTAGATCCGACGATTTACCTTAGGAGCACAGCATGACTAACAAAATCATCCTTGCACTCGAAGCAGAGCAGATGACCAAAGAGATCCCTACCTTTGCCCCGGGCGACACCATTGTCGTTCAGGTGAAAGTGAAGGAAGGCGACCGTTCGCGTCTGCAAGCGTTCGAAGGTGTTGTTATCGCCAAGCGTAACCGCGGCGTAAACAGTGCATTCACCGTTCGTAAAATCTCCAACGGTGTTGGCGTAGAGCGTACTTTCCAGACCTACTCCCCGCAAATCGACAGCATGGCTGTCAAGCGTCGCGGTGACGTACGTAAAGCCAAGCTGTACTACCTGCGTGACCTGTCGGGTAAAGCAGCTCGCATCAAGGAAAAACTGGCTTAAGTCCAGCTTCCGATGCAAAAAAAAAGCAGCCTGCGGGCTGCTTTTTTGTTGCCCGCGATTTATCTTCCCAGGCCGTATTGCCGGTCTTGCCTGAGCCTTTATGCCTGCCATTGATCATCCCCTGATTGACCAGTTTCTCGACGCTCTTTGGCTGGAGAAAGGTCTCTCCGATAACACTCGAGACGCCTATCGCAGTGACCTCGCGCTGTTTAACGGTTGGTTGCAGGAGAATGGGCTGGAGTTGATCAGTGCCGGGCGTGAGTTGATCCTTGATCATCTGGCCTGGCGTCTGGAGCAAAACTACAAGCCCCGTTCGACCGCGCGATTTCTCTCGGGCGTGCGTGGCTTTTATCGCTATCTGCTGCGGGAAAAGCTGATTGCGGTCGATCCGACGTTACGCGTTGATATGCCGCAGCTCGGACGGCCGTTGCCGAAATCCCTCTCGGAAGCTGATGTTGAAGCACTACTGAAGGCGCCTGACTTGAGCGAAGCCATCGGCCAACGCGATCGAGCCATGCTCGAGGTGCTATACGCCTGTGGCCTGCGTGTAACCGAGTTGATCAGCCTGACGCTGGAGCAGGTCAACCTGCGCCAGGGTGTGCTGCGCGTAATGGGCAAGGGCAGCAAGGAGCGGCTGGTGCCAATGGGCGAGGAGGCGATCGCCTGGGTCGAGCGGTATATGCGTGACGGGCGTAGCGAACTGCTCGGTGGCCGTCCCAGCGATGTGTTGTTCCCGAGTCAGCGTGGCGAACAGATGACCAGGCAGACCTTCTGGCATCGGATCAAGCACCAGGCCAAGGTGGCCGGGATCGGCAAGTCGCTGTCGCCGCACACCTTGCGCCATGCCTTCGCCACGCACCTGCTCAACCACGGTGCAGACCTGCGGGTGGTGCAGATGCTGTTGGGGCACAGCGACTTGTCGACGACCCAGATCTACACCCATGTTGCCCGGGCACGGTTGCAGGATCTGCATGCCAGGCACCATCCCAGAGGCTAACGCAAAACCTGTGGGAGCGAGCCTGCTCGCGAAGAGGCCGGCATATCCAATATTAATGACGCCTGACACACCGCATTCGCGAGCAGGCTCGCTCCCACAGGGGATTGTGTCGCCACAAATGTCTTGCATCAGGTGCATTCGGCCATGCGGACCTTATGTGATAGGCTGGGACGGTTTGCACGATGGGCGGTTATGACCCGGTGTTTCGGCACGGGCGTTCTGATCGTCCCATATGTTCGCCTTCAGGAGTTCTCATGCGTCTGACCCAGATTTTCGCCGCCGCAGCCATTGCGTTGGTCAGCACCTTTGCCGTCGCCGATGACGCGGCAGACAAAGCCATTCGTAAAAGCCTGGAAAGCCTCCAGCTCGAAGTGCCAGTGGAAAGCATCACCGCCAGCCCGTTGCCCGGCCTGTACGAAGTCAAGCTCAAAGGCAGCCGCGTGCTGTATGCCAGTGCCGACGGCCAGTACGTGGTTCAGGGCTACCTGTTCGATCTCAAGGACGGCAAGCCGGTCAACCTGACCGAGAAGACCGAGCGCCTGGGGATCTCCAAGCTGATCAACGACATCCCGGTTGCCGAAACCGTTGTCTACCCGGCCATTGGCGAAACCAAGTCGCACATCACCGTATTCACCGACACCACCTGCCCGTACTGCCACAAACTGCATGCCGAAGTGCCTGAGCTGAACAAGCGCGGCATCGAAGTGCGTTACGTCGCGTTCCCGCGCCAGGGCCTGGGCTCGCCGGGTGACGAGCAGCTGCAAGCAGTGTGGTGTTCGAAAGACAAGAAAGCGGCCATGGACAAAATGGTCGACGGCAAGGAAATCAAGGCCGCCAAGTGCGATAACCCGGTTTCCAAACAGTTCGCCCTCGGCCAGTCGATCGGCGTGAACGGCACACCGGCCATCGTTTTGGCCGACGGTCAGGTCATTCCGGGCTACCAGCCTGCGCCACAAGTCGCCAAACTGGCGCTGGGCGCGAAGTAATTCGCATCGTCACGGCAAGCCTTGACGATCATGGTCCGGTAGCGACGTTCGCCGGGCCATCAATAGAGAGCCGCGAGTCTGCGGTTGTTTTCACGGCCGGCCTCGAGTCGGCCGTTTTATGGGGAGTTCACAGTGAATCCGGTCAAAGTAGGCATCTGTGGGTTAGGGACCGTCGGTGGCGGTACCTTCAACGTACTTCAGCGCAACGCCGAGGAAATTGCTCGTCGTGCCGGGCGTGGGATCGAAGTGGCACAAATTGCCATGCGCACGCCAAAGCCTCAGTTCCAAACGACCGGTATTGCGATTACCAACGATGTCTTCGAAGTGGCCACGAACCCTGAGATCGACATCGTCATAGAGCTGATGGGCGGCTACACCGTTGCCCGCGAGCTGGTACTCAAGGCCATCGAGAATGGCAAGCATGTGGTCACCGCGAACAAGGCACTTATCGCCGTTCACGGTAATGAAATTTTCGCCAAGGCTCGCGAGAAGGGCGTGATCGTTGCGTTCGAAGCGGCGGTGGCCGGTGGCATCCCTGTGATCAAGGCGATCCGCGAAGGCCTGTCGGCCAACCGCATCAACTGGGTGGCCGGCATCATCAACGGCACGGGCAACTTCATCCTGACGGAAATGCGCGAGAAGGGTCGCACCTTCGAAGACGTATTGGCCGAAGCCCAGGCCCTGGGTTACGCCGAAGCCGATCCGACCTTCGACGTCGAGGGTATCGACGCCGCTCACAAGCTGACGATCCTGGCGTCCATCGCGTTCGGTATCCCGCTGCAATTCGACAAGGCCTACACCGAAGGCATCACCAGGCTGACCACCGCCGACGTCAACTACGCCGAAGCGCTGGGCTACCGCATCAAGCACCTGGGCGTGGCGCGCAGCACCGCGGCCGGTATCGAGCTGCGCGTGCACCCGACGCTGATCCCGGCCGATCGCCTGATCGCCAACGTCAACGGCGTGATGAACGCGGTGATGGTCAACGGCGATGCTGCTGGTTCGACCCTGTTCTACGGCGCTGGCGCCGGAATGGAACCGACCGCTTCGTCCGTGATCGCCGACCTGGTGGACGTGGTCCGCGCCATGACTTCCGACCCGGAAAACCGCGTGCCGCACCTGGCGTTCCAACCGGATTCGCTGTCGGCTCACCCGATCCTGCCGATCGAAGCCTGTGAAAGCGCCTACTACCTGCGCATCCAGGCCAAGGACCATCCGGGTGTATTGGCTCAGGTCGCGAGCATCCTCTCGGAGCGCGGCATCAACATTGAGTCGATCATGCAGAAGGAAGCCGAGGAGCACGACGGCCTGGTGCCGATGATCCTGCTGACCCACCGTGTGCTGGAACAGCACATCAACGATGCCATCGCGGCTTTGGAAGCCTTGGCGGGTGTGGTCGGTCCGGTTGTACGGATCCGTGTCGAGCACCTGAACTAAGCCGATATCGTTGACCGGGCTCGCTTGCGGGTCCGGCACTACGAACACTGTCCATTGGAGTCAGTCATGCGTTACATCAGTACCCGCGGCCAGGCACCGGCCCTGAATTTCGAAGACGTCCTGCTGGCAGGCCTTGCCACCGACGGCGGTCTGTACGTCCCGGAAAACCTGCCACGATTCACCCAGGAAGAAATCGCTTCCTGGGCCGGCCTGCCGTATCACGAACTGGCTTTTCGCGTCATGCGCCCGTTCGTTACCGGCAGTATTCCGGACGCCGATTTCAAGAAAATCCTTGAAGAAACCTACGGTGTCTTCGCCCACAGCGCCGTTGCGCCGCTGCGTCAGCTGAACGGCAACGAATGGGTGCTGGAGCTGTTCCACGGCCCGACCCTGGCATTCAAGGACTTCGCCTTGCAATTGCTCGGTCGTTTGCTCGACTACGTGCTGGAAAAGCGCGGCGAGCGCGTGGTAATCGTCGGTGCCACTTCCGGTGACACCGGCTCGGCCGCCATCGAAGGCTGCAAGCATTGCGAAAACGTCGACATCTTCATCCTGCACCCGCACAACCGGGTGTCCGAAGTGCAGCGTCGGCAGATGACCACCATCTTCGGTGAGAACATCCACAACATCGCCATCGAAGGCAACTTCGATGACTGCCAGGAAATGGTCAAGGCGAGCTTCGCCGACCAGGGCTTCCTCAAGGGCACGCGCCTGGTGGCGGTGAATTCGATCAACTGGGCGCGGATCATGGCCCAGATTGTTTACTACTTCCACGCAGCCCTGCAACTGGGCGGCCCGGCACGTTCGGTGTCGTTCTCTGTGCCGACCGGCAACTTCGGCGACATCTTCGCCGGTTACCTGGCGCGCAACATGGGCCTGCCGATCAACCAGTTGATCGTCGCCACCAACCGCAACGACATCCTGCACCGCTTCATGAGCGGCAACCAGTACGTCAAGGAAACCCTGCACGCCACGCTGTCGCCGTCCATGGACATCATGGTGTCGTCGAACTTCGAGCGCTTGCTGTTTGACCTGCATGGTCGCAACGGCGCGGCCATCGCCGGGCTGATGGATTCGTTCAAGCAAGGCGGCGGTTTCAGCGTCGAGCAAGAGCGCTGGACCGAAGCTCGCAAGTTGTTCGACTCGCTGGCCGTGGATGACGCGCAAACCTGCGAAACCATCGCCGAAGTCTACGAGCAGACTGGCGAAGTGCTGGATCCACACACGGCCATCGGCGTGAAAGCTGCGCGGGAATGCCGTCGCAGCCTGGACATTCCAATGGTGATCCTGGGCACCGCCCACCCGGTCAAATTCCCGGATGCCGTGGAAAAAGCCGGCGTAAGAAAAGAGCTCGAGCTGCCTGCACATCTTTCTGATTTGTTTGAACGAGACGAACGTTGCACCGTATTGCCAAATGACCTGAAGGCCGTGCAGGCCTTTGTCAGTCAGCATGGCAACCGCGGCAAGCCGCTGTAACCGGTCAGCGCTGTAACATTTTGAAGCCCGTCTCCTGACGGGCTTTTTCATTTCTGAGTGCACACTTGTCGTGTTATCGCCGCGAAGGGACAGGCGAATGGATCACCAAGGACGTGGGAATGCTGTTTACAAGTGTGTTCAAGCCAGTCGCACGCTGGCTGTTTTTATTCGGCATGCTGGGAATCGCCGAATGGGGAGGGGCGAACCCTGCATCGATTCCGGAGCGCGGGATGTCTGCCCACCGCTCAATGGTCGTGCTGAATGACCAGGAGTTGCAATGGATGGCCAGCCATCCACGGGTCGTGGTCACGGCACTGGAATATCCGTTGTACCTGTTCAAGGATGAACATGGTCAATGGACGGGCTTGAACAGTGATCTGCTCAAGCGCATCAGTGACATGACGGGGTTGCAGTTCGTTTACGAACAGTCTTTTTCCACCGATCAGATGCTGGCCCGTCTGGAAAGCGGCGCGGCGAATTTGAGTACGACCTTGGCGATGAATGATGAACGCAAGGTATTTCTCGATTTCAGCCATGCGTTCGGCGGTGCCGGATGGGTCTTTGTCGGGCAGGCCGGGGCGCCGCCGGTGCAGTCGCTGGAGGATATGGCGAAGCGGGTACTGGTGCTGCCGACCCGGCATGCACTGGAAGCGGTGATCCGCCGTGATTATCCGTCCATCGAATTGCGTTCGGTCAAAACCTATGCCGAAGCCCGTGCCTGGGTTGAAAGCGACGAAGCCTACGTCACCATCGAAAACGAAATCGGCGCCCTGCACTTTCCGTCGGGTCGGCTGCAGATCGGGGCTGTGGTGCCGGGCAAATGGGATGCGGATTATCTGACGTTGCGCAAAGGTCAGCCGCAGTTGCTGAGTATCCTCAACAAGGCGCTTGAGGCGTTTCCTGCGCAGGAGCTGCGCGACCTTCGCCTTAAGTGGTTCGGCGGCACTACCGTGCCACCGCCGCCTGGCCTCTGGCAGCGGATTGACCAGTGGGTCTGCTGGGGCATGTTTGTGCTCAGCCTGTTCGGCCTGTTGTCCCTGCTCTGGAATCGGCGGTTGGCGGTGGTGGTCAGGCAACGGGTCGAGGCCCAAAGCAGTCTGCGCGATCAGCTCGCCTTCCAGCATGCCTTGATGGATGCCATGCCTGACCCGATGTTTGTCCGTGATCTGCAAGGGCGCTTGATCATGTGCAACAAAAGTTATGAGGATGCTTTGTCGACACGTTTTGACCGGATGCAGGGGCGGCAGTTGATCGAGGTCGACGTCATGCCCAGACAAACCGCGGAACTGCTGCACGCCGAGTTTCTGGCGCAGTTGAGTACGCGCAGGACGCGCTTCTTCGAGCGTCAATTGATGTTCAAGGACGGCGCCAGGGATATTTACCAGTGGACGGTGCCGTTTTACACGGCGGATGGCCAGCTACGAGGATTGTTGGGGGGCTGGGCCGACATCGCCCGACGTACCCGACAGACGTGATGGTAGCGTTTTTTCTCTGTCATGTTCGACGTGCATGCTCTCTTGACTGGGCTGCAGGTTCGCTTGCAGTCAGTATCCAGAACTTTCTTCTCGGGCCAGCGGTCATCTTTTTCAGGCCCGCCCCAGGCACGTTGTTTCGGACTATTGAGTGGTGATCGGGATGGAAAGTATCAATCTGTTGCTCGGTGAGGCGCTGAGCCCGTATCAGGTCACGTTGACCCCGTCAGGCATTCGTGGCGAATGCCGGGTAACCCTGAAGAATGCTATCGGCGCGACGGTGGTCGAGCGCGAGTTCAATCAGGTCCAGTTGGATGACAAACGGCTGCTGACGGATGTGGTCGACGGTTTGCACCGCGACGTGCTGATCGCTGAAGGACGCCTTGAGCCTTGTGTCATCGCGGCGTTGCGTAATGCGGCGCAGGACAAGCTGCTGACCAGCCGCAATTGAAGGGATTTTTGTGGGAACCTTCCCGCGCCCAGGTCGGTCAGACTTTATAACAGCAGGATCAAGCATTGTGCTCCGGTGCTTGTAGCTTGCTGCTACTGGTCTCCAGGCAGACCACGTTTAACCCCGGGTCGTCTCCCCACTTCCCGGGGTTTCTTTTTGCCCGGGATTTGTCAGGGTTGCGCCAGGTTGTCGAAAAACGCCTTGGTGTCTTTCAGGTATTCGCTACGGCTCTCGGGATCCAGCCAGGCGGCATAGGCCTCGTCAAGGCGTTCACGGGGAAGGGTACGCAGCACCTGGTTGATCTCGACAATGGCCTGCCGGCCCTTTGGCGTGTCGGTGCAGCCGATATAACCGGACAGGTATTTGCCCGTGCCACGAATTGGATAGAACTGCAATTCATCCTCGGCGATGCCTTGCTGCGAGGCCTGGTAGCGAATTTCCGGGCGATAGCCCAGCAGCAGACGCAAGCGTCCCAGGCGCTGCATTTGCAGCAGGCTGCCCAAGGCGTCGTTGCCGTAATGAGGAGTCAGCGCGTCGGCTGGCGCTTGCTTGAGCAGCCCGTCGAGGTATTCGCCGTAATTGCGCTCGGCAATAATCCCCAGTTTTTCGCTGCCGCTGGCAAGCAGAGCCGCCAGGTCCACTTCGCCGTCCTTGATAAAGGGCGCCAGCACTTTCTGGTCGACGCGCCGCACGGCCAGGCCATTGCTCATGGCGCGGAAGACCGGGATGGAAAAGGCGATCCACTTTTCCCGTTCCTTGCTCCAGTTCAGCGCCGCGTCGCAAACGAGGGACGGTTCGTGGAGCATTTGCAATCCACGCGCGCGATTGACCCTTATCACGTTGTGCTGGTACTGCGGCATGCCGGCAATCAACAGTGGAAGCAGTTGATCGATAACGCCCTGGCCCTTTTTCGGGCCGTCGAAGATCGTCAGCGGCGGCAGGTCGCGTTTGAGCCAGATCAGGGTTTCCCTGGTTTGCGCCAGGGCTGATGGGGCCGTTTCAAGGAGCAAGAGCAAAATCGCCAGCATGTACAGTAGCTGTCCGCCGCGCGACGGGCAGCTTCGAGGCAGGGGCCTCAGTTCAGATGGCTCCGTCTTTGCGCAACTCTGCGATCTGCGTCGCGTCATAGCCAAGTTCCTGGAGTACCTGTGCGTTGTGTTCACCCAGTTGTGGCCCGACCCATTCACATTCCCCGGGTGTCTCTGAGAGTTTCGGCACAATGCCCGGCATCTTGAAGTCTTTGCCATCCGGCAGCTTGGCCTGCAGGAACATTTCCCGCGCCAGGTACTGAGGGTCATTGAACATGTCTTCGGCGCTGAAGATCCGGCTGGCCGGCACTTCGGCCTGATTGAGCCGCGCCAGCACCGTGTCCAGCGGCAACGAGTTGACCCAGCGATCGATGACGCCATAAATCTCATCGCGTCGGGCATCGCGGCCATCGTTGCTGGCAAGCAGGGGGTCGTTGGCCAGGTCCTCCCGGCCAATGATCAGCATGAAGCGTTTGAAAATCGCGTCGCCATTGGCGCCGATCTGCACGTGCTTGCCATCGGCGCTGGTGTGGATCGAGGACGGGGTGATGCCCGGCATGATATTGCCCGTGCGTTCGCGAATGAAGCCGAACACGTCGAACTCAGGGACCATGCTTTCCATCATCGCGAAGATGGCTTCGTACAGCGCCACGTCCACCACTTGCCCCTGGCCGCCGTTGACTTCGCGATGACGCAGGGCCATCAGTGCGCCGATCACGCCCCAGAGCGCGGCAATCGAGTCGCCGATGGAAATGCCGGTGCGCACCGGTGGCCGGTCTTCGAAGCCGGTGATGTAGCGCAGACCGCCCATGGATTCACCAACCGCACCAAAGCCGGGCTGATCTTTCATCGGACCGGTCTGGCCGAAACCCGACAGCCGCACCATGACCAGTTTCGGGTTCAAGGCGTGCAGGACGTCCCAGCCCAGGCCGAGTTTTTCCAGGACGCCGGGACGAAAGTTTTCGATCAGAATGTCTGCTTCACCCAGCAGCTGTTTCAGGATCGCCTGACCGTCGGGGTGCTTGAGATTGAGGGTCAGGGACTTTTTATTGCGGGCCTGGACGAACCACCACAACGAAGTGCCTTCATACAACTTGCGCCATTTGCGCAATGGATCACCGCCGTCCGGAGACTCGACCTTGATCACATCGGCACCGAATTCAGCGCAAATGCGCGAAGCAAACGGGCCGGCAATCAAGGTACCCAATTCGATGACTTTCAGACCGGAAAGCGGTTTGGCGGTGAGCGGCATGCGGGATCCTGCAGGACAAAGGATGAGCGAATACAGCGTTTTAACATAGCCGACTGTCAGGCGCTTCAGGTTGATCACCTTCAATTCGTGGATTGCCTTGCGCATCGGTTAGACTTGCCGCCTTTCCTCGTATCAAGAAGCCCGTTCATGGCCCAGCCGTCCACGACCTACAAGTTTGAACTGAACCTCACCGACCTTGACCGCAGCGTCTATGAGAGCGTGAAGCAGACCATCGCCCGTCACCCTTCGGAAACCGAAGAGCGCATGACCGTGCGCCTGCTGGCCTACGCCCTCTGGTACAACGAGCAGCTGTCGTTTGGCCGTGGTCTGTCGGAAGTGGATGAGCCTGCCTTGTGGGAAAAAAGCCTGGATGACCGCGTCCTGCACTGGATCGAAGTCGGCCAGCCCGATGCCGAGCGCCTGACCTGGTGTTCGCGTCGCACTGAACGCACCAGCCTGCTGGCCTACGGCAGTTTGCGCGTGTGGGAAGGCAAAGTGGTGCCGGCAGTGAAAAACCTGAAGAACGTCAACATCGCTGCCGTGCCCCAGGAAGTCCTGGAAACCCTGGCCAAAGACATGCCGCGCGTTATCAAGTGGGACGTGATGATCAGCGAAGGGACGATCTTCGTCACCGACGACCGCGGTCAGCACGAAGTCCAGTTGCAGTGGCTGGCTGGTGAGCGCGGCTGATTTTTCGCCGCTTTAGCGCATCACCCGGTTTTATCCTACGTATTGAAGAGAAGCATCTTTCACCCCATGCGCATCGAACCTCGCCTACTGCCCGACACCCTGCCATTCCTCGGTGATATTCCGCCGCTGCTGACCCGCCTGTACGCGGCGCGGGGTGTGCAATCCGAGGCAGAACTGGACAAGAGCCTGGCGCGGTTGATTCCGTTCCAGCAGCTCAAGGGCATCGATGCCGCCGTGGATCTGCTGGTGACGGCGCTCGAACAGCGCCAGCGCATTCTGATCGTCGGCGACTTCGATGCCGACGGCGCGACGGCCAGCACCGTGGGCACGCTGGGCCTGCGTTTGCTGGGTGCGGCGCATGTCGATTATCTGGTGCCAAACCGTTTCGACTACGGCTACGGCCTGACACCGGAGATCGTCGCGGTCGCGCTGGAGCGCCAGCCGCATTTGCTGATCACCGTCGACAACGGCATCTCCAGCGTCGAAGGCGTGGCCGCGGCGAAAAAGGCCGGACTCAAGGTGTTGGTTACGGATCACCACTTGCCCGGTGACGAGTTGCCGTTGGCCGATGCGATCGTCAATCCGAATCAGCCTGGTTGCGAGTTTCCGAGCAAGGCGCTGGCCGGTGTCGGGGTGATTTTCTATGTGCTGATGGCCTTGCGCGCGCGATTGCGCGAACTTGGCTGGTACACCAGCAAGCCGCAGCCGAATATCGGCGAACTGCTCGATCTGGTGGCCTTGGGCAGCGTGGCCGACGTGGTGCCGCTGGATGCCAACAACCGGATTCTGGTGCATCAGGGCCTGGAACGGATTCGCGCCGGACGTGCCCGACCGGGGATCAAAGCGATCCTCGAAGTGGCCAAGCGTGACCACACACGCATCACTTCCACCGACCTGGGCTTCATCGTCGGCCCGCGCCTGAACGCGGCAGGGCGCCTGGATGACATGAGTCTGGGCATCGAATGCCTGCTGACCGAAGACGCCGGGCTGGCCCGTGAAATGGCTGCTCAGTTGGACGGCATGAACCAGGATCGCAAATCCATCGAGCAGGGCATGCAGCGCGAAGCGCTGGCGCAGCTCAAGGATCTGCCGGTGGAGTCGATGCCGTTCGGCTTGTGCCTGTTCGATCCCGAGTGGCATCAGGGTGTCATCGGTATCCTCGCATCACGGATGAAAGAGCGCTATTTCCGCCCGACCATCGCCTTTGCCGATGCCGGAGACGGCCTGCTCAAGGGTTCGGGGCGTTCGGTCCAGGGCTTTCACATCCGCGACGCCCTGAGCGTGGTGGCGGCGCAGCATCCGAATCTGATCACCAAGTACGGCGGCCACGCGATGGCGGCCGGCCTGACGCTGCCGGAAGCGAATTTCCCCTTGTTCGCCGAAGCCTTTGACGCTGAAGTGCGCCGGCAGATGCGCGAAGAAGACCTGACTGGCCGCCTGTTGTCGGACGGCACCCTGGCGGTGGAAGAGTTCCACCTGGAACTGGCCCGTGCCCTGCGGCATGCCGGTCCTTGGGGACAGCACTTCCCGGAACCGTTGTTTCATGGGGTGTTCCAGTTGGTCGAGCAGCGGGTTGTGGGCGAACGGCACCTTAAAGTCGTGCTGAAAAGTGAATGTGGTTCGGTGAAACTCGACGGCATTGCCTTCGGGATCGACCGCGACATCTGGCCGAATCCGACCATCAAGTGGGTGGAACTGGCCTACAAGCTCGACCTCAACGAGTTTCGTGGCAACGAGACGGTCCAGCTGATGATTGCCCACATCGAACCGCGTTGAATCCCTGTAGGCGCGAGCTTGCTCCGGGCGGCGTTCCGACGAAAAAACCAATGGCGCCGCTGGGCATCAGGTTTAGCGCATTATCGTTCACGACCATCGCGAGCGAGCTCGCTCCTACAATAACCAAAGTGACTTCCTCTCCAGCAAATCCCTCGGAACCCTCCCTGATCCGTCGATGTCGACTAGGCTCTAAACACTGCTTGATTTTAGCCTTGTGACGTCTTGTCGAATTTTTTGCCCGCGGGGGCGGGTGCTGTACCTTTTTCCTGTCACTCGTCGACTATTCAAACAGAACCTGGAGCCTGCCCACTGATTCGAGAGGTGCCCCATGAGTCTGCTGCTTGAACCCTTTACCCTTCGCCAATTGACCCTGCCCAACCGCATCGCGGTATCGCCGATGTGCCAGTACTCCAGCACCGATGGCCTGGCCAATGACTGGCACCTGGTCCACCTCGGCAGCCGTGCTGTCGGCGGGGCCGGGCTGGTGTTTACCGAAGCCACGGCGGTCACCGCCGACGGGCGTATCACCGCTCAGGACCTCGGTCTGTGGAATGACGAGCAGATCGAACCCCTGCAACGCATCACCCGCTTCATCAACGCCCAGGGCGCCGTTGCCGGCATTCAACTGGCCCATGCCGGGCGCAAGGCCAGTACTTACCGGCCATGGCTCGGCAAGCATGGCAGCGTCAAGCCCGACGAGGGCGGCTGGGTGCCGGTCGGGCCTTCACCGATTGCTTTTGATCCACAACACACACAACCCAGGCAGCTGGATGACGCTGAGATCGCCAAGGTGATCCAGGCCTTTGTCGATGCGGCAAAGCGCTCGCTAAAAGCCGGTTTCAAGGTGGTAGAAGTGCACGCCGCCCATGGTTACCTGTTGCATCAGTTCCTGTCGCCGTTGAGCAATCAGCGGCGCGATCAATATGGCGGTTCATTCGAAAATCGCATTCGGCTGGTGTTGCAGGTCACCGAAGCGGTGCGTGCGGTGTGGCCTGAAGAATTTCCGGTGTTTGTCCGGGTATCGGCCACCGACTGGGTGGAGGACGGCTGGAACCCCGATGAAACCGTGGAACTCGCCCGTCGCCTCAAAGCCCAGGGAGTGGACCTGATCGACGTCTCGTCGGGCGGGACGGCGGTGAATGCCGAAATTCCCACAGGTCCCGGTTACCAGACCCGCTTCGCCGAACGTGTGCGCAAGGAGTCGGGCATGGCCACCGGCACGGTTGGCATGATCACCGAGCCGGCACAGGCCGAGCACATCCTGCGCACCTGTCAGGCGGACATCATCTTCCTGGCTCGTGAGTTGTTGCGCGACCCGTACTGGGCGCTGCATGCAGATGATGATCTGGGCGGGCACAAGGCCGTGTGGCCGGCGCAGTATCAGCGGGCGACTCACCGTGAGCAGCCGATTCACGAATCGGATTTGCGCGACTGAAATCCATCGATACGAAAAAGCCCCTTGAATCGTGAGATTCAAGGGGCTTTTGTTTGGTTCTTCACGCAATCCCGGGGAATACCGATACCTGTAGGAGCTGCGGTGCGGCGATCCGACTTGCCAGCGATGGCAACTGACGGTCGAGCATTTTCTTCCTGGTGTACATATTCATTGCTGCGGTAACGGCTGAACTGGTCAAGTAATCCCGGACACCGGTTACGGTGTTTATGCCGCTTTTTGCTCCATGGCTATTGGCGACAGATATTTCGTTATATGTGTTCCCCCGGAATTCCGTGAAGAACCTTTTGTTTATGCCGCGATCGATCAGGCGGCTTCGATCTTGCTGCGGTTCTGTTCGACCATGTTCAGGTAGTCCTTGAGCTTTTCCTGTTCGGCCGCCGTCGTGAACAAGCCGAGCTTGCTGCGACGCCAGAGGATGTCGTGGGCGCTGGTGGCCCATTCTTCGCTGCACAGATAGTCGACTTCACGGGTGTAGAGACCGCCGCCGATGTGCTCGCCCATATCGCTGAGGTCCTGTACGCCTTCGAGCATGCGCCAGGTGCGGCTGCCGTAGGTGGTAGCCCAGCGGCGCGCGATCTCGCTCGGTACCCAGTCGAATTGGTCGCGGATACGCGAGCTCAAGGCTTGCGGGGTGGTCATGTCTTCACCGCCCGGCAGCGTGGCGCTGGCGGTCCAGCTTGGCTTGATGTGCTTGAAGTACGGTGCCAGTTGCGCCAGTGCCGACTCGGCCAGTTTTCGATAGGTAGTGAGCTTGCCGCCGAACACCGACAGCAACGGAGCCTCTTCGCCAGTGCCAGACAGCGCCAGGGTGTAGTCGCGGGTCACTGCCGACGGGTTGTCGGATTCGTCGTTGCACAGCGGGCGCACGCCGGAATAACTGTGCAGGATGTCGTTGCGGCTGATTTGCTTTTTGAAATGGGCATTGACCACGTTCAGCAGGTAATCGGTTTCGCCATCGGTAATTGCCACTTTCGCCGGATCGCCGGTGTACTCGCGGTCAGTGGTGCCGATCAGGGTGAAGTGATTCAGGTACGGAATGGTGAACACGATGCGCTGATCTTCGTTCTGCAGGATGTGCGCGTGTTCGCCTTCGTACAGTTTCGGCACGATCAGGTGGCTGCCCTGAATCAGGCGGATGCCGTAAGGCGATTCCATCTTCAGGTCATCGCGAATGAACCTGGCGACCCATGGTCCGGCCGCATTCACCAATGCTTTGGCGCGGATCGAAAACAGGCTGCCATTGGCACGCTCGAGATGCAGGTGCCACAGCCCCTTGGTACGGCGAGCGCTGACGCAGCGGGTCTGGGTGTGAACGTGGGCGCCTTTTTCCCGTGCGGCCATGGCGTTCAACACCACCAGGCGCGCGTCGTCGACCCAGCAATCGGAGTACTCGAAGCCCTTGGTGATCTCGCTTTTGAGCGCGCTGTCGGGGCCGAACTTCAGGCTTTTCGAACCTTGCAATTGCTCGCGCTTGCCCAGGTTGTCATAGAGGAACAGGCCGGCGCGAATCATCCACGCCGGGCGCAGGTGCGGGCGGTGCGGCAATACGAAACGCATTTGCTTGACGATGTGCGGAGCCTTGGTCAACAGCACTTCGCGTTCGGCCAGGGCTTCACGCACCAGGCGGAATTCGTAATGTTCGAGGTAGCGCAGGCCGCCGTGAATCAGCTTGCTGCTGGCCGATGAGGTATGGCTGGCCAGATCATCCTTTTCACAAAGGAACACCGAAAGACCGCGACCGGCGGCATCCGCTGCGATCCCCGCACCATTGATCCCGCCACCGATGACGGCGATATCGTAGACCTCGGCGAGAGGGGGCATGGACAAGGTGGAATTGGGCATCGGCTCGGCCTCGGAATTCTTTGAAGTTCTGTATTTGAATTCGAACATTAATGTTCATTTTCGAAAATACTAGCCCATAAAGAAGCGCACAGCCAGTCAGCTTCGATTGAAAATACTCATCGAAGGGCCGTTAAAGGAAAATTTACGAACATTTTGCTGTGTATTGGCGACCGCCATCGCGAGCAAGCTCGCTCCCACAAGGAATGGAGTCGGTCACAAATCTTGTGCACGCCATCAATCACTGTGGGAGCGAGCTTGCTCGCGATGGCGTCAATACAGACGCCGAAGAAGGAGGGGGCTTAAACGACTTCCAGCCGAACCTTGTGCTGGTTCAACAACTGAGCCAGCGCCGGGGAAGGCTGCTGATCGGTGACCAGGCAATCAACCAGGCTGATCGGCCCCAGGCGAATCATGGCGTTGCGTCCGAATTTGCTGGAGTCGGCCGCGAGGATCACTTGTCGGGCATTGGCGATGATCGCCTGGGATACCCGCACTTCCTGATAATCGAAGTCCAGCAGGCTGCCGTCCTCATCGATACCACTGATGCCGACCAGGGCGAAATCGACCTTGAACTGGTTGATGAAGTCGACACTGGCCTGACCGACCACGCCGCCGTCACGCCGCACATTGCCACCGGTCAGCAGTACGTCGAAGTCGTCCTTGGCGCTGAGCATCGAAGCCACATGCAGGTTGTTGGTGATGATTTTCAGGTGACTGTGGTTAAGCAGTGCCCGGGCAATGGACTCGGTGGTCGTGCCGATGTTGATGAACAACGAGGCATGGTCGGGAATCTGTGCGGCAATGGCTTCGCCGATACGCTGTTTTTCGTCGCGCATCTGATCGGCGCGCATGGCGTAGGCGGTGTTTTCGACACTGGAATCATAGGCGGCGCCACCGTGGTAGCGACGCAACAAGTTGGCTTCAGCGAGCTGATTGATGTCGCGGCGGATGGTCTGCGGGGTAACTACGAACAGAGCGGCCATTTCCTCGATACTGACATAGCCACGTTCGCGGACCAGTTCGAGGATTTGCTGCTGACGGGGAGGCAGATTCATGGGGCGTCCTTTGGGCTGCCGTGCAAAATTTGCCCATGATGCCGCAGGAATCCGCTCCCTACCAGTTACATACAGATACGGGGACTGGAGTTAGCTTATTCAGCCTCGTCTTCAGCCGCCCAATCGCGGGTGCGACTGACCGCTTTTTTCCAGCCAGCGTAGAGTTTTTCCTTTGCGGCTTCGTCCAGTGTCGGCTCGAACTGGCGTTCGATCACGGCCTTGCCACGTAACTCCTCCAGGCTGCCCCAGAAGCCACAGGCCAGACCTGCCAGGTAAGCCGCACCCAGCGCCGTGGTTTCGCGCATTTGCGGGCGCTCGACCTGCGTGCCGAGGATGTCGGCCTGGAACTGCATGAGGAAGTTGTTGGCCACCGCACCGCCGTCCACGCGCAACGCCTTGAGGCGTTCGCCAGAGTCCTGCTGCATGGCGTCCAGCACGTCGCGGGTCTGGTAGGCAATCGATTCCAGCGCGGCCCGAATGATGTGATCCACGCGGACGCCGCGGGTCAGTCCGAACAATGCACCACGGGCGTACGGGTCCCAGTACGGGGCGCCAAGACCGGTGAAGGCCGGCACCAGGTACACACCGTTGCTGTCCTTGACCTTGTTGGCGAAGTATTCGGTGTCGTGGGCGTCGTTGATGATCTTCAGTTCGTCACGCAGCCACTGTACGGTAGAGCCGCCGTTGAACACCGCGCCTTCCAGCGCGTAAGCGACTTCGCCACGCGGGCCACAAGCGATGGTGGTCAGCATGCCGTGTCGGGATTTCACGGCTTTGTCGCCGGTGTTCATCAACAGGAAGCAGCCAGTGCCGTAGGTGTTTTTCGCCTGGCCTGGCTCGACACACATCTGGCCGAACAGAGCGGCTTGCTGGTCACCGGCAATGCCACCGATGGCGATGCCGCTTTTTGTGTGGCCGTAGATCTCGGACGACGATTTGACTTGCGGGAGCATCTCAGGCGGGATGTCGAGGACTTCCAGCATCTTCGCGTCCCACTCCAGGGTGTGGATGTTGAAGAGCATGGTGCGCGAAGCGTTGGTGTAGTCGGTGACATGCACCTTGCCGCCGGTAAATTTCCAGATCAGCCAACTGTCGACGGTGCCGAACAACAGTTCACCGTTGCGCGCGCGCTCGCGGCTGCCTTCGACGTTGTCGAGGATCCACTTGAGCTTGGTGCCGGAGAAGTACGGGTCGGTGACCAGGCCAGTGGTTTCGCTGATGTATTGTTCGTGGCCATCGCGCTTGAGTTGCTGGCAGATCTCGGTGCTGCGTCGGCACTGCCAGACGATTGCGTTGTAGATCGGGCGGCCGGTGTTCTTGTCCCAGACCACGGTGGTTTCGCGCTGGTTGGTGATGCCGATGGCTGCTACCTGGTCGTGGTGCAGGCCGGCTTGTGCCAGGGCCTCGACCATCACGGCGCTTTGGGTGGCGAAGATCTCCATCGGGTCATGCTCGACCCAACCGGCTTGCGGGTAGTGCTGTGCGAACTCCCGTTGGGCGGTGCAGACCACGTTCGCGTCACGGTCGAAAATGATCGCGCGGGAGCTGGTCGTACCCTGATCGAGGGCAATGATGTAGTTCTTATTCTGTGTGTCGGTCATGTCGATTGCCTTGGACGAAATAAGGGAGTGAGGTCTGGCGCGTGATCAAAGGGCAGGGGCACGCGCCAACGGTATCAAGAAGTTCTGGGTTTGCCGTCAATGGCACCTGTTGCATCCTTTGTAGCAGGTACAGCGCCGTGCAGATGGCGGGCAATCAGCCCGCGATAGGCGGCGGCGCCGAGGCAGGCACCGACAATCGGTGCAAAAACAGGAATCAGGAAATACGGAATATCGCGTCCGCCGGTGAAGGAAATTTCACCCCAGCCAGCGAAGAAAGTCATCAGTTTAGGGCCGAAGTCCCGCGCAGGGTTCATGGCAAAACCGGTCAGCGGTCCCATCGAGCTGCCGATCACCGCAATCAGCAGGCCGATCAGCAGTGGTGCCAGCGGGCCTTTTGGCAGGCCATTGTTGTCATCGGTCAGGGACATGATCACGCCCATCAGGATGGCCGTGATGATTACCTCGACCAGAAATGCCTGGGCGGTGGTCAGCGCAGGATTCGGGAAGGTAGAGAACACAGAGGCCAATTCGAGGCTGGCTTGAGTGCCGCGAACCATGTGCTGCGTTTGTTCGAATTCGAAGAATAGATTGCTGTAAAGCGTGTAAACCAACAACGCGCCACAGAAGGCACCCGCCACCTGGGCGAGTACGTAGAAAGGCAATTTACGTTTTTCGAAGTCCGCGAAAATGCTCAGGGCAATGCTGACGGCAGGGTTCAGATGAGCTCCGGAAACTCCGGCGGTGAGGTAGATCGCCATGCTGACACCGACGCCCCAGATAATGCTGATTTCCCACAAGCCAAAACTGGCACCCGCGACTTTGAGCGCGGCAACACAACCTGTACCAAAAAAAATCAGCAGCGCCGTACCCAGAAACTCGGCCATGCATTGGCTCGAGAGCGACGGTTGTTGTAAAGCAATTGTCATTGAAACCTCATTTTTTTGTTGTCTGGCGCTCTTTTCCATCATGGTCGGAACGCGTTTTTCGCCGAGGCAGGATCCCCATCCTGGTCGCGGTTTACTGCTGGGTGCAGCGATAGGATGTTTCGTGTAGTTTCAGAAACGAAAAAATATAGACAAGAAACGCAACTGTCAAAGGTCGAAAGTGAACCATTGGTCACAAAAAAAACATTCGTTGCATGAATGAATGAGTCACTGGGGGATGGGGTGGCCAGGCAATGGCGTCATGGATGCGCCGCCGTAGAGCCTTTTAACGATCAATGTCCTAGAATCGGGCGCAGTATTTTTCTTCTGCCGCCCAGTCTGGAGCTGTCATGACCCCCGCATTGGATTTGTTGAAAAAGGTTCGGGCCGAACATCGCGTACACAACTACGAACATGACCCGAAGGCCGCCTCCTACGGGCTGGAAGCGGCGGAAAAACTCGGGCTCGATCCTGCGCAGGTGTTCAAGACCCTGCTGGCGGCCAGCGAAAAAGGCGAGTTGCTGGTGGCCGTGGTGCCGGTTGTCGGCAGCCTGGACTTGAAAGGGCTGGCCCACGCCGCGGGAGTGAAAAAGGTCGAAATGGCCGACCCGGCGGCAGCGCAGCGCTCTACGGGTTATCTGTTGGGCGGGATCAGTCCTTTGGGGCAGAAAAAGCGTTTGCGTACCTTCATTGATAATTCGGCCCAGCCCTTCGCCAGCATTTTTGTCAGTGCGGGTCGACGCGGGCTGGAAGTTGAGCTGGCACCGGCCGTGCTGGCCGAGCACACCCAGGCGAAGTTTGCCGATATCGGTCGGGCGTGAGCATTGAAGCAAGTGCAGCGCTGTATGGTGAAAATCAGCCCGCTCTGTCACTGGCGTTGGTTCGGCCGGCGCTGCATGCTCAGCGGACAAACCAAGGGAGAAGGTTATGCAGCTTGAGTTTCATCAGGTCGACGCGTTCAGCAATCAGCCATTCAGTGGTAACCCGGCGATGGTCTATCGGCTCGATACCTGGCTCGCCGATGAATTGATGCAGAAGATTGCCGCCGAGCACAACCTCGCCGAAACAGCATTTGTCGTGCGCGAAGGGCAGGGCTGGCACATCCGCTGGTTTACGCCGACCACCGAGGTGCCATTGTGCGGTCACGCGACGTTGGCCAGTGCCTATGTGCTGTTTGAGATCTATAAAGAACCGGTCGAGCGACTGGACTTTACCTGCAAATCCGGCCCGTTGAGCGTGACCCGAGAGGGTGGGCGCCTGTGGCTGGATTTCCCGGCGATCACTGCGTCGCCAGTGAACCTGATCCCGGACATCGAGCGTGCACTGGGCGTGAAGCCTGTCGAGGTACTGGGCTCGAATGAGCTGTTCGTGGTGCTGGAGTCGGAGCAAGCCGTGCTCGACTGCAAGCCGGACATGGTGGCCCTGGCGAAACTGCCATGGTTGGGCGCCATCGTGACGGCGCGTGGCAGCCAGTACGATTTCGTTTCCCGCTACTTCGCCCCGGCAATCGGCATCAATGAAGACCCGGTGACCGGATCGACCCATTGCCTTTTGATTCCGTACTGGTCAAAGCGTTTGGGCAAGTCGAGCCTGACGGCTTTTCAGCGTTCGGCGCGGGGCGGGGAACTGTTCTGTCGACTGGAAGGCGATCGAGTGAATATCGGCGGTAATGCGACGCTCGTGGCAAGCGGAACGCTGATGCTGGGCTAATGCCAGTCCAATGTGGGAGCGAGCTTGCTCGCGATAGCGGTGGATCAGTCAACATCGCTGTTGAATTTGAAACCGTCATCGCGAGCGAGCTCGCTCCCACAGGGATTGTGTTGTTTAGCTAGCGGTGCTGTACCGCCGGACACCTGATTCGAGAGCAGGAATCTGCGCCGCCGTGCTGCCGGACGCCTGGAATAGCACCAGGTGTTCAGCCGCGACACGAATACCCACATCCGCCCCAACCTGGCGATCGACATGGCTCGGGAAGATTGATTCCAGCTGTGCGCCTGTCGGCAGCTGCAAGCGATACAGGGTCGAGGCACCCAGGAACGTCTTGCCGGCAATTCGCGCCTTCAGTGCGCTGTCCGGCGCGTAGACGATATCGTCCGGGCGCAGCAACACGTCCACGGCACCGCCTACCGGCCAGGTGTAGGCCCGGTTGCCGCGCAATTCGCCGAGCTCGGTTTGCACCGACTCCGGGCTGCTCAACTGACCGCGAATGAAATAACCCTGGCCGATGAAACTCGCCACGAAGGGGGTCAGCGGTTCGTGATACAGGTTGTAGGGCGTATCCCATTGTTCCAGGCGACCTTCCTTGAACACGCCAACGTGGTCACTGACTGCGAAGGCTTCTTCCTGGTCGTGAGTCACCAGAATCGCGCTGGTGCCTCGGGCCTTGAGGATGCCGCGTACTTCGTGGCTGAGCTTGCGGCGCAATTCACCATCGAGGTTGGAGAACGGCTCGTCGAGCAGCAGCAATTGCGGATCGGGCGCCAGTGCGCGGGCCAGGGCGACACGTTGCTGCTGGCCACCTGAAAGTTCGTGGGGGAAGCGCTTGCCGAGGTTCTTCAGGTTGACCAGTTCCAGCAGTTCTTCGGTCACACGATCCTTTTGCGGATGCTTGCGAATGCCAAAAGCGATGTTGTCGGCCACGGTCAAATGCGGAAACAGCGCGTAGTCCTGGAACACCATGCCAATGCGACGTTTCTCCGGCGCGAGGGTGAAGCCGGCACTGGAAATGGTTTCGCCTGCCAGCTGGATTTCGCCTTCATGTACCGGTTCAAAACCGGCAATCGCCCGTAGTGTGGTGGTCTTGCCGCAGCCCGAAGAGCCGAGCAGGCAACCGATGTCACCAGCGTTCAGATGCAGGTTCAGGTTCTGTACCACACGCTGGTCCTGATAGCCGCAGGCGAGGTTACGCAGGTTAAGCAGTAATGGATGGCTCATGCGTGGTGATACGCCGGCTCGACGAGAAACTCGAGCAAGGCCTTCTGCGCGTGCAGGCGGTTTTCGGCTTGATCCCAGGCCACCGAACGTTTGTCGTCGAGCAGGTCGACGCTGATTTCTTCGCCGCGGTGCGCTGGCAGGCAATGCATGAACAGTACGTCTTCAGCGGCCAGGTCAAGCAGGGCGCGGTTGACCTGGTACGGTGCGAACAGCTGCAGACGCTTGGCGGTTTCTTCTTCCTGACCCATGGAGGTCCAGACGTCGGTGCTCACCAGGTGTGCACCGCGAACGGCTTCTTTCGGGTCGCGAACGATGGTGACCCGGTCGCCGGCCTTGGCCACGAATTCAGGATTGGGCTCGTAGCCTTCCGGGCAGGCCACGCGCAACTGGAAGTCGAACTGGATCGCCGCTTCTATATAACTGTTGCACATGTTGTTGCCGTCGCCGATCCAGGCCACGGTCTTGCCCTGGATGGAGCCGCGGTGTTCGAGGAAGGTCTGCATGTCCGCCAGCAACTGGCACGGATGCAGGTCATCGGACAGGCCGTTGATCACCGGCACGCGGGAGTTGGCGGCGAATTCGGTCAGGTTGCTGTGGGCAAAGGTACGGATCATCACTGCGTCGAGCATGCTCGACATGACGATGGCGCAGTCGCCGATCGGCTCGCCACGGCCCAATTGGGTGTCACGTGGCGACAGGAAGATCGCCTGGCCGCCGAGCTGGATCATGCCCGCCTCGAAGGAGATCCGGGTGCGGGTCGAGGATTTCTCGAAAATCATCCCCAGGACGCGGTTTTTCAAAGGCTCGAACAGTACGCCGCGGTTACGCAGGTCCTTGAGCTCAACGCCTCGACGGATCACGCTGACCAGCTCTTCGGGCGTGCAATCCATCAGGGAGAGAAAGTGCCTTGCGCTCATCATTGACTACCTTTTTGCTACAAACCGCAGATGCTCAAAGCCTTGTTTGACGGAACAACGGGCGAGACCTGCGGCGTAAGCCGCACGGGGCGACGAAATAGGGGAAGGCGCGATCTTATAATTAAATGTCGCGTCTTACCAATAGGGCTACAGTTTTTAGGGAGTTTCAGAGGTGCTACGGGTTCACCGAGGTAGCGCTTTTGAAGCCTGTTTCCTGATAGCAGCGCCTCATTTGTACACCGGCCCCTCGGGGCTTGGCAATCAGGCTGGGCGGCAATGGTGCGCTGACAGTCGGTTTCTGACTTGTCATTGATCAGCACCGGGCTCGACGAACACGGGAGCCTGATCGGCGAGGTGGGTGGCGTGCATGTCCCTCGCGGGCCGATTGAAACCTTTCGGGAACTCCAGTTGCAGGCGCCGCCCAGGCTGCCTTCGACCTGAACTGCGGTGGCCATCGGCTGGCCTGATATCCACCGATTCACAAGACGCACGTCGCTGGCGTGGCGGCGGGTCTGGCGCCATAGTTTTGTTTCCGCGGCCATCGTTGCCCGCCCCTGACAAAACAGAGACTGGCCATGACCAAGACTCTCCATCACCGTGCGTGCCATTTGTGCGAAGCCATTTGTGGCCTGACCATCGAAACCACCGAGCCCGAAGGCGGTAACGTCCAGATCACATCGATCAAGGGCGACCCCCAGGACACGTTCAGCCGTGGGCATATCTGCCCCAAAGCCGTGGCGCTGCAAGACATCCAGAACGATCCGGATCGCCTGCATCGGCCGATGCAGCGGGTGGGCAATGAGTGGCAGCCCATCGAGTGGGAAGCGGCATTCAATCTGGTCGCCGAACGCCTCGCCGCCATTCAGGAGCGTCACGGGCAAAACGCCGTGGCGGTCTATCAGGGCAACCCGAGCGTGCACAATTACGGGCTGATGACCCACAGCAACTACTTCCTCGGCCTGCTGAAAACCCGTAACCGGTTTTCCGCCACCTCGGTCGATCAATTACCCCATCACCTGACCAGTCATTTGATGTACGGCCACGGGTTGTTGCTGCCGATTCCGGACATCGATCACACCGATTTCATGCTGATCCTGGGCGGCAACCCACTGGCTTCGAACGGCAGCATCATGACCGTGCCGGATGTGGAAAAACGCTTGAAGGCGATACAGGCCCGGGGTGGCAAAGTGGTGGTGGTCGACCCTCGTCGCAGTGAAACGGCGGCGATGGCCGATCAGCATCTGTTCGTGCGCCCGGGCGGTGATGCGGCATTGTTGTTCGGCCTGCTCAACACCTTATTCGCTGAAGGTCTGACCCGCGACAGCCATCTGCCGGTGGACGGCCTGGAGGACGTGCGGGAGGCCGTCGTGCGGTTCACCGCCGAAGCCATGAGCCCGTTGTGCGCCGTACCGGCCGAACAGATCCGCCAATTGGCGCGGGACTTCGCCGCGGCACCGAGTGCAGTCTGCTATGGCCGCATGGGCGTTTCGACCCAGGTCTTCGGTACGCTGTGCCACTGGGTGGTGCAGTTGATCAATCTGGTCACCGGCAATCTCGATCGCGTAGGTGGTGCCTTGTGCACTGAGCCAGCAGTGGACCTGGTGGCGTCGACCTCAGGCGGGCATTTCAATCTGTGGCAGAGCCGGGTTTCCGGGCGCCCGGAATACGCCGGAGAACTGCCAGTGTCGGCGCTGGCCGAGGAGATGCTCACCGAGGGGGAAGGGCAGGCGCGGGCGCTGATCACGGTGGCGGGCAATCCGGTGCTGTCCACGCCTAATGGCCGAAAGCTCGAGCAGGCGCTGGACGGGCTGGAATTCATGGTCAGTATCGACCTGTACATCAATGAAACCACGCGTTACGCCGACTTGATCCTGCCGTCCACATCGGCGCTGGAAAACGACCATTACGACACCACATTCAACTTGTTTGCGGTGCGCAACGTCAGTCGTTTCAATCGCGCCATCCTCGCCAAGCCCGAAGGTGCATTGCACGACTGGGAGATCTTCGTCGGGTTGGCCAAGGCATTTGCCGCCAGGACCGGCAAAGAGTTGAAGCCCACCATCGCCCCCGCACACATGATCGATCGCGGCCTGCGCATGGGGATGTACGGCGACAATTCAGAGCACAAGCTGTCGCTGGCGACCTTGTTCGATCATCCCCATGGTGTCGATCTTGGCGCGCTCAAGCCTAACCTGACACCACGCCTGAAGACTGCCAATCAACGCATCCAGGCCGCACCGGCCGCGATTCTCGCTGACCTGGCGCGCTTTGCAGCCTTGAAGGCACCGGCCGCCGACGAGTTGTTGATGATTGGCCGCCGGCATGTGCGCAGCAACAACTCATGGATGCATAATTATCATCGCTTGGTGAAGGGCAAGCCGCGTCATCAGTTACTGATGCATCCGGACGACCTGGCCAGTCGCGGTCTCAGCGACGGACAGCGTGTGCGGGTCAGCTCGCGGGTGGGGGAGATCGAAGTCGAAGTGCTTGGCAGTCTGGACATGATGAAGGGCGTGGTCAGCCTGCCTCACGGCTGGGGTCACGCGCGGCCAGGCGTGCAAATGTCGATTGCCAGCAGTCAGCCGGGTTCAAGCGCCAACGACCTGACCGACGAACGCCAGATTGACGAACTGTCGGGAAATGCCGCGCTCAATGGCGTGCCAGTGACTGTGGCGGCGGCTTGAATCATACTGACGGAGAGACCGAGCAGGGCGCTCGGCTTTCCGTTACAATGCGCCACCGTGCCGACCCATGAGTCGGAAAGTTCAGCCGAGGTGCTCCATGGATATCATCGAAACGATTAAAGAGCAGATTGCCAACAACACCATTCTGCTTTACATGAAAGGCTCGCCGAATGCCCCGCAGTGCGGCTTCTCCGCAAAAGCCGCGCAGGCCGTGATGGCGTGTGGCGAAAAGTTTGCGTACGTGGACATCCTGCAGAACCCGGAAATCCGCGCCAACCTGCCAAAATACGCCAACTGGCCAACCTTCCCGCAACTGTGGGTCGGTGGTGAGCTGGTCGGCGGCAGCGACATCATGACTGAAATGGCGGCTGACGGTTCGCTGCAAGCCACCATCAAGGCTGCTGTCGAAGCCGCTGCTGCCAACAAGTCCGAAGCCTGATTCGGTCCCTGTAGGAGCGAGCTCGCTCGCGATGGACTAAAGAACGCCGCGGGGTGTCAGGCTCCCAGCGTTATCGTTAACGACCATCGCGAGCAAGCTCGCTCCTACAACAGCAGGCAATAAAAAGCCCCGCCTCTATTACAGAGAGCGGGGCTTTTTTAATGCATCGCGATTAACGACGTAGAACTTATTCGTCTTCACCCATCTGCGATTGCAGATAGTTTTCGAGTCCGATTTTATCGATCAGGCCCAACTGGGTTTCCAGCCAGTCGATATGTTCTTCTTCGGACTCGAGGATATCTTCAAGCAGCTCACGGCTACCGAAGTCGCCGACTGTTTCGCAATGAGCGATAGCCACTTTGAGATCCGCGTGACCGATGCGTTCGATACGCAGGTCGCACTCCAGCATTTCCTTGGTGTGCTCACCGATGTGCAGCTTGCCCAGGTCCTGGACGTTCGGCAGGCCTTCAAGGAACAGGATTCGCTTGATCAGCTTGTCCGCGTGCTTCATCTCGTCGATGGATTCGTGGTACTCGTGCTTGCCGAGCTTGTTCAGGCCCCAATCTTCATACATGCGCGCATGCAGGAAGTATTGATTGATCGCGACCAGCTCATTGGCGAGGATCTTGTTGAGATGCTGGATGACTGTAACGTCGCCTTTCATGATGGGGTCCTGCCCTTTATTAGCTGTCAATAGGGCAGAGTTTGAGCCGCGTATTTAAGGGTGTCAAACCTAAGTTATTGAAACTTAAATGAAAATTAATCGGAATAAGAATGTTTGTGTTCCGCGTCTAGAGCATAACCAGTTGATTTTCAGGCATAAAAAAACCGGACATATGTCCGGTTCTTTGAAATTCGATAGTTAAGCCGAGGTAAATTCCGCTGGAAAAGGAATTGCAGCCTGGGCCGTTTGCAGTTTGGTCAGGGTCTCGCGGACCACTTCCTTGGCGAGGCAGGCACATTTGCCGCATTGACTGGCAACGCCGGTGGCCACCCGGACTTCCTTGTAGCTGCAGCATCCTTCATAGATCGCATCGCGGATTTGACCGTCGGTGACGCCAGTGCAGAGGCAAACGTACATAAGGAAGGACCGTCGCTGATTGTGACTCAATTGCGATGGATCTTAATGTTAACGAGAATGATTGTCAAAGTGCTTTCGGCGCACTTTTCGTCATGAGTGGGGGATGGCTGACGAACGGTCTGCCTGGCCAACCGGTGATATAAAACCGATGAGGATTTCATCGTACCGGGAAAAAACAGCTAAGCCAGCTCAAACACGCGGTGTATGATGGACGGTCTTTTGCGACCGGGGATCGTGTCACAGGGCTGTCGCCTCAGGGTGGCAGGCTGATTCGAACCCTGTTTCTCACGCTATTACACCAGGAGATATCCAATGAGCGTACTCGTAGGCAAACAAGCCCCTGACTTCACCGTACCGGCCGTACTCGGCAATGGCGAGATCGTTGACAGCTTCACCCTGTCTTCGGCGATCAAAGGCAAATACGGCCTGGTGTTCTTCTACCCACTGGACTTCACCTTCGTATGCCCGTCCGAGCTGATCGCTCTGGACAACCGCATGTCCGAGTTCAAGGCGCGTAACGTTGAAGTGGTCGCTGTGTCGATCGATTCGCACTTCACCCACAACGCCTGGCGCAACACTCCAGTGAACAATGGCGGTATCGGCCAGGTTCGCTACACCATGGCTGCCGACATCAAGCAGGACATCATGAAGGCCTACGACGTTCAGTCCGCTGACGGCGTGGCTTTCCGTGGCGCGTTCCTGATCGACGACAAAGGCGTTGTCCGCTCGCAGATCATCAACGACCTGCCGCTGGGCCGTAACATGGAAGAGCTGATCCGTCTGGTCGACGCTTTGCAATTCCACGAAGCGCACGGCGAAGTCTGCCCTGCCAACTGGAAAAAAGGCGACAAAGGCATGAACGCTTCGCCAGAGGGCGTTGCGGCTTACCTGACCGAGCACGCTGCCGCTCTGTAAGGCGCACGCTCCAGCTATAAAAAGCAGGTACAAAAAAACCGGCCTTCGAGGCCGGTTTTTTTATGGGCGGGATTTTTGCTCACTGTAGGAGCGAGCCTGCTCGCGATGGTCGTCAACGATGACGCTGGGAGCCTGACACCCCGCAGTGTTCTCTAGTCCATCGCGAGCAGGCTCGCTCCCACAAAGAGCCGACGACATCAATCGTCGAAATCTTCCCAGCCACCCATCTGTTTCCAGCGATTGACGATGCCGCAGAACAGCTCAGCGGTCTTCTCGGTGTCGTAACGGGCCGAGTGAGCCTCGCGGCCATCGAAATCGATGTCCGCTGCCTGACAAGCCTTGGCCAGCACGGTTTGACCGTAGGCCAGGCCCGCGAGCGTCGCGGTATCGAAACTGGAGAACGGGTGGAACGGATTGCGCTTCATGTCCAGGCGCGCAACTGCGGCGTTCAGGAAGCCCAGGTCGAAGCTGCTGTTGTGCCCAACCAAAATCGCCCGTTTGCAGCCGTTGGCCTTCAGCGCCTTGCGCACACCACGGAAAATATCGTTCAGGGCCGACTCTTCACTCACCGCCATGCGCAGCGGGTGATCGAGTTTGATCCCAGTGAACTCCAGGGCCGCCGCTTCGATGTTCGCGCCTTCGAACGGCTCGACACGGAAGAAGTAGGTGTGATCCGGGTAGACAAAACCCTTTTCATCCATGGCGATGGTGGTCGCGGCGATCTCCAGAAGGGCATCGGTGGCCGAATTGAAGCCACCGGTTTCTACGTCGACGACAACCGGCAGGTAACCACGGAACCTGGCCGCCATTGGATGACGAGGGCCACCTCCGCCGCCGTTGCCTTCCAGTTCGTCGTCGAAATGGTCTTCACTCACGCGTGTTCCTCCAGCAGGCGCCAGCGCAGTTTTTCACCGGCGCGCAGCGGGATAACGGTCAGCTCGCCAAATGGCAGGCTGGTCGGGGCGGTCCATTCTTCGCGGACCAGGGTGATGTGATCGGTGTTGGCCGGCAGACCATAGAACCGAGGGCCGTAGAGGCTGGCGAAGGCCTCGAGCTTGTCCAGCGCATTGCGCTGTTCGAAGGCTTCGGCGTACATCTCGATGGCCGCATAGGCGGTGTAGCAACCGGCGCAGCCGCAGGCCGCTTCCTTGGCGTGCTGGGCGTGGGGCGCCGAGTCGGTGCCGAGGAAGAATTTCTCGCTGCCGCTGGTGGCGGCGTCGAGCAGGGCTTCCTGGTGGGTATTGCGCTTGAGGATCGGCAAGCAATAGAAGTGCGGCCGGATCCCGCCCACCAGCATGTGATTGCGGTTGTACAGCAGGTGATGCGCGGTGATGGTCGCGCCCACGTTGGCCGAAGCCGAGTTGACGAACTGCACGGCGTCCGAAGTGGTGATGTGTTCGAAGACCACTTTGAGGGTCGGGAAACGCTCGACCACACGACGCATGTGCTCATCGATGAAGATTTTTTCGCGGTCGAACACGTCGACATCGCCACGGGTGACTTCGCCATGAACCAACAAGGGCATCCCGACTTCGGCCATGGCCTCGAGTGCAGGGAAGATCTTGTCGATGCTGGTGACGCCAGAGTCCGAGTTGGTGGTCGCGCCGGCCGGGTACAGCTTGGCGGCGTGCACGAATCCACTGGCCTTGGCCTCGCGAATTTCTTCAGGTTGGGTGCGGTCGGTCAGGTACAGGACCATCAGCGGCTCGAACGGGCTGCCGGCCGGGCGGGCAGCGAGAATCCGCTGGCGATAGCCGTCGGCTTCGGCCGCGTTGCGCACCGGTGGAACCAGGTTGGGCATGATGATGGCGCGGCCAAAGGTGCGCGCGACATCCGCGACGGTATGGGTCAACACGGCACCATCGCGAAGATGAATGTGCCAGTCGTCGGGACGCAGCAGGGTCAGGCGGTCGGACATGAGGGGATTCCAGGCGGGTCAAACTGAGGGGAATGCTACCGGAAAAGACACTTGCAGGCACTCGCTATCAAGTTTTGCTGGAAGCTTCCGATATCCAACAGGTATGCCGTAAACATGTGTGTGTCGGTCTTTTTGTTGTAGAAGCCAGTGGAGCCTCCTGTGCGCCAGCGTTATTTAGCCTTGCTCAGTGTGTTTGCCAGCCTTCCCGCGATGGCGCTCACTTTCCAGACTCGTCTGGAGAGCATTGAGTGGACGGTCGAAGGTGACAAGTTCGAGTGCCGCCTGACTCAGCCGGTTACCGACTTCGGTTCGGGCGAGTTCGTGCGTCGTGCCGGCGAGCAGGCGACTTTTCGTCTGAAAACCTACAATCCGATGATCGGCGGCGGTTCAGCGACCTTGCTGGCCGCTGCGGCACCGTGGCAACCGGGGCGTGATGATATCAACCTGGGTACGGTGAGAATCGGTAGCGGTAACGTGTTGTTCAGCAGTTCGCAGGTTCAGGCCGGGCGCCTGATCAGCGGACTGATGGACGGTCGCAGCCCGGTGGTTCGCCATTCTTCGGGGGATGGCCGGGTGTCGGAAGTGCGCTTGCTGCCGGTCAGGTTCACCAAGGCGTTTGCCGATTATCAAAGCTGCGTGGCCAAATTGTTGCCGCAGAACTTCGAGCAGGTGAAGCAATCCGACATCGGCTTCCCCGGCGGCGGAATCGAACTCGACAGCGCCGCGAAGGCCAAGCTGCAGGTGATGCTGGAGTACATGAAGGCCGATCCGACAGTCAATCACATCGAGCTCGACGGTCACTCCGACAACAGCGGCAACCGCCTGACCAACCGTGACCTGTCGCGGCGCCGGACCCTGGCAGTGATGGAGTTCTTCAGGGCCAACGGCATCCAGGAGTCGCAAATTACCGTGCGTTTCCATGGCGAGCGTTATCCGCTGGCGCCTAATACCAGCAATGCCAACCGCGCGAAGAACCGTCGGGTAGCGGTGCGCCTGGAGCGCGGAGCACCCGCGGAACAAGTCGCCCCGCAAGCGACGAAAGCGGCCGTTTCGGCCACTTCCTGACTTTTTGGTCATCGTCGCCCTCTCGACATAATCTGTCGCTTCGTCGTCATAAGCTGTCGCGCCACTGTAAATTATTCTGCATGAGCGGTAGACTTCCCGGCTTTCCGTAGAATCCCGTGGAGTGATGGCATGGCGGACGTAAACAAGGTCGTTCTGGCGTATTCCGGCGGCCTGGACACTTCGGTGATCCTCAAGTGGCTGCAGGATACTTATAACTGTGAAGTGGTGACCTTCACCGCTGACCTGGGTCAGGGCGAAGAGGTCGAACCTGCACGCGCCAAGGCTCAGGCCATGGGCGTCAAAGAGATCTACATCGACGACTTGCGCGAAGAGTTCGTGCGCGATTTCGTTTTCCCGATGTTCCGCGCCAACACCGTTTACGAAGGCGAGTACCTGCTGGGTACTTCCATCGCTCGTCCGCTGATCGCCAAGCGCCTGATCGAAATCGCCAACGAAACCGGCGCTGACGCCATTTCCCATGGCGCCACCGGCAAGGGTAACGACCAGGTTCGTTTCGAACTCGGCGCCTACGCCTTGAAGCCTGGTGTGAAAGTGATCGCTCCGTGGCGCGAATGGGACCTGCTGTCCCGTGAAAAGCTGATGGATTACGCCGCGAAGCACGCGATTCCGATCGAGCGTCACGGCAAGAAGAAATCCCCGTACTCGATGGATGCCAACCTGCTGCACATCTCCTATGAAGGCGGCGTGCTGGAAGACACCTGGACCGAGCACGAAGAAGACATGTGGAAATGGACCGTCTCCCCGGAGAACGCTCCAGACAAACCGCAATACCTGGAACTGACCTACCGCAACGGCGACATCGTCGCGCTGGACGGCGTCGAAATGACTCCGGCCACCGTGCTGGCGACCTTGAACCGTATCGGTGGTGAACACGGCATCGGTCGTCTCGACATCGTCGAGAACCGTTATGTGGGCATGAAGTCCCGTGGCTGCTACGAAACCCCTGGCGGCACCATCATGCTGCGCGCTCACCGTGCGATCGAATCGATCACCCTGGACCGCGAAGTAGCTCACCTCAAGGACGAGCTGATGCCGAAATATGCCAGCCTGATCTACACCGGTTACTGGTGGAGCCCTGAGCGTCTGATGCTGCAACAAATGATCGATGCGTCCCAGGCCCACGTGAACGGTGTTGTGCGCCTGAAGCTGTACAAGGGCAATGTGATCGTTACGGGTCGCAAGTCTGACGAATCGTTGTTCGACGCCAACATCGCGACCTTCGAAGAAGATGGTGGCGCGTACAACCAGGCGGATGCAGCGGGCTTCATCAAGCTCAACGCCTTGCGCATGCGCATTGCAGCGAACAAAGGCCGGAAGCTGTTCTGAGACCTTTGAGATCGTGATGGATGCCTGATCTCGTCCAGGACGAGGTCAGGCACCTGAAAACGGGGTGTGACGCCAGTTACTACGTTGTCGTGTGTTTGCGTTTGCGCTGACGATTTCCTGTTTTTCTCCTTCCAGTGGTCTGTCCTGTTCTACGTGTTGTTGTCTGCTGGTTGTCCGGCTTGATCAATGACCGACAACCTGTGCGAGTCCAGATTGTAGGCCACATAAAAGGCGGCACTGCGCTTCCTGGCCTGCTTTGAATATTTAAGCGCACTGGCTTTCAGTAAAGCCTCCGAAACGGCACACGTGACAAACAGAATCACGTACGCCGTCTTTTCCCGCGGCCTCTGGATTTTTTCCAGCAGCGCTCCAAACTCGACCTCTTTGCTCATCCAGCGTGCATCCACGATGTACAGGTCTTTTATAAACTCCGGTAACTGAAGTTGATGCTGAACAAATACGGTGGAGTGCAGGCCAATCTCCGTTGGCGGGCCCTGTGCGCCGCAGGGCGTCCGAGCTGACTGCCGGTCATCCGTTGACGTTTCCACAGCAGAACTCCCAGAGGACTTCCCGGCCGCCTTTTTTTCCGGCCGCCCGGCATCATCCATGACTCTCATGAAGTGTTTGCCCTTTTCAAAGTCGGAAGGCGCATACAGTGATCTGTAGTTGAAGTTGAGTGTCGCGAAAAAAAGCAAAAGTAAATAAAACGGAAAACTGATCAGAAACCAGACATAGAGTTCTCTTTCCTCTTGGTCAAGGAAGGGTAGAGAAACGGCTGCCGAAGTCTCAGAGAGCGCTGCGAATATCGCGATAATTGTCATCGGGTTGTTAATTCGTTTTTTATCATGTTCTATATTCATGCTCTATTGTCTTTTCTCGAATGGTTTATGGGAATGGTTTGATGTAATAGTTGTTGTGTTTTCTTCGGTTTTTTAAGTGTTGGTGGTGCTTTAATGATTGCTCAAAAAATATTATTTGCTGTAAGAGTAATTGGATGCTTGGTGTGTGATATTTCTGGTGTGAGTGTTGAGTGCGAAAATATCAGTTACGTTTTAACGAAGGAGTAGAGACTTATGTTTGTCAAGGCGCGACTGTTCAGGCCGGATCTCGGAAAATTTTGGTCGTATATCGATAGAGGTAGCTGCTGGAAAGTGCGACAGACTGACGCTGACACAGTTTTCAACTCATTCCGTTCGAGGGGTTTTTGTAGGAGAAATCCGTGTTGTTTGTAGGGGATGTCTCTTGGTGTGGGTGTCCGGAAGGGGCGACATGCCATGGGTGAAACGACTAGGCTATTGTGCGGACTCTAAAAATTCGAACAGCGAAAATTGGACTTGCCCATGAATAAAGTGCTGATCGTGGATGATCACCCCGTCATTCGTCTTGCGGTACGTATGCTAATGGAACGTCATGGCTACGAAGTTATTGCAGAAACTGATAATGGTGTGGATGCACTGCAACTGGCCCGTGAACTTATGCCGGATATTGTCATTCTGGATATCGGGATTCCGAAGCTGGACGGATTGGAAGTCATCGCGCGTTTGTCTTCGACCTCAATGCCGATGAAAGTTCTGATCCTGACTTCCCAGGCACCGGGGCATTTTTCAATGCGTTGCATGCAATCCGGTGCGGCCGGTTATGTCTGCAAACAACAAGACCTGACGGAGTTGCTCAGTGCGATAAAGGCCGTGTTGTCAGGCTACAGTTATTTTCCTAATCAAGCCTTGCATACCGTGCGTTGCAGTTTGGGGAACGCCAGTGAGGCCGATATGGTTGATCGATTGTCAGGACGGGAAATGATGGTCCTGCAACAGTTGGCCCGAGGAAAGACCAATAAGGAGATTGCCGATGGAATGTTTCTCAGCAATAAAACAGTCAGTACTTACAAGACCCGCCTTTTGCTCAAACTGAATGCGAGGTCTCTGGTCGATTTGATCGAGTTGGCACAACGCAATGGTCTGGTGTAATGACGTAGCTGTGCGACAAGGGGTGTCAACCAGAGTATGGCACTTAAAAAAAAGCCTCCGTTTCGGGAGGCTTTCAGGTGTCATAAGTCAAAATCGTAATCGGCCAATTGCTTTTGCAGTCGGCGCTCCTCCAGCAGATTGTCGATGGTGCGGCGTTTGCTCAGATTAGTTTTCGCTGCTTCAACCACCGGCTCGGCGTCATCGGTTTCGGCGGTGGTGAAGTCGTCTTCTACGTCCAATTGCTCATTGCCAGTACTCATTTAGTTACTCCAGGCTAAGAAGGCCTTTGGCGCTCCTTATATCGACAATCTCCCGGCGGGTAAAAAAGATTTTTTCAATCGACAATTCAATAAACCTAATAGCGCCTCAATCGTCGGAGGTTTTGTGCTTGTATTCGCACAGGTCCTCGATCCGGCAGCTCCCGCATCGGGGCTTGCGGGCCAGGCAAACATAGCGGCCGTGAAGGATCAGCCAGTGGTGGGAGTCGAGCAGGTACTCCCGGGGTACGAATTTCATCAGCTTTTTCTCGACTTCCACCACATTCTTGCCGGGAGCAATGCCAGTCCGGTTGCTGACCCTGAAAATATGCGTGTCGACGGCCATGGTCAGCTGACGGAATGCCGTATTGAGTACCACATTGGCGGTTTTTCGGCCGACGCCGGGCAGTGCTTCCAGCTCTTCGCGGGTTTGTGGCACTTCACCGGCGTGGCGCTCGACCAGCAGGCGGCAGGTTTCGATCACGTTTTTTGCTTTGCTGTTGTACAGACCGATGGTCTTGATGTACTCCGACAGTCCCTCCACGCCCAGGGCATGGATCGCTGCCGGGGTATTGGCGACCGGGAACAGCTTGGCCGTGGCCTTGTTGACGCCGACATCGGTCGACTGCGCCGAGAGAATCACGGCAATCAGCAATTCGAACGGTGAGGAATAGGCCAGTTCGGTCTTTGGTTCCGGGTTGTCCTCGTGCAGCCTGCGGAAGATTTCCAGACGTTTTGCGGCATTCATGGGCAGTGCGTTTCCTCGAAGACGATCAATGTGTGGACCTGGGTCGCCAGGCCTGCCAGGCGGCGATCAGCAGTCCGAGCAGGATGAACCCGCCAGGGACCAATGTGGCCAGGCGCAGACCGCCATCCGCCATCAGTACCCAACCTTGCCAGTCAGTTTGCGTTGCACTGGACAGCCACGGTAGATGATTTCCAAGTGTTCCGTTGCCGATGAGTTCGCGCAGCAGGCCCAGCGCGATCATCAGCGTGGCAAACAGGCCGTTGAGTCGCAGGCGTTGACGCCAATCGCTCTGAAAGAACCCGGTGTGTTCCAGTACGACGCATTGCAAGGCGATCAACGCGCCATAAAACCCCAGATGCTGCTGCCATTGCAGCGACCAGGCCTGTGCCATGAGTTCCGCGCAACTGGTGAGCGTGGTCGCCAACAGAATGCTGGCCGGCAAGCGGGTCGCCGGGACCAGTCGGGATCGCAGGGCGCCCATGGCCAGGCTGAACAACTGGGTCACCACCATGAACATCAGGCACAGGCCAAGTGCGGCCATCAGCGACTCGGTAGCGCCGATCAGAGGCGTCAGCATCAAGGTGCTGCGCAGGTTCGATGAGTTATCCATGGGCAGGGTTTCCGAGCAGTTGTTGCCGGTGTTCATCGAAATAGCGCAACGCATCGTGGACGGCATTGATCACCGCCCTTGAAGTGATGGTCGCACCGGCGATCTGATCGAACTGCCCCTGATCCTTTTTCAATGCCCAGCCATTGTCGCCCGGTTCTATTCGAGACTTGCCGGAAAAAATCTGAAGCCAGGCGTTGGGCCAGTCGGCGATCCGCGCACCCAGTCCTGGTGTTTCCGACTGTTTGAGGGTCTTGACGCCCAGCAATCTGCCATTGGTGTCGACAGCGATCAACAGGTCGATGGCACCCGCGTAGCCGAGGGTTTGACTGCGCAGCAACACTGCGACGGGGTGATCGGTCCGGGTCGCCAGATAGCCACCGAGCAAGGCACTGTTGGTCAGGGCAGTTGATTCGACCCTGATGGGGTGTTCGAGTGGTTGATTGTCGTAGCTGTCCGGCGCGATCAGGTCTAGCAGATTGCGGCTGTCGATCAGGCGCTGTTCGGCCGCAATGCGCGGCGCGCTGCCGAGCTGCACGAAGTACGTCACACCAAGGCCCAGTGCGGTCAAAAGCACCAGAAGCGCAATGCTTGACGTCCGGCTCATGGTACCTCCGGCTGTTGTCTGGCCGCCACGAACCGCTCCAGTGCTGGCACACACAGGTTCATCAACAGCACGGCAAAGGCGATGCCGTCCGGATAGCCGCCCCAGGTACGAATCAGATAAGTCAGCAGTCCGACGCCGACGCCGAACAGCAGTTTTGCCCCTGGGCTTCTGGCGCCGGACACCGGTTCGGTGATGATGAAGAACGCCCCCAGCATGGTCGCGCCGCTAAGCAGATGAAACAGCGGTGAACCATGGGAGTCGGAGCCCGACCCGTTCCAGCACAGCAGGCTGGTGATGAACAGGCTGACCAGCATGCCGACCGGGGCATGCCAACTGATCACCCGCCGTTGCAGGAGAAACATTCCACCCGCCACAAAGGCCAGGTTCAGCCATTCCACTCCCCGGCCGCCGAAGTGGCCGAATGCCGGGTTGTCGGCAAACAGTTCATCCATGGTCAGGCTTTTGTTGATCCGCAGACTGTCCAGTGCCGTAGCCTGCACCCATGCATCCGGCGGCTGGCCGACACCGAACACTTGCTGCAAGCCACTCAGCAGATCCATGCCATGGGACGAGGGCCAATGGGTCATTGATTGGGGAAAGGTCACCAGCACCAGAGCAAAGCCGAGCATCGCCGGGTTGAAGGGATTCGAGCCGACGCCGCCATACAAGTGCTTGCCAAGCACCATCGCAAAAGCGGCAGCACTGAGGGTCAGCCACCATGGGCAGTAAGGCGGTAGCGCCAGAGCCAGCAAGGTGGCACTGACCAGCGCGCTACCGTCACTCAGGGTTGGTCGCAGCGGCCGCTTGCGCCATTGCACAACAGCGGCCTCGACGGCCAGCGCAGCAGCGGCCGCCAGAACCAGGTTGATCAACACGCCCCAGCCGTATAGCCAGAACGCCGCCAGCATTCCCGGCAGCGTGGCCAACAGCACCAGTTTCATGGCCTGTTGCAGGCGATCATCAACCGCTTCAAGGGCGGGCATGGGCGTCCACCTGACGTTCGGCTTCACCGAGTGCGCGCTCCAGGGCTTCGATTTGTTCCGCCGGTGCTTCGTTGGACAAAGCCTTCTTGAGTTCGGCGCGGCGCATGGCCAACTGGATCTTGGCCCGTTTCAGATCGGCATCATTTGACGACACCGCTACGACCGTCGGCGCGGGGGCCGGTGGTGCGACGCTTTCCAGTTGTGCCAGGTTTTGCTCGGCGGCTTCGAACTGTTGTTGCAGGACGATCAACTGCGATTGCTGTTCGAAGGTCGGCGGATGTCCGAAGGCCTTCAGCGATTTGTGCAGTTGCGCCCGACTCATCGCCACCTCGATTTTCGCCTTTTTCAGCGCGGCATCGGCATTGGCGGCTTTCTGTGCGCGAACACGCTCGAGGGCGGACTGAACCGGGTCGACAGACGCCTCGGCGGGTTGCGCGGCACGTTGCCGGGCCTGGCGCTCGGCGATTTTCTGTTGTTCTTCGCGCTGCAAGCGCGCATTGCGTTGTTCGAAGCGGCGCCGTGCGTGATCGCGCTTGAGGGTGCGGGCCTGCCGCGCTTGCGGTGTGAGGGCCAGGCCCCCGACAACTGGCAATACATTGTCCAGTGGCAGCGGGCGCATTTCGATGCAGTCCACCGGGCATGGTGCTACGCAGAGATCGCAACCGGTGCACTCATCGATGATCACCGTGTGCATCAGTTTGGCCGCGCCGACGATGGCATCGACCGGACAGGCCTGAATGCACTTGGTGCAACCAATGCACTCGGCCTCGCGGATATAGGCGATCTGCGCAGGTGCCGAGCCGCGAGTGGTGTCCAGTTCCAGCACCGGCACCTTCAGCAACTCGGCCAGGGCCGCGATGGTTTCCTTGCCACCGGGCGGACACTTGTTGATCGGCTCACCGCTGGCGATGCCTTCGGCGTACGGCTTGCACCCGGGGTGGCCGCATTTGCCGCATTGGGTTTGCGGCAAGAGTGCGTCGATGCGTTGAATCAGACTCATGTTTTGATCAGTCCGCTGAATCCGAGAAAAGCCACAGCGATCAGGCCGGCACCAATCAGGTCGATCGGCAGGCCGCGAAAGGGCAGGGGAACATCGTTGTCGGCTGTATGTTCACGCAAATCAGTGAACAGGCTCAATACCAGCCAGAAGCCCAGCCCTGCACCCAGGCTCAAGGCTGTGGCATGAAAGAAGCCCTTGTCTTGCTGAGCGTTGAGCAAGGCCACGCCGAGTACGCCAGCATTGCCCAGCAGCAACGGCCAGAGGTCCTCGAACGGCAATGTCGAAAACACCCGGGCCAGCAACTTCAGCAACGGGCTGATCAGCAGCACGCTCAATGGCAGAAACACAAACAGGCGCAACGGCGTCAATTGCAGCGGCACCAGCAGCCAGTGATAGAGCGCGTAGCCGAGCATGCCCACGACCAGCATCAGGCACGTCGTCGCAATGCCCAAGGCATGGACCTGCCGGCGCGGGCTGCCCAGCAGCGGATCGACGCCCAGCGGCCAGTGCAACACAAGGTTGTTGATCAGGGCGGCGCTGATGAGCGTAAGCAGGATCTCGGTCATTGTCGGTGCCGGCAGGAACGGTAGTTTTTGTAGGAGCGAGCTTGCTCGCGATGGACTCAAGAGCGCCACGTTCAACCTGTGGGCACGCATTATCGTTAACGACCATCGTCGGAGCGCCGCCCGGAGCCAGCTCGCTCCTACAGGAGATGGTCTGAAGAGCTTAGGCATTATCCGGCAAGGCGGGAGGGTGGGCCAGACATGAAAATCCCACAGTCGCGCCAGGCACGACTGTGGGATCGGTTCAGCGCAGAAATTTACTTGATGCGCTGACCTGGCTTGGCGCCGCTGTCAGGGCTGAGCAGGTAGATTTCTTCACCGCCAGGGCCCGCCGCCATCACCATGCCTTCGGAAATGCCGAACTTCATTTTCCGTGGCTTGAGGTTGGCGATCATCATGGTCAGGCGACCATTGAGCTTGGACGGGTCCGGGTAGGCACTCTTGATCCCGGAGAACACGTTGCGTTGCTCGTCACCGATGTCCAGGGTCAGGCGCAACAGCTTGTCGGCGCCTTCCACGTGTTCTGCCTTGACGATCAGGGCGACACGCAGGTCGACGGCGGCAAAGGTGTCGAACTCGATTTCCGGCGACAGCGGATCCTTGGCCAGTTCGCCATTGCCGACAGGTGCAGCCTCGCCAGTGTCAGTCTGGCTGGCGGTCAGGTCTTCTTTCGAGGCGTCGGTCATGGCTTGTACCTTGACCGGGTCGATTCGGGTCATCAACGGCTTGAACTCGTTCAACTGATGGTTGCTGAGCAAGGTCGCGTGGTCGTTCCAGGTCAGCGGCGCGACGTTCAGGAACGCCTCGGCGTCGGCGGCCAGCAGCGGCAGCACAGGCTTTAGGAAGATCACCAGTTGGCGGAACAGGTTGACGCCGGTGGCGCAGATGGCCTGGACTTCATCCTGCTTGCCTTCCTGTTTGTTCAGCGACCACGGTGCCTTGTCGGCGATCCAGGCGTTGGCGCGGTCGGCCAGGCCCATGATCTCGCGCATGGCGCGGGCGAAGTCGCGGGCTTCATAGGCGTCGGCAATGCCTGGCGCGGCGGCCAGGAAGGCTTCGGTCAGTTCAGGCGCGGCGTTGGTGTCGACCATCACGCCGGCATTGCCCTTGTTGATGAAGCCGGCGCAACGGCTGGCGATGTTGACGACCTTGCCCACCAGGTCGGAGTTGACCTTCTGCACGAAGTCCTCGAGGTTGAGGTCGAGGTCGTCGACGCCACGGCCCAGCTTGGCTGCGTAGTAATAGCGCAGGTATTCCGGCGACAGGTGGTCCAGGTAAGTGCGGGCCTTGATGAAGGTGCCACGAGACTTGGACATTTTCTGGCCGTTGACGGTCAGGTAGCCGTGCACGTTGATCCCGGTCGGCTTGCGGTAGCCCGCGCCTTCGAGCATGGCTGGCCAGAACAGGGCGTGGAAGTTGACGATGTCCTTGCCGATGAAGTGGTACAGCTCGGCGGTGGAGTCCTTGCCCCAGAACGCGTCGAAGTCCAGCTCCGGCGTACGGTTGCACAGGTTCTTGAAGCTGGCCATGTAGCCGATCGGTGCATCCAGCCACACGTAGAAGTATTTGCCCGGCTCGTCGGGGATTTCAAAACCGAAGTACGGCGCATCGCGGGAGATGTCCCACTGTTGCAGGCCGGCGTCCAGCCATTCGGCGATCTTGTTGGCTACGGCATCCTGCAGGGTGCCGCTGCGGGTCCAGGTTTGCAGCATTTGCTGGAAGTCTGGCAGCTTGAAGAAGAAGTGCTGGGAATCCTTGAGCACCGGGGTGGCACCGGAGATCGCCGACTTCGGATCCTTCAGGTCGGTCGGTGCGTAGGTCGCGCCGCATTTTTCGCAGTTGTCGCCGTACTGGTCTTCGGTGCCGCATTTCGGGCAGGTGCCCTTGATGAAGCGGTCGGCCAGGAACATTTTCTTTTCCGGGTCGAAATACTGGGTGATCGAGCGCGTGGCGATGTGCCCGGCGTCACGCAGCTTCAGGTAGATCTGGCTCGACAGCTCACGGTTTTCTTCGGCGTGAGTGGAGTGGAAGTTATCGAAATCCACCAGGAAGTCGGCAAAGTCGGCGCTGTGTTCAGCCTGGACGTTGGCGATCAGTTGTTCCGGGGTGATGCCTTCCTTTTCCGCGCGCAGCATGATCGCCGAACCGTGGGCGTCGTCGGCGCAGACATAGATACATTGATTGCCGCGGTGCTTCTGGAAGCGCACCCACATATCGGTCTGGATGTATTCCAGCATATGGCCGAGGTGAATCGAACCATTGGCATAGGGCAGGGCGCTGGTGACGAGGATCTTGCGTGGCTCGGACATGGGGCTCGGCTACTTGATGAAACGGAGGTCGGCCACTATAAAGCGCTGGCGCATATTTTTCACCCTGTGAGCCTGTTTCATTGGATGTGCAGACAGAAAAGATCGCAACCCGCGGCAGCTCCTACAGGGAATCGGCGTACATCTGCAGGAGCTGCCGCAGGCTGCGATCTTTTGAGCATCCCGCCAAACGATCAGAACAGGTACGATACCCGTTATCTTTTTCCAGTCCTGTTTTCGGAGTTGCCCATGAGCGCCGTCAATCGCGCAGCGGTGGAAGCCGTCCTTCGCCAATACACCGACCCATACCTGAACCAGGACCCGGTCAGCGCCGGGTGCGTGCGCAACATCGACATCCAGGGCGACCGCGTCAGCGTTCAGCTCGAGTTGGGATACGCCGCCGGCCTGTTCAAGAGTGGTTGGGCACAAATGCTGGAAATGGCTATTCAGGGGCTGGATGGCGTAGCCAGTGCCAAGGTCGACATCACCAGCGTGATTGCCGCACACAAGGCCCAGGCACAGATTCCGGGCCTGGCCAACGTCAAGAACGTGGTGGCCGTGGCGTCTGGCAAGGGCGGCGTGGGCAAATCCACCACGGCGGCCAACCTGGCCCTGGCCCTGGCCCGCGAAGGCGCCAAGGTCGGGATTCTCGATGCAGACATCTACGGTCCGAGCCAAGGCATCATGTTCGGCATCCCTGAGCGCACCCGTCCAGAGGTCAAGGACCAGAAGTGGTTCGTGCCGCTCAAGTCCCATGGTGTCGAAGTGATGTCCATGGCCTTCCTCACCGATGACAACACACCGATGGTCTGGCGTGGTCCGATGGTCTCCGGCGCCTTGCTGCAATTGGTGACCCAGACTGCGTGGGGCGACCTGGACTACCTGGTCATCGACATGCCGCCAGGCACCGGTGACATCCAGTTGACCCTGGCGCAGAAAGTGCCTGTGGCCGGTGCGGTCATCGTGACCACCCCGCAGGACCTGGCATTGCTGGACGCGCGCAAGGGCGTGGAAATGTTCCGCAAGGTCAACATTCCGGTGCTGGGCGTGGTGGAAAACATGGCCGTGCACATCTGCTCCAATTGCGGACATGCCGAGCATCTGTTCGGTGAGGGCGGTGGCGTGAAACTGGCCAACCAGTATGGCGTCGAACTGCTGGCCTCGTTGCCGCTGTCGATGGTCATCCGCGAGCAGGCCGATGGCGGCAAGCCAACGGTGATCGCCGAGCCTGACAGCCAGATCGCCATGGTCTACCAGGAACTGGCCCGCCATGTCGGCGCGCGGATCGTATTGCAGGAAGCGTTGACGCCGGCGATGCCGAATATCAGCGTCAGCGACGACTAATAAGCTGAAATACGAATCCCTGTAGGAGCGAGCCTGCTCGCGATGGTGTATCAGTCGACACCGCGGTGCCTGACACACCTTCGCGAGCAGGCTCGCTCCTACAGTTGTTCTTTGTCGCGTCTTAGATACGCAGCCCGCCATCCATTTCCAGAATCCGACCGGTGTAGTAGTCGTTCTCGAAGATGTATGCCGCCGAATGGGCGATTTCCTCAGGCTTGCCCATGCGCTTGAGCGGGATCCCGGCGGTCATTTTTTCCAGCGCTTCAGGCTTCATGCCCAGAGTCATTTCGGTTTCGATGAAGCCCGGTGCAATGCCGGCGACGCGAATGCCGTAGCGCGCCAGTTCCTTGGCCCAGGTCACGGTCGCCGCAGCGACACCGGCCTTGGCCGCCGAGTAGTTGGTCTGACCGACGTTGCCGGCGCGGGAAATCGACGAGATATTGATGATTGCGCCGCTGTTGTTCAGCTCGACCATTTTCGCCGCGACTTCACGAGTGCACAGGAACACGCCGGTCAGGTTGACGTCGATGACCGCCTGCCACTGGGCCAGGCTCATTTTGGTCATTTCGCCATCCTTGACCTTGAGCAACAGGCCGTCGCGCAGGATCCCGGCGTTGTTGATCAAACCATGGATCGCGCCGAAGTCTTCAGCGACCTGGGCAACCATGTGGGTCACTTGCTCTTCGTTGGCCACGTTGCACAGGTAGGCGCGGGCCTCGACACCTTGGGCCTTGCAGGCCGCGACGGCATCGTCGAGTTTCTCCTGATTGAGGTCGACCAGCGCGAGTTTCGCGCCAAGGCCTGCGAAATACTCGGCCATGGAACGGCCTAAACCCTGGCAACCGCCAGTGATAATGATTACTTTGTCAGTGAGTTGCATTCGCATGCCCCGGTAGCAGGTCTGAGTGGTTTCCTTTAGAGAGCCTCTCGATCTGCGCCTGACCTGGCTTGGCTGCACATGAGAACTGCCCCAATGACGTGCTGGAACTTTCCACCAGCAGCCCGTCCGTTTTTATGACGGATTCTATTTAAGGAGTCATAAATTGAGCGTTGAAGCAGCTAAGCATGCACGAGAATTGCTCCTCAAGGAATACCGTGGGGTGCTTTCGACGCACTCCAAATCGATGCCCGGTTTTCCATTCGGCTCCGTGGTCCCGTACTGCCTGGATGAGCTGGGCCGGCCGCTGATCCTGATCAGCCGCATCGCCCAGCACACGCATAATCTGCAGAAAGATCCGAAATGTTCGCTGTTCGTGGGCGAGCGTGGGGCTGAAGATGTCCAGGCCGTTGGTCGACTGACTTACCTGGCCGAGGCGCAGCAGCTCGAAGACGAAGCCGCCATCGAAGCCGCCTCCGAGCGTTACTACCGCTACTTCCCGGAGTCGCAGGGTTATCACAAGGCCCACGATTTCGATTTCTGGGTGCTCAAGCCTGTACGCCACCGTTATATCGGCGGTTTTGGCGCGATTCACTGGGTCAACGACCTGACCCTGGCCAACCCGTTCGCCGGCAAGGCCGAAGAGAGCATGGTCGAGCACATGAACGCCGACCACGCCAAGGCCATCGCCCATTACGTCGAGCTGGCCGGACTGCCGAAAAACGTGCCTGCGCAAATGGCTGGTATCGACAGCGAAGGCATGCACCTGCGCATTGGCCAGAGTCTGTACTGGTTGCCGTTTCAAGCTCCTTGTAATACGCCGACACAAGTCCGCGAAGCCTTGGTTTCTCTGGCCCACGCCGAGCATTGGCCGAAAAATGAAGTGGCCGATGCTTGAATTCACGAAACGGCGACGTCATCTAAGGTGAACTGGCAAGGCATTCTTGCGTTGAGGAACCATTTGATGCGCCCTTTTTTGTTGCTCTTTCTGCTGTTCCCGGTGTTGGAGCTGTTCGTATTCGTCAAGGTGGCAGGGTCTATCGGGTTTTTCCCGGCCCTGCTACTGATCATTCTCGGCTCGATGTTCGGCGTGTTCGTGCTGCGCGTCGCCGGCCTGGCCACGGCCCTGCGTGCCCGTGAAAGCCTGAACCGCGGCGAGCTGCCGGCCCAGACCATGCTCGAAGGCCTGATGCTGGCATTGGCCGGTGGCCTGCTGATTCTTCCCGGTTTCATCAGCGATGTGATCGGCCTGTTCATGCTGCTGCCGTTCAGTCGTCGTCTGCTGGCCAATAAAATGCGCCAGCGCGCCGAAGAGCAGGCGATGCGTCAGCGAGCGTTCGCCGACGACCTCCAGGCCCGTGGCGGCCCGGCGCCTCGCGAGCCGCTGGGCCGTGAGCCCAACGTGATCGAAGGCGAGTTCGAACACCGCGATACCAAGTAATACGCACATCGACACGGCACCTTCGGGTGCCGTGTTCGTATGCGGGGGCAGCGAACTGAAATTTTTTCGATCCCCACCCTTGTAATAAGCTTATGCGCCCTTATGTAACGGTCACCGCAAGGTTTCTGGCGAACACGCCAGACAGACTTCCGCGGTTCGTTGACGAACCGCAACCGGCACTGCCGGCCTTTGTTAAACCCGCCGGGACTACACCGGCCGATGAAAACCACAATTAGGAGAGATCGACAATGAAGCTTCGTCCTCTGCATGACCGCGTCGTCATCCGTCGCAGCGAAGAAGAAAAGAAAACCGCTGGCGGTATCGTCCTGCCAGGTTCGGCTGCTGAAAAAGCCAACAGCGGCGAAATCCTCGCTGTAGGCACCGGCCGCGTACTGGACAACGGTGAAGTGCGCGCACTGGCTGTAAAAGTGGGCGACAAGGTTGTGTTCGGTCCTTACTCCGGCAGCAACACTGTGAAAGTCGACGGCGAAGACCTGCTGGTAATGAGCGAGAACGAAATCCTCGCTGTTATCGAAGGCTGATACCCCCGTTCATTTTCCGCTACTACAAAGTATTTAAGGAATATCGATCATGGCTGCTAAAGAAGTTCTGTTTGGCGATTCCGCCCGCAAGAAAATGCTCAAAGGCGTCAACGTCCTGGCTGACGCGGTAAAAGCGACCCTGGGCCCGAAAGGCCGTAACGTGATCATCGAGAAGAGCTTCGGCGCTCCGACCATCACCAAGGACGGCGTTTCCGTCGCCAAAGAAATCGAACTCGAAGACCGTTTCGAAAACATGGGCGCGCAGCTGGTCAAAGACGTTGCCTCCCGTGCCAACGATGACGCTGGTGACGGTACTACCACCGCTACCGTTCTGGCTCAGTCGATCGTCAACGAAGGCCTGAAAGCCGTCGCTGCCGGCATGAACCCGATGGATCTGAAGCGCGGCATCGACAAGGCGACCATCGCCATCGTCAAAGAGCTGAAAAACCTGTCCAAGCCATGCGCTGACACCAAGGCCATCGCTCAGGTTGGCACCATCTCGGCCAACTCCGACAACTCCATCGGCGACATCATTGCCGAAGCCATGGAAAAAGTCGGTAAAGAAGGCGTGATCACCGTTGAAGAAGGCACTGGCCTGGAAAACGAACTGTCGGTTGTAGAAGGCATGCAGTTCGACCGTGGCTACCTGTCCCCGTACTTCGTCAACAAGCCGGAAACCATGGTTGCCGAGCTGGACAACCCGCTGGTGCTGCTGGTCGACAAAAAGATCTCGAACATTCGCGAAATGCTGCCAGTACTGGAAGCCGTTGCCAAAGCCGGCCGTCCACTGCTGATCGTATCCGAAGACGTTGAAGGCGAAGCCCTGGCGACTCTGGTCGTGAACAACATGCGTGGCATCGTTAAAGTCGCAGCCGTCAAGGCTCCAGGCTTTGGCGACCGTCGCAAGGCCATGCTGCAGGACATCGCCGTTTTGACCGGCGGTACCGTTATCTCTGAAGAGATCGGCCTGAGCCTGGAAGCAGCCACCTTGGAAAACCTGGGCAGCGCCAAGCGCGTGACCATCTCCAAGGAAAACACCATCATCGTTGACGGTGCTGGCGTAGCAGGCGACATCGAGTCCCGCATTGCTCAGATCCGTGCTCAGGTTGCCGAAACTTCCTCGGACTACGACCGTGAAAAACTGCAAGAGCGTCTGGCCAAGCTGTCCGGCGGCGTTGCAGTGATCAAGGTTGGCGCTGGTTCCGAAGTAGAAATGAAAGAGAAGAAAGCCCGCGTTGAAGACGCCCTGCACGCAACCCGTGCAGCCGTTGAAGAAGGCGTGGTACCTGGCGGTGGCGTTGCGCTGATCCGCGCTCTGGAAGCAATCCTCGACCTGAAAGGCGACAACGCCGACCAGGACGTGGGTATCGCCGTTCTGCGTCGTGCCATCGAAGCACCGCTGCGTCAGATCGCTGCCAACAGCGGTGACGAGCCAAGCGTTGTGGTCAACGAAGTCAAGAACGGCAAAGGTAACTTCGGTTACAACGCTGCGACTGGCGAGTACGGCGACATGATCGAAATGGGTATCCTGGATCCGACCAAGGTCACCCGTTCCGCGCTGCAAGCTGCATCGTCGATCGGCGGTCTGATCCTGACCACCGAAGCCGCGGTAGCTGATGCACCGAAGAAAGACGGCGGTGCTGGCGGCGGTATGCCAGACATGGGCGGCATGGGTGGCATGGGCGGCATGATGTAAGCCAGCCTTACCCCTGTACGAAAAAACCCCGCCTGCGAAAGCAGGCGGGGTTTTTTATCGCCCGGATTTCAGTGGTCACATCGATCCACTGTGGGAGCGAGCTTGCTCGCGATGGCGTCAGGTCAGGCGCTGACCGGTTCAGCCTTTGTCTCGTGCTCAGTCTTGAGTGCAGGTCGATACAGAACGTAGTAATACGACCCCAGACAAATCAGCCAGCAGAACACCGCCGTCCACACGTTGTGCGAGAAGAAGTGCGCGCCCTGCATCATTCGCCCGATGGAGAACACCGAGCCGAGGGCGAAGGCGAAGACAAATACTGCGCGAGCCATGCGCGGGCGACGGTCACGCAATACGAAAAACAGGGCAAACAGGGTGAAACCGGTGGCCGCATGGCCGCCGGGCCAGCAGCGCCCCGGTTTCTCGGTAGGCGGGCGATGGCTCAATAGTTCGCTGTACGTCTCGTGACCGCCGAATTGCTCAAGACTCCAGGGGCATTGCACCGCGGTCACCGCTTTCATGGGCGTGACAAAGGAAGTCGCCAGGCCCAGGGACAGCACCAGACAACCCAGTTCGCGCTTGTACGGCTTGAGTTTTGCCATGAAAAACGAAGCGATGTAGCCGAGGACGGCGAACACCGAAAATGCAATGACGACCTGCTTGGCGCGGGTATGCAGGATGTTTTCCAGGAAGTAACTGTGCCGTCCGATGAAGTCCCCCGCGACCGGGTCGTAGAACAGCTTGGCAAGGTCCATGTCCAGTGAGGTCAGTTCGAGCAACACCAGAACGATCGCCGCAACGGCGGGAACCCCCAGGCATACCCGGAAGTTGAGCGGGCGAGGGGCAGGGCGGACAGCGGTTGATGACATGGTGGATCCTGAACAAAGGAACAAGCCCCGGGGCATCAGCCCGGGGCGATTCGGTTAACGTTCGCCGACTTGACCGGCACCCTCCTTGGGCGCCTTCCAGCCAAGCAGCTGTTGCTTGAAGCCATAACTGGCGGTTTGGTAATAAGTGATAGCGCGGGTAATCAGCGGGTCATCGGCGCTGGACCGGGACTCGCGGCTTTCGGTCAGTGCGTCATCGTGACGACGCAATCCCTGGCGAGGGCTCAAAATTGCCAGGTCCTTGCCGTCGAACAACCCCAGGTGCTGATAGTTGCCGACCACCACCCGTGGCGGCAGCGGGTTGTCCTGCAACAGGTTACGGCCGAAGAACGTCGACTCATAATCCAGATTGAGCAAGCCCAGCAACGTCGGCGCCAGATCGATCTGGCTGGCCAATTGTGCAGTTTCCCGAGCTTCGATCAACTTGGGCGCATAGATGAACAGCGGAATCTGATAGTTGGCGATGGGCAGGTCTTCCTTACCGGCGCTGCCTGCGGTGTGGTCGGCGACGAAGACGAAGATTGTATTGTCAAACCAGGGCTTTTGACGCGCCTGATCGAGAAACTGACCAATGGCGTAGTCGGTGTATTTCACCGCGCCGTCACGGCCGTTGCCGGACTTGATGTCGATCCGGTTGTCCGGATAGGTGTAAGGACGGTGGTTGGACGTCGTCATCAGTTGCAGCAGGAATGGCTGCTGCCTGGCATAGTCGGCATCGGCCAGTTTCAGTGTCTGGTTGTAGAGATCCTCGTCAGCCATGCCCCAGGCATTCTTGAAGTGAATCTCCGACTCCTCGACGCTGCTTTGGTCCACGACGCGGTAGCCGTTGCCGCTGAAGAACGCATTCATGTTGTCGAAGTAACCGCGGCCGCCATAGACGAACACACTGTCGTAGCCCACGGCATTGAGTTGCTGGCCAAGGCTGGCAAAGCCGCTTTCACGGCCCACGCGCTTGACGATCGAGCGACCGGGCGTCGGCGGAATCGCCAGGGTGATGGCTTCCAGGCCGCGGTCGGTGCGGGTGCCGGTGGCGTAGAAATTATTGAAATACAGACTCTGCTTGCGCAGGGCATCGAGGTTGGGTGTCAGATTGCGGGTATCGCCGTTGCTGCCCATGTACTTGGCGCTGAAGCTTTCAATGGTGACCAGTACGATGTTGGGCTTGCGTGGCGTGCCCGGGTTATCGATCTGCCGGCGAATGTCCTGCGGGTCCTCACCCACGAAGCGGGCATTGGGTTCTGCCAGTTCGGCGCGAATCTGTTGGGCAACCACAGCCGATGGCAGCGTGCTGTAGAACTGCGGGTAGTCCAGTTCGTTGTTACGGAACGCGGCGAAGAACTGGTATGGACCGTTGCTCGCCAGTTCGTTCTGATAGGCATTGCCGCCCTGGGCGCGCGGGGAGTCCTGGCTGAGCAACTGCATGCTCAGACCGGCGACGATCAACAAACCGAGTGCATTGAGCAAGCGACCACGCAGCGGCGGCAACGGCGCATCGAGTGCAACATTGAACGCTTTACGCAATACAAGACTCAGGACCACGGCCAGCACGGCGAGGATGCTCAGCAGCGTGCCGATCGGGTACGACTCAAGCAGGTTGTTCAATACTTCGTCGGAATACACCAGGTAGTCGACGGCGATGAAGTTGAAGCGCACGCCGAATTCATCCCAGAATAGCCACTCGGCGACTGAAGTGAATAACATCGCGAACAGACTGACAGTCAGCAGCCCCTGAAGAAACCAGCGATGGCCACGCGTGCGCCACAGGGCCGGCGGACATAGCAACAGGTAGAGGCCCATGGGCAGTGCTGCGTAGGCAATGAAACCCAGGTCGTACAGCAGGCCGATGCCGAACACCGGAAGGAAGCCACTTCCGGCCTCATCCAGATGAGTGAGAAGCAGGACTGTTCGAGTCAGAAAAAATATTGCCAGCCAGGAGCCGGCGACCAGCAGCAAAAAGCGCATGGGGGCTGTTTTCAAATAGTCCATTTTTTATATTCCTTATTATCAATCGCGTGACAGTTTTCATCGACCGCTGTAGTCAGCGTGTGAATCGATAGTGAAAAACTTGTCAATCATACCTATTGGTTGAGCGAATTGATCCATACACAGCCTTCCCCTAGCCGTGGGCCACACTTGGCCTTAAGCTGCGCGGGCCACGACGGCTGTTACTGTGGACGGAGAGATACCCATGCGAATTCTATTGGTTGAAGACAACCGCGATATCCTGGCCAACCTGGCCGATTACCTGGGGCTCAAAGGCTATACCGTGGATTGCGCGCAGGACGGTCTTTCGGGTCTGCATCTGGCAGCCACCGAGCATTACGATTTGATCGTGCTCGATATCATGCTGCCCGGCATCGATGGCTACACCCTGTGCAAGCGCCTGCGCGAAGATGCCCGACGCGAAACGCCGGTGATCATGCTCACGGCCCGCGATCAACTGGATGACCGTCTGCAAGGCTTCAAGTCCGGCGCCGATGACTACCTGATCAAACCGTTCGCCCTGTCTGAGCTGGCGGCGCGCATCGAAGCGGTCATGCGCCGTACCCAGGGTGGCGGCCGGCGGACCTTGCAGGTCGGCGACCTGAGCTATGACCTCGACACCCTGGAAGTCACTCGCGAAGGCCGCTTGCTGAAACTCAACCCGGTCGGCCTGAAGCTTCTGGCCGTGTTGATGCAGAAAAGCCCGCACGTATTGCGCCGTGAAATTCTTGAAGAAGCGCTCTGGGGCGACGACTGCCCGGACAGCGACAGCCTGCGCAGCCATGTCCACCAACTGCGCCAGGTGATCGACAAGCCGTTCGCCAAGCCATTGCTGCAAACCGTGCACGGTGTGGGGTATCGCTTGGCCGAGGGGCGTGATGGAGTTTAAGCAGAGCCTTTCTCAACGAATCATCATTGCCTTTGCGCTGATGAGCGCACTGGTGGCGGGTGCCTTTGCCATGGGCATTGTGGCGACCGTGCACCTGGTGGAAGAAAAACTGATTTCGGCAGGTCTGGGTGGCGATTTGCAGCGCCTGTTGCTGATGGACAATGTCACGGACTGGCGCCATCGTCCCGAACCGGACCAATTGTTCTACTTCAGCAGCGGGCCAGGCGATTTCAGATTACCCAAGGATTTGCGGCACCTGGAGCCGGGTTTCCATGAAGTGTTCCGTGAAAACCTGTCGTACCACGCCATGGTCGAAATCGTCGACGGCCGACGTTATGTGCTGTTGCAGGACCAGAGCGACTTCGAAGAGCGTGAGCGGGTGCTGTTTGCCGTGGTGCTGGTGGGTTTCGTCCTGAGCCTGGCGCTGGCGGTATTTCTTGGCTGGGTCCTGGCCCGCAAGGTTATGGCACCGGTGGTGCGGTTGGCCCGCCAGGTACGCCATCGTGATCAACTGCTGGGTTTGGCTCCTCCGTTGGCTCCGGACTATGCCGCTGACGAAGTGGGCGAACTGGCCGTGGCCTTCGACGCCACCCTTGGGCGCCTGCGTCAGGCCTTGACCCGCGAGCGGTTGTTCACCAGCGACGTCAGCCACGAATTGCGCACGCCCCTGATGATATTGGCCAGTTCCTGTGAGTTGTTGCTGGAAAACCCCGGTATCGATCAGCGCGGCCGCGCTCAGGTCGAACGCATTGCCCGAGCGTGTGAAGAAATGCGTGAGCTGGTGCAAACCTTCCTGATGCTTGCCCGTGCCCAACGCGAAGACGCCAGCATGTCGCCGCAACAGTCCCTTAGCCAGGTGGCCGAGGGCCTGCTCGGTCTATGGCGTGAACCTATCGAAAGCAAAGGGTTGGAGCTGATCTTCGAACCGGGCAATCCCAAGGCCAAGGGCTACAACGCGACGTTCTTGCACGCGGTGATGGGCAACTTGCTGCGCAATGCCTTGCATTACACCGAGCGGGGTTTCATCCGCCTGACCCTGACGGGTACGGGCTTTCTGGTCGAAGACAGTGGCGTGGGCATTCCCGAGGAAAAACGCGAGGCGATGTTCGAACCGTTCGTTCGGGGCGACGAAAAGCGCGGGGAAGGCCTGGGCCTGGGGCTTTCACTGGTGCAGCGGATCTGTGAAAACCAGGGCTGGAGCGTCAGCCTGACAACCATGGAACCTAGTGGCTGCCGTTTTCAGGTGGAGTTGTCCTGAATTTGATCAGTTGAGTCGGGTGTACAGCAAACGCTACCTGTTCTGTAAATCCCTGTAACATTTTTGGGTTTCCCGTGACAAATTTTTCACAGGTGGATCACCTGTCGCCGACACCCCAATACCTAAGGTAGTTGCTATCAGAAGTTCAGGAGACCTGATGATGGACGGCCCGGTCAAACTCGACTTTTCCGAAAAGTACGATGATCAACACGCGCAACGCTATTTGCGCAAACACCAGGAGGGTCTTGGCCGTCGATTGTCCCATTGGCGTGACGAACAACTGGCGCGCAAGGCGCTGGCCTTGGTTGGCGAGCCTGGCCTGGTCCTCGATTTACCGTGCGGTGCAGGGCGTTTCTGGCCCTTGTTGGCGGAAAAATCCAACCGTGTGATCATCGGCGCCGATAACTCGGAGTCCATGCTGAAGATCGCAACCCAGGCGCAACCTGCCGACGTGGTGAAACGGGTACAACCCTTGCACACGTCTGCATTCGACATCGCTTTGCCGGATAACTCCGTCGACAGCATTTTTTGCATGCGCTTGCTCCACCACATCGGTGAAGCCGAGCATCGCATGGCCATTTTGCGCGAATTCGAGCGAGTTTCCCGTGACAGCGTGATCCTTTCGCTGTGGGTCGATGGCAACTTCAAGGCCTGGAAACGCAAGCGTTCGGAGAAAACCCGTGGGCAGGAAGGTTACCAAAACCGGTTTGTGTTACCGGCCGCTACCATAGAAAAGGAAATTGAGCAGGCGGGTTTCCTCATCCAGGAACAACTGGACTTTTTGCCGCTCTATGCGATGTGGCGAGTTTACGTATTACGCAAGAGGTAACAGGATGGCAGTGCAGTGTGCAGCAGAAACGGAAGTCGCTCCCCAGGACCGCTTCGATTACTTTTGGAATCAGCGCGGTGAATGGGTGGAAGAACCCAACGTCCGTCGCGGTGGGGAAAGCGGCGTTCAACGGGTGATGGGCAGTGATGGTCAACTGCTCTACGTCAAGCGTCAGACCGGGCATATCCATCGTAGCTTGCAGCACCCTTTCGGGCGGCCTACGGTAATGCGCGAGCATGCTGCGCTCATCGGTATGACCGCGCTTGGCGTGCGGGTTCCGCAAATCATTTTCTGTGGTGCACAGCGCGATCCTGTGCACAAGTGGCGTGCCTTGCTGGTCACCAAGTCGCTGGACGGCTACGAGGAAATCGATCGCTGGTACGCCGGTGGCGGTCGCGAGCGTCATGGTGCAGCCATAAATGAACGGGTGCTCAAGGACCTGGCTGAAAACCTGGCCCGTATGCACAAGGGCCGCTGGCAGCACGGCTGCCTTTACGACAAGCACGTATTCGTTCGCGTGACCGGTGAGGGCGAGTCGGCCAAGGTCGAAGTTGCCCTGATCGATCTGGAGAAATGCCGACGGCGTTTGACCGCCTATCGCGCAGCTGTCCATGACATGAAGCAGTTGCGTCGCCACTCGTCATTCAGCGCGGCAGACTGGAAAAAGCTCATCTATTTTTATGAGACGGCGTTTGGCAGCGCTATCAAGGGTTTATAGCGATGAAACTCGAAATTGCACGAGGTGTGTTTCTGGTAGGAGCCTTGGCAGTTGCATCAATCGCGATGGCAACCTGGGAGCAACCACGCCCCCGGGTTCTCAGCTCGATAAGCGTAGAAGAACATTGTCCATTGCCACGGGTTGCGAAGGCGCCCGTGGCCACTCGACCCGATCATGATCTGTTGTTGTTCATGTTCGGACTTTCTCAAGGATTGAGGTCGCAAAATTGAACCGATTGAAGCCCAAATGAAAGGCCTCGCTGATGCGAGGCCTTTTTTTACCTGAAGAAAGCAGCCAGGTATCACACAAAACCCTGTGGGAGCGAGCTTGCTCGCGATGGCGGTGTATCAGTCGATATCTATGGTGGTTGACACGCCCTCATCGCGAGCAAGCTCGCTCCCACAGGTTCTACTCCCACAGATGCATCTGTGTCAGGGTTTATCGGGTTTAGCCAGCAACGTGTAGATGCAGGGCAACACAAACAAGGTGAACAACGTGCCGATCGACATGCCCGTTGCGATGACCGTGCCGATGTCGAACCGGCTGACCGCGCCGGCACCGGTGGCGATGATCAATGGCACCATGCCGAACACCATTGCCGCGGTGGTCATCAAGACCGGACGCAGCCGGATGGCCGCCGCTTCCTCTACCGCTTCCCTGGCCGTCAGGCCCTTGTCCTTGCGCAGCTGGTTGGCGAACTGGACGATCAGAATGCCGTGCTTGCTGATCAGCCCGATCAACGTCACCAACCCGACCTGGGTGTAGATGTTGATGCTCGACCAACCCAGGAACAGCGGAATCAATGCGCCGCAGATGGACAGGGGCACGGTGACCAGGATCACCAGCGGGTCGCGGAAGCTTTCGAACTGGGCCGCCAGTACCAGGAAAATGATTGCCAGTGCCAGGGCAAAGGTGACCCATAGGGCACTGCCTTCCTGAACGTACTGCCTCGATGCGCTGGCGTAGTCGAAGGCAAAGCCGGCGGGCGCCTCTTCCTGGGCGATCTGGCGCATGAGGTCGATGGCTTCCCCCATGCTCACCAGCGGCACGCCGGACAGGGTGGCCGAGTTGAGTTGCTGGAACTGGTTCAGTTGTCGCGGTCGAGCACGGTCGGAGACGGTGATCAGGGTCGACAATGCCAACAGCTCGCCCTTGGCGTTTTTCACGTAGTAATTGTTCAGCCAGTCCGGATTGTCGCGGAACGGCCGCTCGACCTGGGCAATGACTTTGTAGCTGCGACCTTCAATGGTGAAACGGTTGATCTCGGCTTCACCCAGCAGGGTCGCCAGGGTTCCCCCCAGATCCTGCATGGAAACCCCCATCTGTGCAGCCTTGGCGCGGTCGATATCCACCACCACTTCCGGCTTGTCGAAGGCCAGGTCAACGTGGACAAACGCAAACTTGCCGGATTCCTTCGCACGTTTTTGTACCCGGTCGGCCACCTGCAGCAGCAATTCGTAATCGTTGGCGGCGTTGATGACGAACTGGAACGGCAAGCCTTCGCCGGTGCCTGGCAGTGATGGCAGGTTGAAGCCGAAAATCTGCAGCCCCGGGATCTTTTCCAGTTTGGCCTGCACCTTGGGCAGGATCGCCATTTGCGTGCGACTGCGCTCACTCCATGGCTTGAGCAGGAAACCGCCGATGCCCGATTGCACGCCGTTGAAACCGTTGATCTGGAATGACGAGTAGTACTCGGGAAATGCCTTGAAGATCGAGACGAACTCGTTGGTGTAGGTGTTCAGGTAGTCGAGGTTGGTCGGTTGCGGGGCGTTGGCAATCATGAAAATGATGCCCTGGTCCTCATCTGGCGCCAGTTCCGATTTGGTGAATTTGAGAAAGACCGGAATCAGGCACAACACGATTACAGCGAACACCAATACCACCGGCCGGGTGTTGAGGGTGCCGTGAAGCAGGCTCTGGTAGCGCCGCTTGAGGTTTTCGAAAGTCATGTCCAGGCGATGGGCCAGACCACCGGGATTCTCGTCGTGACGCAGAAGGTACGCACACATCATCGGCGACAGGGTCAGGGCGACGATACCGGAGATCACCACCGCGCCGGCCAGGGTCAGGGCGAACTCCTTGAACAGTGCCCCGGTCAGGCCGGTCAGGAAGCCGATCGGTGCATATACCGCGGCCAGGGTGATGGTCATCGAGACCACCGGCATGGCGATTTCCCGGGCACCTTCAATGGCGGCGTCCAGCGGTGTCTTGCCTTCCTCGATGTGGCGATGAATGTTTTCCACCACGACGATGGCGTCATCCACCACCAGACCGATGGCCAATACCATCGCCAGCAGGGTGAGCAGGTTGATGGAGTACCCCATCATTTGCATGAAGAACATGACGCCGATCATCGACAGCGGGATGGTCACCACCGGGATCACTACCGAACGCAGGGCGCCGAGGAACAGGAACACCACCACGATCACGATCAGCACCGCTTCGAACAGGGTTTTCACCACTTCGTCGATCGAGGCCTGGATGAACAGGGTGGCGTCATAGGCGATTTCACCCTTGAGGTTCGGCGGTAGCTGGGCCTCAAGGTCCGGCATGATCTTGCGCACTTCCTTGATCACCTCCAGCGGGTTGGCGCCGGGTGTCGCCTTGATGCCGATGTACACCGAAGGGGTGCCACCGAACGAGCTGATGGTGTCGTAGTTTTCCGCGCCCATTTCCACACGCGCCACATCGCGCAGCAACACACGGCTGTCGCCGTCGACCTTGAGCGCAATCGCCCCGAAGGCTTCGGCGGACTTGAGTTCGGTATTGGCGTTGATGCTGGTGACCACGTATTCGCCTTTCACCTCACCGGCGGCCGAGAGGAAGTTGTACTGGCGCACCGCGTTGGTCACATCGCTGGCGCTGAGGCCGAAACCGGAGAGCTTCACCGGGTCCAGCCACAGGCGCATGGCAAAGACCTGGTTGCCGAGGATCTCGGCTTCGGCCATGCCGGGCAAGGTCGCCAGTTTCGGCTGGATTACCCGCGACAGGTAATCGGTAATCTGCGGGTTGCTCAATTCCTTGCTGAAAAAGCTCATGTACATCAGCACTGACGCATCGGCAGATTGTTTGCTCAGCACCGGGTCTTCAGCGTCCTGGGGCAGCCGGCTCTTGACCTCGTTGGCCTTGGCCAGCAGTTCGGTAAACAGACGGTCGCTGTTGGAGCCGACGCGCGCGTAGATCGAGATCACCGAAAAGTTCTGGCGACTCACCGAGGTCATGTAGTCGATGCCCTCGGCGCTGGCCAGGCTTTGCTGCAACGGTTGGGTGATGTAGCCCTGGATGGTCTCGGCGTTGGCCCCGGGGTAGGCGGTGGTCACCGTGATCAGGGCGTTTTCCATTTGCGGGTACTGGCGCAGGGGCAGCTTGCCCCAGGCCTGGAAACCCAGCAGCACAATCAGCAGGCTGACCACGGTTGCGAGAACCGGGCGGCGAATGAACGGATCGGTAAAAGCCATGGGGATTCCTTGATCAGTCCGCGCGTGGCGGGCTGTTCCGCTCGGCCAGGGTCTTGTCGTCGCTGATGGCAATGTGTGCGCCGTTGTCCAGTTTGAGCTGGCCGGCGGTCACCACTTTCTCACCGCTCTGCACGCCTTTGGTGATCATCACTTGCCCATCGCGGTGTTCGCCGGTTTCGACAAAACGCCGTTCGGCGATCAGCACCGGCTGGCCCTTGTCGTCCTTTTCCGGGCTGCCATCTTTGGCCTTCTTTGGTACGGCCACATACACCGAGTTGCCGTAGAGCGTGTAGGTAATCGCGCTTTCCGGTACCACGATGCGCGGTTGCGGGTCGGGCAGGAGCACCTGGAGGCTGGCGAACATGCCGGGCATCAACTTGCCATCGGGGTTGGCCAGGGTGGCGCGGACCTGCACGTTACGGGTGCTGTTCTCGACTTTGGGGTTGATTGCACTGATGGTGCCGGGGTACTCCTGGGTCGGATACGCCGCGACAATGACCTGCACTGGTTGGCCGAGAGCGATCTTCGGCACCGATTGCTCGGGCACGAAAAAGTCGACATACAGGCTACTGAGGTCTTGCAGGGTGGCGATCATGGTGCCGCTGGCCACATAGTCGCCGACATCCACCTGACGAATGCCGATGGTGCCGCTGAACGGCGCGATGATGCGTTTTTTCTCGAGGGCAGCCTTGAGCTGATTGACCGTGGCCCTGCTCTTTTTCAGGACCGCCGAGAGTCGGTCGAACTCACCTTTGGAAATCGCCTGGCTGCCGACCAGCTGGCTGCCACGGTTGTAGTCCAGCTGGGCCAGCCCAAGGTCGGCCAGGGCGGTTTCGAGCAGGGCACTTTCTACGGCGCTGTCGAGCCGGACGATAGGTTGACCGGCCTTGACCTTTTGCCCTGACTCGAACTGGACATCAATGACGGTGCCATCGGTCTCCAGGCTCAGGTCTACGCCTTGCAAGGCCTTGAGCGTGCCAACGCTAGGCAGGCGGGCTTGCCATGGGCGCTCGGTGGCGGTGGCCACGGCAACGCTGATGGCCGGTCTGGGCGCAGAGTAGCCTTGAACCATCGTGTAGATCGAGAAGGCTTTGTACGCGGCCAGGACCAGCACAATCAGTAGAACGACACCCAACATGATCAGCATGCGGCGACGCAGCATATCCAGTTCCTTGGAGAAAATCAGGTGAGACAGCGGGGCTCATTACCGGGAGTGTAGAGGGTAATCCAACTGTCGTTTTTACAGGTTGTGAGGTATTAGAGGGGGGAAAGCCTGAAAAGATTCGTCGCCTTGGGCCACGCCTGCGGGGTGTCCGTCATCCCGATGCAGGCGCGGCCCAAGGCGGCGATCTTTTCTGAATTACGCCATCAGATGCAGATGGTTGTCCCAGAGCCCGGCGGGTAGCTCCAGCGGTTTTGCAACAAGGTTTGTCTGGCGGCAGTCGTAGTAGCGGCAGCGCCCCTGACCCGAGGTCACGACAAAACCATCGGCCACGGCGCCGACCCCGGCACAATCGGGCAGTGGCGCATCCAGGCGTACTTCACCGCTGTCCAGGTCCCAGATGAAAAAGCGGTTGCCCCGCGGGGCGGTCAACGCCACCAGGCGCAAGTCGCTGTGCACCGCGACGCTGGCGGTGTAGTGCCCCATGGCCTGCAACTGGTGCTCGGGTACCGGGAACGCGACGAAAGGCTGACCGGGACGCTTGATCGCCAATAGCTGCGACGACTCATGGGCCGCGCCCATGAACTGCTGGCTGGCGACGATGGTGCCGTCGCTGGCGATGGCGAGATGGCGCACGCTGTTCATCTGCTGGGCGAGGGTTTCCTTGCTCAGCAAGGTGCCGTCACGTTGCATCAGGACCAGGCTCGGTTCCATGGCATTGAGGTTCATCTCCACCCGGCTTTCGGCCTCGGTGCGAATCCCGCCGTTGGCCACCACCAGAGTTTCGCCATCGGGCATCCACGACACCTGATGGGGACCGAGGCCGTGGGTGGAAATCTCACCGCTGTGCACCAGCCGTTCGCCTTCGAATTTATACACGCCGAGCAGGCCGCGGCCCGGATCGCTGGTATCGTTTTCAGTGGCGTACAGCCAGTCACCGCTGTGGTGAATGACCGCGTGTCCGTAGAAGTGCCGGTTCGGCTGTGACACAACGGTTTGCAGGAGCGCGCCGTCGCTCAGGTCGACCAGGTAGCTCTCGGTACCTGGACGACGGGCGACAAACAGCGCAATCGGCAGGGTCGGGTGGTTGATGATGTCGTGGCAACGCTGGCTGACCCGGGTGGCAAACACCTGGGTGCCATCCAGCCGATAACCGACGGCGTAATGCCGGCCATCGGTATCGTCCCGTGCCGACAGCAGCAACGGACTCTTGTCCTTTTGCTTGAACAGCTTCCAGCCGCCCAGCGTCACTGCACCGAGCAGCAAACTACCTAATGTCAGAACCTGGCGTCGCAGCATGGAACTGGCCCTCATCAGTCACCGTCGTTGGCGTTGAAGCCCAGTTGGATGCCCAATGCCTTGGCCAGATCGGCCTCGTGCAGGCGATGGACGACGTTGAGGCTGTCATACAGCTCGTTGAGTTGCTGGCGGCCGGCCTCGTCATTGAGCATGTCGGTCAGCGAGCGCTGGTTGCCGGCGAACAGTTTCAGCGAAGCGGCATAGGCGGCATCGATCTTGTCGGCCAACGGTTTCTGCTCGCTCGGCAACAGGCCGCGCAGGCCTTTGTTATCTACGCCTTCCCAGACCGTTCTGGCGGCCGCGAGGCTGGCTTGGAGGCTGGTCAGGGACGATTGGCTACGCCATGCATCGGCCTGGAACGGTTGCGGCACGCCTTTGGTCTGACGGCCCATTGGCGTGCCGAGTTTTTTCTTCAGGGTGTCGATGGCGGTGACCTGCACGCGCAACAGATCGGCGATCGCCTCGTGGGAGTCCGCATAACGCTGGTTCGGGAACTTGCTCATTTGCGCGAGCATGCCGTCGGTGTTGTTCCAGGTTTGCAGAATGTCTTCGGCCAATTGCTTCTGGCGTTCGCCGATGGCGATCAGCAGCGGGCAGTATTTGCTCTTCTGCTCAGCGTTGGCCACGTCAGGCTTGCTGTCGAACAGAATGTATTCGTAGGCCGAGAGCCCCTGTACCACAACGCTGGATTTGGCCAGGGCGGCGGCATCGATCTGCGGCTGGGCGGTAACCAGTTGCTCGACCTGACGGCCGACCAGGTTTTTCTTGTCCGGCCAGAACTGCACTTGCCACGAACGGTTGCCTTCGGCCAATGGCCCGATCAGCAGCGGTTGCAGTTCGGCCCAGGCTTTTTGCGCATGGAGGAAATCGGCACGAGCGGTTTCCAGGGTTTCCTTGCCTTCGCAATAGGCGAGGGCGCTGACCGCCAATTGACGGTCGGCTTCAACCCAACGGGTGTAGGTTGGCAGGATCACCGACTTGGCAATGGCGGCCGACGTGACCGCTTGCGGGTCCTGGGGCGAGCAGGCGCCGAGTGCGAGTGCGACAAGGCTGGTGAACAACAATTTGGGACGGAACATGTCGGGCTCCCGCGAGTGGAATGCGTGTTAAAGGGAATTCAGGAACGCCAGCAACGCAGCGCGTTGCTCGGCATTGAAAGACAAAACCTGTTGCTGCGCCGCTTGTGCTTCGCCGCCATGCCAGAGCACGGCTTCGAGCAGGTTGCGGGCGCGGCCGTCGTGCAGGAACCGGGTGTGGCCGCTGACCGCCTGTGTCAGACCGATGCCCCACAACGGCGGGGTACGCCATTGGCGGCCGCTGGCCTGGAATTCGCTACGGTTGTCGGCCAGGCCGTCGCCCATGTCATGCAGCAACAGATCGCTGTACGGGCGAATCACCTGATTGGCCAGTTCAGGTTCAGATGCGTTGGCGGCGGTGGTGTATTTCGGTGTGTGACATGACTGGCAACCGGCCTGATAAAACAGGGTCTTGCCGGCCAGCACTTCAGGGGCGTTGACGTCACGACGGGCCGGTACAGCGAGGTTACGGCTGTAGAACAGCACCAGGCGCAGGATGTTGTCGCTGACTTCCGGCTCGCCATTGGGGCCGTTGCCACTGGGAGCCTGTTTGCAGGCCGTTTGCGCGTCCGTGCAGTCATCAAGGGGTCTCAGGCTGGTGGTGAGCCCCATATCCCCCGAAAACGCGTGGACATTCTGTTGATTGAGGTTTGGTTGTCCGGCTTTCCAGCCAAATCGTCCCAGAACGGTCTGTTGCCGGGCGTCATCCCAGACCCGGTTCAGGCGTCCGCTGATGCCGTTGTTCGCCTTGGCCTGTGCCTCGGCGTTGGCCAGTATCGCCTCCTCGGGGATCGCTTCGAGCAGGCCCAGGCCAATCATCGGCGGCGCTACACGTGCCGAGAAACGGGTATCGGGGTGCATCGGGCCGTAGCCCAACTGAGTGATGTTGAGGCTTGGTTTACGCAGTTCGATTTCGGTGCCGTCCTTGAAGCGAACCGGCACGGCGGTGTAATCGACCCGCACTTTGCCTTCGGGGGCCACGCCGGGTACGGCCATGTCCTGGAGCTGCCCGCCGTAGACGGGCTCCGGCACCACGCCGAGCCGTTCGATGACCTTGGCATACGCCGGGGTGTCGGGAATCGACAGGCGTACCAGCATCGACACGGCGTTCACATCGTCCGGAGTCGGCGGATGACCGCGGCCGTCCTTGATGTGGCAGCCCTGGCAGGCATTGGTGTTGAACAGCGGGCCAAGGCCATCGCGAGCGGTCGTGGTCGACGGGGCGATCACCCAAGGGCTGCGGAAGAAACTGTTGCCGACGCTGAAATCCACGCGCCGTGACGGTGGCAGATTCGCCGAGGGCATGGAAAACGCGTTCTGATCGGTCTTGCGCACCGTCGCACTGCCACCGGAGCGGGCTTCACCGGGTTCGGCCTGGGTGAATTTCGGGGCGTCATCGCAGGCACTCAGGCCCAGGGCCAGAAACAGTGCGGACAAGCGCAGAGGCAGCGGGGGCATCAGACATCCTGCAAAACGAGCAAAACAAGGGCGCAAAGTCTAACAGGGGATGGGAATTTGAATAAGAGGAATTATCGTTTGCTTGATGTGGGGCAATTGTCGCGGACAACCCTGACCCCTGTGGGAGCGAGCTTGCTCGCGATGGGGCCGTGTTAGTCGACATCAACTTTGAATGACATACCGCATCGCGAGCAAGCTCGCTCCCACAAGGGGGACTGCGTGTAGCAGGTAAGAAAAAGGCGACCCGAAGGTCGCCTTTCTGATCACTCAGCCAGCGTTGATCAGAATTCGTGATCAGCGTTGTCCGGGTTCAGGTCGTTGATGCCCAGTTTGCCTGCAGCGGCTTCGATCGAACCGGTCTGCTTGACCAAGGACGCGATGGCGTCGCGGACGATCTGGTTGCCCGCGGTGTTGCCAGCGGCGATCAACTGGTCGTAGTGCTCACCCTTGTTGGCGTGGTCGACCATGACCTGGATCTTGGCTTCGGTAGCGGCCAGGTCGTCTTTGAGTGCGGTGTCAGCGGCCGGATCAGCCTTGGCCACCAGGGACGACAGGCTGGCGCCGGTCATTTTGGTGCCGTCGACACGGGTGTATTCGCCCAGGTACACGTTACGAATGCCCTTGGCATCGTAGAAGTGCGAGTTGTGGGTGTTGTCGCTGAAGCAGTCCTGTTCGTCTTCCGGAGAGTTGGCTTCCAGGGAAACCTTCATGCGCTCGCCCGCCAGTTCGCCCAGGGACAGGCTGCCCATGCCGAACAGCATTTTGCGCAGGCCGGTTTCAGCCGGTTCCGCTTCCAGGGTGGCGCGGTAGTTGTCGGCCACGTTCGGCTTCCAGTTACCGACCATCTCTTCCAGGTCGCTGACCAGCAGCTGAGTCACGGACTTCAGGTAAGTACGACGACGATCGTTGTGACCGCCAGTGGCGCCTTTGCCTTCCAGGTAGTCCGAAGCCGGACGGTTGCCGGCGCCAGGGCCGGTGCCGTTCAGGTCCTGGCCCCAGAGCAGGAATTCGATGGCGTGGTAGCCAGTGGCGACGTTGGCCTCGGAACCGCCCAGTTCGTTCAGGCTGGCGAGTTTTTCCGGGGTGATGTCTTTGACATCGACCTTGTCTTCGCCGATCTGCACTTGAGTGTTGGCAATGATGTTGGCAGTGGCACCCGGGTTGCCCAGGGCGTGTTCGTAGGACTTGTCGACGTAGTCGATCAGGCCTTCGTCCAGCGGCCAGGAGTTCAGTTGACCTTCCCAGTCGTCAACGATGGTGTTGCCGAAGCGGAACACTTCGCTCTGCAGGTAAGGCACGCGAGCGGCAACCCAGGCAGCCTTGGCGGCTTTCAGGGTGTCGGCGTTCGGCTTGGCGAGGAAGGCGTCTACAGCGGTTTGCAGGGTCTTCGCGGTGGATTCGGCATCGCTGTAAACGGCGAACACGATGTCGGCGTAATGGGCGACAACGGCTTTGGCGGCGGCTTCGTCGACTTTACCGGCAGGCGCAGCGGCTGGAGCAGCCGGGGCAGCCGCAGTGCTGGCAGCTGGCACAGCAGCTTTTTCTTGGTCTTTACCTTCGCCGCAACCGGCGAGGGAAATAGCGATGGCCAACAGACTGGCGGTAGCCAGAGGCATACGAATCATGGCGAACATCCTGCTTCGAAATGGGTGGAGTCGTGCTATGCGCACGCAAAACTGCGACATAATGCAAATCTTTCGCATTCTGTGTAAAGGGTTGTACCTGTAAATATTTCTTATTCACGGAGGCGCGCGATTCATCCTGTGGGAGCGAGCCTGCTCGCGATGGACGTCAACGATGACGCGCGCAGTCTGAATGTACGCGGCGCCGAGACGTCCTTCGCGAGCAAGCTCGCTCCTACAGCAGGGTTGTGTTTTTTACAAAATAGCGGCGTTGCTGCGTTGGGCCTGCTTCAGGTAAGCGCCCAGTTCCCGTGCCAGCAACGGTTTGCTGTAGAGATAGCCCTGACCTTCGTGGCAGCCTTCGGAGATGATGTAGGCCTCTTGCTCGGCGGTTTCCACACCTTCGGCAATCACCTGCATGCCCAGGCTCTTGCCCAGTTGGATGATGGCCCGAACGATGGTCGCATCGTCGTCGTCATCGAGCAGGTCCTGAACGAAGCTCTTGTCGATCTTGATCTTGTCCAGCGGCAGGCTCTTGAGATAGCTCAAGGACGAATAGCCGGTTCCGAAGTCGTCGATGGCGATCAGCGCGCCGGAGCGGCGTAGGCTGAGCAAGTGCTGGGCCGCGGTGCTGATGTCTTCCATCAGGCCGGTTTCGGTGACTTCCAGCTCCAGGCTGCGCGGTGGCAGGCGATACATCTGCAGCAGATTGTTGACCACCCGTGGCAGTTCGGCGTGGTGCAATTGAACCGTGGACAGGTTTACCGCCATGCGCAGGTCGCTGAAGCCCTGGTCATGCCACTCGCGTAATTGTTTGCAGGCCTGGTCAAGCACCCACTCGCCGATGGCAATGATGGTGCCGTTCTGTTCGGCCAGCGGGATGAACAGGTCCGGTGGCACCATGCCGTGCTCGGGGTGTTGCCAGCGAATCAGGGCTTCGACGCCCACCACGCGGTTGTCGCGATAGCTGATCTGCGGCTGGTAGACGAGGTAGAACTGATTGCGGATCAGTGCATCGCGCAGGTCTTTTTCCAGCTCGCGGCGTCGGCGCATTTCGGTGTCGACGCTGGCGATATAGAACTGATAGCGGTTGCGCGAACGGGTCTTGGCCAGCGTCATGGTCTGCTCGGCCTTTTGCAGCAACTTCTCGGTGCTGTCGCCGTCCTCGGGGAACAGAGTGATGCCGATGGTGGCGCGCAGGCGGATCTCCTGATGATCGAGGGCGAACGCCGCTTCCAGATCATCGAGAATGCTTTGTGCCAGCTCGGCGGCTTCGTAGGGTTGCTCGATATCGGCCTGGACCAGGGCGAACTGGTCGCCACCGAGACGGGCGAGGGCACCCAGGCGACCGCTATGACCGCGCAGGCGATCGGCCAGGGCCAGCAGCAACTGGTCGCCGGTCTGGTAGCTGAACTGCTCGTTGATGCCCTTGAAGTCATCGAGGCCGACACACAACACCGCGACCCGGCGCTGCAGTTTGCCGGCGTCGATGAGGATCTTGTCCAGTTGCTGCTGCAATTGCTGGCGGTTCGGCAGTCCGGTCAGGAAATCGTACTGGGACATGCGCAACAGGCTGTTTTCGGCTTCGTGGCGCAGATGGGTATTGCGTTCGATGGATTCGAGCAACTGGTTGGCGGTGTTGATCCAGATGCCCAGTTCGTTTTTCTCGTGGCCCTTGAGCAGCGGAATCTTGTGCTCGCTGGGACGATCCGGATTGATTTCCGTGAGGTGCTCGATGATCCGCGACAGCGGCTTGGTCAGCAGCCAGTGATAGACCAGATACAACACCAGCCCCATGGCGAGCGCGCGCAGTACGCCGGAAATGAAGATGATCACTGAGCTGACAATGAACCCCTGGCCGTAAGTGGCGGTATCGAGGGTGATGCTCAGATCGCCGTAATATTCGCTGTAAGGCCCGCGACCGACCAGTTGTGTGGTGAAGGTGCGTTCCTTGCCAAGAATCAGGTCGGTCAGCCAGCGACTGTGGGAGTGCTGTAGCTCACGGGTTTTTTGCGCGAGCATGGCTTCGTTGGGATGGCCGATGGAGGCCTGGCGCACGGCGGCGTCCTGAAACAGGCCTTCGATGACCTGCATGCCCATTTCCCGGTCCAGGCTATAGACCGCCTGGGTCGAGGGGTCGCGAAACATGTTGAGGATGCGCTGGGCATCGCTGGCGACAGCCTGGCGTGTTTTATAGGCATCGAACACAATTTGGGCGCAGCTCAAGACCACGCCGACGATCAATGCCGACAGGAGCACGACCCGGAGCAACTTCACCGACAAGCTGTTCTTGAGTTCCAGCTTCAAAGGGCTATTCCTTGTTCCGTGCGGGTAGCATCAAGTTGCCATGAGTATTGGCAATCCCGTGATGGCAGTCAAAGGGACTATCACCCTTGGGGGATTTTGCCTTCAGCCTGGCCGATTTGCAGTTGTCTTGACGAGTTAGCCTATTAGCACTGTGTCGGTTGTCTAGCCCTTCAACTTGAGGGGCGGGGTGCAGATATTTTCCTTTTGTTTGATGTTAGTCGTCCGCGGCGTTGGGGCAAGGGGGGCAAGACTTGTTTCATCGTGGGAAATTGTCCTGGGTTGCTCGCTCAGGTGACCAGATAGCCGACCTGATTTCGCGGATGTATTACTCCGTAGGAGCTGCCGAAGGCTCGGTCCGCGCTCGGGCGATCTTTTGATCTTGTTTGTAGGTAATAAAGCCAAAAGATCGCAGCCTCGTTGCACTCGACAGCTCCTACAGGGAAATGCATACGCATGAAGAACCAGGCCTGCCAGCCGACCAATTTCTTGCAGATGTCCCCAATCCCTGTAGGAGCTGGCTTGCCAGCGATGGCGGCCTGCCAGCCAACCAATCTCCCACGCCCTGAGCTGAGCGTTCCCACGCTCCCGCGTGGGAATGCTGCCAGAGACGATCCGCGTTACGTTTTTGCGGGTTAGCGGTGTAGGAAAGCGCCAGAAGTTTCCCACGCAGTTTTCAGGTTGTCCGTCGGAAGCGGACTCAATAGCCTCTGACTGTCGCTGAAAACTCAGCGATCGGGTGTGAGAACCCGGCAAGTCATAGTCATCCAGTGCCAGTATCCGCATAATTGCCGCCAGCTTATCCGCTGTTTGTAAATGCGTTATGGCGGCTGTGTGCGGGCAGACTTTTGTCTGGCCGGGTGCCTATGACCGGTTTTCTCACCTCGCACATAGCTGCCACCTCTTTGCCGTGTGAGAACGGCAATGGGTGGCACCCACCGCATAGGAATATTTCAGTGGATAAGTTAATCCCCGATCCGCCCTTAAATACAGCCAAACCCTTCACTCCCAACACCATGTTCATGATCGTCCCGGACATGGATACCGAATCCCTGCTGGCCCACGCTTGTGAGTCATTGGCTTCGGCCAACGTCATGGCGAGTGATTTCGCCACCTTCCTGACCGGCCCTCAGCGCAACACGGCGCTGGCCATTGCGCAGATCATCATGCTGGCGGAGCTGGCGGTGAATCGTGCGTTGGATAACGTCGATCCGCAGGGATAGGTATTCAGTCAGGTTGACCGCGTCATCGTTCATCGCGAGCAAGCTCGCTCCCACAGTAGTCCGGTGTAGACCGATCCAATGTGGGGGCGAGCCTGCCCGCGAAGAGGCCCTGCCGAACGCTGAAAATCCCGGGCAATAAAAAACCCGGCTAAAAAGCCGGGTTCTTTTGACTGGCGTCGAGCTTAAGCGGTGAAGGTTTTGCCTTCGAACTGCTCAGCCACGAATTTCCAGTTAACCAGGTTCCAGAACGCTTCGACATACTTTGGACGCAGGTTGCGGTAGTCGATGTAGTAAGCGTGTTCCCAGACGTCGCAGGTCAGCAGCGGGGTGTCGCCGTTGGTCAGCGGGTTGCCGGCGCCGATGGTGCTGGCCAGGGCCAGGGAACCGTCAGCCTTCTTCACCAGCCAGCCCCAACCGGAACCGAAGGTGCCGATGGACGTCTTGCTGAACTCTTCCTTGAACTTGTCGAACGAACCGAAAGCCGCGTTGATGGCTTCAGCCAGAGCGCCGGTTGGTTGACCGCCGGCGTTTGGCGCCAGGCAGTTCCAGTAGAAAGTGTGGTTCCAGACCTGAGCGGCGTTGTTGAAGATACCGCCCGAGGAAGTCTTGACGATTTCTTCCAGGGTCTTGCCTTCGAACTCGGTGCCTGGCACCAGGTTGTTCAGGTTCACGACGTAGGTGTTGTGGTGCTTGTCGTGGTGGAACTCCAGGGTTTCCTTGGAGATGTGCGGCTGCAGGGCATCGTGTGCGTATGGCAGCGGCGGCAATTCGAAAGCCATGATGATTCTCCTAAATCAGGTCAGTTGCGGTGAGCGCAAGGCCGATCACGGGCGGCCAGACAAGCGCCGGGGAGTTTGTACTCTTTGCGGCGCAGGGAGTCGGATCATAGCACCGGGGGGACGGCATAACCACGCAACAACTGTGTGGAATAGAGGTTCCGCCAATCAGATGGCCACGATCAACTGCAGCGCTACGGCAAACATCATCACCGCCACCAACAGATCGAGAATTCGCCAAGTGCCGGGCCGGGCGAGCCACGGTGCCAGCCATGCCGCACCGAGGGCCAGGGTGAAAAACCACAGTAGCGAGGCACTGGCGGCGCCTACGACATAGGCGCCGGGCTCGGTTTGTTGTGCGCCCAGGGAGCCGATCAGCAAAACGGTGTCCAGATAGACGTGCGGGTTGAGCAACGTTACCGCCAGCGCACTGAGCATCACCGCCCGTAGCGAGCGTACGGTCTGGCCTTCGCCCTGCTCAAGACTCTGCTTCGAAAAGGCCCGGCGCAGCGCCTGGCTGCCATACCACAACAGGAACGCTGCGCCACCCCAACGGGCGATGGCCAGCAACGTTGGATTCTGCGCCAGCACGGTCGCCAGACCAAATACACCGGCGGCCACCAACAGGGCGTCGCATGCCACGCACAGCGCCGCTACCGGCAGGTGATGCTCTCGCCGCAGGCTTTGCGCCAGGACAAACGCATTCTGGGTGCCGATCGCCATGATCAGGCCGAAGGCCACGAGTAGCCCGTTCACATAACTTTGCCACATGATTTTTTACTCCGCGTTGGCTGCCAGATCCCGCAGTACTTGCAGGGCACGGTCGGCGTCGGCCTGGCCGACAAACAAATGGTCGTGGTAGTAGCCGGCAATCACGTTGCAGCTGATGCAGGCATTGCCCAATGCCGTGGCGAACGCGGCGGTCAGGCCGACCGCTTCGAGGGCCGAATGCACGTTCAAGGTGATCCAGGCGGCGATGTAGTCGAAGCTCAAACCGGCCTTTTCGGCGTGGGTGCGTTCGAGAATCACGGTCAGGCCTTCTTGCTCACGAAAGCTGCCGACAATTTCCAGATCCGTCGGTAATTTGCCGTCACGCAGGGTGCAGAACACGTAGTCGCCGGCGTTGAGTTGCGGACTCATGCTGCGCAGCAGCGTTGCCAATGAAGTTTCGCCAGCCATGTGGGTGATCCTTGTTCAAGAGTTCTTGCTGGTCATTGTCCTTGTGAAGGCTGTATAAGAAAAACCAATCTTGCTGATCGCTCATTAGGAAAACTGATGTTCGACTATAAATTGCTTTCTGCCTTGGCGGCCGTGGTCGAACAGGCGGGTTTTGAACGGGCGGCCCAGGTGCTGGGCCTGTCGCAATCGGCGATTTCCCAGCGCATCAAACTACTGGAAGCGCGGGTTGGCCAGCCGGTGCTGGTGCGGGCCACGCCGCCAACACCGACGGAAATCGGTCGACGGTTGCTCAACCACGTGCAGCAAGTGCGCTTGCTTGAACGGGATTTGCAGAGCCTGGTGCCGGCGCTGGATGAGGAGGGCCTGCCGGAGCGCCTGCGGATCGCCCTGAATGCCGACAGCCTGGCCACTTGGTGGGCGCAGGCCGTGGGGGCGTTTTGCGCGGAACAGCATCTGTTGATGGACCTGGTGGTCGAAGACCAGACCGTTGGCCTCAAGCGCATGCGCGCCGGTGAAGTGGCGGCCTGCGTCTGCGCCAGCGAGCGCCCTGTGGCGGGTGCGCGTAGCGTATTGCTGGGGGCCATGCGTTACCGGGCACTGGCCAGCCCCGCCTTCATTGCCCGGCATTTTCCGCAGGGCGTACGCGCCGACCAGTTGGCCCGTACCCCGGCGCTGGTGTTTGGCCCGGACGATTTCCTGCAGCATCGCTACCTTGCATCCCTCGGCGTCGAGGGCGGTTTCGAACACCATTTATGCCCGTCCTCCGAAGGTTTCATTCGTCTGACGGAAGCCGGGCTGGGCTGGGGGCTGGTTCCGGAACTGCAGGCGCGCGAGCAACTGCAAAGGGGCGTATTGCAGGAGCTGCTGCCAGATAAGCCGATCGATGTGCCGCTGTACTGGCATCATTGGCGTAATGGCGGTCAGTTGCTGGGGCTGCTCACCGATCAATTGGTACGCGCATCGAAACAATGGCTGGTGCCCTTGGACTGACGCGCAGCGTCAAGACCTCACGTAATACGCAAAACGAAATATTCGGAGCAATTCATGAAGATTCTGGTTACCGGCGCAAGCGGCTTCATCGGCGGGCGCTTTGCGCGTTTTGCCCTGGAGCAGGGCCTGGACGTGCGGGTCAACGGTCGCCGGGCCGAGAGTGTGGAGCATCTGGTACGCCGCGGAGCCGAGTTCATCCCGGGAGACTTGAGCGACCCGGAACTGGCGCGCGAGCTGTGTTCGGACGTTGAGGCCGTGGTGCATTGCGCCGGTGCCGTCGGTTTGTGGGGGCGTTATCAGGATTTCCATCAGGGCAACGTCCAGGTCACTGAGAACGTGGTTGAGGCCTGCCTGAAGCAACGGGTACGGCGGCTGGTGCATTTGTCGTCGCCGTCGATCTACTTCGATGGTCGCGATCACCTGGGCCTGACCGAAGAGCAGGTGCCCAAGCGCTTCAAACACCCTTACGCTGCCACCAAGTACCTGGCCGAGCAAAAAGTCTTCGGTGCCCAGGAGTTCGGCCTGGAAACCCTGGCCTTGCGCCCGCGCTTCGTCACCGGGGCCGGCGACATGAGCATCTTTCCGCGCTTGTTGAACATGCAGCGCAAGGGGCGCCTGGCGATCATCGGCAACGGTTTGAACAAAGTCGATTTCACCAGCGTGCAAAACCTCAACGAGGCGCTGCTCAGCAGTTTGCTGGCCAGCGGTTCCGCGTTGGGCAAGGCTTACAACATCAGCAATGGCACGCCGATTCCGTTGTGGGACGTGGTCAATTACGTCATGCGCAACATGGACGTCCCACAGGTAACCCGCCACCGTTCCTACGGCCTGGCCTACAGCGTCGCGGCGCTCAACGAGGGTGTGTGCAAGATGTGGCCGGGGCGTCCCGAACCGACGCTGTCGCGCCTTGGCATGCAGGTCATGAATAAAAATTTCACCCTGGACATCAGCCGCGCCCGGCATTATCTGGATTACGATCCCAAGGTCAGCCTCTGGACAGCGCTGGATGAGTTCTGTGGCTGGTGGAAGGCCCAGGATATTCGTTGACGCTCGAACAACGCCCCTGACTGAACCGGATACGGGGCTTGGGGGTCAATGGTTACGGCTGTGGGGTTTATACTGCGCGGCATAAAGCCATCATTTGTTTCACTAAGGTTGATTCAATGTCCATGCGTAACGATGCCAACGACGACTTCGACGATGTACCGAGCCTGCGTGCAGACGTTCTCGACGACGATTTTCCGCCGACTGCCCGCACGGTCGTGCATTCGCGCACGGCGCCGGCGGTGAAGGTCAAGGCAGCGAGCACTGGCCCCCTGTGGGCGTTGGTCGGGGCGTTGATCATTGCGTTCGCGGGCCTGGCCTGGTGGAGTTTTCAGCAGATTTCCCTGATGGAACAGCAATTGGTGGCGACCCAGGAAAGTTTCGCGCGGATCAGTGAGGAAGCGGCTGGGCGCCTGCAGGACATTTCCGGCAAGGTCGTTGCCAGCCAGACCAGTGTCACCACCGACAGTGAGGCCTTGAAGCTGCAAATCCGCCAGCTGGAAGGCAAACTCAAGGACCAGGGCGCCCAGCAGCAAGGTGTTGCCGGCCAGGCCTCGGACCTGGACAAGCGACTGGCACAAATGGCCGCGCAATCCACCGAACTGGACAAACGCCTGGCGCAGTTGACTGCCCAGGACACCGATCATCAGACAGCCAATACGCAGTTGCAGGCCCAGGTCAAAGCCTTGAGCGCTGAATTGGCCGCCCTGAAAAGTGCCCCGTCCGACTCGGAAAAACTCGACGCACAGCTCAAAAGCCTGGGCGCCGATATCACTGCGCTGAAGAAGCAAGGCAACCCGAGCGCTGCCATCGAGCGTCTCGAGCAAGACATGCTCGTGCTCAAGAGCCAGCAGGACAACCGTCCGGCTGCCACACAGGGCTCGACCAATACCGCCGAGTTCGATGCCTTCCGCAGCCAGGTCACCCGCAACATCAATACCCTTCAGGCGCAGATCCAGAACTTGCAACAGCAACTGCGCCCCCGGCAGTAATGACCTGCTCCAGGAAATCTTGAGGGCAACCGACCTGGTCAGGGACGAAAAGGGCACCCTGATGGCGATCAAATCCCTCAAGGTCGAGAACCAACATGCCTACCTGAAGAATGTCGGGAATTTTCTGGTGGCGGCCGGGTATTACAGCCCTTGATTTTATGGTTTCAATGAGGACGCCTTCGCTGGCAAGCCAGCTCCTACAAGGACTGTGCATATCCTGTAGGAGCTGGCTTGCCAGCGAAGGGCGCAGTACGGCCTGCCTACCGAACCTTGTCCTCACGCCCGCGCAACAACATGTTCGGCATGGCAATCGCTGCCGCCAGCCCCAGCAGCGACACCACCGCGCTGACCGTCAGCAAGTGCCGGAACGTCAGCAACAGCTCAGCGCGCAAGGCGTTCTGCGCGTCACCCGGTGCGGCGTTCAAACCGTCCAGCAACACATTCCCCGAACTGCCTTCGGCAATCAGCGACGAGCCGGCCAGGTGCGCAAGACTTGAATCCTGCAACAGCGCCAGCAGCAGCGCCGACATCAATGCCACACCCACGGCACCCCCTAGCGAACGGAACAGATTGGTGGTGCTGGTCGCCACGCCGATATCCCGTTGCTCGACCGAGTTCTGCGTGCCGACCAGGGAGGTCGGGAACTGCATGCCGGAGGAAATCCCGCAGAGCAGCATGAACAGGCTGCTCACGACGAACGCCTGCGGCGGGCTGAACGCCATGCCAAGAATCGAGATGGGCATCAACGCAGCACCGGTAAGGATCATCGGTTTGTAGCGTCCGGTCACGGAAGTACGGCGGCCGGCGAAATACGCGCCAATCGGCAAACCCATGGCCAGTGGCAACAGGTGCAGGGCAGCGCTGTCGGCGCCGGCACCGGTGACGCTCTGGAAGCGCAATGGCATCAGCACAATCAGCGAGATGGCCTGGAAACTGGTAAAGAAAATCGTGCACCAGCACAGGATCGCGTTGCGGTTGGCGAACAGATGCATGGGCAGCAACGGCTCCCGTGCGCGCCGCTCGTGGACGACGAACAGCCCCAGCACCAGCACTGCACTGGCCAGCAGCGCCAGCACTTCGGCACTGCGCCAGGAATGGCCCTGACCGACCTGCGTGATGCCCAGTAACAATGCCGTCAGCCCGATGATCATCAGCACGGTGCCCAGGTAATCGATGATCGGTTTGCGTTGCGGAATCGGCAGGCCCACCAGCGTGCGGTTAGCCACCAGCCAGGCGCCCAGGCCCAGTGGCAGGTTGATCAAAAACACCCAGCGCCAGGACAGGTATTCGGTCATGTAGCCGCCAAGCACCGGGCCGGCCACGCTCGCCACCGCGTACATGCTGCTGAAATAGCCCTGATAACGACCGCGCTCCCGTGGCGGCACGATGTCACCGATGATCGCCTGGCTCACCGAAATCATCCCGCCGGCGCCGATGCCCTGGAAGATCCGCGCCAGCACCAGTTGCTCCATGCTCTGGGCCATGCCGCAGAACACCGACGCCAGGGTGAACAGGCCCATGCCGAACAGCATCAGCTTGCGCCGCCCGTACAGGTCGCCCAGTTTGCCGTAGATCGGCACCGCCACGGTCATGGCCACCATGTAGCCGGAAATCACCCAGGCGAGCAGGCTGACGTCCTTGAATTGCGCGGAAATGGCCGGCATCGAAACAGCGACAATGGTCTGATCCAGTGCCCCGAGAAAGATCGCGAGCATCAGCGCGATCAGCACGCTGCGGATGGCGGGTTTGAGCGTTTCAGGCTGGTGGAGATTGGTCACGGGAAAACCTGCGGGCGGTGATTGACCCGCAAGTGGCAAGGCGAGCGGGGATGCTCGCCAGTGTAAGTCGGTAGGGGGCTATTCGATAGCCTCATAAGGAAGTCCGACGTAGTTTTCTGCAATGGTTTTTCGACCTGCCTCGGAGTCGATGAAATACTCCAGTTCCGATTCGGCAATGCGCTGGCTGAAGGCATCGTGATCATCAAAGCGGTGCAGCATGGAGGTCATCCACCAGGAAAAGCGTTCGGCCTTCCACACCCGGCGCAGGCAGATTTCAGAGTATTTCTCCAGCAAATCGGCGCGATTTTCGCGGTAGACCTTGAGCAGGATATTGAATAGCGTACTCACATCACTGGCCGCCAGGTTCAGGCCCTTGGCGCCGGTGGGCGGGACGATGTGCGCGGCATCGCCGACCAGGAACATTCGCCCGTATTGCATGGGTTCGACCACGAAGCTGCGTAGCGGCGCAATGCTTTTTTCGATGGCCGGGCCGGTGACCAGTTTGTCCGCCAGTTCTTGCGGCAATCGCGACTTGAGTTCGTCCCAGAAGCGTTGATCCGACCAGTTATCGACATGATCGCTGGTGGGCACTTGCAGGTAATAACGGGTGCGTGTCGACGAGCGCATGCTGCACAGGGCAAAGCCGCGTTCATGGCGGGCGTAGACCAGTTCTTCGTGGACCGGCGGGGTATCGGCCAGAATCCCGAGCCAGCCGAAGGGATAGATCCGTTCGAAGACTTTCAGGCTGTCGGCGGGAATCGATTGCCGCGCCACCCCATGGAAGCCGTCGCAACCGGCGATGTAGTCGCAATCGAGTCGCCAGGTCTCACCGTCCTTCTCAAAAGTGACAAACGCTTCATCGGTTTTCATGCCGTGGGGAACGACGTTGGCGGCTTGATAAATCGTCTGTGCGCCGGCCTCCCGACGAGCGGCCATCAGGTCGCGGGTGACTTCGGTCTGGCCGTAGATCATCACGGTTTTGCCAGCCGTCAGGGCGTGCAGATCGATATGGACCCGGCGCCCGTCGAGGGCCAGCTCGAAGCCGCCATGCACCAGCCCCTCGGCGTCCATGCGCTGACTCACGCCGGCCTGGCGCAATAGCTCTACCATGCCTTGTTCAAGCACGCCGGCGCGGATTCGGCCGAGCACATAGTCCGGGGCCTGGCGTTCCAGGATGACGGTATCGATACCAGCGTTGTGCAGCAATTGGCCGAGCAACAGGCCTGAAGGGCCGGCACCAATGATGGCGACTTGGGTTTTCAGCGTTTTCATTGTTGTTATGACTCGCAAGCTTCACGCGACCAGGGCCGGTGAATGATTTTTATGGATCGAGTGCTTGCATTTTTCCCTTGCGAGTCTGTCAATTGAAGGTGAAAACTGAGCCGATACCTGTACATTCTGCCAATCGGTGCGATTATCGCCCGTCATCTACTCCGAGACCTGGATTGAAGTGATGAACAAGCCTGACCTGCCTTCGATTCCGGTGTTCAAGCTCTACGGTGAAAGCCTGGATTGGCCGACCCCGGACTTGCTGCACTGTGAAACCATTTCCAAACGCAGTCGCGAACATCATTGGGAAATCAAACCCCACCGCCACGCTGATTTGTGCCAGTTGCTCTTCGTGTTCAAAGGTCAGGCAGAGCTTGAAATCGAAGGCCAACGTACGCAACTGGTGGAACCGACGATCCAGATCCTGCCACCGCTGTCGGTACACGGCTTTCGCTTTTCCGAGGATGTGGAGGGCTTTGTCGTGACCCTGGCTGCGCCGCTGATCGCCCACCTGCAGATGCAGTTGGGACACTCGGTCAATGCTCTGGCCCAGGCCGAAAGTTACCCGGCAGGCAAGGACGCCGAGTACCTCAACAGCCTGTTCAGTGCCTTGCAGAACGAATACACCAGCCATCAACCGGCGCGGGAAATGCTCATGCATTCGCTGGTCAGTGTGATCATGGTGTGGGTCAGCCGCCAGGTGATCCAGCGTCGCACTGCCATGGCGCGACCGCAGCGGGCCCGGGAATACCTCAACGGCTTTATACAGCTGGTGGAAGAGACCTATCGCCAGCACGTCAAGGTCGAGGACCTGGCGCACCGGCTGGGGATTTCCGTGTCCCATCTCAACGGCACCTGTCGTGAGCTGGCGGGGCAACCGGCGTTGCAGATCATGCACGAACGGCAATTGCTGGAGGCCAAGCGCTTGCTGACCTACACCAGCATGACCATTTATGAAATGTCCGACGTGTTGGGGTTTTCCGATCCGACCAACTTCACGCGCCTGTTCCGGCGTCGTGTGGGGATTTCGCCCAAGGCCTTCCGCGACCGCTTGAAGGCCGATCAGGACAACGAAGCCTGACCCCCTTCGTTACCGGAGGGCGTTGAGGGTGGCGTTGTGGGGGATGCAGTGCTCGAAGTTACAGCTCGCGTACTCACGGGGCAGGTTGCGCAGTTGCTCTACGCGCCAGGCGGCAGCGCCATACAACCCGAGCGTGACCGCACAGGTGATGAAAATCGCGAGGTATCTTCTTGTTTTGATGTTCATGGCGTTGACCTCTGAACGAATACCTTTCGGTATTACTTTGAGCATAGGTCAGCGCTGGGGAGTTATCAGCAATAGCGCGGTATTCAGAACACTGATGCCCTTGTAGGAGCGAGCCTGCTCGCGATAGCAATCGTTCATTGACGAAGATGTTGACTGATCCAACGCTATCGCGAGCAGGCTCGCTCCTACAGTTTTAATCGGGTTACAGGCCCGCATCCCACGCCGGCTGTTCCGGAAATCTAACCACCAGAAAATCCAGCAAGCTGCGCAACGCCGCCGGCATGTGCTTGCGCGAGGCATACACCGCATACACGTTCATTTTCCGGGGTTCGGCCGTCGGCAGCAGGCGAATCAACTCGCCGCTGTGGATGTGCACGCCGGCCTGATACGTGGGCAGCATCGCCACCCCGGCACCGGCGAGCGTTGCGCGCAGCAGCGTGCTGGCCTCGTTGGCGCTGATGTTGCCCTGCACCGGTACTGAAACCTGCTCGCCGTCCTGCTCGAAATGCCAGAGGCTTTTGCCGAAGTAGGAATGGGTCAGGCAATTGTGCCGGCTCAGGTCCTCGACCCGTTGCGGCGCCGGGTGCTCACGCAAGTAAGCGGGGGAAGCGCAAATCACCGAGCGGCAAACCGTCAGGCGGCGGGCGATCAGGTTCGGGTCCAGGTCGTTGCTGGTGCGGATCGCCAGGTCGATGCGCTCATCCACCAGGTTCACGGTGCGGTCGAGCATCTGCATGTCGATGCTGACGCCGGGGTAATGTCGGACATACTCGGCCATGGCATCGGCCAGTTGCGCCTGGCCGAAGGAGGTGCTGACGCTGATCCGCAGCAGGCCGCGCGGTGCGTCGTCCGGTTCGCTGACGGCGGCTTGCATGTCGCTGGACAAATCGAGCATCTGCCGACAGCGGGGCAGGATCTCGGTGCCGGCGGCGGTCAGGCTCAACTTGCGTGTGGTGCGATGCATCAGGCGCGCGCCGACCCAGTCTTCCAGTTCCGCCAGATACCGCGACACCACCGGTCGTGACAGCTCCAGATGATCGGCGGCGGCCGACTGGCTGCCGAGGTCGACCACCGTGACGAACACACGCATTGCTTGAAGACGATCCATGATTTGCCCGCTTTCAGAAACAAACTATGTCCAAGCATCGCATTTTTTGTACTGAGTCAGGCAACTAAGCTCTGTTCCACTGTAGGAGCGAGCTTGCTCGCGATGGACCCCCAGGCGCCGCGTTTAACCGGCAAGTACGCGCCATCGTTTACGACCATCGTCGGAACGCCGCCCGGAGCAAGCTCGCTCCTACAAGGGACCACGACAGCCATTGGAATACGGAGCAACAGATGATCGGTTTCACCACTTTAATGCGGGTTTTACTGGCAAGCGCGGCCTTCGGTTTCGCCGCCCATGCAGCCGCCTCGACCCTGACGCTGGATGTCTACAACCCCGGCGAAAAAGCCATCTTCCCGGTGACCTCGGTGCTGGTCAGTGGCGAGAAAGAAGCGATCCTGGTGGATGCGCAATTCGGCAAGTCCCAGGCCGAGCAGGTGGTGGAAAAGATCCGCTCCAGCGGCAAGCAGCTGACCACTATCTACATCAGCCACGGTGACCCGGACTACTACTTCGGCCTCGAAACCCTGACGGCCGCGTTCCCCAAGGCCAGGGTCCTCGCCTCGCGGCCGACCGTTGACCACATCAAGCGAACCGTCGACGGCAAACTGGCATTCTGGGGCCCGAAAATGGGGGCTGATGTGCCGGGCAAAACCATCGTGCCGGACGTGCTCAAGGGCGATAGCCTGAACCTTGAAGGGCAGAAATTGCAGGTGGTTGGTCTTGAGGGCCCGCAGCCGGATCGCAGCTTTGTATGGATTCCATCGATCAAGGCCGTAGTCGGCGGTGTCGTGGTAGCGCAAAACATCCACGTGTGGATGGCTGACACGCAAACGCCACAGTCCCATGCCGATTGGTTGGCTACGCTGCATTCCATTGAAGCCCTGAAGCCGCAGACCGTGGTACCGGGGCATTACCTGGGCGAGAGCAATCGTTCACTGACGGCAGTGCAGTTCACCGCCGCTTACATCAAGGCTTTCGACGAGGAAACCGCCAAGGCCAAGGATTCTGCTGATCTGATTGCGGCAATGAAAAAACGCTTCCCGGCACTGGGCGATGAAAGTTCGCTGGAGCTGAGCGCCAAGGTCGCCAAGGGCGAGATGAAGTGGGGCGAATGAATTTAAGGAGTAACGGGGATTTCTGTGGCGAGGGAGCTTGCTCCCGCTGGAGTGCGAAGCGCTCCCCTGCATTTTTCAGCTACATCGCATGAACCGGATTTACGGCTGCTTCGCAGCCGTGCGGGAGCAAGCTCCCTCGCCACAAAGGTCAGCGCAGATTGATATCGATACTTTCAAGCCAACTGGAGAACGTCATGAGCAAAATCGCAATCATCGGTGCCACCGGTCGTGCCGGTAGCCAATTGCTGGAAGAAGCCCTGCGTCGCGGTCACAGCGTTACCGCGATCGCCCGCAACACGGCGAAAATCGCCCCGCGTGCCGGATTGGTCACGCGTAACGTCGACGCTCTGGATGCCAGTGCTTTGCAAGCGGCTATCGAGGGGCATGACGTAGTCATCAGCGCCGCACATTTCGCCACCCTGCCTGCAAGCGCTGTCATCGGGCCGGTGAAGCAGGCCGGAGTCAAACGCTTGCTGGTGGTGGGCGGTGCTGGCTCGTTGCTGTTGCCCGATGGCACTCGAGTGATCGATAGCGAAGGTTTCCCTGAGGCATACAAGGCTGAAGCCAGTGCCGGTGCCGAATTCCTCGCAAACTTGCGTGAAGAGCGGGACCTGGACTGGACCTTCCTGTCGCCATCGGCCGAATTTGTCGAAGGCGAGCGCACCGGGAAATTTCGTCTCGGTCAGGATGATTTGCTGGTGAGCAGCGAAGGGCGCAGCTGGATCACGTTCGCCGACTATGCGATTGCAATGCTCGACGAAGTGGAAGCGCCAAAGCATTCGCGGCAGCGGTTTACAGTCGGTTACTGATTCCCCCCTGTAGGAGCTGGCTTGCCAGCGAAGGCGGTCTGCCTGACACACCGCACCGCCTGATTCGCCAGCAAGCCGGCTCCTACAGGGCAACTTAGCGCGCCTGCGCCTGCTCCACCAACCAGCCCATCAATTCACGCAACTTCGGCGAGGGCTCGGCTTTTTCGGGGAACACCAGGTAATACGCCAGCCCCGTTGTGACCTTCAAATCGAATGGCATGACCAGCCGCCCGGCATTCAGGTCATCGCCGATCAGCGACCAGTCGCCAATCGCCACCCCCGTTCCCTGGGACGCCATCGACATCGCCAGGTCCAGTGTTTCGAAATGCTGGCCCTTGCCGACATTGGTCAATCGTACATCCGCCGCTTTCAACCAGGCCTTCCAGTCCCGTTCATCGCGGGTCGGGTGGAGCAACAGGTGTTGTTGCAGATCGGCCGGTGCTTGCAGGGGAATGGGGCCTTCGAGCATCGGTCTGGAGCACACGGGCGTGAGTTGTTCATCGAAGAGTTTTTGCGACATCAATGAATCGTCCGGCGGTGCGCCGTACATCACCGCTGCATCGAACTGCTCGCGATGAAAATCCACGCCGTGCTTGACGGTCGTGGTCAGTTCCACCGGCACATCCGGACGTTCCCTTTGCCATTGCAACAGACGCGGCAGCAACCAGCGCATGACGCAGGTCGGGGCCTTGAGTTGCAGGGTTTCGCGCTTTTCGCCGATCTGTTCAACGGCCTCGTCGATCAGGCCGAAAATCTGCTGCACCCGTGGCAGCCATTCCCGCCCTTCGGCCGTCAGGTCCAGGCCTCGGGCCAGGCGGATGAACAGCTCATAACCCAGATGATCTTCCAGTCCGGCGATCTGCCGACTCACCGCACCCTGGGTGATGTGCAACTGTTCGGCGGCCCGGGTGAAATTGCAGCACTGCGCGGTAATCAGGAAGGTGTGCAGCGCCGGCAGGGGAGGCAGTCGTTTCATTGGGATCCAAGGTATGACGTGAGGACATGGCTAGTATGACTTTTTATCCATTGTTGCGGCTACCTGTCGCCCGTTCCAATGAGGCCATTCCACGGACTCTGTGGGAGCGGGCTTGCTCGCGAAAGCGGTCTTACATTCAACATTGATGTTGGTTGATACACCGCTTTCGCGAGCAAGCCCGCTCCCACAAGGGCCCTTGTGTCTCAAACGAACAAAAAGGGCAAAGACATGGCGACGTGCGGCGAAGTATTGGTCAAGTTACTCGAAAACTACCGGGTCGAGCAGGTGTTCGGCATTCCGGGGGTGCATACCGTGGAGCTGTATCGCGGGCTGGCCCGTTCGAGCATCAACCACGTCACGCCGCGTCATGAACAGGGCGCCGGCTTCATGGCCGACGGCTACGCCCGCACCAGCGGCAAACCGGGTGTGTGCTTCATCATCACCGGCCCGGGCATGACCAACATCACCACCGCCATGGGCCAGGCCTACGCCGATTCGATCCCGATGCTGGTGATTTCCAGCGTGCAATCGCGCAGCCAGTTGGGCGGCGGTCGCGGCAAGCTGCATGAGCTGCCGAACCAGGGCGCGCTGTGTGCCGGTGTCGCGGCGTTCTCCCACACCCTGATGTCGGCGTCGGAGTTGCCGGGTGTGTTGGCTCGTGCCTTTGCCCTGTTCCAGGCCGGCCGTCCGCGTCCGGTGCACATCGAAATTCCATTGGACGTATTGGTCGAAGACGCCGATGACCTGCTCAGCAGCCTGCCGGTCAATATCGACCGCGCCGGTGCTTCGCCGAGCGCCGTGTCGCGCATGACCGATTTGCTGGCCGACGCCAAGCGTCCGCTGATTCTCGCCGGTGGCGGGGCCATCGACGCGGCAGCCGAGCTGACTGAACTGGCCGAGCTGCTGGACGCGCCGGTCGCCCTGACCATCAATGCCAAGGGCATGCTCGCCTCCGGCCACCCGTTGCTGATCGGCTCGACCCAGAGCCTGGTCGCCACCCGTGCGCTGGTCGCCGAGGCCGATGTGGTCCTGGCCATTGGCACCGAGCTGGCCGAGACCGACTACGACGTGACCTTCGCCGGTGGCTTTGAAATCCCCGGCAAATTGCTGCGCGTCGATATCGACCCGGACCAGACCGTACGCAACTACTCGCCGCACGTGGCACTGGTGGCCGACTCGCGCAACGCCGCCCAGGCTTTGCTCAGCGCCCTGTCGCACAAATCCCTGGCCGAGCGCCGCAACGATTGGGGGCAGGTACGCGCCGCCCGTCTGCGTGAAGACCTGGCCGCCACCTGGGACGCACCGACCCTGGCCCAGACCCGTTTCCTCGAAACCGTGCTGCATGAGTTGCCGAACGCGGTATTCGTCGGCGACTCGACGCAACCGGTGTACACCGGCAACCTGACGTTCAACCCGGAGCGCCCGCGCCGCTGGTTCAACTCGTCCACCGGTTACGGCACTCTCGGTTACGCCTTGCCGGCAGCGATTGGCGCCTGGCTGGGTGGCCGCGTTGAAGGTGGCGCGCGTCCTCCGGTGGTGTGCCTGATCGGCGACGGTGGCCTGCAATTCACCCTGCCGGAACTGTCCAGCGCCGTTGAAGCGCGCACCCCGGTCATCGTGCTGCTGTGGAATAACCAGGGCTACGAAGAGATCAAGAAATACATGGTCAACCGTGACATCGAACCGGTCGGCGTGGACATCTACACCCCGGACTTCATCGGTGTGGCCAAGGCATTGGGTTGTGCGGCCGAAGCGGTCAGCAGTGTCGAGCAACTGCGTGGTGCATTGCGTATGGCCACCGATCGTCAGGGTCCGACCTTGATTGAAATCGACCAGGCCGAGTGGATGCAGGCGGTGTCGAAATGACGTTCCCTACAACGCTGGATGGCCTGTACATCAACGGCCAATGGTCGGCCGGCAACGAACACCTGCGGGTGATCAATCCGGCGACCGAAGCCCTGTTGACCACCGTGAATGGTGGCGACGAGAGTGCTGTCGATCAAGCCGTGAGCGCGGCGACCCAGGCGTTCGCCGTCTGGTCGAAAACCACGGGCGCCGAACGCGGTGCAATCCTGCGCAAAATCGCCGCGGGCGTGCAGACCAACCGTGAAAAGCTGATGCACTTGCAGTCGAGCAACAACGGCAAGCCACAGTTCGAAGCGGCTATCGACGTTGATGACGTGATCGCCACGTTCGAGTATTACGCCGGTTTGGCCGAAGGGCTGGATGCGAAACAGGACAGCGCCATCGAACTGCCGACCGACGATTTCAGCGCCCGCCTGCGCCGTGAGCCCTGCGGTGTAGTTGGCTTGATCGTGCCGTGGAACTTCCCGATGGTCACCACTGCGTGGAAGCTCGCCCCGGCCCTGGCCGCCGGTTGCTGCGTGGTGCTCAAGCCTTCGGAAGTGACGCCGCTGCCGGAGCTGGAACTGGCGGCAATCATCGCCCAGGCCGGGGTGCCGGCGGGTGTGTTCAACCTGGTGTGCGGCACCGGCCTGGCCGTTGGCGCTCCGCTGTCGGCGGACCCACGCATCGCCAAGATCTCGTTCACCGGCAGCAACGCGGTCGGTGTGCAGGTCATGCAACGGGCGGCGGAAACCGTCAAAGGCGTGAGCCTGGAACTGGGCGGTAAATCTTCGCTGCTGGTGCTGGCCGATGCCGATCTCGACCTGGCGGTGGAAGTGGCTTGCGGCGGTGGTTTCTTCAACGCCGGGCAGATGTGCTCCGCCACCAGCCGCGTGCTGGTCGCCGATGAACTGGCCGATGAATTCCTGACCCGCGTGAAGGCCCGTGCCGAAGCGATTCGCGTGGCCGACCCGTTCGACCCGAACGTGGAAATGGGTGCGCTGGTCAATCAGGCGCAATACCAGCGCGTGCTCGGTCACATCGACCGCGGTCTGAGTGCCGGCGCCAAGCTGGTTTGCGGTGGCAATCGCCCGGTCGACCTGCCGCGCGGATATTTTTTGCAGCCGACGGTGTTCACCGAAGTGCCCCTCGACAGTGCGCTGTGGTGTGAAGAGATTTTCGGCCCGGTGATCTGCGTGCGCAGTTTCGCCTCTGAAACCGAAGCGATTGACCTGGCCAACGACAGCCAGTTTGGTCTGGTCGCCAGTGTGGTGACGCGCGATGCACAGACCGCTGACCGCGTCGCCAACGCTTTGCAGGCGGGGCTTGTGTGGATCAACGCGCCACAGGTGATCTTCCCGCAGACCGCCTGGGGCGGCTACAAGCAGAGCAGCATCGGCCGCGAATTGGGGCCGTGGGGCTTGCAGGCTTTCCAGGAAATCAAACACGTGATCCGGGCCGTCTGACGCCTGTCACTGTGTAGGAGCAGCCGGTCGACGCTCGATTGCTCGCGATGGACGTCAACGATAACGCGGGGAGTCAGACAGCCCGCGTCGTTCATGCCTCATTCGCGAGCAAGCTCGCTCCTACATGAGGCATGCGCTGGCGTCATGGCTTCAATGAGTTTTTATCGATAGTCAGGTGTTTTACACGACCTCAGGATGAACCCGCTGGCTCAGCCAAGCCCCCGAAAATACGGGGGATAACGCTGGTCCGGTCGCGCGGATGCAACAGTTTCGACCTGCCTTATACCTACAAAAACAAAGGGAGTCCGTAATGGGCGAGCATGATCTGAACAGACGTCAATTCATCAAGACCGTGGGCGTAGCCTCGGTTGCAGCGGCAGCCATGAGCATGCCGTTCATCAAGGCCAATGCCAGCGACACACGTTTTGCCGGCAAGACCCTGCGTTTGCTGACCTGGTCCGATGACACTGGCCTGGCTGCGCTGCGCAACATCGCCGCGACCTTCGAAGACAAGTACGGCTGCAAGGTCATCGCTGACCGCACCGGCAGTACCTCGGAAATGGTCGCCAAGCTCAAGGCCGGTGGTGATCGTCCGCAATACGACGTCATCACCCTGGCAGGTGTCGGCGCCGAAGGTCTGGCCGCCGCCAACCTGCTGGAAAAACCCGACCTCAACCGCATTCCCAACCTCGTCGATGTACCGGAGAAATACCGCACCGGCGCCAATGGCCACGGTATCGGTTACCTGCTGTGGTGCAACAGCCTGGTCTACAGCACCCGCACCCAGAAACAAGCGCCGGACAGCTACGCCTCCCTGTGGGACGCCGAACTGGCACCGAACATCTTCCTGCCGCCGCCGAACTGGACCGAGGCCATGGACCTGATCATCATCGCCGCCAAACTGGCCGGTGGTGACGAACACAACATTGAACCTGGCTTCAAGAAACTCGCCGAGCTGAAGGATCGTGTGGTGACCCTGGGTGAAAACCCGAACCAGATCGCTGAGCTGTTCCGCACCGGTTCCCTGGACATGGGCGGTCTGTACGCCCCCGCGTTCTTCCCGAAGCAGATCCGCGATCCGAACTACGGCCTGGGTGCCACATTTGGCATGAAGGAAGGTTTCTACACCGACCTGATGCTGTCAGTGATGCCGAAGAATCGTCCTGGCGATACCGACATGGCCTACGCCTTCATCAACCACTCTCTGGACCCGCTGGTGCAGGGCAAGATGGCTGAAGACATCTACAACGGCCCGGTCAACGCCAAGGCGATCATCTCCGCCGAAGCACGCAAGAGCCCGTACATCCTCACGCCGGAGCAGATTGCCGAGAAGGCGATCATGCACGACAACGCCTTCCTGGCGACTGTGCATGACCAATGGATTCGTCGTTACACGGAAATCTTTTCTTCCTGATCGAGTGACGTACACAGGATCTTCAAACACTGAAGATCCCCTGTGGGAGCGAGCTTGCTCGCGATAGCGGAGTGTCAGTCGACGTCATTGGCGACAGACAAGCAGTCATCGCGAGCAAGCTCGCTCCCACAGGGGGGCAAAGTGACCTTGAGTCTTGTGTCTGTCAGCTGCTTTCCATTGACGAGACCCTTTGCTATGGAACACCAACCTTTGACCCATTCGGTCAGCGCCGCTGAGTCGCGCCCGAGTCGGGGTGTTTCGCCAACGACGCGCGCCTGGCTTTTCCTCTCGCCGTCGATGCTGTTTCTTGGCGTACTGATTGCCGCCAGCCTCTTGGTACTGCGCATGAGCGTGGGTACCAAAGGCGCGGAATGGTCCGGGTTCAGCCTGGCCAGCTACGCCCAGTTGCTGGAACCCTATTACCTCAAGTCGCTGATGCTGACCCTGCGCCTGGCGCTGATCAGCGCGGTGATCGCCGTGATCCTGGCGATCCCGGTGGCCTACACCATGTCGCGCCTGACCTCGCCGTTCGTGCGCCGGATCTTCCTGGCGGCAGTGTTGCTGCCCTTGCTGGTCAACCTGCTGCTGCAAAGCTACGGCTGGCTGGTGATCCTCGGTCCCGGTGGCATGCTCAACCAGACCCTGATGGGCCTGGGCCTGATCAAGCGCCCGATCATGCTGTTGTACAACCAGAACGGCGTGTTGATGGGCCTGGTGCAAACCGCCTTCCCGCTGGCCGTGTTGCCGATTGCCAGCGCCATGCGCGGCGTCGCTCGCAGTTATGAAGAAGCTGCCGCGACCCTGGGCGCCAGTCGCTTCCAGGTGTTCCGTCAGGTGGTATTGCCGATGAGTCTGCCGGGGATCATTACCGGTGCGACCCTGGTGTTCGCCTACAACGCCAGCAGTTTCGTGGTGCCGTTGCTGCTCGGTGGCCGGCGTGTGCCGATGCTGGCGGTGATGGTGCATGACCAGATCGCCCCGCTGATGAACTGGCCCGCCGCATCCGCTGCCGGTGTGGTGCTGATCGTCACCACTCTGGCGATCATGACCCTGTCCGAATACATCACTGGCCGTCGTCGCCGCATGCTGGAGGCTTCGCAATGAGTACCCTGACCAAGAAGCGCCAGTCGCTGTTGCCGGGTGATACCGGCAAGTTTGCCGGCATCCTTTCGGGCTTCATCCTGCTGCTGGCGGTGTTGCCGATCCTGACCATGATCGTGATGTCGTTCAGCGGCGCGTCGAACCTCGACTTCCCGCCGAGCAGCTACAGCCTGCAATGGTACAAGGCCGCCTGGCACACCTTTGTGTCACCGGACTCAAGCGACGTGCTGAGCCTGGGCAAAGCCATGAGCACCAGCCTGATGGTGGCGTGCCTGACCATGATTTTCGCCACGATCATTGCGGTGCCAGCGGCCTACGCGCTGACCCGTTGCGAATTCCGCGGCAAGGCCGTGGCGCTGCAACTGATGTCGTTGCCACTGGTGTTCCCGATGGTGGTATTGGGGCTGGCATTGCTGCTGGTGTTCGACAGCCTGCCGTTCCAGATGACCACCTCGCGCCTAGTGATTGCCCACGTGATCCTCGCGTTGCCGTTCGTGGTGAAGAACTGCACGGCAGCGATGCTCTCCATCGGCAGCGAAGTCGAAGAGGCCGCGCAAATGCTCGGCGCTTCACCGCTGCGGGCGATTGTCGATGTGGTGGTGCCGTTGATGAAGTCGGGGATCCTGGCGGGCATGCTGCTGGCGTTCATCGTCTCGTTCAACGAATTCACCGTGACCTATTTCCTCTACACCATCGACGTGATGACCGTGCCGATCTGGATGTACAGCCGCACCGTGTCTTCGCTCGACCCAACCGTATTTTCGTTTGCCGTGCTGATCGTGTTGATCGACTTCGTCCTGATCTGGGCGCTCGAAAAACTGGTTGGTGAAGGTGGCGTTTCGTTCTGATTTCTTGAGGTGATTCACATGTCTGGTCTGATTCTGGAAAACGTCGAGAAACATTACGGCTCGGCCTGCGCGGTAGCGGATGTGAACCTGCATTTGCCCGAGGGCAAACTGGTGTGTTTCCTCGGCCCTTCGGGCTGCGGCAAAACCACCTTGCTGCGCATGATTGCCGGCCTTGAAACCCTGACCGGCGGCGAAATCCGCCTGGACGGCGAAGACATCGGCAACACCCCGGCGCACCTGCGCAATTTCGGCATGGTGTTCCAGTCCCTGGCGTTGTTCCCGCACATGACGGTCGGGGAGAACATCGCCTATCCGCTGAAACTGCGTGGGGTCAGCAAGGCTGACCAGCAGGCGCGGGTGGTGGAGTTGCTGGAACTGATCCAGCTGCAAGCGATGATCAATCGTCCGGTGGCCAAGCTGTCCGGCGGGCAACGCCAGCGCGTGGCGATTGCCCGGGCGATTGCCTCGCACCCGAAAATCCTCCTGCTCGACGAGCCGCTGTCGGCGCTGGACGCCAAGCTGCGCGAGTCGATGCAGGTGGAAATCCGTCAACTGCAACAACGCCTGAACATCACCACCATCATGGTCACCCATGACCAGCGCGAGGCCATGACCATGGCCGATATCGTGGTCGTACTGGGTGAGCACAAGGTGCAGCAAGTGGGCACGCCGATCGAGATCTATCGGCACCCGGCCAACGAGTTCGTCGCGGACTTCATCGGCTCGGGCAATATCTTCCCGGCCACGGTGCTGGGTAACGGCAAGGTCAGCTTGCCGGGTGGCGATGCGCTGCAAGTGCCAATCTGCAGCAGCATTGTGGCCGGTGAAAAGGTGAAGATGCTGATTCGCCCGGAAGACTTGCAACTGTCCGCACCCCAGGCAACCGCGGGCAACCGCTTGCTGGGCAAGGTGACCTTCGTGCGCGATATCGGCGCGACCATCGAGACCACGGTGGAGTGTTCCGGGGTGTCGTTTACCGCGCTGAGCACGCCGTGTCAGGGCTTTGGCCTGAGCGTTGGGCATCCGGTGTCGGTGACCTTGCCGGTGGAGGCTTGTCGGGTACTGGGGGCCTGATCCAGGATTTATATTGCCTGAACTGGCCCTATCGCGAGCAGGCTCGCTCCTACATGGGGGTTGTGTACACCGGCCCATTGTAGGAGTGAGCCTGCTCGCGATGAGGCCGGCACAACCAACACAAATTCTGGATCAAACCGATAAGCGCAACCGCGCCAGATCCCGCAACGGCGGCGCCCCGAACAACCGGCTGTACTCACGGCTGAACTGCGACGGGCTTTCATACCCCACCCGATACCCCGCCGCCGAAGCTTCCAGCCCTTCGGCCAGCATCAACCGCCGTGCTTCCTGCAGGCGCAACTGCTTCTGGTACTGCAACGGACTCATCGCCGTCATCGCCTTGAAGCGGTGATGCAGCGTCGACACGCTCAGGTTCACTTCCTTGGCCAGATCGTCGATGCGCAACGGCTGTTCAAAGTTGCCGTTGAGCCATTTGATCGCCTGGCTGATGCGATGGCTCTGACTGTTGGCGATGGCGATTTCATACAGCCGATGCCCCTGCTTGCTGCGCAACAATCGGTAGAGTATTTCTCGACGAATCAGCGGCGCCAGCATGGCGATGTCTTTCGGCGTGTCCAGCAACCGCGCCAGGCGCAGCACCGCGTCGAGCATCGCGCTGTCGAGTTTTTCGACATACAGCCCGCGCCCGGTCGGCCGGGTGGGCACGCCGAGGGGGCCGGCGTCGGCGATCAGCGCGGTGATTTCCGTCGGGTCGATGTCCAGGCGCAAGGCCAGGATCGGTTCCTCCGGCGAGACATCCACCACCCGTCCACTGAGCGGCATCGAGACCGAGACCACCAGGTAGTTCAGCGGGTCGTAGTTGAAGTACTCGTTGGCCAACTGAACTTGCTTGCGCCCCTGGGCCATGATGCACAGCGCCGGTTGCGCGAGCACCGGGGCGAACTCGTGGGACTGGCTGTGGCGGGACATGAACAGCGAGCCGATGGCAGTCGCATAACTGCCATCTTCGGCAGTGTTGCGGCGAATGATCGCCGCCAGTTCCGCGCGCTGGTGCTCCATGTCGGGGTTCAGCGGGGCTTCAAAGTGATCGAGCGACGACATGCAAGGCATCCTCGGCAAGGCATGAGTAATGGGCAGAGCATAAGTTTGTGCAAGCCGCAGCGGTAGACACATCCTGCCCGATGCTTGCCTGATTCTGCTCGGGGTTGGTTTCGTTCCCAAACACGGCCAACGCACAGGCGCGCTTTAGCTAACGCCGATAATCCCGTAGGAGCTGCCGAAGGCTGCGATCTTTTGATTTTGAAAGTGAAAGTCAAAAGATCACAGCCTTCGGCAGCGCCTACACAAAGCTCGTATGGCACAACCGTGACAGGGTTTTACAGCTTGTTACAGGTTGGCGATGCAGTTTCGCAGGATTGTGCAACGCGCCAGCAGGAATCGACTAACGAGACAGGCATCGCGGCCCTTAACCTTTGATCCTGTCGCAGCCCGTCCCCTGGGCTGCCACGCGACTCCCCGGGAGGGTTGAACCATGTCTACGCAAATCCCTGTCAGTCATATGGCCTTCGTTCGAGCGCGCGTCGGGCGTTCGTCGGAACTCGGAGTACGCCTCAGCGCCCTGATCGAACCATCCCGCGCAGCGCCTGGCTGCCTGAGCTTTGCCTTGCAGCATTCGCAGTGCGATCCGCAGCTTTGGCTGGTCTCCGGTTTCTGGAGCAATCAGCAGGCCATGACTGCGTACTTCAGCACGCCGGCGATGGAGATTTTTGCCGAGCTGGTACAGGAGCTGGTGGTCAACAGCCTGGATTTCCACACCTTCAAGGATGTCTCGACGGCGCAGGCCCTCGATCGCTCCGCAGTGGCGGTACACAAACTGGCCGGTTGAGGGTTTAATGATGGCATTCTCAACCAGCCAGGATTCGCGACATGGCACGTAAAGCCTTTGATCACTTCGAAGCTGTTTCCGCTGTAGTACCGGGCGAGGGTGGTTACCACGCCGCGATCGCCGTCAAAGCGCTAGGTGGTGCTGGCGCCCCGCGTTTTCACAAAGTCCTGGAAGGCCAGATCTTCAAGACCGCTCACGAGGCCGATGATGCGGCCGCCAAGGAACTGACCCACCTCAAGGACGTCAAGGAAAACACCGACCTGCTCTGGTGATTCTCACCGCCCCGGGCGGTACATCTTGAACAACGCCTCGGGCCCCAGCTGGAAATAATCCGCTGGCCCGCCGCCGCGCAGAATCGGTTCTGCCGCGGCGGTGTCGTATATCCCGTCTTTCAACAGCCATTTGGCGATATGCACGGCGACCACTTCGCCGAGGATCAGCCAGCTGGGCACCACATTACCGTCCGCCCGTTGCAACTGAATGATCTGCGTGACCTTGCACTCGAAGGACACCGGGCTCTGGGCCACCCGTGGCACCTGAATGACCTTCGAGGCAACGGTCGTCAGCCCGGCCAGTTCGAACTCGTTGACCTCGGGCCCGACCATGGCGCAGCTCTGGTTCATCTGCTCGGCCAGCGGCCGGGTGGCCAGGTTCCAGGCGAACTCGCCGGTTTGCTCGATGTTGTTCAGGCTGTCTTTGCGCCCGATGCTGGAAAACCCGATGATCGGCGGAATGTAGTTGAAGGCGTTGAAGAAGCTGTAGGGCGCCAGGTTCAAGTGGCCCTCGGCATTCTGTGAAGAGATCCAGCCGATGGGGCGCGGGCCGACGATGGCATTGAACGGATCGTGGGGCAGGCCGTGGCCGTTGGCGGGTTCGTAGAAGTGGATGTCGTCGGGCATGGGTGAGTTCCAGAACTTGCGGGAGACGCTCATGGTGCAAGCACGCGCCACAGATTTCCAGTCAGATGAAGAACCCTGTGGGAGCGAGCTTGCTCGCGATGACTGACTTTCAGTCGACATTTATGTTGAATGTCAGTCCGCAATCGCGGGCAAGCTCGCTCCCACAGGTTTTATGTGATTATCAGACTTTGTGGCCCCCCAAAAAACGAATAAGCCCGGCCGAAGCCGGGCTGTGAGTTTCCCTCCACGATCAGCCGATAGCCTCAGCGCTACCGGTTTTATCAAAACCGTCCGAGGCATAGGCGCCCGAGTGGCTGCGTTCGATGGCGGCGCTGGCATCGGAACCGAAGGAGGCCGAGCCGGTTTTGTCGTAGCCATCCGCTGCAAAGGTATTGGCAGCCAGCACGGAAAGGGTCAGGGCAAGGATCAATCGGATTTTCATGACAGGTACTCCAGGTACGTTCGCGATGGGTACGTTCAGGCACTCTTTCGAGGCCTGTAACGGATATACGTGCGTCCTGTCGATATGGATGCACTCAGCAACAGGCTGCTGCCGGTGCATTAACCGATGATTATCCTGGTGGAGGGGGAGACGAATGGTGCCCTTCGCGAGTTCGTTCGCGAAGGGCTTTGGCGCTCACCGTTGCAGTGAGCGTCGGTTGGCGATCAGTCCGCGACAATCCGCGAATGCTTGCGGGTGTCTTTCATGGTGACGTACACCAGCAACGACACGGCAATACACGCGCTCACGTACCAGTAGTAACCCGTCTCCATGCCGATGTTCTTGAACCACAGCGCGCGATTTCACGACGGGTTTACTGCAACGAGTCCCAATCAGCCAACTTCGCTGTCGATCAGTTAGCGACGTCTTTTGGTTTCAATGGTGGAGGCAGACCCGGTCGCACTTCGTTTTTTTCCTTCATTGCTGTGGGCCCGGATTGGTCTTACCATGCCCGAGATATATTCTTTTTTGGTAAAATTCGATGGTCTTAATTTAAATATATTGCTTGCAAATTTTACTTGCCTGTTACTAGCTCTTCGAAGCTCTTCGCCATTATTTCTAATCGGCTCCACCAAGTTGGTGGTTAACATTCCGGCTCCGGTGAAATTGTTTCTCAAGATAATTCCAGTCACTGGCATAAAGTGGAATAAATATCCTGCGCGGTCGACAGATTTTTTGTCGAGGGTCTGAGTAAACATAATGCCCTCGCCGACAGTGGCGATTGATTCGGATTCTTTCTCGAAGTAACTTTTATAGTTGGTTGAAGTGAGTTTTTCTTCCAGCATTTCATCAGATGAAATGTTCAAGCTTATATTGTCTGAAAAAACTACTTTAGTCTGGATTTTTCGCGTTTTTGCATGACCTGAGACTTCCCCAGGATAGTCAAAGTCACTTATGTCTCCCGCCATGTAGGAAAGCAAGAATTCAGTGGATTGAATACAACTCTCAGGTATTTCGAATTTTGTTTCGAGTATTGTGTATTTGCCTTTTTCTACTGGCGTATAAAGGGAGTCGGGAACATTTAGTTTTCCAGCTTGAAGGTGCTTGGCGAAATCTTCCGATGTTCCTGGTAGAAGATTTAAAAGGTTGGTTTTTATTCTTATTTGTTGCGCATGTGTAATATTTTCACTCTCAAAAATATCGAAAGTTATTCCTCCGGCAGTGTGGGAGATCCATTTTAGGCCTTTATGATCAACAGCCGAAATCGGGCCGTTATGAACGAACTTAAAAAGATTTAATCCATCAACATCAGCAGCCGGGTCCGGAGAAATCCATCGCTGCAACCATGGTGCGTAATAACGATAACCATAGTAATAGAGCCCGGTAGCATCGCGCTCTTTTCCTGAATAGCGAATGGTCTTGTACTCTGCCTCGATCGCGCTCCTGCCGGCTTGGCATGCCGTGCCACCAAAGGGGTAGTACTCTTCCTGAGTGAGTAACGAAGCCGTCTCGTCCAGTTCCAGGGAGCAGGAGTCCAAATGATCACACATGCAGTACCGCACGGTATCACTATTGATCCCATCTGGTGGAGTCGTTACCCAATGCAATACCCGAACGTTACTGCGGCCTGCCGTAACGGAAATCACATGATGCTCTTTGTTGCCAACCGCGTCGCGATGGATTTCTAACCCTGGCAAGTAGCGAGCGTCGGATTTTAGTATAAGTTTTGCGCAATGAGTCAAGCGCACTTTGCGCAAACGATGGCCGGAATGGTCATACCGGTAGCACTCTTCGTCATCAGGCCCATCGTCACGTTTCACCATTGTGACGAGGCTCAATTGATTACGAACATCCCAGTGCATTAATTGGCCGCGTACCAGTGCCTGCTGGTTACCATTGGGATCGAAACCCATAGCGATATCGCTTTCGTCCGGCAAAGAGCCATCTGCACGCTGACCCATGCTGCGGTTGCTGGTTTTTGAGGTGTACAGTCTGTACGTAGGTCCGCTGCTGTGGCTGCGGGTTTGAAGATTACCTGCGGCATCGTACTGGAAAGACTGGGTGTAGTTGCGCAAGTTTAATGGATCAAGGGGCGTGGGTTGCAGAGTCGGTAATTCGGGTCCGTTGCTGGGGATAGCGGTTTCCCGGCCTTTGGCCTCGATAAGTTGATAGAGGCTGTCGTAGCAGTAGTAGCTGATTGTTTCGATGCGCTGGTTTTTGAAATAACGCACAGGCTGATGTTTTTTTTCAACACTAATTACGTTGCCTACCGGGTCGTAAGCGTAATGCAAATGCTGAAAGATTTTTCCGCCGGGAAGTCGTGTCAATAGCGACGTTAGACGCCCGTCTTCAGCGGCATACTCAGCGGTGTTTCTTACGCCATTACCGGCGTTTTCACTCTGGACCTGGCCGAAGGCATTGCGGCAAATGTTGCTTATCAACACACGGGGTTGTCGCCCTGCACCTGCCATTTGCAGAGAGGCCGTCACGAGTTCTCCGGCCACGGTGTAACCGAACAGCCTTGAGTTACCCATGGCATCGGTTTTTCTGCGGATCTCATCGGTGGGGCAATACAGCTGACTTGTCTTAAAACACTGGTTTTCCAGCAACTTGCTTCTCAACTCATGTTCGAGAGGCCAATCCGGCAAATCCAGACTGTCGAGAAACTGTCGAGTTTCTGTTAGCAATAAAGCACTCAAACCATAATCGAAAAAGTGCAACGTGCCGACCGGATCGTCGTGCCGAATCAACTGACTACACTGATTATGCACCGCGAATTCTTCGTTTGCATCGCCGTAGGTCAATCGTTCGACAACTTTGGCGGGGGCAGCAATTAACTGTTCAGTGATCGCTACCGGACGTTGAAGCATATCGTATTCAACATGGCGCTGGCTGCCGCGGCTATCCCAGATCGACACCGGATGGCCTGCTTCATTGATCAAGCCAGCTCGCCAACCAGCGTCAACGCTATGGGCCAGTAGTACTTGGCCGGACAAGCTGAACGTCTCGACTACATTGGGGCAAAGGTGGCTCATCAGTAGGCGCGGATCCCAGCTGGCAGTCTTGCGCCCGAGCGGATCGTAGATATGACGAGTGGTTCGCGTATCAGGTGCTTTGTCAGGTTGCGAGCGGCAGTAGGCCACATGGCGGATATGGAGACCACGTGAGCTCGTTACCGTTATGGTAGGGGTAGCACTGTCCACACGATTACTGTTCATACCAGATCAATATCATGAGCGGCATGTGTCGGCTACTGTCAGAAGTTACAGGTCGATGGTTCGGGGGTGAGAGAAGGGGCAGGCCATAAGCCGCCCCTCGTTGTCATCGCAGTTTTCGAGCGTCAGTCAGTAACGATCCGCGAATGCTTGCGGGTGTCTTTCATGGTGACGTACACCAGCAACGACACGGCAATACACGCGGTCACGTACCAGTAGTAACCCGTCTCCATGCCGATGCTCTTGAACCACAGCGCGATGTATTCGGCGGTGCCACCGAAGATCGAAACGGTCAGTGCGTACGGCAGGCCCACGCCCAGGGCGCGGATTTCGGTCGGGAACAGTTCGGCTTTCACCACGGCATTGATCGAGGTGTAGCCACTGACGATGATCAGTGCCGCCATGATCAGGAAGAACGCGCCCCACCAGGTCTGGATGGTGTGCAGGGTGGTGAGGATCGGCACGGTGAACAGGGTGCCCAGGATGCCGAAGGCAATCAGGATCGGCCGGCGACCGATTTTATCCGAAAGCCCGCCGATGACCGGTTGCAGGCACATGAACAGGAACAGCGTGGCGGCGGAAATGGTGGTGGAGTCGGAGATGCTCATGCCGACGGTGTTCACCAGGTATTTCTGCATGTAGGTGGTGTAGGTGTAGAACGCCAGGGTGCCGCCCATGGTCAGGCCGATCACGGTCATCAGTTCCTTGGGGTGACGCATCAAGGTGCGCATCGCGCTTTCCTTGGCTTTTTCTTTCCTGGTGAAGGACTCGGTTTCTTCCATGCCACGACGCAGATAGAGCGCAACCACGGCACACAGCGCGCCGATGGCGAACGGGATGCGCCAGCCCCAGGCGTACAGCTCTTCGGTCGTCAGGAAGTTCTGCAGGACAATCAGCACTGCCAAAGCGATGAGCTGGCCGGAGATCAGGGTCACGTACTGGAAGCTGGAGTAGAAGCCGCGACGTTCCTTGGTTGCCATCTCGCTAAGGTAGGTGGCGGAGGTGCCGTATTCGCCACCCACCGACAGGCCTTGCAGCAAGCGTGCGAACACCAGCAGGATCGGCGCGCCGATGCCGATGATTTCATAGCTCGGGCTCAGGGCGATCAGCAGCGAGCCGAAGCACATCAGGTACACCGAGGCCATCAGGGCCTTTTTGCGCCCGACCTTGTCGGCATACAGCCCCATCAGCCAGCCACCGATCGGACGCATGAGGAAGCCCACGGCGAAGATCGCGGCGGTGTTGAGTAGTTGGGCGGTGGTGTCGCCTTTGGGGAAGAAGGTTTTGGCGAAGTACAGGGAGAAGGCGGCGTAGACGTACCAGTCGTACCACTCGACCATGTTGCCGACGGAACCGCTGAAAATCGATTTGATGCGACTGGCGGTGGTTCTTTCCTTGGCCGGCGCGGCAGCCGACCCAAGCGGCAGGGAGTTGGAGTTATCCATTGAAGGATCCTTCATTTAATTGTTTTTGTGGAGCGCGAATAAACGCAGCCTGCAGGGGCTATAGCAGGAGCTGTGCCAAGGGGGAGAGGGGTGGTTTAGAGGGGTGGTGGTGTTTCGGTGAGCGGAAATCCGCTTATAAAAGTTTGGTGGTGAGCGGAAAATTGCTTGTCGGGAGGTGTGTTTGTATTGCCTTTGCCGGCCTCATCGTCGGAACGCCGCCCGGAGCAAGCTCGCTCCCACAAGGGATCGGTTTACACAAAACCAAATGTGGGAGCGAGCTTGCTCCGGGCGGCGTTCCGACGATGGGGCCAGAGCAAACACCACAAAAATCAGGCCTCGGGCAAAAACATCTCCCGGCTCAACCCATGTCGCTGCATCTTTTCATTGAAGGTCCGGCGCGGCAGCTGCAGTTCTTCGAGCACCGCTTTCACATCGCCCTTGTGTCGGGTCAGCGCGGCACGCAGGCATTGCGCTTCGAACGCTTCCTGCTGCGCTGCCAGTGACTGGCCGGGCTCGATGCCCAAGGGCTCCGGCTCACCCAAGCCCAATACCTGACGCTCGGCGACGTTCGCCAGTTCGCGCACATTGCCCGGCCAGTCGTGGCTCAGCAGGTGACTCAACTGTGCGCCGCTCAACGGTGGAAATTTACGTCCCAGCCGTTCGGCGGCGTTTTGGGCAAACGATTCGAACAGCAGCGGAATGTCTTCACGGCGTTCGCGCAAGGGCGGCAGGCGTAGTTCTGCGACGTTCAAACGATAGGCCAGGTCTTCGCGAAAACGTCCGGCCCGCGCTTCGTCGAGCAGGTCCGGTTTGGTCGCGGCGATGATGCGCAGATCCACGCGGATGCTCTGGTTCGAACCCAGTCGTTCAAGCTTTTGCTCTTGCAACACCCGCAGCAATTTCACTTGTTGGGCCAAGGGCATGCTTTCGATTTCATCGAGAAACAGCGTGCCGCCGTCGGCGTACTCCAGTTTGCCAATGCGCTTGCCGGACGCCCCGGTGAACGCGCCGCTCTCGTGACCGAACAGCTCGGCCTCGAACAATTGCTCGGGGATGGCCGCGCAGTTGAGTGCGACAAAGGGCTTGTCGGCCCGCGGTCCGAAGTCGTGCAGGCAACGGGCGACCAGTTCCTTGCCGCTGCCGGTTTCACCGCGGATCAATACGTTGACCGGCAGCGCCGCCAGATCGAGAACCTGCCGACGCAGGTTTTGCAGGCCACGGGACACGCCGAGCAACGTGGCATCCAGCTTGGCGCGGTTGTCCGCCTGTTCGTGCAGCGCGCGGTTTTCCAGCACCAGCCGACGCTTGTCGAGGGCGCGGCGCAGGCTGCCGAGCAGGGTTTCCGGGCTGAAGGGCTTTTCGAGGAAATCGTAGGCACCGTCGCGCATGGCCTCGACGGCCATCGGTACATCGCCGTGTCCGGTCAGGAGGATCACCGGCAAATCGGCATCCCGGCGTTGTACTTCGGCCAGCAGTTCCAGGCCGCTCATGCCGGGCATGCGCACATCGCTGAGAATCACCCCGGCAAAATGCCTGGGCAATTGCGCCAGGCATTCATCGGCGCGGCTGAACAGCTGCACCTCGAAACCCGACAGGCTCAACCATTGCTCGACGGCACTGCGGATGCTGCTTTCGTCGTCGACCACGATCACTGAGTTCAGCATGCTGCATGCACCTCCAGGTCGATGGGCAAGGTCAGGGTAAACACGGCACCTTTGTCATGATTGCCGGCACTCAGGCGACCGCCGGATTCGTGAACGATGGCAAACGATACGGCCAAACCGATCCCCAGGCCTTCGCCCACCGGTTTGGTGGTGAAGAACGGATCGAAGACCTTGGACAGGTTCTCTTCGGCGATGCCGCCACCGTTGTCGATCACGCTCAGGCGCCACAATTGCTCGTCGGCTTCGAGGCGGATTTCCAGGCGTTTGCAGGGTTTGTCCTGCATCGCATCGAGGGCGTTGCGCAGCAGATTGATCAGCACCTGTTCCAGGCGAATCGCATCGCCACGCACCCAGGCCGGGCGGGTCAAATGCAGCACGGTGCTGACTTGTTCGTCGCGCAGCCGGGTGTCGAGCAGTTGCAGCGACTGATCCACCACCGCCGCCAGGTCCAGGCGTTCGCGCAAACCGCTGGGGCTTTTGCGGGCGAAGGTTTTCAGATGGCCGGTGAGGGCGGCCATGCGCGTGAGCATTTCATCCACCGGTTTGAGCGCCTTGTAGGCGTCGTCGACGCGGCCATGGTCAAGCAGCAGGCGCAAGGTTGCCAACTGCATGCGTTGGGCGGTGAGCGGCTGGTTGATTTCGTGGGCCAGGGCGGCGGACATCTGCCCCAGTGCCGCGAGTTTGGCCGATTGCACCAGGCCTTCCTGGGCGGTGCGCAGGTCGCGGGTGCGTTCTTCTACCAGTCGTTCGAGTTCTTCGCGACTGCGCTGGCGCATTTTCGCCAGGCGCCAGCGTTGGTTGAGAAACAGCAACAGGAACACCAGGGTCAGCCACAAGCCGGCCGCGGCAAGCGCGGCGTTGCGGCTGTCTTCGAAGGCGACCTGCGGGCGACGCAGCAGGTGCAGGGTCCAGCCCTCGGTGCTCAGCGGCAGGGATTCCCACAGGTAATCCGCCTTGCCGTCCGGGCCGTCGACCCGAGCCAGGTCACTGTTGTCGTCGAAGCGCCGCAACGATTGAAATTCGAGTGGCGTCAGCGGCTGCTTATCGTATTGGCGGGTGGTCTTGAGCTCGGCATGATCGCTGTCGCTCAGCGGCTTGAGCAGGCGATAGCGCCAGCCCGGCTGGTTGGCGATGAAGATGATCCCGCGTGCGTCGCTGACCAGCAGCGTGTCGCTGCCCTGACGCCACTCGCGCTCCAGTTCGGGAAACTCCAGTTTCACCACCATGGCGCCGAGGAACTGGCCGCCATCATCGCTGACTGCGCTGGAGAGGAAGTAGCCGGGAATCCCGCTGGTCACGCCCACGGCATAAAAGCGCCCGGTGCCTTGGGTGCGGGTCTGGTTGAAATAAGGGCGGAAACCGTAGTTGTGACCGACATAACTACTGGGCAAACGCCAGTTGCTCGCCGCGATGGCGAGGCCGCTGCGGTCGAGCAATTCCAGGGTCGAGGATTCGGCGGCGCCATTGATCTTTTCCAGTTTGCGGTTCAACGCATCCTGCTGCTCTGGGCTCACCGCCCCCTTGAGCGCCGAGCGCAGTTCCGGGTCCAGCGCCAGCACGGCGGGCAGGGCGCGGTAACGTTCGATCAGGGTATGCAGGGACGTGGCGTACAGCGCCAATTGCTGATTGGCACGGGCCGCGTCTTCGACCATTGACTGGCGCACGGCGTGGCGCATGGCCAGGGTCGCGGCGATGGCGGCGCCGGCGATGATCAATAAGGTGTAAAGCGCCAGGCGTAGGGTTCGGGATGTCGGCAGCATGCAATGAACAACAGGCGAAAATGGGGGAAAGCACCATAGCATGTGAACGGTGATCCACACTCACCGAAACGCCTGCGCCAATGTTTCCCCTTTGGCTCAAATCACCAGCGTGTTCTTGCGCTGCTGCACGGGTGGCGGATCAAACAAGTCGTTCTCATCGAACGCAATGGTGTACCAGATGCGATAGCGTTGTTCCCGGCGCAACGGTTTTTGTTCCGGCGGATTGCCCTGCAACATTTTCTTCGCCAGCACGGTGTGTGTCGGCCGGCCGGCGGCGTCGTAGAACTGCTGGTCGTGGTAACCCGATTCGCGGATCGAGGCGTCGTTGATGTAGCGATAGGCGCTGGCGAAGTAGGGACGATAGATCCGCACGGTTTCGCCTTTGTTGTTGTACTCGACCCGTTCGCTGACCCGCCAGCGTCGGGTCGCCTGTTCTTCCCTGGGCCGGCCGTTTTCGTCGGGTTCCAGTTCGCCTTGGTCGTTCACTACCCAGGCCAGGCCAGGTTCGACCTCCTGCTTGGTTTGCAGGGAACGGCCGAAGCCATCCCAGCAGGCGATGGCCGCGCGGATTTGCAGCTCCGGGTCACCGGGGTAGCGGTCGGCCTGCAGGGTGACGACATGCACCGGTTCGCGATGAGCGTCGTCAAGGTATTGCTGAAGTTGACGCTCGTTCGCCGAAGGATTCTCCAAGCCTTCGAGATGCACGCGAGCCCGGCTGCAAAGGTGGCCGTCGGGCAATACAAAACCTTCGGCGCGGGCCCAGGCCAGCCAGGGCGCGGGCGCTGCCGGGGGGACTTTTCCCATCCAGCTGAAGGGCGCAGAGAAGGTCGCCGTCGCGTAGTTGCCGATGGCGTTGTGTTTGTCGGCGATAGCGCCTGCGGGCGAGCGATCTTCCGGTGGCTGGTAACCGCTGAGCGGGTCGAAACCGACCTCGACGCCCAGTTCCGTGCCATGGAAACTGGTCACCAGCACTTCGCCGAACGCGTTGTAGCGGGCTTCCTGGGTGTTTTGATTGGGGTCGATGATGCCCGCGGGCAGGAACGATCGGTAGTCGATATCGAGGATGCTTGTGGTGCAACCATCCGGCAGGGTGACGGCGGTGCTCAGGCACCAGTGCTCGTCATACGCGACGGTGGTGATGCCATGGCTCTTGGTCTGCTGGAACTTTTCGACGTTATAGAACCCTGCCCGGCCGTGGTAAGTGGGGAAGCTTTTTCGCACGGACCATAGGTAGTTCTTGGCATCGGTCGGGTCTTCGGGGTCACCCGCAGGCGCCAGCGGCAAGAACAGATCCATGATGTGGTAACCGACTTGCGGCGATTCGAGTTTCTCCTTGAGGTTGAACGGCATGTCACCATTTTCGTCCTTGAGCTTGTCATAGGCGCTCAGGGCGGTGGCGTCCAGTTCGGCGGTTTCCTGATAGTCGGGCAGGGCGGTGAAGATCAGGTTATCCGGCTCCAGTAATCCGCCTGTGGCCGGATCCTGATAGCGTTGCAGCGACAAACCGGTCAGCACCGCTTTGGCTGCCCAGGTTCCTTCGTCATCGGCCCATTCCAGAAAGTTTTCGTGGTTGATGTCGACAGGTTCGAGTTCATCCTTTTCCAGGACCAGCGCATTGGCGCGCTGACGATAGGGCAGGCCCAGACGCCAGCCGTCAGGGGCTTCCAAATGCCGATACTCGGCTTTGGCCTCGGTCAGATACCAACATTGCTGTGCTTCGTCGTGGGCGTCCAGCCACCATTTGTTTTCATAGTCTTCATCACTCTCATCGCCGGGCTGATCGACGTGGAAGGGTGGGCTGTCCTTGTCTGTTTTGCGCCGGGCGTAGTGCACGACAAAACCGTGGGTCAGGCTGCCGAACTTGTCCCACGCCAGATTGAGGGTGTGCTGCACCAATGGGTCGTCCGCCACCTGCGGTTCGTATTGGTAGGCAATGCTTTCCAGTGCCAGTGACTGCAACACGGCATAGGGGTGATTCCTGCCTTTGGGGCGCAATTGGCGAATGAGAAAGCGGTTCTCCTGCACGGTATAGGGCACGGCCGTTTCGGGATCGTCGTCGGCGGCAAACACCTCCGAACGCAACACTGAGCCGCTGAGGGTGCGGGCCATCTCACGGGCAAGGTCTTCATCAGGGCTGATCACCCGTCCCGCTGCGTCGCTGAGGTGATACTCGTGCAGCAGCGTCGTGCGCAGCGGCTCTGCGTTCGTGTCACCGTCGTAGTAACCGTCGTCGCGCATGTCGATGGCGCGGCCGGTATGGAACCAGGTTTTACTCAGAATCGGCGCGGTGAAACCCGAGTTGGAACGCTCCGCCGCCGAAGCCTCGGTATCGGTTTGCAACAGCAGGCCGAAACCCCGGAACTCACGTTCGAAACTGTCGTAAAACCCCTGGCGATAGCCGAAGCCCTGGGTCAGTCGATTGCCGGTGATTTCATCGAGCTGGGTCTGCTGGCTCACCAGGTGCATGGCAAACGGCAGATGAGACACCGGGGCTTTGCCTGCTGCAATAAGCTCGGCTTTTTCGTCCAGCCATTCCTGGGCCGAGCTGCGGTAATTCACACCCGTCACGGCCCCCATGTTGTTGTGGCTGGCATTCACCAGATACGGCTTGGCGCTGACAAAATCGTAGCGCCAGTGCCGGGGTTCCATATGTGGCACGGTCAGGATCAGGCTGGAACATCCCAGCCCCTGCAGGTCGGCGATGCTGACCTGGCAGAGGCGGTTGTAACGTACGCCTTGCGGCCACGGCATGTTCACCGAGGTCTCATCGAAGCCTTCCCCGCCATGGTTCATGAACACCCGGAAACCGTCGGACTCCAGGTAGATCAGGTCGACCGCGCCCGAGCCGTCCAGGTCCGCCAGGCGCACTCGCGACGCGTCGAACTCGGCATAGTCGAAGGGCAGGTCGCAGAGCACGAAGCCTTTACCGAACTTTCCGTGACCCAGATTCGGCCAGCATTTGACTTCGTTGTGGCGAATGCGGATCAAGTGCTGCGTGCCGCTGCCCAGTGGGTCGCTGAAGGCCACCAGTTCGGTCTGGGCATTGCTCAACAGCGGCAGCGAGTCGTCGTCATGAGGCACGTTGTCCCCATGGCTGAACCCGACTTCACGACGGCTGGAGTACAGCCGCACGCTACGAGGGCCGATCAAGGCCAGATCGGTCAGACCGTCACCCACCAGATCCGCCAACTGCGCCATGGGATGAAAAAACTCCGTGGGAAACGCTGCATAGGCCACGAAGTTCGACCAGGTTCGGTCGGGATTGAGGGTGAAAAAACCGGACAGGCCAGGACGGGCGATCACCCAGTCGAGCTTGCCGTCGCCGGTCAGGTCGCTGAGGGACTGGCGAATCGGTTTGCTGCTGTCGGCCACGGGAATACCGGGCAATAGCGCCCAGTCGCCATAACTCACGTCATTGCCGCCCGCGTCGGCACGCAGCGGTTCACGGTAGTACCAGGCCTTGTCACTGCTGAACAGCACCCCGGGCATGCCCTCGCCATACAAGTCCACCAATTGATAACGCTGGCCGTCATTGAGACCGGGCATCTGCGGGAACTCGCGGTACCCTTCGCGCTGGGGGTCGAGTTCAAACGGGTTGTAGAAAAACTCCATGGGCGGGCGACTTTCCATCTGTCCCTGATTGTCATAGGCCTGGATGTGGGCAGCAGTCAGATGGTTGTAGCCCAGCGGACTCTGGCGGTGTTCCAACAGCAGGCGCTGGACCAGCACCAGGTCGCTGCCCAGTTCTTCGGCGAACTGATGGAACATCAGGACCTGACGGCACAGGCGTCGGGAACCCAATTCAAACCCGTAGGCGTAGTTCCAGAAGGGGTCCTTGCGCGGTGCCCCCCACTCGCCGCGTTCTATGCCGGGGAGGTCGTAAACCGGCACCTGTGTCAGGTCGGCACTGCGCTCGCCGTAGTCAAACAGCAAATGGAAATGCCAGATCGCGTCTTTCCAGCCATCGGCTTTCCATGCATAAAGATTGGCGTTGGCCTGGGCATTACCGTACAGAACCCGACGCAGGTAACGCTGGCTGCGGTAGTCGCGGAACTGCGGAGCGGCCGGCTCCTCGACTTCCGCCTGGTACAGGTACACCACATGTTCACCGCGCAGGTTCAGGCTTTCATCGATCAGCCAGACACCAACATGGGTTTTGTCTTGTGGATCGGCCCGGCGTGATGCTTCGGTTTTTCCGTAGCAATGCAGGCTGCCATCGGCGCCGTGGATCAGCCAGAAGCTCGCCGGATTGTCGACATCGTCCTCTTTGGTCCAGCGCTCGATCAAATCGAAAGCGCCTTCGACCCGGGGCCAGTAGCGCACGACATGGTGCGTGCCGATCTGAACGCCGTTGTACTCGGATACCGCTTTGGAGATCGGTTTGCCGTCGTCACTCTTCTCGGGCATCCACACGTCACCGCCGGGGCCGACCACCTGATCATTGCCGTCGTACTTCGGCACGCCCTTGGTGGTACGCAGGGTGATCGCGTTGGTGGTCAGCCGCCAGCCAATGCCGAATGGACTGTTGCCGACATCGCTGCTGTAACCCAGGCCCAGGGCCGGGACCAGATCGCGGTTGGGCGCCTTGCTGATCGGCAGCGGCAACTCCAGCGACGCGGCACCACTGGTACCCACCGCTCCCCAGCCCTTGCCGATGCTCTGGATGGCGCCGCCGCCTTTGGGGAGGGCGGGGGCGTTGATGTCGAGGGTGCCCTGCTGTTCAGTCGCCATGGAAGTGTCCGCCGTGACAGAGAATGCATCGAGTGCGTTCAAGCTATCAGCGAGGCTGGCGGCTGTAACCTGTCAGATCTGACAGGTCAACCCGGTATTTTTAGAACAAACGGTGCGCTTGTTTCGGTCTTTGATTACTTTTTTCATGCGTAAAAAAACCGGTCTGCGTTGCCGACAGACCGGTTCTTACTGTGCGATGTCAGTGCTTACTGCACTTCCACCGCCAGGCTTTCACTGATCTTTTTCTGCCAGATGGCGGGACCTGTGATGTGCACCGACTCGCCCTTGCTGTCGACCGCAACGGTCACAGGCATGTCCTTGACGTCGAACTCGTAGATCGCTTCCATGCCCAGTTCGGCGAAAGCGACAACGCGGGACTTCTTGATCGCTTGCGCCACCAGGTAAGCCGCGCCGCCCACCGCCATCAGATAAACGGCCTTGTGGTCCTTGATCGCTTCGATTGCGGTCGGGCCACGCTCGGATTTGCCGATCATGCCCAGCAAACCGGTCTGCTCGAGGATCTGACGGGTGAACTTGTCCATCCGCGTTGCAGTGGTAGGACCTGCCGGGCCGACCACTTCGTCACCGACCGGATCGACCGGGCCGACGTAGTAGATGAAACGACCCTTGAGGTCCACCGGCAGGGTTTCGCCCTTGTTCAGCATCTCGACCATGCGCTTGTGCGCAGCGTCGCGACCGGTGAGCATCTTGCCGTTGAGCAGGACGGTTTCGCCCGGCTTCCAGCTCTGCACTTCTTCCGGGGTCAGGGTGTCGAGGTTGACGCGGCGGGCCGACGGGCCGGCTTCCCAGACGATTTCCGGGTAGGCGTCCAGCGGTGGCGCTTCCAGCGAGGCTGGACCTGTACCGTCGAGCACGAAGTGCGCGTGACGGGTGGCGGCGCAGTTCGGGATCATGCACACCGGCAGGGACGCGGCGTGGGTCGGGTAGTCCATGATCTTCACGTCGAGCACGGTGGTCAGGCCACCGAGGCCCTGGGCACCGATGCCCAGCTGGTTGACCTTCTCGAACAGCTCCAGACGCATTTCTTCGATGCGGTTCTGTGGGCCACGCGCTTTCAGCTCGTGGATGTCGATGGATTCCATCAACACTTCCTTGGCCATGACCGCGGCTTTCTCGGCGGTGCCGCCGATGCCGATGCCGAGCATGCCTGGTGGGCACCAGCCGGCGCCCATTTCCGGAACGGTTTTCAGCACCCAGTCGACGATCGAGTCGGACGGGTTGAGCATGGCCATTTTCGACTTGTTCTCGGAACCGCCGCCCTTGGCCGCCACGTCTACTTCCACGGTGTTACCCGGAACGATGGAGTAGTGGATCACGGCCGGGGTGTTGTCCTTGGTGTTCTTGCGAGCGCCAGCCGGGTCGGCGAGGATCGAGGCACGCAGGACGTTTTCCGGCAGGTTGTAGGCGCGACGTACGCCCTCGTTGATCATGTCGTCCAGGCCCATGGTGGCGCCATCCCAGCGCACGTCCATGCCCACGCGGACAAAAACGGTGACGATACCGGTGTCCTGGCAGATCGGGCGGTGGCCGGTGGCGCACATGCGCGAGTTGATCAGGATCTGTGCCATCGAGTCGCGGGCCGCTGGCGATTCTTCGCGCAGGTAGGCCTCGTGCATCGCCTGGATGAAATCCACGGGGTGGTAATAGGAAATGAACTGCAGGGCGTCGGCAACGCTCTGAATCAGGTCGTCTTGCTTGATCACGGTCATGAGTCGCGCTCCTCTAAAAGACGGGAACATTCAATAAGGTGCTTGCAGCTTGGGTGCATCGGTCGGTTGCAAGCACCTTTCAAGGCACGCCGGGCAATCTGGCGCGACGCTAAAAAGGCGCGGCAGTATAACGCGCATCAAAGGCAGGCACACGCGCCGGCAGTCAATCGTTGGTCGCATGGATTCGCAAAAAGCCCTGGAGCTGGCTTGTCGGGTCGCCGCATCGCAGCGAAAGCGGTGGATCAGTCGCCACCCGTATCGCCTGCGAGAACGCCTTCGCTGGCAAGCCAGCTCCTACAAGAGCAGGGCGTTGCAGCCGTTATCGGCCATCCCGAAAATTGAATGGTCATTTATCGGCCACGCCACTAAAGTGACATGCGGTCTGTAGAGTAGGACGCTCTGTCAGTCTCCTTTCATTCGGTGAATCTACGATTGACCCATAACGCCATCCAGCGCCTGTTGCTCAAACGTTTCGCCCTCGCGGCCGGCACCTATGCCCTGGCATTGCTGTTGCTGTGGCTGGCGTTTTTTACCGGTCACTACGACGCGCCGCTTTCCAGTGTCGTCATCGGCAGCGCGCTGGTGGTGATCAGTCAGGCCACCCTGTTCGCGGTGTTTTACAGCGGCTACAACCTGCGTTTCGCCGACCCCAGCCTGACCGAGGCGCAAGTGTTGCTGGGGCTGGGCTGGCAAACCTGGCTGATCGCCCATCTGGATGAAGCCCGGGGTGCGTTTCTGGTGTTTTACGTGCTGATCCTGCTGTTCGGCCTGTTCCATCTGTCGCGCCGGTCTTTAGTACGCTGCGCGCTGCTGGTGTTCTTCAGTTTCAGTGCGATCACGCTGTGGGAGGGCTACCACTTCCAGCTGCCCGACCCGGCCATGGCGGTGTTGCAGGTCTGTGTGCTGTTCATCGTGTTGGTGTGGCTGGTGCTGTATGCCCGCTATGTGCAGGCCTCGCGACAACGCATGCGCCAGCGACGATTTGCGTTGCAGGCGCACCAGGACACCTTGCGCGGGATGATGCGCCAGCTCGAAGACCTGGTGGCCACCGACGAGCTCACAGGCCTGTTCAATCGCCGGCATTTCCTGAGTCTGGCTTCCCGCGAGTTGAATGCCATGGACGCCGGTGTGGTGCACGGCCTGGCACTGATCGACCTCGACCATTTCAAGCGTATCAACGACCTGCACGGTCATGCCGCCGGCGATCAGGTGTTGCAAGCCTTTGCCGGCGTTGCCACCGCGTGCCTGCGCGAAGGTGACGTTCTGGCCCGCTACGGCGGTGAAGAGTTCGTGGTGCTGCTGCCCGATTGCGATGCCGACAGTTTGACTTCGTGCTGCGAACGGCTGCGCATCGCGTTCACCGATGTCGAGTTGATCGGTCTGAATGTGCGCAACCTCAGCCTGTCCGCCGGCATGACTCTGCTGGAGTTGGGCGACGATCTCGATGACGCCTTGCAACAGGCCGATCAGGCGCTCTATCGCGCCAAACGTGACGGCCGCAACCGATGCGCGGCGGCGTGGGAGAACGTCGATGCCTGAGCTGCGGGTCGGTGAACTTCGCTGGTCGGTGGCGACGGGCAGCAATCTGCTCGACGCGCTGAACCAGAACGGCGTGCCGGTGCCCTACAGTTGCCGGGCCGGCAGTTGTCATGCGTGCCTGGTGCAGTGTGTGCAGGGCTTGCCGAGCGACAGCCGCCCGGATGCCTTGAGTGCACAGCAGCGTGAACAGGGCTGGCGCCTGGCGTGCCAGTGCCAGGTGGTCGAGGACTTGCAGGTGCACGCCTTCGACCCGCAAACCGATGGCCGACCGGCCGAAGTGGCTGCCGTCGATTGGTTGAGCGCCACGGTCCTGCGTCTACGCGTAATCCCCCAGCGACCGTTGCGCTATGACGCCGGCCAGCACCTGGTGTTGTGGGCGGGCAGTGTGGCGCGGCCGTATTCCCTCGCCAGCCTGCCGCAAGAAGACCGCTTTCTGGAGTTCCATCTCGATTGTCGCAAGCCCGGGGAGTTCAGCGATGCCGCCAGGCAATTGCGCATCGGCGATCCGATCCGCCTCGGTGAGCTGCGCGGCGGTGCCTTGCATTACGATCCGGACTGGCACGCCCGGCCATTGTGGTTGATGGCGGCCGGCACCGGGTTGGGGCCATTGTTTGGCGTCTTGCGCGAAGCGCTGCGGCAAGATCACCAAGGTGCCATCCGCGTCATCCACCTGGCCCATGATGCCGATGAGCACTACCTGACCAAACCGCTGCAAGCCATGGCCGCCAGTCGTCCGAACCTGAGTGTCGAACTGTGGACCCCGGCCGAGTTGCCGGCGGCTTTGGCGCAACTGCGGCTTGTTTCGCGGCAAACCCTGGCCTTACTCTGCGGAGCCCCCGACAGTGTCGATGCCTTTGCCCGGCGCCTGTATCTGGCGGGATTGCCGCGCAATCAACTGCTGGCCGATGTATTCCTGCCCCGTGGTTGAGCGCTGACTTTTCAGACGCGAGACCTGCCATGACCGATGCCATCGAAGTTGAACGCGAACGCGGCCTGTTGACCCTGCGCCTGAATCGCCCGGACAAGAAAAACGCCCTGACCCGCGCCATGTACAGCCACTTGGCCGAGGCGTTGAAACTGGCCGACAGCGACCCCGGGATCAACGCCGTGCTGATCACCGGCTCTGCCGAATGTTTTACCGCCGGCAACGACATCGCCGACTTCATCCAGCAACCACCGAACGGCCTCGACAGCCCGGTATTCCGGTTCATGCTCAATCTGCTCGAATGCCGCAAACCGGTGGTCGCCGCCGTGGCTGGCGCGGCGGTGGGTATTGGCACGACGATGTTGCTGCATTGTGACCTGGTCTACGTCAGCCGTGATGCACGCTTGCGTATGCCGTTCGTCAACCTTGGTCTGTGCCCGGAGTTTGGCTCCAGCCTGATCCTGCCGCGCTTGCTCGGGCAGGCCAGGGCGGCGGAGTTGTTGCTGCTCGGTGAGGGTTTCAATGGTGAACAGGCGGCCGCGTGGGGCATTGCGTCCGAAGCCTTGGGCAGTGGCGAAGAAGTCTTGGCCAGGGCGCGGGAGATGGCCTTGCGCTTCGAGTCGCTGCCGCCGGAAGCGGTGCGCATCAGCAAGCAGTTGATGAAGGCGCCGGATCGGGAGTTGATCCGCAAAGTGATAGAGGAAGAGGGTGCTTTGTTTACCCAGCGGTTGCGTTCGCCGGAGGCTTTGGCGGCGTTGACGGGGTTTATCAAGCGGCATTGAGTCTTTCGCTGACTGGGCCGGCCTCATCGCGAGCAAGCTCGCTCCCACAGGTTCCGGAGGCGATCATGTGATTTGTGAACAATACAAAACCCTGTGGGAGCGAGCTTGCTCGCGATGGGGCCGGACTGGACAACACAACTTTCGGATCAGAAAACAAAAAGCCCCGCCATTCACATGGCGGGGCTTTTGTTTTTCAGCAATCTGTCACTCAGACCATCGGATCGCCAACGTGCAGGATCTTCATGCCGTTGGTGCCGCCGGTGGTGTGGTAGCTGTCGCCCTTGGTCAGGATGACCCAGTCGCCTTTCTGTACTACGCCGCGCTTGACCAGCTCGTCGATCGCCTTCTGGCTGACTTCGTTCGGCGCCAGCGAAGCCGGATCGAACGGGATGGTGTACACGCCACGGAACATCGCCGCGCGAGCCTGGGCTTCACGGTGTGGGGTGAACGCGTAGATCGGCACCGAGGAACGGATGCGCGACATGATCAGCGGGGTGTAGCCACTTTCAGTCAGGGCGATGATCGCTTTCACGCCCGGGAAGTGGTTGGCGGTGTACATGGTCGCCAGTGCGATGCTTTCGTCGCAGCGCTCGAACTCTTTACCGATGCGGTGGCTGGAGGTCTTGCTGGTCGGGTGTTTTTCAGCGCCGATGCAGATGCGCGCCATGGCTTGCACCGCTTCCAACGGGTACAGGCCGGCGGCACTTTCGGCCGAGAGCATCACGGCATCGGTGTAGTCGAGCACGGCGTTGGCTACGTCGGACACTTCAGCGCGGGTCGGCATCGGGTTCTGGATCATCGACTCCATCATCTGGGTCGCGACGATCACCGCCTTGTTGTGGCGGCGTGCGTGCAGAATGATCTTTTTCTGGATGCCCACCAGCTCGGCGTCACCGATTTCCACGCCCAGGTCACCCCGTGCAACCATCACTGCGTCGGACGCCTTGATCAGGCCGTCGAGGGTTTCGTCGTCGGCCACGGCTTCGGCGCGTTCGATCTTCGCCACCAGCCAGGCGGTGCCGCCGGCTTCGTCGCGCAATTGACGGGCGTATTCCATGTCGGCGGCGTCACGCGGGAAGGACACCGCGAGGTAATCGACTTCCATTTCCGCAGCGAGCTTGATGTCGGCCTTGTCTTTTTCAGTCAGGGCCGGAGCGGTCAGGCCGCCACCGCGACGGTTGATGCCTTTGTGGTCGGACAGCGGGCCGCCGATGGTCACGGTGCAGTGCAGTTCGGTGGCCGTGGCGGTATCGACGCGCATCACCACGCGACCGTCGTCGAGCAGCAGCTCGTCGCCCACGCCGCAGTCCTTGACCAGGTCCGGGTAGTCGATGCCGACCACTTGCTGGTTGCCTTCGGTCAGAGGATGGCTGGTGGAGAAGGTGAATTGATCACCGATCTTCAGCTCGATCTTCTTGTTGGTGAATTTGGCGATACGGATTTTCGGGCCTTGCAGGTCACCCAGCAGGGCAACGAAGCGGCCGTGCTTGGCGGCGAGGTCACGCACCAGCTTCGCGCGAGCCTTGTGCTCGTCGGGGGTGCCGTGGGAGAAGTTCAGGCGGGCGACGTCCAGGCCAGCCAGAATCAGCTGTTCGAGAACTTCCGGCGAGTTACTGGCCGGGCCAAGGGTAGCGACGATTTTGGTACGACGGACGGACATGCAATGACTCCTGAGTTCAAGCGCTGAGTGAGGCTACTACGCTCCGATGTTGTAGTCATTGTTCGTTTGCACTACTTATTCGCTTGTTTCTTTAACCGAATACTTTCGGTTGCAGGCAGCCTGAAGATTTTCGCTCACGGGTCGATACAGAGCTCAAGACAGGAGAACCCCCATGCGAATCGTGCTCATAGTCGTCCTTGCCCTCAGTGTTGTGGGCTGCACCCGTTGGTCGATGAACCATCATTTGAATAACGCCTACAGCGCCTACGAGCGCGGCAATTGCGAGCAGGTGACGCTCGAACTGTCCAAAGTCGAACGCGACAGCCGCGCGCGGCCTTACGTGTGGCCGGAAGTCTCGATGATGCGCGGCCAGTGCCTGGAACGGCAGAAAATGTTCATCGATGCTGCCCAGACCTACCAATTCATCATCGCTTCGTATCCGCAAAGCGAGTACGCCTACCGCGCCCGCGCGCGTCTGGAAACCCTGCAGAGCCTGGGCCACTACCCGACCCGCAGTGCCGCCGCGGTGCGTCCGACGCAGTTCTGATCGCACGTGTCATCTATAGCTGGCCGGCCGGCGGTGTTGAGCTATAGTCGAATAAACCGGTTTAGAGCCTGGTTTCTAAATCGACGTAACACCTGTGATCGGCAGACGTAAGCGGCAGCGGTTCATGGACTGTCGCACCGGGATCGGGGAGAGCGCGCCCATTGCCTGGCTCTAGTTTGATAAAGGCAGGCCCGTTCCGAAGCATTAGTGCGGTCCTGCTTAAGGGCCTTGCTGGGCGAATTGCGCATGTTCACTGACCGCCGGATCGAGCGGCATCAACTGCCGTATTTTTTGCGAGTGTTCAACAGCGTCACCGATAAACCGATTGGCTTTCTGGGCAACGTCTGCGAAGACGGACTGATGCTCATCAGCCAATGGCCGATGATGATCGGCGCGGACTTCGAATTGCGCCTGAAAATCCCCGCCAGCGACGGCATCTTGCAGGTCATCGATGTGCAGGCGTGTTGCCTGTGGTGCCATGAAGACGAGACTCCCCACCATTACGACGCCGGGTTCAGCCTGCAACGGGCACCGCCGGAGTATGGGCAGTTGGTGGAGGCGTTGAAGCTGTATTTCAGTTTTCTGCCGTTGCCTGCCTCTGCATGACACCGCAAAAGATCGCAGCCTGCGGCAGCTCCTGCGGGACCTGTGTCCATACGCAAAATAGGCGGTGACCACGGTCGATGCAGGAGCTGCCGCAGGCTGCGATCTTTTGATCTTGCTGTTACATCGTCTTGATCGCCAGCTCGTTTTCCAGCGCGTTCTCCACCAGCAACAACTCCGACTCACTCAACTAAAGTAACGGCCAAAGGCAATGCAGTCATTGCCATTGCAAGTAAACAGGCACCGTTTTTCGTTGAAGTACCACTCTGCCTTTCATCGGAACTGTCAACTTTTACAGGTGTTTTGCGCCAACGGGCGGTGTAGCTATAACCGGGTCAAACAACCGACTGTTCCATGATTGGAGATTGGAAAAATGGCCAAGTTACAGGACGATTCGCAACCGCGAGTGGACATCAGCCCGCCTGACGTCATCAGTCCCAAACCCGGTGAAATTTACGATTCCCCCGTGCCTTTCGAACTCCGCCCGGGATCGGGGGGGGGGGGCATTACCCGGCGAAAGCGTTCAAATGCCACATTTATTACACGGGGCCAGAATTCGAAAATCTGTTAGTTGCTGACGCCCGGTTTACACAAACATTGGAGCCGGGGCCTCATGAAGTGCACGTCTGTTCAAAGTGGTGGAGCAGCACAGGCAACGAAACTTCAGAGTGGGTCTTTATCAAAGATTTCTATGTGCGGACCCCACCCGAGAACTAAAGCCAGCCGCCATGATGGTCGCTGACCGTTCGTCAGAACTGTCACAAGTGACAGATGTAATGCCCCCATGGTTCCGCGTAAAAAAACCGCAAGCAATCGCTCTTCCGCTTCAGGAGTATTTAGAGCGCACACCCTGGCCTGCTGGAGATTCATGATGAGCAAGGACTACTTCAACCCACCCCTCAAGCAACTTTTCGAGTTGGCACCAGGCACCCTCGACCACTCTATCCAGGTCAACTGCGAGAGCTTTATCAATGAGGGCGGCACGGTTTTCGAAATGTTGAAAATGGGACGTCAGGGTGTGGTTGATGCGTTCGGACTGCACAGTCGACAGGCGCAAGTGTTGCTGGATAAAGCCATGAGTCTGGCGGTGTACACCGCTCGCGAATTTCGCGAGCAGCGTCTGGTGAGGAAGGGGCCGCCCAACCCGCTGCATCGCACCGGAATCAGGGCATTGGTGGATTCGCCCACCTTCGACGATTTGTTCAACCCGGACTGGGAAGCTGCTGCCCCTGCACAAAGCCTGGATTCGAGCATTTCCCCAGCGGCCTATTTTCTGCGGCTGGTAGAACTCGCCCGTGCGCTGGAAGAACGAGCCGTAAAAAAGAAGTTCACCTTCGAAGCCCGGCGACCCGATCTGACATCGCTCATCATCGATCCGACCAGCGCCTTTCAGATCAAACCGACCATCACTTTGGTCAATGAAGTGCTAGAAAGCATTATCAAGAATCACCTCGCTCCACAATTGCTGGAAGGTCAGGTTGTCGATGACAAATTACTGGAAACACGGTTTCCGCATCGCTCCATGCCCTTCGAGTGGTACGCCGAGCAATACAAAGTGGTACTGGCGAAGAACAAGCTCTCTCTGGGCGAGGTGGTGCGATCGATCGATCACACTGCTCCCTACTTCAGACGGCCTGGCGTGCGGGGTGATTTTTCGGATATTGCATTGCGTCAATCGTGCAATCTCGGACCGCAGCAGCAGCGTTTGTTGATCGAGAATTTTGTCAGTCCCGGCAATGCGGCGGATTTTTACACAAAAAACTTTGGTTCCACGGCTGACAAACTCAAGGACTCGGTACATTTCTGCGCGCAAACCTCGATTGATGCCAAAGCATTGACCTCGCTGTTGTCCATAGAAGAGTTTGCACCAAAACAATCCAGCAACGTCAGCCTGCCAACCACGACGATAACGCCCAAAGAGTTTGGTTCGCGCTACATCAATTATGGCTTGGCAGCAGCGATGGACCTGTCGGATCCGGCAGATGGCACACGCAAATTCGTCCGGCACGATCTCAATCGCTTTGACCGGATGAACCGCATGCTGCGTCTGAGCCGTTGGTTGGAGCTACCTCCAGATCAATGTGATCGACTGATCATGGCAGCGTTCAATGCCGAAGTACGGGGCGATATCGTTGACCCTGCGACCCGATTGAGCGAGTTGGCGGACAGGCCCTCCAGAATTACCAACAATACCCTTCGAGTCATCGGCCTGTTCCAGGAGTTTCGTCTGCAGTTCAAGTGTACTGCAGAGCAATTCGCTGCGTTGATTGACGAGATTTCCCCTTGCGGTCGCGGAGAAGAACTTTCTCAGTTCGATCGCATTTTCAACGTTCAGGCTTTGTTCGACACGCCGCTGAAACTGGATAACCACTTTTTCGCGATCGAGCCTCAAACCCGCAACGACAAGCGCACCGTCGATCAGATTTGCAGCAGCCTGGGCCTCAACCAGGAATCCTGGCTATACCTCGCGCGCTTCGTCGCCAAGAGCTATAACCAGCGCGACGAACTGCAGTGCAGTCTGTCGGTCGTGTCTTCATTTTATCGCTTGGTACTGCTCGCTTCTTTTTTGCGCGTCAGCCCGATAGAACTGGCGGCCCTGCTGGAAACCTTGAGTGAGCGCGGTGCAAGCGAAGTGGTGCAACGCCTGCTCGGCGAGCCCCGCCTACTGATCAGCGGCACCAGTGGCGTCGGTGACGTGCTGAGTGTTATCCATGCGGTACAAACCTGTGTCCAGTGGTTGCAGGAAAACGACCTGAGTGTGACCTGGCTGGTACAGCATGTGGCTCAGGTGATTGCTCCCCCCATGGCCACTGAAGCAGACGTCATGTTGCTGCAAGAAATCCACGGGCGACTGCAGCCAGTGCGGCTCACCGAAGAAGTCTTCACGGCAGCGGGTGTTCCACAGAGCAACGCCATCCCTTCGCGAGGTTGGCTGTCTCTGCTGGATCAACTGGTAGATGCCGATGGCCTGGTGTCGAACCTTCCCAGCGATGAGAACGATTACGACCGGGCCGTCGCCGAGATTCAAGCGGCAGTGGTGGACGCGAAATTACCCGAGGCCGATGTGGATAATGCCCGCGCGGTCATTTTGGCATTGGTGCTGCAGGCCCGGGATGCGCAATGCGCAGTGATTCAGGAAAGTCTGTCCGTGTATTTGAGTGTGTCACCAGACGTGGTGTTGCCGCTGCTCAAATGGGTCAACAAGGGTGGTGTTTACCTGTTGGTGATGGAAACCACACGGGCACTCGCAGCGGTTACTTCGGGGGCCGATAAAGTCAATGTTGGTGATGATGTGCTTAACCTGCTGGAGCATCTGGTACAGCGGGCCGAGGTTGTTAAAAAGTTGTCGTTGAGTTCCGCAATGCTCGTAGCCCTGACGACGCGACAGAACTGGCAATGGTTCGGCCTCAATGATGCGCAAGCACTTACCTTGAGTACGTTGTATCAACTGACACTGTTTCAGCGAGCTGTCATGCACACCGGGCAACCCGCCCAAACGCTGTTGCAATACCTGGAACTGGTCAACGCTTTACCGGCCATGCTGACGCCGGAAGATCAGCGGCTGATCCGTGATTCCGCCGCGACCCGGCTGGCGGTGGTGCTGAAGTGGGGCGTCAGGGAGGTGCTTGAATGCATCCTCTATTTGAGCCCTGAGATGCCGATCGTTCGCGACGTCACCACGCTGGATGCCCTGCTGCGCATTCGTGGACTGGCGACCCGCAGTGGACTGGATGCGAAAGCCATTATCCGATTGGGATCGCTCACTCCAGACAGCGACACCCCCGCCTATCGTGACGTGGCGGAACACGTCCTTGAGAGCCTGTCCGAGTCGACGGTAGAGGGGCAATCCAGGGAAATTGGCGAAATCGGCCAGAGCGTGACTCACGAAATCCGCTGCATCAATGACACCCTGATAGCCAATGCTGAGAATCAGGTCGCGCTGGTCGAGTTGTGCTTGCGTGATCTTGCCAACCGACCAATGCCGAATATCACGGTTCAGTGGACCTCCGACCGCCCCGGTTTGCTGGAGGATATTTCAATTACCGATCATGAGGGCCGTGCGGTCATTCGCTTCAGGCCAGAAAAAGGGCCGTGGATGGGCGCAGTGCAGATCAAAGGCTCTTATGGTCTGGCTCAGGTGGTTTATGCACCGAAGATCATTGTCGACTGCGATGAGTACTCGCTTGGCTTTGACCTTGGCGGCACACCCGATCCAGAACCAGACGAGACATTTCTTGCGGGTGGCGAAGGGATCTTTCCAGTGTGGGTGCGTCTTGCCGACGAGCACTCCAACTCAGGGGTTGGCCGTACCGTGACGTTTTCAGGACAGGGCGTGGTGGCTGATCCTCTGGTGGCAATTACAGATGAGGAGGGCATCGCCCGCACCCGTGTCAGAAGTATTGAGCCTGTTGAAAAAGCGCGCCTGGTGGCCAGTTACAGCACCAAGGATTCGAAGGTCATCAACAACATCACCTTTGTCGACAAGCCTTCCATCAAGCTCCTGGAAGAGGTGTCGATGGCCGTGGACGGGGAGCCACTGGTGCTTCGCTGCCATGTGTTCGGGTTGGGCAAGCTGCCGTCCCCAGGTGTGTCGGTTGAGTTGTACCTCGATGCCGCAGAGGAGCCGATTGAAACAAAACTCACCACCGAGAAGGGGATCGCGGAGTTCACTGTGCCTGACGTTAATGCCGGGAAACAGACATTTACCGCCAAGGTCGAGATGGACGAGCAACAGCTTGAAATCGATGTGGCCAAATCGGCGGTTATTCACGGAGAGTCTGCGGATTATCGGTTCCCTGTGGCAGGTTCTGGTACGCCTACCTTGCTGTGGGTCACGGTCAGAGAGGAGTCGCATAACCAGTCCCGGTTCATTGGCAACTGCCCGATTTTGTGGAGCGTTACAGGTCCGAGTGGAGAACTGCTGGCATCTGTCAGCATCCCTACCGATGCAATGGGGCGTTCAACCTACCCCTTCGAGGTTGATGTGGCTGGGAAGTATGAAGTGACCGCCGTTCGTGAGGCTGGCGCGGGGGACCAGCGCATATTCGATCTTCAAGTTGTTCCGGCCATTGACTGGACGTTCACGTTGACCGACACCACGACAAGTATTGCTGACAGCAGCGTGCCACTGGCCTTTATCAGAGGTCATCAATACCAGCTCGTAATCAACTTGCCTGATGGCGTCGACCTGGAAGGGGCTCGTGCGATGCTGGCGTGGGACAGTGATTTCTCGGCGAAGGGGTTAGGAATGCTGTTCACCCCGGCAACAGGTGCCTATGTAGCGATCGGCGCCAATGGCGCATCCCTCAGTTGGGATATTAGTTGCCAGAATCTGCGCAACGGTGCCTTCGATTTGACCTTCTACTGCGATCGACTTGATCAGCGCCTGATATTACCGGGTCGCCTGGATGCACCGCCTCCGGTGGTGGCGATTCCTGCCCAACACGCTGAAGTGGACGTTCAACCGGAGCTCAGCGGTACGGGGAGTTCCTCAGCGCAGATATATGTATTTGAAGGTAAGCAGGGCGCGCTGCTGGCAAGAACCAGCGTAGGCGCTGACGGCAACTGGAAAGTAACGATTGCCGAACCACTTTCAACAGGGCCACATGTGTTCTCGGTCAAACAACGACACATCGACACAACCGAAGCATGGGCGCCGGATGTTCACGTGCATGTTGGAAAAAGTCATTGATTAATCCCTGAACACTTATTGCTGAATATCGAACGGGTGTTTTTATTGAAACCGCCGGGTGCATGCTGCATTCAGGAGCATTAAAAAATGAATAACTCCATCATTGGTACATTGGAAGAAAGGCGCTGCTCGGCCCTGGCCGATTTTTATCTGGGGCAAGTGGCGCCCAATGATCCAGATGCCAGGGAACTTAACCTGACGTCGCTGGATGATTTATACCAATATTTATTATTGGACAGTCAGGTTGGCCAGGAACCCGATACTTCGCGGCTAGCTGAAGCCATTGCTTGCCTTCAACAGTATATAGGTGCTGTCTACGGTGGTCTGGAACCCGGTCATGCAACAGAGTTCACTCAAGAAGAGTTGATTGCCTGGCATCAGCGCTATTGCAATATCAGTGATTGGGCCGGTTATCAGATGTTGCTCGATTATCCGGAGAACTGGTTGAATCCGACGTTGCGTCTTGGGAAGTCCGATTCGTTCAAGGAGTTGGAGAATAACCTGAGTCAAAGTACGCTCAATGAATCGGCTGTACAAACGGCGCTGTTTGAGCATTTGAAGAACTTTGAAGAAGTGTGCAATCTCGATCTCGTTTCGGGCTATATCAATAGTATCGACGGTACGGGAACTGGAAAGGGCCAGAGTTTCAAAAATGCCGACTATTATTTTATTGGTCGGCAAAGGGTGCAGCCTTTTGGCTATTTCTGGCGCAAGGCCCATGTTGATTTAAACAGTAATAGCAAGTTTCTTGACCCTGCGGCTTGGACCGAGTGGGCCCCCATCACTTTGCCAACTGCGAAGGATACGGTGGAAATGCGCCCGGTATTTTTCGCCGGACGCTTGATGGTGGTTCAGGTTGAACGTTTGGAAATGGTCGATTTCACGATCGAGTATGAAGGTGGTCATTTTAAAATAAATGGTTGGTGGGAGTTTGAGATAAAACTTTCCTATCTGGCTGCGAACGGAGTATGGTCGACCCCGACGAGTCTGGGGAAAAAGAAGCTGAAGCATTGGTTTGGTGACCCTTCAACGAAGTTGGCAGTTGTGAATTATGCTGGCGACAAAAGTAGCGATGATAGGTTGGTTATATGTTTTGCTGCTAAGGACCCTTATGAAAAATGGGATTATTTTGTCGCGGCGAGAAATTCGATATTCGATGACGTGCTGGGTTCCGGCGAAGACTTTAAGTCGCTGATTGCTGACCCATTCGCTGACACCCGTTTGCAACATAATTTGAAAAATGGTGCGGTCACCCTCGGTGATGCACCACAGATCAGCAAGCAGAAATCCGGGGCGCAGTTCCTGGATATTTCAAAGTTGAATATCACCGACCTCAAATGGATTCGCCTCAATTCTCTTTTTGCTCCGGAACTGGTAGCCAAAGCGGCTATCTCCATTGATGACATCTTGAGTCTGGTTACTCAGAACACAAAAGAACCATTGCCGGTTGAAGGCATAAATGACGAAATTAGATGGGCTCCCATCGATTTCAACAGTGCCCACGGCACTTTTTATTGGGAACTGTTCTTTCACCTGCCATTCCTGATTGCCCATCGGCTCTGCGAACAGCGCAACTACCATGAGTCGCAACGCTGGTATCAATACATATTCAACCCGCATATTCGCACCGATAGCAACCGCGAAGCGGTTCCCGGTGAGCAATTCTGGTTTTGTCGCCCATTGCTGGAAGAGGGCAGTATCAGCTTCGAGGCCAAAGGGTTGGTTGACCCTGATGCCATCGCCTTTTCCAATCGGATTCACTATCGCAAAGCTATTTTCATGGGCTACGTGCGTTGCATCATCGCGCATGCCGACTCGCTTTATCGTCGATTGACCCGCGACAGTCTGACGGCGGCGAAACTGCAATATGTGCGTGCGTTGTCACTGATGGGGGCGGCACCCACAGCAAAAGCCATGAGCCACTGGAAGCCGCAGTCAGCCAAAGACATTCTTGACGACCCAGCCGTAACCGTTTCGCCCCTGGAATCGTTCGCGGGAACACTTGATGTCGACGTCGCGAACCTGCCCGCCTGCGTCGAGGGCACACCCGATTTTGAAATATTGAAGCTGGGTGTTTTTCGTCCATTCACCAACGAGCAGTTGCTGGACACCTGGAAGTACATTGACGAGTGCTTGTGGAACATGCGGCATAACCTGACCATCGATGGCAAACCGATGATGCTGGCGCTGTATGCTCCGCCGACGAATCCACTTGATTTGCTTCGCGCCCAGGCTGGCGGTTCATCGGGGGCAACGCGCAATGCGGGCGGGTGGAAGACGATTCCGCATTATCGATTCCGTACCCTGCTGTCCACGGCACAAAACGCAGTGCAAACGCTGATCGGCTTTGGTCGGGAGGTGCGTCAACTGATGGAGCAGAGTGACCGTGGGCAGTTGGAGGAGCTGCAGCAGAGTCATGTCATCGCACTGGGAGCACATGCCAGGACCATTCAGGAGGAAACGATCAAGCAGATGGAGGCATCGCTGCAGGGGCTTAAACAAAGTCAGAAAATGGTTGAAGAGCGGGCGCGGCACTATAGGGATATCAGTGCCAGCGCGCTTTTGGTTCCGGAAGTAGCTGGGGACTACTTTTACATTGGAGGCAGGCTGACGGCTGCCGCAGCCGCAGCGCCTATTACCGCTGCAGCTGTTGCGAGGACCGTGCCGAATGTTTTCGGTATGGCGAACGGTGGCTCGGATTATGGGTCACCGCTGGAGGCCGTATACAAAAACTTGTACGGAATTAGCGGTTTACAATTTGCGATGGGAGACGTTCTACATCGATCAGCTTTTTATGCCCGCCGAGAACAAGAGTGGGACTTTGCCGAAAGACAGGCCAATAGTGAGTTGCTAGTCCTTCAGGAACAGCTGACAGCACAACAACACTCTCTCAATGCAGCGAGAAGCAGCCTGGCGCAAACACAAAAAGCCAATGACCAGGCCCAGGAAATTTTTTCCTTTTACAAAACCCGGTCCACCAATGTTGAGCTCTATCGTTGGTTGCTGAGCCAGATGGCCACGTTGTACTTCCAGGCTTATGACGCCGTGGTGAGCATTTGCCTGAGTGCGCAAGCCAGCTTTCAATACGAGATGGGCGATTTCGACACGCAGGTCATTCGCCCTAATGTCTGGATGGACCATCACCATGGCCTGAGTGCGGGCGAATCCATGTTGCTTGACCTGTTGCGTTTGGAACGCATGTATCTTGAGCGAAACGAACGCCGGCTGGAGCTGACCAAAACCATCTCTTTGCGCGACCTTTTCGAGAAAGAAAAGTCCATCTCAGGGAAAGACTGGACAGCGGTGATAGACGAACTCAACAATGGCAAACTTGAATTTAACTTTTCCCAAAGATTATTCGACAGTGATTATCCCGGCCATTACTGCCGGCAGATCACGAGTGTCTCGCTGTCTCTGCCCGCGGTACTCGGTCCTTATCAGGATGTTCACGCGATTTTGACGCAAACCGGCAGTACCACAGTACACAAAGCCGATATCGACTCACTTGACTGGTTGTATGGCGACGGAGAGGAAATGCCGCCATCGGGGATTTTTCTGAATCCGCGCCCCAATCAGCAACAGGGAATCAGCCACGGTCTGGATGACTACGGTTTGTTCCAGGTGAGTTTTGGTGATGAACGCTACCTGCCATTTGAAGGAACAGGAGCGGTATCGCATTGGCACTTCGAATTACCACGACCCAAATCGCCAGACCAGATCAAACTGATCGACAGTCTGACAGACATCATTGTGCACGTGCGGTACTTGGCGAAGGTCGGAGGTTCAGCCTACACCAAAGCTGTTCTGGACAAACTGGGTGATTGAGGGGGCGCTGCCCTGAGGGCCTTGGGGCATTAGCTTGACAACCGGGTCGAATTCATCGACTTCGCAACTGTTGATTGATAGAGGTGAATGCATCATGAACGATGACGATATCAAAGGGCGCAATTTTATTTTACGCGGCAACTTTCCCGCAGACTGGAAGAGCTCCTGGACACATGATGGCGTGGGATACGCAGTGATACAGAAAGATGAGAGTGTAGGTGACTACTTGGCAATGAATAGCCTTGCAAAGGTGGAACAGAAAATGGATACGGCTACTTTTTCTGAGTCTCAGATGACGGGAGTAAAGTATCGGATTGCCTTTATGTATGAAAACTATCTCGACGGTGAGAACTCAAAAGTCGTAGTGATAACCAGCAAGGGAAAAGAATTCCCTATTGACCTGAGTGGCAAGATTGCTGATCAGCCGCTTGCCGATTGGAACCACTATGACCTGAATCAGATGGATATTTTTGAGGCGGGGGATACCGATTTTACTGTGGAGTTGCATGGTTCTAAAAAAGCCGGTACGGCCGCACTGCGTATGGCAAATGTTGAGGTGGATGTGAAACTAGACCCCCTTGCACTAAAAACTATCCAACTCGACGGCAGGGTTTACGAACCGCAGAACTTGCGTGTTTTATCGTCGAGTTGAATGACCGTCAACAACGCCCCCTAGATCGATCCTGCTTTTTTTCTGCTCAAGTAGTGTGTGACCAGAGCAGGGCCCAACTGTTCAGGTTGGGCATCCACCACCTGCACTCCATGAGCACTCAACTGCTCATGGAGTTCTGCCCGCGCATTCAGGTAGTCAACCGTGCCGCAATAGGCCAGTGCCTCCTGCAGGGTTTGCACCGGTGTCTGGCGCAGACTGTCGAGCACGTCTTCCCTGAGGCTGGCGACGATCACCCGGTGCGCCTTGCCCATGCGATTGACGGCGGTCAGCAAATCTTCATCGTCCTCAACGCGCAAGTTGGTCACCAAGACCACCAGCGCCCGGCGCTGCTGCCGAGCCAGTAACAGGCTGGCAGCGGCCTGATAATCAACACTGTGGTGAGTGCTTTCCAGGTCATAAACCGTGTTGAGCAGTGTGTTGAGATGGCTGGTGCCTTTTACCGGTGCAAGGTAGCGCTGCTGTTCGCTGGCAAATGTACTCAGGCCCACCGCGTCTCCCTGACGCAGCGCGACGTAGCTCAGCAACAAACAGGCATTGAGCGCGTGATCGAAGTGCGCCAGTTCGCCGTCCTGGCTGCGCATGTGCCGACCGCAGTCGAGCATGAAAATGATCTGTTGATCGCGTTCGTCCTGATATTCGCGGGCAATCGGCATGCGTTGGCGGGCGGTGGCTTTCCAGTCGATCTGGCGCAGGCTGTCGCCTTCGCGAAATTCCCTTAGCTGGTGAAACTCCAGGCCCTGGCCGCGTCGTTGCCGCTGGCGTACGCCGAGCTGGCTGAGCCAGTTGTCCACCGCCAGCAGTTGGCCGCCGTAGAGGCGCGCGAAGTCGGGGTAGACGCGGGTGTGGTCGGTCACGCTGAGCAGACGTTTGCCGGACCACAGGCCCAATGGACTCGGCATGTTGACTTCGCAATGTTCGAAGGTGAAGTGGCCGCGCTTGAGCGGGCGCAGGCGATAGCCAGCCTCGCTGTGCTGGCCGGGCTGAAGTTCGACCGACAGGGGAAGGTTTTCGAAGCTCAGGCCGTTGGGCACATGGTCGAAGACCTGAATGTTCAGTGGTTGGGGGAAGTCATGCACGACTTCCATTCGCACTTCGCTCCAGCGACCCAGCGCCAGGCTGCCACGCATTTGTCGTCGTACGCGGGGGGAGGGCAGGCGTTGGAGGCGGATGGCGTCGAGTATTGCCAGGGCCAGCAGCGCCAGCAGCAATCCCCAGTTGATCGACAACAGGCTTGAAGGAACGGCGACGTCCAGCGCCCGCAATGCACCGAGCACGATGCCGATAACCAGCAGCAGTGCCAGCCAGATCAACAGCAGGCGCGAGGGTTTCATGGTGTAACACCGTGCAGCCAGATCAAAAGATCGCAGCCTTCGGCAGCTCCTACAGGTGCACAGCGGGCCACGACGTTCAAACCCGTGGCGCCGGCACTTGGTCGAGCATCTGCCGGAGCACCTGATCGACATCCAGGCCCTCGATGTCCAGCTCCGGCGCGATACGTACACGATGACGCAGCACGGCCAGGGCGCAGCCCTTGACGTCATCCGGAACCACGAATTCACCACCGCGCAGCAGCGCGCGGGCCCGGGCACATCGTACCAGGGCAATGGATGCCCGAGGTCCGGCGCCGAGGGTCAGGCCTGGCCAGTTGCGGGTGGATCGGGCCAGGCGCACGGCGTAATCGAGCACCTGATCGTCCAGTGCCAGGTCGCTGGCGATGCGTTGCAGGGCCAGTACATCCTTGGCCTGCAACAAGGTGCGCATCGGTTGCACATCGAGCATGTCGGCCCGGGTCGAGCGGCTGACCTGACGGACCATGTTCAGCTCTTGCTTGGCGTCGGGGTAGTCCATGCGCACCTTGAGCATGAAGCGATCCAGTTCGGCTTCCGGTAGCGGATAGGTACCTTCCTGTTCGATGGGGTTTTGCGTGGCGAGCACCATGAACGGCTGCGCGATGGGCAGGGCACGACCTTCGAGGGTGACTTGCCGTTCCTGCATGGCTTCGAGCAGCGCCGCCTGGGTTTTCGCCGGGGCGCGGTTGATCTCGTCGGCCAGTAGCAGGTTGGTGAACAACGGGCCTTTGCGCAGCTTGAATTGCTCGGTCTGCAAGTCATACACCGCATGCCCGGTGACGTCGCTCGGCATCAGGTCCGGGGTGAACTGGATGCGCGCGAACTCACCGCCGAAGCAGCGGGCGAGGGCGCGAACCAACAGGGTCTTGCCCAAGCCCGGTACGCCTTCGAGCAGCACATGGCCGCCGGCGATCAGCGCCGTCAGGACGTCGTCGATCACACTGTCCTGGCCGATCAAGGCTTTTTGCAATTCATGGCGTACGGCCTGGGCCAGGTGGCTGGCACGCTGACGTTGTTGAGTGGCATGACTGGCTGCCTCGGGCTCGATTGGTTGACTCATAGGGCGTTCCTCAAGGTTTGCAGGTGGGCGACCTGACGGCTGAATTCAACGCTGGAAAGCCGTTGCTTCGGTCGCGGGCTCATGGCCTGGCTGATGGCGCGTGTGGGTTGGCCGGTCAGGCGCGCGAGCATCAGCCATTGATCGGCAACGGCGAGTTGTTCAAAGCCGGGATGGCGACGCCGCACGCGCCGCAGGATGTCTTGCTGCAAGGCTTGCAGCAGGCCGGCCTGACCGTTGCGGCGCAACAGGAAGTCGGCACTGGCGCGCAGGTGCTCCTGCAGCTGCCGGCGCGCTTTCGGCGCCGGTTCCAGCAATGGCCCCTGACGCACACCGAAGTGCCAGAAACCCAGGCCGATCAAAGCGAACAACGCGACCAGCGCCTGGGGAAAATAACGCAGCAGCAAGGTCGGCAGGCTGTCGTGATCGGTATTGAAGATCAGCGTCACGCGGGTGTCGGCGGTCAGGTACCAAAGCAGCCAGGCGTTGTCGTACCGGTCGATGGCCGGGGTTTTCCACAGGTCGGCATCGGTGACCACGATGATCGAGCCGAGGCCGTATTTGAGTTGCATCATGTGCGTGGCCCTGGCGCTGTTGGCCCAGGCCTGGGCGAGGTTTTTCGGGTCTTCGAGATGGAACGCGGTATCGAAACCGGCATAGGCCGGGGCGTCTTCGTTTTCCAGATAGAGCTTGGTCAGTTGCGGGTACGGATCGTCACCGACATCCGGCGGCGGGTCCTTGAGGTCTTTGCTCAGGGATTGGTGCAGTTGCACCCGATCGAGCAGCAGGTCATTGCTATGGCCGAGTTTTTCATCCCACAGCGATTCGGCGACGAACAGAAGCCGCCCGCCGGCCCGGGTCCAGTTCAGCACCTGGTCGATCTGCCGTGGGGTCATGTTGTAGCGATCCCCGAGCAACAGCAGGCTGTGTTGATGCGGGTCGAGGCTGGGCAGGATGTCGAGGCCGTTGGCGTGGTCGACGCTCAGGCCTTGCTTGCGCAGGAACAGCTGCGCCGCCAGATATGGGTTGGCCCTGGCTTCGGGGGAGGGACCGTGGTCGATGTCGGTCTGGTAGGGGGTTGCCTTGAGGTACTGATAAACACCCAGCGCCGCCAGCAACACGGCGACCAACGCAGCGGCTATCGACCCCCAGCGCCGATTCAACGGACAACCTGCGAGCCGAACAGAATACGCCAGCCGTTACACAGTTCCTGTTGCACCTGAGCAGGTGGCAGGCGATGACCGTAGGCCATGTTTTGCCAGTGCCCGGTCAGGTTTTTGCTGTAGGCCAGCAAGGCCGGTTGCTGTAATAGCTCGATACGCTGAAGCACCTGGCCTTCAGTGTCGGCGGACTTGAACGCGATGTTGAAGTCGTACAACAGACGGCTGAGCAGGGCGCGATAAAGCAGACCAAGTGCTTCGCGTGGATAAGTCTGCCAAAGCCTTTCGGCGTGGGCGGCGATGTCGGCGGGCAGGGATTCTGGCTTGAGGTCCATGCCGAATGCCTGCTGCGGTAACGGTTGCGTGGCTTTATTGTCGGTGATCGATCGGCGGCTGACGAACGCCTGCAACCCGTCGCGATAGCGCCAGATCAACAGGCCGACGGCACCCATGACGATGCCCCACAGCACGATTTCAATCAGGGTCGCCAATGCCCCGAAATGCTGCCCCTCGAACAGTTTCAGCAGGGCCTTCAACCATTGCGGTGTCTTGCCATTATCCGCGGCTTCAGCACTCGATTGCTCTTCGCCAAAACGGTAGCGCGTCACCGTTTCCCGGTTCTTGAAGGGCGGCTGTTCGAGGATCGCCTTGATGCTGTCCCTGGAGGCCTGGCTGCTCAGGGGCTGGTCCAGCAGGCGCGGGCTGTCGGGTGAAATGGCCGGTTCGCCGGCCCACACGCTGTGGGTGGTCGGCATCAGCACAATCACGGCCATCAACAGGACAGCGCCTGCACTGACCAGACGCTGGCGCATTCGGCGGAACACCAGTTCGATATCCCAGGCCTCCAGCACGGTGCGCCGGTTCAGGTAAAGGCTGAAGCCGCAGGCGACATAGATCGGCTCCCAGACCACCAGCACCAGTGCATAAAAGCCGTTGGTCAGGTGTTCCAGCCAACGCCAGTCCTGGTTGGCCGCCGAGATCAGCGACTGCCAGCTCCAGTCGAGCGCGACCTGCTGTGGCAGGAGTAGATAGAACAGCACCATCAAGCCGATCCACAACGCGCCTTCCAGGTGCGCACCGATGATCGTCAGCCAGCGTGCGGCGCCGGCGTTTCGCTGCAACAGCACCTGTAGGCGCTGTTGCCGTTGCTGCCCGTGGAGTCCTTCGAGTTGCACCACCGGCATGACGAAGCTGCGGTGCAAACTCAGGCGTCGCCAGGTCAGGCTGGCCAGCAATTGCGGCTTGAGCAGGCGCGGCCATTGGTGCAGGGCCTGCTTGAGCGTGGGCGTTTCACCGAACATGGCTTTGGACAGGATGTACAAGGGCAAGCGTTCGAACGCCGGCTTCAGCCACCAGAAAATGAACACGGCGAGCGAGGGCGAATCCCGGAATCCCCAACTGAGCAGCGCGAAAATGGGCAAGGTGACCATGGCCCAACTGGTCATCAACAGGCGTCGGTGGCGCTGGCTCAGGAGCACCCCGAGGTCCATGGCTTCCCAGGTCGAGCGCGGGCGAATCACCACCGTGGCGTCACTCAGGCGCATGGCGGCGACGTCCGGCGAACACGAGATAAACCACCACCAGCAGCCAGAGCGCCGCGCCGACCAGGTATTTGGTCTGGTGCGAAGGGCCGGTCATTGACGACCAATAGGCTTCTATAAACGCTGCGATCAACAGAAACAGCATGACCCCGCAGATCAATAGCACGCTCTTGCGCGCCGCCAATCGCAAGGCCTCGGCCCGTGGCAGGCGCCCCGGGGCGACCAACGCCCAGCCCAGCTTCAGACCAGCGGCACCGGCCAGGGCGATGGCGCTGAGTTCGAAAGCGCCATGGCCGATCACGAATGACCAAAAGGTTTGCCCGTAGCCGACGTAGGTCAGGTGCCCGGCCACCGCCCCGATCATCAGGCCGTTGAACATCAGGAAAAACACGCTACCCAAGCCGAACAGCAAACCACTGGCGAAGGTCTGAAAGGCAATGCCGATGTTGTGCATGATGTAGTAGCCGAACATCGCCCAGTCCTCACTGGCGGCCCGCTCCGCCGTGCGCCCGAGGTGGCCGGCAACGGGGTCGTACATGCTTTGCATCTCACTGACCTGCTCGGCGGGGATCAGGTTGTAGACCAGATCCGGGTACAGGTACACCAGCAGCGCGAAACCGGCCAGGCTGGCAAAGAACATCAGGCTGGCGGCGAGGACGAAACGCCACTGTTCGCGCACCAGTCGCGGAAAGTCGGCCAGGATGAATGCCAGCATGTTGGCCCCCAGACGGCTGCGGTGTCGGTAAAGCTGTTGATGCCCGCGCAGCACGTGGCGCTGCAAGGCTTCGATCAGAAAACTGCTGTAGCCGCGCTCCCGTGCGAGTGCCAAGTGTTGGCAGAGGCGTCGGTAATCCTTTGGGAAACTGCCGGCGTCGGTGACTTTGCCGTCGCGTTCCAACTGCTCGAGCAGGTGGGAGAAGCGGTCCCATTCGGCTTTGTGCCGGCTTTCAAAAAAGCTTTGCTTCATGTCGGCCCCAGCAAGCCGCGGGCGATGCCATTGAGCTCGGTCACCGCCTGTGCAGGCTGGACTTGCAATGGTTGGGCGAGGATCGCGGCCAGTTCATTGACCCGCGCCTGGGAGAGTTCGCCCTGGCGCTCGGCAAACCCGAGAATCGCCTGTTGCTCGGTGAGTGTCAGGGCAAAGGCCGGGCGGCGGGGCTGGGCTTCAGGGGGGGCGGGGCGGGTGTGCGATTGTTCGCGGTAGATCACCAAGGTCCCGGCGGCGATATCGCCGAGGCGCTTGAAGTGGGGATGTTGCAGGCAACTGATGGCCCCGAGGAAGTAACCGAAGGGCAACAGGTCAACAACGCGCAGCAGGTTGCGTAGCAGCGAGGCGGACCAGCCGACCGGGGTGCCATCGTCGTGCACCACCCGCAGTCCCATCCATTGCTTGCCCGGCGAGCGGCCGTGGTTCAGCACCTCGAACAGCACCATGTACCACCAGCTCACTACGAACAGCAGGATCGAGCCGAGCCCGGCGCCCAGTTTGCCGAGCGTCGCCAGCACAATGAACAGCACGCCCAGGATCAGGCCGCGCAAACCGAGATCGATGGAGAATGCCAGCGCACGGACCATCAAACCGGCCGGGCGCAGTGGCAGGTCGACGCCCTCCGGCGTTTCGACCTGGTACCGCGTATCCAGTGGCGGTGACAGCGGCGCGTTCCCTGGCAGTGCTGTGGTCTCGAGCATGGGCAACCTGACGATGTGGCCTGGATCGGGATTCTTTGTCCATCCGATGCTAGCAGCCTATACGGAGGGAAACGACATAACTATGTAGTGCATGGCGAGTCGCGCAAGGTGCTTGAATGACAAGACTACTGGCCGGGGCGGGAGGTGAACGCCTAGACTTTGCCGATCTTCAGTTCAGGAATCGCCCGTGACCTCTATCTTCTGGTACGACTACGAAACCACTGGCATCAATCCCCGTTGCGACCGTCCGTTGCAAATGGCCGGCCTGCGCACCGACTTCGATCTCAATGAAATCGACGCGCCGGTCAACCTTTACTGCCAGCCCAGTGATGACATCCTGCCGCATCCGGCCGCCTGCACCATCACCGGAATCACCCCCGGGCAACTGCAGGCGCAAGGCTTGAGCGAAGCCGACTTCATGACCCGGGTGCATGCGCAACTGGCCGCGCCCGGTACCTGTGGCGCGGGGTATAACACCTTGCGTTTCGACGACGAGATGACCCGCTACAGCCTGTACCGAAACTTTTTCGACCCTTATGCGCGGGAATGGCAGGGCGGCAACAGCCGCTGGGACCTGATCGATGTGGTGCGCGCCGCCTATGCCTTGCGCCCCGATGGCCTGATCTGGCCGACCGATGACGAGGGGCGGGTCACGCTCAAGCTCGAACGCCTGACCGCTGCCAACGGCATCGACCATGGCAATGCCCACGAAGCGCTGTCGGACGTTCGCGCGACGATCGCCCTGGCGCGCCTGATACGGGAAAAACAGCCAAAACTGTACGACTGGCTGTTTCAACTGCGCAGCAAGCAAAAAGTCATGGACCAGATTCGCCTGCTGCAACCGCTGGTGCATGTTTCCGGGCGTTTTTCGGCCGCGCGCAGCTATGTGGGTGTGGTGTTGCCGCTGGCCTGGCACCCGCGCAACAAGAACGCCCTGATTGTCTGTGACCTGCACCTCGATCCCCAGGGCTTGCTCGATCTGGATGCCGAAAGCTTGCGTCAGCGCTTGTATACCCGCCGTGACGAGCTGGCCGAAGGCGAGTTGCCGGTGCCGTTGAAGCTGATTCACATCAACAAGTGCCCGGTGGTGGCACCGTTGTCGGTACTTCGCCAGGAAGATCAGCAGCGTCTGGGGTTGGATATGGCGCTGTATCAGCAGCGGGTGTTACAGCTCAGTGACGCCAGGAAAGTTTGGCTGGATAAAATCCTGGCGATCTATGCTCGCGAAGATTTTTCCCAGAGCCAGGATCCGGAGCAACAGTTATATGATGGATTTATCGGTGATCGGGATCGGCGATTGTGTGAGCAAGTCAGAACCGTTGACCCGGTGCAATTGGCACAACAGCTGTGGCCTTTCGATGACGAACGTTTGCCTGAATTGCTGTTTCGATATCGCGCACGTAACTTTTCCGACACGTTGAATCCCGAGGAGCAAGAACGCTGGCGAATATTCTGTCAGAAACGTTTGTCAGAACCCGAGTGGGGGGCGCCAAATACCCTTGAAAGTTTTGTAGACGCCGCGGCCCAATTGAGCGTTAGTGCTACTCCGTTTCAGCAGGGGGTGCTCAGTGAGTGGCAGGATTATGTCCAGGGATTGCGTCAGCGTTTGCGTCTTTGAAATCGAAGATGCCAGGGCTTAGAACACCGGGCATAAAAAACGCCAGCATTTGCTGGCGTTATTTTTTGTCACGGGTCCGTCTGCGACAAGCTCTGAAGCTTAGCCCAGCAGGGTAGCCCAGCCTTCCACCACGTCACCGCCCCACTTGGCTTTCCACTCTTTCAGCGTCTTGTGGTTGCCACCTTTGGTTTCGATGACTTCACCGTTGTGCGGGTTTTTGTATTGTTTAACTTTGCGCGCACGCTTGGTGCCGGTAGTTTTCACTGCACCGCCACGTGGTGCCTTGGTTTTGGATTCTGGATCCAACAGCGCGATGATGTCGCGCAGGGATTTCGAGTATTCACCCATCAGGGTGCGCAGTTTGCCTTCGAATTCCAGCTCGGTTTGCAGTTTGTCGTCTTGGGACAGGTTCTTCAAACGGGCTTGCAGCTCTTTGATAGCTTCTTCGGTGGCGCGATATTCGTTGATCAAGGACATGTGGACTACCTTATGTTGTGCGCTGGATGGCAGGTGACAGTGCGGCAATAATAGTCACGGTGTTTCATCAAGTAAACATTTAAGCGAACTTTATTTAATTTAATTGCTGTGTCTTTGGCGCGCATCGGTAATGCATGTATTAGTGTGGTCCAGGTCTGCCGGATATACATAATTTAACATTTGACCGGCTCCATTAGAGCATCGGGGTGAACCCGCACTGGCGCTGTCCGTCCTGCCGCTCCGACCTTCGGGCAAGGCGAATCGTCAACAATACTGCAGTTTTTCTGCGCAATCGCTAGAATGGCGGCCTTTGCGAAGTTCTGGAGTTTCCCCCTCATGCGCACTTTTCGTCTGGTGATTTCTTGCCCGGACCGTGTTGGCATCGTTGCCAAAGTCAGTAACTTTCTGGCATCACACAACGGCTGGATCACTGAAGCGAGCCATCACTCGGACAACCTCAGTGGCTGGTTCTTCATGCGTCACGAGATCCGTGCCGACTCCCTGCCCTTTGGTATCGAAGCGCTTCGCGAAGCCTTTGCCCCGATCGCCGAAGAGTTCTCGATGGACTGGCGCATCACCGATACCGAACAAAAGAAACGCGTGGTCCTGATGGCCAGCCGCGAGTCGCACTGCCTGGCCGACTTGCTGCACCGCTGGCACAGTGATGAACTGGACTGCGAAATTTCCTGTGTGATTTCCAACCATGATGACTTGCGCAGCATGGTGGAGTGGCACGGCATTCCGTACTACCACGTCCCGGTCAATCCGCAGGACAAGCAGCCGGCCTTCGCCGAGGTTTCGCGCCTGGTCAAACAGCACGATGCCGAAGTGGTGGTGCTTGCCCGTTACATGCAAATCCTGCCGCCGCAGTTGTGCCGCGAATACGCGCACAAGGTCATCAACATTCACCACAGCTTCCTGCCGTCGTTCGTCGGTGCCAAACCGTATCACCAGGCCTCCCTGCGTGGCGTGAAGCTGATTGGCGCAACCTGCCACTATGTGACCGAAGAGCTGGATGCCGGTCCGATCATCGAACAGGACGTGGTGCGCGTCAGCCACAGCGACAGCATCGAAGACATGGTGCGTTTCGGCCGCGATGTCGAGAAGATGGTGCTGGCCCGTGGCCTGCGTTATCACCTGGAAGACCGGGTGCTGGTGCACGGCAACAAAACCGTCGTCTTCTGACAGACCTGCGGTACAGTTGAAATTCGAAGGGCCTGGGCGTTCAATCGCTTCAGGCCCTTCGCCGTTTCTGCACCGAGGACATGACCATGGCCGATCCACTGGACAAAGCCACCTCCAAGCCCCCTGCCACGCTGGGCGAGGGTTGCCTGAGCCGCTACGACCCGGATGACATGGGGCCTGAAACGGGTACGGAGTTTCCTGATGCCGCGCAGTTGTGGGAGCAGTTGCAGCAAGAGTCCGAGGACAAACCCAGGCCTGCCTGAGTTTCATCGACTTTACCGGCACCGCCTGCGCGCAGACTAACGAGCGACAGCAGTCTGCGACTCATGCCGCACGACCCACACAGTCGTTTTGCAGCGCCAGCCACTGGGCTTTGGTCATCGGAACCCGTCCGTTATCGAGCAGGCGCTCGAGGGTTTGTAGCCAGTATCGGCACGAAAACTCATGGCGCATGTCCACCGGGTGCAGGCCCAGGCGAATCACCGGCGCCTGCTGCCAGCGTTGTTCACGGCGGTCGCTGACGAGCTTCGATACGCCTCGGCGCCAGACACTGCGCGCACTCCACACCAGCCCCGGCGCCTCGAACGCGGTGAGATCCGGCAGCCGGTACAAGTGCTGCGAGTCGCTGGTGTAACTCAACGGCAATTGGCGCAATGCCTGGCGGGTGCCTTGGCTCATCAGCCAGGCAGGGGCGACGAACCCCTCCAGCGGCCAGTCATGACGGTGAAACATCTCGATGCCCGAACGCAAGCGGGCGAGGGCGGCTTCCTGCGACAAACGGTAAAACTCGCCTTCGTGGGTGTAGACCCGGCGCATGAACCAGTCTCGGGGATTGCTGGCCATCGGCCCGTCGTCGCAGTGGAAGTAGCCATGCAGCGCCAGTTCGTCGCCCCGGGCGAGCCTGGTACTGAGCTGGCGGCGAAATTGCGGATGGGCGTCCAGGTTGTTGTGTTTGTGGAAGTCCGGCACCACCAGCCAGGTGATCGGCACGCCATTCAAAGCGTCGACGGCTTTGACGAACGGCTGGTAATCGGCCCAGGTTGGCGGTGCCACGTCGTGCAGTACCAGCAGTAAAGCGGGACTGTTCATGGACTCAACCATTGGCCGTCAGCGGCAATTGGCTGCCGAGCACGGCGTGGTAGTGGCGCAACAAGCTGTTGACCACGGTGTCCCAGGCGTAATGCCGTTCGACATGCAACCGCGCCTGTTTGCCCAGCGTTGTGTTGCCCGACCCGAACAATTCTCGAACGGCGGTGGCCATCGCGGCGGGATTGTTCGGCGCGCAGAGCCGGCCGCAGTCCTCGGTGACGATTTCCTCGAAGGCCCCGGCCGCCACGGCCACCACCGGAATACCGCTGGCCATGGCCTCCAGAATGACCAGACCGAAGGTTTCCTGATCGCCAGCGTGCAACAGTGCATCGGCGCTGGCCATCAGGCGGGCCACCTGCGCCGCCGGGCAGAACTCGTCGATCACCGTCACGTTGGACGGCACGGCCGTGGGCATCGACGAACCAACCAGCAACAGGTGGTAGCGTCGGCCCAGGCGTTTCATGCAGTCGAGTAGCACCGGCAGGTTTTTTTCCTTGGAACCGCGCCCGGCGAAGATCAGCAGACGGGTGTTTTCGTCCAGGCCCAACTCGGCTCGCAGCCCGGGGTCTCTGGCATCGGGATTGAAGGTTTGCAGGTCGACGCCGAGCGATTGCACAAACACATTCTTGACTCTAAGCCCGGTGAGCTTGTCGGCCATGACCTGACTGGGCGCCAGTACGCGGTCAAAGTTGCCGTAGAGCTTGCTGACATAGGCCTCGACGTTGTTGGTCACCCAATGGCCCATGCGGTTGCTGACCAGCAGGGGCAGGTCCGAGTGATAAAAGCCGATGACCGGCACATCGAGTTGGCGCCGCGCATCCAGCGCCGCCCAGGCCGTGAGATAAGGATCGCCGACTTCGATCAGATCGGGCTGCAAATCCTGCAAGACATTGCGCCAGGGCGCGAGGCGCAGAGGGAAGCGATAGCCCTTGCCGAAGGGCAGAGCAGGGGCCGGAACGGTGTAAATACCGTCCTGTTCGCTAAAAGAAGATCCGGGAATCAGCAAACTGTGGCGAATGCCCGGTTTGATGCCCAAACGACGGTGCTTCGCATCCAGATAAGTGCGTACGCCACCGCTGGCAGGGGCGTAGAACATGGTGATGTCAGCGATATGCACGATGAACGGTCCTCCAGTCCCGGTACTCCCTTGGTTGACCTATATGAAGGATAGATGTTCGGTTGGGGTTGTGCGGGTGGAGCGTCAGTGGGGTTTTGTAGTGTTTGGCAGGCCGCTATCGCGAGCAAGCTCGCTCCCACAGGGATCTTTGTCGCACTGGAGATCTACTGTGGGAGCGAGCTTGCTCGCGATGGCGCCAGTCCAGGCGCTAGATACGGAAACTGCCTACCAGCTGCTTCAACCGCGCTGCCTGCTGCTCAAGGTCCGAGCACGCGCGCAATGTAGATTGCAGGTTTTCCACGCCTTCCTGATTCAGCGTGTTGATCTCGGTGATGTCAACGTTGATCGACTCCACCACGGCGGTCTGTTCTTCGGTCGCGGTGGCCACCGACTGGTTCATGCCGTCGATTTCACCAATACGCAGCGTCACGCTGTTCAGGCGTTCGCCCGCGAGGTTGGCGATTTCCACGCTGTCCTGGCTGTGGCGTTGACTGTCGCTCATGGTGCTGACCGATTCCCGGGCGCCGACCTGCAGCTCCTCGATCATGGTTTGCACCTGCTGTGCCGATTCCTGCGTGCGATGCGCCAGGTTGCGCACTTCGTCCGCCACCACAGCAAAACCACGACCGGCTTCACCGGCACGGGCGGCTTCAATCGCGGCGTTGAGCGCCAGCAAGTTGGTTTGCTGGGAAATGCTGGTGATCACTTCGAGAATCTGCCCGATGTTCACCGTTTTGCTGTTCAGCGACTCGATGTTGGAACTCGATGCGCTGAGCATGCTCGACAGTTGATTCATCGCCACGATGCTGCGGTCCACCACGTGTTGACCTTCCTCGGCGAGGCTGCGGGCATCACTGGCCTGGCTCGACGCCTGAGCGGCGTTGCGGGCAATTTCCTGGGCTGCGGCGCCGAGCTGGTTGATGGCGGCTGCGACGCTGCTGGTGCGCGAGGCTTGCTGGTCGGAGTTGAACATCGACGAGTTGGAAGCCGCGACCACGCGCAACGCCACTTCGTTGACTTGCCCGGTGGCCGAGGACACTTCGCGGATCGAACCGTGAATGCGCTCGACGAAGCGGTTGAACGCAGTGCCGAGGGTGCCGAATTCGTCATTGTTCTGGATGGTCAGGCGTTTGGTCAGGTCGCCTTCGCCGTCGGCGATATCAGCCATGGCGCGGGTCATGACGTGCAATGGCTGGATCAGGATGCGAATCAGCATGCCCAGCAGGGCGATGATGATGGCCACGGCAATGACGGTCGCAACGACCGCCGAGGTGCGGAACTCGCTGAGCATCGAGAAGGCCTTTTCCTTGTCGACCGACAGACCGATGTACCAATTGACCGACGACAAGCCTTTGATCGGGGTGAAGGTCACGATGCGGGTTTTGCCGTCGACCTGGATTTCGCTCATTGCGCTGCTGATGGCCGGCGTGTCTTGCGGGTAGACATCCTTGAGCGTCTTCATCGCCAGCGCTTTGTCGGGATGTACCAGGATCTTGCCGTCGGAACTGACCAGGAAGGCATAACCCATGCCGTCGAAGTCCAGCGTGCCAAGGCTGTCGGCGATCACCTGCAAGCTCAGGTCGCCACCGACCACGCCGATGTTCTGGCCGTCCTTGATAACGCTGTCGACAATGGAAATCACCAGTTGTCCGGAGGCCAGATCAATATAAGGCTCGGTCAATGCCGAACCGCTGCTGGCTTGCGCGCTCTTGTACCAAGGGCGTGCACGTGGGTCATAGCCATCGGGCATCTTGCTGTCCGGGCGAATGATGAAAGAGCCATCCTTGTTGCCGAGGTAGGCGCCCATGAAGGTCGAGGTCACGGCTTTTTGTACAAGCAGCCTGGAAACGTTGTCGGCATCGGGATTGAGCGCGACAGTTTGTGACAGGTTTTCAATCAGCAGGCTGCGCCCGTTCAACCAGGTCTGGATATTGTTGGCAGTCACTGCGCCCATTTCCTGCAGATAGCTATCAAGGTCTTCGCGGATGGCGTTGCGCTGCAAATAGTCGTTGTACAGCGTGAATGAGGCGAAGGCGGCAATAACAATAAGGGCGGCGGCAAGCAGGATTTTATGGCTGAAACGCAGATTTTTGTTCATGGCTTGGGGTTCCGCTAAGGTCTTAATGTCCAGTGCGTGCTTTTATAAAGGGGCGCACGACGGGCAAGGTTGAAAGCAAGTGAATTTTCCGACTCTCCTTAGGGAAATTTCCGACCAGATCGTGTCTGACTGCTTTGTCGTTATCTCTATCGGCCGTGTAGGACCAAAGATTAATCATGGGTGACCAAATGCCTGACTCTCTGCAACTCGTTATCGGCGCCGATCTCAACGGGCAGCCGATTGCCCAGGCTATGCGTCTGGCGAACCGCCACGGTTTGATCGCAGGCGCGACCGGCACCGGCAAGACCGTCACTTTGCAACGATTGGCCGAAGCCTTCAGCGATGCTGGCGTGGCGGTGTTCGCCGCCGACATCAAGGGTGACCTGTGTGGCCTGGGTGCCGCTGGCAACCCCCAGGGCAAGATCGCCGAGCGGATTGCCGGGATGCCCTGGCTCAACCACAAGCCTCAGGCTTATCCGGTGACGTTGTGGGACGTACACGGCCAGTCCGGTCATCCTTTGCGCACAACCTTGAGTGAAATGGGGCCGCTGTTGCTGGGCAGCCTGCTGGAACTGACCGACAGTCAGCAGTCGGCGCTGTACGCCGCGTTCAAGGTGGCGGATCGCGAAGGCCTGTTGTTGCTCGATCTCAAGGACCTGAAGGCGTTGCTCAATCACCTGCGGGATAACCCCCGGTTGCTGGGCGACGATGCGGCATTGATGACCACCGGCTCCAGCCAGGCATTGCTGCGGCGTCTGGCGACCCTGGAGCAACAGGGCGCCGAAGCCCTGTTCGGCGAGCCGGCGCTGCAACTCGAAGACATCCTCCAGCCCACTGCGGACGGTCGTGGGCGCATTCATTTGCTGGATGCCAGCCGTCTGGTGCATGAAGCGCCAAAGGTCTACGCGACGTTCCTGCTGTGGCTGCTGGCCGAACTGTTCGAGCAGTTGCCGGAGCGTGGCGATGCCGACAAACCGTTGCTGGCGCTGTTCTTCGACGAGGCCCACTTGTTGTTCAGCGGTACGCCCCAGGCGTTGCGCGATCGTCTGGAGCAGGTGGTGCGGCTGATTCGTTCGAAAGGCGTGGGCGTGTATTTCGTCACCCAGTCGCCGGGTGACCTGCCGGATGACGTGCTGGCGCAGTTGGGTTTGCGCATCCAGCACGGTCTGCGTGCGTTTACGGCCAAGGAGCAGAAGTCCCTGCGCGCAGTGGCCGAAGGTTTCCGGCCGAATCCGGCGTTCGATGCGTTGTCGGTGTTGACCGAGCTCGGGATCGGCGAGGCGCTGGTCGGCACCTTGCAGGAAAAAGGCACACCGGAAATGGTCCGGCGGGTACTGGTGGCACCACCGCAATCGCGGATCGGGCCTTTGACCGAAACCGAGCGCACGATATTGATCGCAGGCTCACCGTTCAAAGGGCGTTATGACCAACCGATCGATCGCGAATCAGCCTATGAGGTGCTGATGGGGCGCAAAGGCCTGGCGCCCGAAGCTGAAGCGGAGCAGGGCAAACAGGAACCGAGTTTCACCGAACAGGCGGGAGAGTTTCTTGGAACCGCGGCGGGTCAGGCCTTGAAATCAGCGATGCGACAGGCGGCGAACCAGATTGGCCGACAGTTGGTACGCGGGTTGATGGGCTCGTTGCTGGGTAGCAAAAAACGCCGGTAGCGAGCGGACACAATCTGACTGTGGGAGCGAGCTTGCTCGCGATGGCGGCGTATCAGTCAACTTATGCATTGAATGTTGCATGGCAATCGCGAGCAAGCTCGCTCCCACATTGGATTTGTATCAGGCCCTGGTTTTGGCGTGCGCCGCCAGTCGCTCCAGCGCGGCCCGCAGATTCGGATCGCTGATGCCATCTGCGGTGGCCTGAATGGTCGCTGCCGCGTCGTTGGACAAATCCATGGTGTGCCCGGCCGCACCTTGCTGAACGGTCGGCGGTTGAACTTTGAACAGGATCCGGGTCAGATTGGCAAACTCGTCGAACAGTTGCAGTTGTCGTTGCAGGCGCTTCTGCTGGTAGCGCAGGCGGGTTGCCCAATGACCGTCGGTGACAATCAGCAACAAACTGCCTTCGCGCCACGAGGCCACGTGGCAATGTTCGCGAGCGGCGGGTTGCAATTGGCTTTCGAGTAAACGCTGCAGATGACCCAGGCGTTGAGCGTGGCCGAGAATGGCTTTCAGCGGCTTGGCTTCGCGTAGTAGAACGGCAGGTACTTTGGCCGTAAGTGGGCGAAATGCCATGATCAGACACCTGAAGTAACAGAGGCGCCATGGTAGCAGAAAGCACCGGATGCACCCGCCCATTGCTTTTGTGGGTGCTTTGCCCATTAAATCAACAACTAACTTCTGCCTTGAACGGCTTGAAGTTGAGCAAAACGCCCTTATTTTAAGTGAGCCCCGTCAAAGCGCTGTGCCAGCATCGTGGAATATCGCCACTTTCCTCTCCATCGTTTCCGGGTAGAATGCTCGTTCGCATGCGGCCATGAGGGCTGCACGGGCGACTCACGGGGCCGCCCTCCATCCCTTTAGTGTGGAAGATCCTGCCGATATGTTTGCGCCTTTGTTAAAGAAACTTTTTGGAAGCAAGAACGAGCGTGAAGTCAAACGCATGCTCAAGACGGTGCAACTCGTCAATGCCTTCGAAGAGCAAATGGTGGCCCTTTCGGACGATCAATTGCGTGCCAAGACCAGCGAGTTCAAGGCCCGCCTCGCGAAAGGGGAAACCCTCGACAAACTGCTGCCAGAAGCCTTTGCGGTCGCCCGCGAAGCCGGCAAGCGTGTCATGGGCATGCGTCACTTCGATGTCCAGCTGATCGGCGGCATGACCTTGCATGAAGGCATGATCGCGGAAATGCGTACCGGTGAAGGCAAGACCCTGGTGGCAACACTGGGCGTTTACCTCAACGCGCTGTCCGGCAACGGCGTGCACGTTGTGACGGTGAACGACTACCTGGCCCGCCGTGACGCCAACTGGATGCGTCCGCTGTATGAATTCCTCGGCCTGACGGTCGGCGTGGTCACGCCGTTCCAGCCGCCGGAGGAGAAGCGTGCTGCCTACGCCGCCGACATCACCTACGGCACCAACAACGAATTCGGTTTCGATTACCTGCGCGACAACATGGCGTTCAGCATGGAAGAAAAATTCCAGCGCGAACTCAATTTCGCCGTGATCGACGAAGTCGACTCCATCCTCATCGACGAAGCCCGTACGCCGCTGATCATCTCCGGTCAGGCCGAGGACAGCTCCAAGCTGTACATCGAGGTCAACAAGCTGATCCCGACGCTTGAGTTGCACATCGAAGAAGTGGAAGGCGAAGTCACCAAGGCCGGCCACTACACCGTTGACGAGAAGACCCGCCAGGTCGAACTCAACGAAGCCGGTCACCAGTTCGTCGAAGAAACGCTGACCCGCATCGGCCTGCTGGCTGAAGGCGAGAGCCTGTACTCGGCGCATAACCTGAGCCTGCTGACTCACGTTTACGCCGGCCTGCGCGCGCACAAGCTGTTCCATCGCAACGTCGAATACATCGTGCAGGACGGTCAGGTCGTACTGGTCGACGAGCACACCGGCCGTACCATGCCGGGTCGCCGCTTGTCCGAAGGCCTGCACCAGGCCATCGAAGCCAAGGAAAACCTGAACATCCAGGCCGAAAGCCAGACCCTGGCGTCGACCACCTTCCAGAACTACTTCCGTCTGTACAACAAACTGTCCGGCATGACCGGTACGGCCGACACCGAAGCGTTCGAGTTCCACCAGATCTATGGCCTGCAGGTCATGGTGATTCCACCGAACAAGCCGCTGGCCCGTAAAGACTACAACGACCTGGTGTTCCTGACCGCCGACGAGAAATACGCGGCAATCGTGGCCGATATCAAGGAAAGCATGGCCGCCGGCCGTCCGGTTCTGGTCGGTACAGCCACCATCGAAACCTCCGAGCACATGTCCAGCCTGCTGGTGAAGGAAGGCATCGAACACAAGGTTCTGAACGCCAAGTTCCACGAAAAGGAAGCCGAGATCATTGCCCAGGCCGGTCGCCCGGGCGCACTGACCATCGCCACCAACATGGCCGGTCGTGGTACCGACATCCTCTTGGGCGGTAACTGGGAAGTGGAAGTGGCTTCCCTGGAAAACCCGACCCCTGAGCAGATTGCCCAGATCAAGGCCGACTGGCAGAAGCGTCACCAGCAAGTGCTCGAATCGGGCGGTTTGCAGGTGATTGCGTCCGAGCGTCACGAATCGCGCCGTATCGACAACCAGCTGCGTGGTCGTGCCGGTCGTCAGGGCGACGCCGGTTCCAGTCGTTTCTACCTGTCGCTGGAAGACAGCCTGATGCGCATCTTCGCCTCTGACCGGGTGAAGAACTTCATGAAGGCCCTGGGCATGCAGCCTGGCGAAGCGATCGAGCACCGCATGGTGACCAACGCCATCGAAAAGGCTCAGCGCAAGGTTGAAGGCCGTAACTTCGACATTCGTAAACAACTGCTCGAGTTCGACGACGTCAACAACGAACAGCGTAAAGTGATCTATCACATGCGTAACACGTTGCTGGCTGCCGACAACATCGGTGAGACCATCGCTGACTTCCGTCAGGACGTGCTCGACGCCACCGTCAGCGCACACATTCCTCCACAATCGCTGCCTGAGCAGTGGGACGTGGCGGGCCTGGAAGCGGCGCTGCAGAGCGATTTCGGTGTGACGCTGCCGATCCAGCAATGGCTCGACGAAGACGATCACCTGTACGAAGAAACCCTGCGCGAGAAACTGATGCAGGAACTGATCGCTGCGTACAACGAGAAAGAAGACCAGGCGGGCGCCGAAGCGTTGCGCTCCTTCGAGAAACAAATCGTTCTGCGCGTTCTGGACGACCTGTGGAAAGACCACCTGTCGACCATGGACCACCTGCGTCACGGTATCCACTTGCGTGGTTACGCCCAGAAGAACCCGAAGCAGGAATACAAGCGCGAGTCGTTCACCCTGTTCTCTGAATTGCTGGATTCGATCAAGCGCGATTCGATCCGTGTGCTGTCCCACGTTCAGGTTCGCCGCGAAGACCCTATCGAAGAGGAGCAGCGCCTGCGCCAGGAAGCCGAGGCATTGGCCGCTCGCATGCAGTTCCTGCATGAAGAAGCTCCTGGCCTTGAGCAACCGGAAGTGTTGGGCGAAGAAGTCGATGTCGCTCTCGCTGCTGCACCGGTTCGCAGCGAGCAGAAGCTGGGTCGCAATGAACTGTGCTACTGCGGTTCGGGCAAGAAGTTCAAGCATTGCCACGGGCAGATTCAGTAAAACCCGTTTCATTCGCTGAAATACCCGCGCCGCGACCGGCTTTTGCCGTCGCGGCGTTTTACCATTCGAACCACCGTTCTGCTGAAACGGTGCTGACATCATTTATAAAGGAGCGCATTCATGGCTGTTGGTCTTGGTCCTTTGCCAACGTTGCACCCGGTTGCCGGTTTTGAACTCGGTATCGCCTCGGCCGGCATCAAGCGCCCGGGGCGCAAGGATGTTGTGGTCATGCGCTGTGTTGAAGGCTCCACGGTTGCCGGCGTGTTCACCTTGAACGCCTTTTGCGCCGCACCGGTGATCCTGGCCAGGCAACGCGTACAAGGCCCTGTGCGCTACCTGCTGACCAATACCGGCAATGCCAACGCCGGCACCGGCGAACCTGGCCTGGCGGCCGCCGAGCGCACTTGCGCCAAGTTGGCGGAACTGACCGGTGTCGATGCCAGCCAGGTGCTGCCGTACTCCACCGGTGTGATCGGCGAGCCACTGCCGGTCGAGAAAATCGAAGGCGCGTTGCAAGCGGCCCTCGACGATCTGTCGATCCATAACTGGGAAGCTGCCGCCACCGGCATCATGACCACTGACACCCTGCCCAAAGGTGCCAGCCGTCAGTTCCAGCACAACGGTGTGACCATCACCGTTACCGGCATCAGCAAAGGCGCCGGCATGATTCGCCCGAACATGGCGACCATGCTCGGCTACATCGCCACAGACGCCAAGGTTTCCCGCGATGTGTTGCAAAACCTGATGCTCGATGGCGCCAACAAGTCGTTCAACCGCATCACCATCGATGGCGATACGTCGACCAACGACTGCTGCATGCTGATCGCCACCGGTCAGGCCGCGCTGCCGGAAATCACCCGCGCCGAAGGCGAGTTGTTCGCCAAGTTGAAGCAGGCGGTGTTCGAAGTGTGCATGGATGTGGCCCAGGCCATCGTTCGCGATGGTGAAGGCGCGACCAAGTTCGTGACCGTTGAAGTCAATGGCGGCGGCAATCACCAGGAGTGCCTGGACGTTGGCTACACCGTGGCCCACTCGCCGCTGATCAAGACTGCATTGTTTGCGTCCGACCCGAACTGGGGCCGTATCCTGGCTGCTGTCGGCCGTGCCGGCGTTCCGAACCTGGATGTGAGCAAGATCGACGTATTCCTTGGTGAAGTGTGCATTGCCAGCCGTGGCGCGCGCGCGGCGACCTACACCGAAGCCCAGGGCGCGGCGGTGATGCAGCAGGAAGAAATCACCATCCGCATCGAGTTGGGTCGTGGCGATTGCAGCGAAACCATCTGGACCACCGACCTGTCCCACGAGTACGTGAAGATCAACGCTGAGTACCGCACTTGATCTATCGCTAGATCGAGTCGCTGCTATCGCGAGCAAGCTCGCTCCCACAGGGATTTTGGTGCTCACACCCTTTGTGTTTCACCTTCACCACTGTGGGAGCGAGCTTGCTCGCGATGACGGTCTGTCAGTCGCTAGCTAGACTGGCCTGTTCCCCCATCAAAAGGTCCCGACTATGAGCCTGCACCTGATCATCGGCGACAAACTGCTTTCTTCCTGGTCCCTGCGAGGCGCCTTGGCCCTCGACCTGACCGGCGCTACCTACACCGAAGAACTGATCAAGCTGAACCAGCCGGACACCCGCGAGCGACTGCTCAAGCATTCGCCGACTGGCAAGGTGCCGCTGCTGAAAACCGAACACGGAACCATCGCCGACTCGCTGGCGATTGCCGAATACCTGGCAGAACAGTTCCCGGCAGCCGGTCTTTGGCCGAAAGACATTGCCGCCCGCGCCCAGGCGCGCTCGGCGTGTGCGCAGATGCACAGCGGGTTCTTCGCCATGCGCGGCAATATGCCGTTTGATCTGAGCCATGACGCAGTACTGTCGCCGGTCCCGGCCGATGTCCAGGCGGATATCGAGCGCATGTCGGCGTTGTGGGCCGAGTGTCGCGTCGCTGCGACCGAGAGCGGTCCGTACCTGTTTGGCCGCATCACGTTGGCCGACGCGTTCTTTGCTCCCATCGCGGTGCGCCTGCGCACCTATCGGGTGAAACTGTCCGCGGCTGACGAAGCCTATGTCGAAACCCTCTATCAATGGCCGGCGTTCAAGGCCTGGCAGAAGGCCGGACTGGAGGAGCTGCAAAAGTGAAACGAGTCCATGTCGCCGCCGCCGTCATCCGCGATGGCAGTGGCCAAATCCTGATCGCCCGTCGTGCCGACTCACAGCACCAGGGTGGCCTGTGGGAGTTTCCTGGCGGCAAGGTCGAGGCCGACGAGTCGGTCGAAAACGCACTGGCCCGCGAACTCCATGAAGAGCTGGGCATCGTGGTCGGCGCGGCGCGCCCGCTGATCAAGATTCGGCACGATTACCCGGACAAACAGGTGTTGCTGGATGTCTGGGAAGTGTCGGCGTTTACCGGCGAGCCCCACGGTGCCGAAGGCCAACCGCTGGCCTGGGTTAAACCTCGTGATTTGTCGAATTACGAGTTCCCGGCGGCCAATCAGCCGATCGTCGCGGCCGCGAAATTACCCGCTCAGTACCTGATCACGCCGCAAGATCTGGAAACCCCCGCATTGCTGCGTGGTATTCAGAAGGCCATTGCCGGCGGCATCAAGCTGATCCAGTTGCGTGCACCGAACGGTTACGACCCGAAATACCGCGACCTGGCCGTGGATGCGGCAGGGCTGTGTGCCGGCAAGGCGCAATTGATGATCAAGGGGCCGTTCGAATGGCTGGGCGACTTCCCGTCCGCGGGTTGGCACATTACCTCGGCGCAGCTGAGCAAATATGCAGCGGCTGGCCGACCGCTACCGGCGTCGCGCTGGCTGGCGGCCTCGTGCCATAACGCTGAAGAGCTGGCGCTGGCCGAACAGATGGGGGTGGACTTTGTGACCCTGTCGCCGGTTCAACCGACCCTGACTCATCCTGGCGCCGAGCCGTTGGGCTGGGAGCAGGCGTCGAGCCTGATCGACGGGTTCAGCAAGCCGGTGTTCCTGCTCGGGGGAGTTGGTCCGGCTGAGGTCGAGAAAGCCTGGGCTGCGGGGGCACAGGGTGTGGCGGGGATTCGGGCGTTTTGGCCTGAGAGTTGATTCTCTAGCGAGCCTACCGGCCCCTTCGCGGGCAAGCCCGCTCCCACTGGTTTTGTGATCACCACAAATCCACTGTGGGAGCGAGCTTGCTCGCGATGAGGGCCTGACAGCCGCCGACTAAACCTCAGGTTTCACCGCCGGCTGCCATAGAATTTCGGCCACTCCCTGTCGCTTGGCAATCAGCCGCGCCATCACAAACAACAGATCCGACAACCGATTGATATACGCCAGGCCGACCCCGGCCAGCGGCTCAATCGCATTGAGTTGCTGACACCGCCGCTCTGCGCCGCGCGCCAGGCTGCGGCAGACATGGGCCTGGGCAATCAGTGCCGAACCGCCGGGCAAGATGAAATTTTCCAGCGGTCCCAACTCTTCATTCCACGCATCGATCGCGGCTTCCAGGCGTTCGATTTCCGCGGCATTCAACGCCTGATACACCGGCATCGCCAGTTCGCCACCGAGGTCGAACAATCGGTGCTGGCAAGGCGCCAAAACATCGATCACTTCCTGAAAGCCTGCAATGGCGTGCGTTTGTGCAGCCAATCCGGCCAGCAACACGCCCACCTGGCTGTTCAGCGTATCGACTTCGCCAATGGCCTCGATCCGCGGGTGATCCTTGGGTACGCGACGGCCATCGCCCAGTCCGGTCTCGCCTTTGTCGCCGGTGCGGGTGTAAATCTTCGACAAACGAAAGCCCATGGTTACCTCGATAGCAAATTGAGTTGTTGCGCGACAGGTGGCGTGCTCGCCAGGGGCAGGCGCAAGGTGAAGCACGTGCCTTGGCCCGGGGTCGATTGCACTTCCATCTGCCCCTTGTGGTTGTTGGTGATGATGAAGTACGACACCGACAGCCCAAGTCCGGTGCCCTGGCCGATCTCCTTGGTGGTGAAGAACGGTTCGAAGGTCCGTTTGCGCACGTTTTCGCTCATGCCGATGCCATTGTCCTCGACCTGAATTTCCGCCCACGGCGGATTCAGTCTGGTGCGCAGAATGATCCGTCCCGGCTCGCTGCTGTCTTCACGCTGGTGAATGGCTTGCGCGGCGTTTTTCAACAGGTTGAGCAGTACTTGCTCCAGCTCGTTGGCGGTGCCGGGGACCGGGCCCAGCGCCGGATCGAACTGGCGAATGATGGCCTGGCCCTTGAAATCGAAGCCGATCGCCAGGTCGAAGTCGTTACTGGCGATCTCCACCGCCTGGTCGATCAGTGCGGGCAGATCGCACGGAGCCATCTGGCGGGTGCTGCGACGGCTGAAGCTGAGCATGTGGGTGACGATTTTGGCGGCCCGGGCACCGGCCTGCTGGATGCCGTCGAGCAACTTCGGCACTTCGCGCAGTTGCAGATACTGATTGACCGCCGTCAGTTCGATGCCGGCCTGTTCGGCCACTTCAAGGTTCTTCGGCAAATCGGGGGACAGGCGTCGGCGAATGTTTTGCACGTTGTGCAGGATTGCCCCCAGCGGGTTGTTGATTTCGTGGGCCATGCCGGCGGCAAGACCACCCACAGAAAGCATCTTCTCCGACTGCACCATCATCTCTTCCAGGGACAGGCGCTGGGTGATGTCGTCGATCCGGATCACCACGCCACGCCCGGCGCCGCCCATCAATGGATAAAAGGTCAGGGCATAGTGGCGGGGCTCGTCATCCTTGAGCCAGGTGACACGTTCGATCTTGGCCACCGTATGCTGCTCGACCGTTTGCTTGAGTTGTGGCAAGAACGGCTTGAGCGGTTCGAAGGCGAGGAAGATGGGCTGGTTCAGGGCTTCGTCCAGGCGTGTGCCGGAAAGTGCGCTGGCTTCCTGGTTCCACTGCGTCACGTAGAGCTGTTCGTCGAGGGCGATCAGCGCCGATGGCATGGAGTCGATGATGCTGTTGAGGTAGTTCTGGAAGCCGGTGAGCTTTTTCTCGATCTTGCTGCGCACCTGGACTTCAAGCTCCAGTTTGCGGTTGGTGTGCCGGGTTTCTTCCGCCAGACCCTGGGCCTGGTCGTAGGCTGCCTGGGAGTCGTCCCGGGCCCGCTTGAGTTGCTGCTCCCGGGCCTCGATTCGCGAAAGCATGGTGTTGAACGCTTCCGCGAGGCTGCCGATTTCATCGTGGTTTCCTCGTGAAGCTCGCAGTGCGTAATTTTCTTCACGGGTTACCTGCCGGGACAGCTCTTCGAGCTGGTGGATCGGCCGGGTAATCAGGCGCTTGATTTGACGGGCGATGACCAGCCAGAGCAGCACACTGAAAATCAGAATCCCCAGACTGGCCGTCAGGGTCCCGGTATAGAACGCCACTGGCAATTCACTGCTGGCGACCAATAGCAAATGCCCCGGTGCCGCTCCGGGGCGGGGCAGGGTAATGACCTGGTTGCTGCGAAACTCGGTAACCTGCCAGTCTTCGATATGCCGGAACCGTTTCGGCAACTCCAGTTTGTCGCCATGCTGCAATTGCGCCAATTGCTCGCCTTTTCCGTCATACAGGACTGCCGCGCGCAACGGCGAATAGCTATTGAGTTCGTTTAGCAGGCGTTCGGCGCTTTGCGGCGAATCGAGGGCTTCGGAGGTCAGGCTCGGGTTGGATACCAGTCGGCCGATGGTCTGCAGGGCCTGGGGCGCCATGCTTTCCTGGGAGATGTAGTACGCGGCGCTGATAAAGGTCAGGTTGGCGACCAGCAGGACGGTGGTCAACAGCACTAGCAGGGCGGCCAGCAGTTTCTGGCCGACAGGCAGGTTTTCAAGACGCTGGCGCAATGGCATCGGGTTCATCGCTGAAAAGGAACAAGTGGCCAGCGTAGCCGCTGCTCAGTCGCTGGGCAATCCAAGGCTTTGCAGGCGGGCGACCAACCTTGACTCAAGCTGATTGAGATGAGGCAGGTTCAATTGATGACGCCCGGCCACTTTGCAGGCGTAACCCAGCAGGTAGCTGATTTCTGTGCGGCGCCGGCTTGTGACGTCCTGATGCATCGAGGAGTAGTTGGCTGCGGTGGCGTGAATCACCCGTTCGACTTCCAGCTGCAGGTTTTCGGCCGCTGCCGGCTGACCACAACGCTCAAGCAACTCCACCAGTTCGCCGCACAGAGTAGCGACTTCGCAGTGATGTTGCTGCAAACCGCCGTTGCGGCAATCGTGCAGTACCGTCAGCGGATTGATCGCACAGTTAAGGGCGAGTTTGCGCCACAACCTGGTCAGGATTTCGGTGCTCCACTCGTGGGGGATACCGGCAGTGCTCAGGTCATCGAGCCAGATCGGCGCTATCGGATGGCTCGCATCCCCCAGCCAGGTGAAGCCATGCCCGGCAAACACCACGCGCCAATCACCCGCGCGGTAGGCGCCTTCGGTGCTCGACGCATAGATGCAGCGTGCCTGAGGCACCTGTGCCGCCACCGCGTCCTGACTGCCCAGGCCATTTTGCAGCAGGATCAGTTCGGCACCTGGGGCCAGGCGTGGCGCCAGTCGGGCCACCGCGCTTTCGGTATCGTAGGCCTTGCACGCCACCAGCAGACGGTTGATCGGTTGGGTGCTGTCGGCTGTCTCGGCGGGCACGGCATAGCGTTGCGCCTCGCCGTGTTCCACCAGTGTCAATCCACCGGCCGCCTCATAGGCCTGCAGCCTCGCGGTGTCCCGCAGGACCAACCTGACCGGCGCTCCAGCGCGTGCCAGACGTGTCGCCCATAAAGTGCCGAGGCTGCCGGCACCCAGAACATGCCAGGTGGTAGACATCAGCTTTTTGCTCTGTTTAAGGCGTGCATCGGCAGCTCACAGTGAATGATGGGAAAGACCCGTTATAATCAGCGCGGATTTTAACCGCAAGCCAGGCGTGCTCCGTCAGTGCGCCTTTAAATTTGGAGAGATTACATGCCGTCGTTCGACGTGGTATCCGAACTGGACAAACACGAAGTCACCAACGCGGTCGAGAACGCCGTCAAGGAACTCGATCGTCGTTATGACCTGAAAGGCAAAGGCAGCTTCGAGTTCAAGGAAAAAGACCTGACCGTCAACCTGACCGCGGAAGCGGATTTCCAGCTCGAAGCGATGATTGAGATCCTCAAGCTGGCTCTGGTCAAGCGCAAAATCGACGTTCAGTGCCTTGAAGTCAAGGACGCGTTCGCGTCAGGCAAGCTGATGAAGCAGGAAGCCGTCCTCAAGGAAGGCATCGACAAGGAGCTGGCGAAGAAAATCGTCGCTCACGTCAAAGATGCCAAGCTCAAGGTCCAGGCGGCCATTCAGGGCGAGCAGGTTCGTATAACCGGCAAGAAGCGTGATGACCTGCAAGAAGCCATTGCGGTGCTGCGGGCCAAGGAATTCGGTATGCCGCTGCAGTTCAACAACTTCCGCGACTGACCTTGGAAGCGGGAACCTCTTGGCGTTTACGACGTCGCAGATCCAAGCAACGGCAGAAACGATTTAGCCCGTCGTGGTTCGATCTTTCTGCCGCTTTTTTACGCAGGCCGGGTAGCCGGAAAACAGGAGAGAGTAGATGGACTTAAATGCCGAGGTAGACAATCTGGTCAAGGTATCCCAAACCTGGATCCCGATGATCATGGAATACGGCAGCCGTGTACTGCTGGCGGTCATTACCCTGGCCATTGGCTGGTGGCTGATCAACAAGGTCACGAAAAAGCTCGGCGGCCTGATTGCATTGCGTAATGCCGACCTGGCGCTGCAGGGCTTTATCAGTAGCCTGGCAAACATCATCCTCAAGATCTTGCTGATCGTCAGCGTGGCCTCGATGATCGGGGTGGAAACCACATCATTCGTTGCGGCAATTGGTGCGGCGGGTCTGGCCATTGGCTTGGCGTTGCAGGGCAGCCTGGCGAACTTCGCAGGTGGCGTGCTGATTTTGCTGTTCCGTCCGTTTCGTATTGGTGACTGGATCGAGGCTCAGGGTATTGCCGGTACTGTCGACAGCATCCAGATTTTCCATACCGTACTGCGTACCGGTGACAACAAGACCATCATCGTGCCTAACGGCAATCTGTCAAATGGCATCATCACCAACACCAATCGTCAACCGACCCGCAAAGTCGTGTTTGATGTAGGCGTCGATTACGAAGCGGACTTGCAGAGAGCCCGAGAAGTGTTGCTGGAACTGGCCAAGGATCCGCGTGTATTGATTGATCCGGCGCCTCAGGCAGTCATATCGACATTGGGCGACAGTTCTATCACTGTTTCCCTGCGTGTTTGGGTGAAGACCGCGGATTATTGGGATGTGATGTTCATGTTCAACGAACTGTCCCGTGATCGCCTGAGAGAGGCGGGCATTGATATTCCATTTCCACAGCGGGTTATTCGTGTGGTTCAGGAGTCGGCGGTGCAGTAAGGGGGGCGGTTAGTGCCTGGCTTCTTGGTCAGGCATGTACTGTAGAGTCTGTTTGGTTAAATGTTGTACAGCAGACAACGAAAAAGGCCCATCCGAAGATGGGCCTTTTTTTGATTACCGCGAACTAACTTTCTGCGATTACAGAATGTTGAGTGGGTAGTCGGTGATCAGGCGGAACTCAGAGATATCGCCTTCGCCTTCGTCAGTGTTGGCAGAGTGCCATGCTTGACGGATGCGGAACGACAGATCTTTGGCTGGGCCGGTTTGAATGACGTACTTGGCTTCCACGTTGGTTTCGTGGTGTTTGCCGTCTGCACCGTACAGGCCGGCGTAGGGGCTGTTCGCTGGAGTGTTGGTACCGTCGATGTTCCAACCATTCACGTAACGGACCATGAAGCTCAGGCCAGGTACGCCGTACTCGGCCATTTTCAGGTCGTAACGGGCTTGTACCGACTTCTCGCCCGGAGCGTTGAAGTCAGAGTACTGAATGGAGTTGGCGAGGAAGATCGAGTCGCCACCGCGGTTGTTTTTACCCACACCGATGTAGTCGAACGGGGTATCGCCGTTGACCTTCTGGAAGCCCAGGGTCACGGTGTGTGCTTTCAGGAACGAGTAAGCAGCAGCCAGGGAGTAGGCGGTGTTGCTGATTTCGCCTGCTTTAGCGTTACCGGTATCCTGAGTGTTGTAGATGTTACCGTCGAAGTTGATCGAGTTGTCACCGCCCAGTGCGAGGGTGTAGTTCGCGTTGGCGTAGTACTGGTTCCAGACGTCTTCGAGCTTGGCACCGTAGAGCGAAACACTCAGGTCTGGGGTAATGCCATACTTGCCGCCGAAGTAGTCGATGGAGTTGGCTTGCACGCCAGCGTAAGTAGCCCACAGGTCGCCGTCACGGGCGTTGCTGTCCTGGCTGGTTGCCGAGTAGAAGTGACCGGCTTCGAGGTCGAGGTCTGTAACTTCGCTGCTCTGCAGTTGGATACCGCTGGCAGTTTGGTGAAGGATACGGGAACCGCCTACAGCGAACACTGGAGAGGTGCTTGGCTGCATGTCGCCGACTTTCAGTTCGGTCTTGGAGATGCGGAACTTGGCGGCAGCGCCGGCTTTGCCCTGGTTGTTGTTGACCTGGCCATCACCGTCCACGGACATGTTACCGGAGCCTGCGTATTTGTCGGAACCGTCCAGCTTAATGGCCAGTTGGCCCCAAGCTTCAACGCCAACACCGATCAGACCTTGGGTGTAGCCAGAGCTGTACATGCCCTGAATGCCCTGGGTCCAGTCTTTGTCATCGACTGCGCCGTCTTTCTTGTTACGGTTGTAGTAGTAGTTGCGAACCAGCAGATCGAGTTTGCTGTCTTCAACGAAACCTTTGGCTTCGGCCTGGTCGCTTACGAAAGGTGCGGCTACTGCCAACTGAGTACTGGCTGCTGCTGCAACTGCCAGTGCGATCATGCTCCACTTCATCACGCGCATCGTGATTTGCTCCTTTGGTTTTAGAAGAGTACTGCCGTCCCACCTGTTTTTTTATCTGGGCGGCTCTTTCTTTTTGTGTCGGCGCAAACTTATATCACGCCGACAATGTTGGCGATACTTGCGTATCTAACCTTTCGCCTTCTTTACGACCCTGTCGCAAACAGCGAGGTAGATGTCGCAAATTTCCAGCTCCAGCGCAACCGGGCTGACAACGTTAATGCTGTTTTTCGAGCCTTGGCGCCGGTAAAAAGAGTCCTGGTGAAACGTTTGAATCTCCATCGGGCTACCTTGCCGCTGTCTTTTTTTGCCTGAAGACTTCCGCTTCCAGCGGGTGTCACATCAGGTGATGTTGAGTATGTCTGCAACAATCGTGCACAAATTTCAGTTTCGTTGCAATTTTTTTCAAATGACAATCTGATGCTGCAAACACCTCATAAAACCGGGGGCAAGCGCGTTTAGTTTGAGCTTGACGCCTTGCCTGGCATCATGTTGCACCCTTCTGGGCGACTGTCTTATAAGCAAAAATGTTACCGGTTCACCCCGCCGCTGAGTAAAAGGCGGATGTCGAAGCACACAGCGTAGACCCGCTGTGCGGTTTTGGTGCGAAATTTTTTAGTCTGGTACTGAATTCATTCCTGTTGATCGCGTGTCTGGCGCGAACTCTTCGTTGTTAATCAGTCATTTCGGCGGTTTTTCGCGGCCGATCGGTGCTGTAGTGGTGCGTAGCAGCGAAAAATGTCTCATTCGGGGGCGGGGTGTCAGCTTTTTGCAGGCGCTGGTGACCTCTGTGCAAGGTTCGTCGTGAAGCATGCGACGTTCGCAGGTATGCTGCCGTCCGGTCGTTTGGCGCGCCGTCCCGTCAGGATGAGCGCTAAGCTGAAAAATGATGATCCGGCGGGAGTGCGCACAGTGTTCGCTTTAGATCCACGACTTCAACAAGATACGTTACCGATCGGGGACTTTCCGCTCTGCCGGTTGCTGCTGTCCAACGATTCGAACTATCCCTGGTTCATCCTGGTACCTCGTCGCGAGGCTATCAGTGAGATATTTCAGTTGGATGTCGCAGATCAGCAACAGCTTTGGCAGGAAACAACTGTGCTTTCGCAAGTGCTCAAGGACTCGTTCGATGCGGACAAGTTGAATGTGGCGGCGCTGGGCAATGTCGTGAGTCAGTTGCACATGCATGTGATTGTGCGCAAGCGCGAAGATGCCGCCTGGCCAGCGCCAGTTTGGGGTAAGCACCCGGCAAAACCCTACGGTTCGGAGCAGATCGCCGCGATTCGCGAACGTTTGCGCTTGATTTTGACCGATGATTTTACGTTTCTGGAGGGCTGAATCATGAGCCTGGAAGAACGCGTTACCGAACTTGAAAGCCGTCTGGCGTTTCAGGATGACACCATCCAGGCGTTGAACGATGTGCTGGTGGCGCAGCAGCGGGTGGTCGAGCGCCTGCAGCTGCAAATGGCTGCGCTGCTCAAGCGGCAGGAGGAAATGGTCGGCCAGTTCGAGTCATTCGAAGAAGACGCGCCGCCGCCCCACTATTAAATAAATCGCAGGCATGAAAAAACCGCGGACAGCTCGGCTGTACGCGGTTTTTTTTAGCCTTGAATCAGCGGCGCGGCAGCGCGGCGATCACATCTTCGGCTTGCAGGCCCTTGTCACGATTCATGACAGAGAACTCCACGCGCTGGCCTTCTACCAGGACGCGGTGACCTTCACCGCGAATGGCCCGGAAGTGGACGAAGATATCGTCGCCGGAGTCGCGGGAAATAAAGCCGAAGCCTTTGGATGTGTTGAACCATTTGACGGTGCCGGTATCGCGGTTGCTCATGTCGTAGCTTGGCGAGGTGGCTGCCGGTGACGATTTGTAGAAGCTGATGCCCAGATGCAGGACAACAGCGATGAAGGTTGCGACCAGGCTGAACAGAACGGCGGGTTGACCGGCGATGACAGGCATCGGTGCGATCAGTGTCAGGGTTTGCAGGACTACCGCCAGAACGAGCAGGGCGCTGACCAGGTTTTGCAGCTGGTGGCGCGGACCTTTGTTCCAGTAAGGGATGACAGGTGCAAGCGTGAGGTTGAGCAGGCCGAAAAAGGCCAGGTACAGCGCATCAGGTTGTTGCAGGTAAGGTAAGGCTTCGGATTGCAGGCTAGGGACGAAGGACAGCAGCAAGGCCGCTGCGCCTATCAGTAGATGGACGATTTTCAACATTTTGATTAACTCACGTTAAGACAGTTCACAAGGAAGAGCTGATGGCGCACGGTTCGCTTCAAGATAATAAAGAGGCGTTGGACACGTACCCGGTATCAGCCTATGCGCCGTGCCCGGAAAAAATAGGCACTGGCGACACGCTGCCTATTTAACAGCAAAGCCGCAGGCTACTCAAATCAGGGCGTCCGGCGGCTCGTTTGAGGCAATTTGCCGCGGGTTGGTCGAAGTTCAGAGGCTGTGATGCGACGACAGGCTTGCTAGAGAGGTTGGGTGCCTGTTGGATGAAGCCCATCACCTTTAGGGGGGGATTCAATCGGTCGATACAGCCGATTGGCTAAATCTTTCAGTGGGTGTTTCTTAGTGTTCGCGCTCTTCTTTCCTACGCCATTCAATCCTGTGTTTCTGAAGGGGGCGTCACTTCACTGCGTGGGAAATTGTCCGGAGTAGGACGTTCTCCAGGATCTGCCAAGAGTTGTTGGCTTGTCCTACGTCGAAGGTCAGGAAGTCGTCTGGCTATACCTCTGCGCCTGCGTTTTTATATGTCGACAGGCAATTGCTCTTAACGAAACCAGGATGGCAAAGGAGTGTCAGCGTTATGGTTTATGAACGGCAAGAAGAGGGGCGATACGGTTCGCACAGGGATGTAAAGGTCGATCCGTTTGTTCGCGAGTTCGATATGGGGCTGGCCCAGCCCTTGTCCCGCTCCGTACGATTGAATGGCTTCGCCACCTGTTTGCGGCTTGAACAGATTTATTGGGATATTTTGGGGGAGATGGCCCGGGCCAATGGCTGCTCGGTCAGTAGTCTGTTATCTCACGTGGATCGTGAAGTTCACTTGCGTCACGGCGGGGTAAGGAACTTCAGTGGGTTGGTACGGGTTGTCTGTGTCGTGCACAGCCTCAAGGAAGGCGGGGGCGACGTCATGGCCTAGCCTGGGCGGCGAAAGCAGCAGAGTGTCGGTCTGTGCAGTCTTACGGCTGCACAGGCCGCATTTAATGGATATAATCCCGCTCTTTGCCGCAAAACCCTGCGTGTGCGGTAGCAATCTGATCGCCGAGACAACCTCCATGCCGATGTACGATTATCAATGTGCTTCCTGTGGTCATCAGTTGGAAGCCATTCAAAAGATCAGCGATGCACCGCTGGTCGACTGCCCTGCCTGTCAGGCGCCAGAGCTTAAAAAGTTGCTGTCCATGCCGGGCTTCCGCCTCAGCGGCACGGGTTGGTACGAAACCGATTTCAAGACCGGTTCCAAGAAGAACCTGGCCGGCGGCGACAAAGCTGACTAAGGTCTGGAACCTGAGTTGAACGACACGCGTGCTCTTGCATCACCCGGCGACTTTTTTAAAGGCGGGGCTGCTGCAGGATCTCCACCGAATTTCGAATTACGAGAAGTGAAACCACGACCATGATGCGCAGCCATTATTGCGGCCAACTGAACGAAAGCCTGGACGGCCAGGAAATTACCCTTTGCGGATGGGTCCACCGTCGCCGTGACCACGGTGGGGTGATTTTCCTCGATATCCGTGATCGTGATGGTCTGGCCCAGGTCGTGTTCGATCCGGACCGCGCTGAAACCTTCGCCGCAGCCGATCGCGTGCGTAGCGAGTACGTCGTGAAAATCACCGGCAAGGTTCGCCTGCGTCCGGCCGGTGCGACCAACGCGAACATGGCGTCGGGCATGATCGAAGTCCTCGGCTATGAGCTGGAAGTGCTGAACGAATCGGAAACCCCGCCGTTCCCGTTGAACGAGTTCTCCGACGTCGGCGAAGAAACCCGCCTGCGCTATCGCTTCCTCGACCTGCGTCGCCCGGAAATGGCCGAGAAGCTGCGCCTGCGTTCGCGCATGACCACCAGTATCCGCCGCTTCCTGGACGAGAACGGCTTCCTCGACGTCGAGACGCCGATCCTGACCCGTGCCACCCCTGAAGGCGCGCGCGACTACCTGGTGCCGAGCCGTACTCACGCCGGTTCGTTCTTCGCCCTGCCGCAATCGCCGCAGCTGTTCAAGCAACTGCTGATGGTGGCCGGCTTCGACCGTTACTACCAGATCGCCAAGTGCTTCCGTGACGAAGACCTGCGCGCCGACCGTCAGCCGGAATTCACCCAGATCGACATCGAGACCAGCTTCCTCGATGAAAAAGAGATCATGGGCCTGACCGAGCAAATGATCCGCAATCTGTTCAAGGAAGTGCTGGATCTGGAGTTCGGCGATTTCCCGCACATGACCTTCGAAGAAGCCATGCGCCGCTACGGTTCCGACAAGCCAGACCTGCGTAACCCGCTGGAACTGGTGGACGTGGCCGATCAGCTCAAGGAAGTCGATTTCAAGGTGTTCAGCGGTCCGGCCAACGACCCGAAATGCCGCATCGCCGCCTTGCGCGTACCTGGCGGGGCAAGCATGCCGCGCAAGCAGATCGACGATTACACCAAGTTCGTCGGCATCTACGGTGCCAAGGGCCTGGCGTACATCAAGGTCAACGAGCGCGCTGCCGGTGTTGAAGGTCTGCAATCGCCGATCGTGAAAAACATCCCTGAAGCCAACCTGAATGTGATCCTCGATCGCGTCGGTGCGGTCGACGGCGATATCGTGTTCTTCGGCGCCGACAAGGCGAAGATCGTCAGCGAAGCCCTGGGCGCGCTGCGGATCAAGCTGGGCCACGACCTGGACCTGCTGACCTGCAAGTGGGCGCCAATGTGGGTCGTCGACTTCCCGATGTTCGAAGAAAACGACGACGGCAGCTTCACTGCCTTGCACCACCCGTTCACCGCACCGAAGTGCACCCCGCAAGAGCTGGAAGCCAACCCGGCTGGCGCTCTGTCCCGTGCCTACGACATGGTGTTGAACGGCACCGAACTGGGTGGCGGTTCGATCCGTATCCACCGCAAAGAGATGCAGCAGTCGGTGTTCCGCCTGCTGGGCATCAACGAAGCGGAACAGGAAGAGAAATTCGGCTTCCTGCTCGACGCCCTGAAATACGGCGCACCGCCGCACGGTGGCCTGGCCTTCGGTCTGGACCGTCTGGTAATGCTGATGACCGGCGCCCAGTCGATCCGTGAAGTGATCGCCTTCCCGAAAACCCAGAGCGCGGCGGACGTCATGACTCAGGCACCGGGTCAGGTGGATGCCAAGGCATTGCGCGAGCTGCACATTCGCCTGCGCGAAACGCCTAAGGCCGAGTAAGGCTGACCTGAAGGGCGCATCTGTGGATGCGCCTTTTCTTTATAGGCAGAGCAGTTCAAGATTTTTGTTTGTCGGCCGGCGCAATGCAGCGCAGCGGGCAATGTTTCAAAGAGAATTCGGAGCGAGTTATGGCAGGTCATTCCAAGTGGGCGAACATCAAGCACCGCAAAGAACGTCAGGATGCCAAAAAAGGCAAGATTTTCACCAAGTGGATTCGTGAACTGACCGTCGCGGCTCGTCAGGGCGGCGGTGATCCAGGTTCCAACCCGCGTCTGCGCCTGGCATTGGACAAGGCCCTTGGCGCGAACATGAGCCGCGACATCATTGATCGGGCGGTCGCTCGTGGTGCCGGTGCCGCCGATACCGACGACATGGTCGAACTGACCTACGAAGGCTACGGCCCCGGTGGCGTCGCGGTGATGGTCGAGTGCATGACCGATAACCGTAACCGTACTGCGGCCGCTGTTCGTCACGCGTTCAGCAAATGCGGCGGCAACCTCGGCACTGACGGTTCGGTGGCCTATCTGTTCGAACGCAAGGGACAGATCTCCTTCGCGGCCGGTGTTGACGAAGACGCACTGATGGAAGCGGCCATGGAAGCCGACGCTGATGACGTGGTGACCAACGAAGACGGTTCTATCGACGTATTCACCTCGTTTGCCGGGTTCTATTCCGTGCGTAACGCACTGGAAGCGGCGGGTTTCAAAGGTGACGACGCGGAAATCGTCATGTTGCCGACCACCAGCGCCGAACTCGATCTGGAAGGCGCCGAGAAAGTCCTCAAGCTGATCGACATGCTCGAAGACCTGGACGACGTGCAAAACGTCTATTCCAACGCGGACATCCCGGAGTCGGTCGCCCAACAACTAGGCTGATCGCCACTGCCATTGTAGGCGCTGGCTTGCCAGCGAAGGCGGCCTCGAGACTTACACAAGTTCAAAGGGCCTCTTCGCTGGCAAGCCAGCTCCTACAGTTCCCTCGGACATTCGCATCAGCTTTGCAGGCGTTATGACTTTAATTCTTGGTATCGACCCCGGTTCGCGCATCACCGGTTACGGTGTGGTTCGTGATACCGGCCGTGGCTGTGAGTACGTCGCCTCCGGTTGTATCCGCACCGGTGCCGGCGAGCTGCATGAGCGACTGCAGATAGTCTATCGCGGGGTGCGGGAGATCATTCAGACTTACCATCCGGTGACCATGGGGATCGAAAAGGTGTTCATGGCCCGTAACGCCGACTCCGCCCTGAAACTGGGGCAGGCCCGTGGCGCAGCGATCGTGGCAGGTGCCGAGGAAAGCCTGGAAATTGCCGAATACACCGCAACCCAGGTCAAGCAGGCGGTCGTAGGCACCGGCGCGGCCAATAAGGAGCAGGTGCAGATGATGGTGATGCACATGCTCAAGCTCACCAGCAAACCGCAGATCGATGCCTCGGACGCCCTGGCCATTGCCATCTGCCATGCTCATACACGCTCCAGCCTGTTGCCCCATGGTCTGGGCGCAGCACGCAGTCGTGGCGGGCGCCTGCGTCTCTGATAGCATCAACAATCATTTTCATGGAACGGGGGTGTTTCGCCTGGTTATCGGCGGCATTCCCTCGCTCTATCAGTCGCTGGCCCAGAGCTGGCCAACGCTCAAGGATTTGTAACGTGATTGGACGTTTGCGCGGCACCCTGGCTGAGAAGCAGCCTCCGCATCTGATTCTGGATGTAAATGGCCTGGGCTATGAACTTGAAGTGCCCATGACGACCCTTTACCGCTTGCCGTCGGTCGGTGAACCGCTGACCTTGCACACCCATTTGGTCGTGCGCGAAGACGCACAGTTGCTCTATGGTTTTGTCGGCAAGCGTGAGCGCGACTTTTTCCGCGAGTTGATCCGCCTCAACGGCGTCGGGCCGAAACTGGCACTGGCCTTGATGTCGAGCCTGGAGGTCGACGAACTGGTTCGTTGCGTACAGTCCCAGGACACGTCGGCGCTGACCAAGGTCCCGGGCGTCGGCAAGAAAACCGCCGAACGCTTGCTGGTGGAACTCAAGGATCGCTTCAAGGCCTGGGAAACCGTACCGGCCATGTTCGCCCTGGTGCCGAACCAGCCGGATGGACCGGCTCCGGTGAACACTGCCGAGACTGATGCCGTCAGCGCCTTGATTTCCCTGGGCTACAAGCCCCAGGAAGCGAGCAAGGCGGTTTCTGCAATCAAAGTGAAAGGTTTGAGCAGCGAAGACATGATCCGCCGCGCCTTGAAGGGAATGATCTAAGTGATTGAAGCTGATCGTCTCATCGCTGCCACGCACAGTCCGCGTGAGCGCGAAGAAGTCCAGGATCGGGCGATTCGCCCGGTCAGCCTGGCCGAATACATTGGCCAGCCGACCGTTCGCGAGCAGATGGAGTTGTTCATTCAAGCCGCTCGCGGTCGGAACGAGTCCCTGGATCACACGCTGATCTTCGGGCCTCCCGGCCTGGGCAAGACCACCCTCGCCAACATCATCGCCCAGGAAATGGGCGTGTCGATCAAGAGCACCTCGGGGCCGGTGCTGGAGCGTCCAGGTGACCTGGCAGCGCTGCTGACCAACCTGGAGCCTCACGACGTTCTGTTTATCGACGAAATCCATCGGTTGTCGCCGATTGTCGAAGAGGTACTGTACCCGGCCATGGAGGATTTCCAGCTCGACATCATGATCGGTGAGGGCCCGGCCGCGCGCTCGATCAAGCTGGACCTGCCGCCGTTCACCCTGGTTGGCGCAACGACGCGGGCGGGGATGCTGACCAATCCGTTGCGAGACCGTTTCGGGATTGTCCAGCGCCTGGAGTTCTACAACACCGCCGATCTGTCGACAATTGTCAGCCGCTCGGCAAGCATCCTTGGTTTGCCGCTGGATCCGGAAGGTGCTTTCGAAATCGCCCGCCGTGCCCGTGGCACTCCACGAATCGCTAATCGATTGCTGCGCCGGGTGCGCGACTTCGCCGAAGTTCGCGCCAAGGGCCACATCACCAAGCCGATTGCCGACCTGGCGCTGAACCTGCTGGACGTCGACGAACGTGGCTTCGACCACCAGGACCGGCGTCTGTTGTTGACCATGATCGAGAAATTCGACGGTGGGCCAGTCGGGGTCGACAGCCTGGCCGCCGCCATCAGCGAAGAGCGTCACACCATTGAAGACGTGCTGGAGCCTTACCTGATCCAGCAGGGCTACATCATGCGCACGCCACGGGGGCGAGTGGTGACGCGACATGCCTACCTGCATTTCGGTTTAAACATTCCGTCACGATTGGGCGAAATGCCCGTGGTAGACGAGTTTCTCGATGCCGCTGACGATTAATTAACATTACGTACTGATTTTTTCGGGCAATGTAGGGTCCCAGGACCGTACTTTCACGTGAAAGCCGCAGAACAATGAAAAACAGTTGCCATGCCGGATTGGCAACCTGAGGAGTAAGCACTAGAGTATGCGCGCGCAAAACGGGCTTGAGCCTTTCGCACATCGCTGTCGCGTTTATTACGAGGACACCGATGCGGGGGGCATCGTGTATTACGTTAATTACCTCAAGTTTATGGAACGGGCTCGAACCGAGCGGCTACGAGATCTGGGCTTTGCCCAATCGCAGCTGGCAGGGGAGGACCTGTTGTTCGTCGTGCATTCCAGCGAAGCGCGCTATCACGCGCCGGCGCGACTGGACGACGAACTGCTGGTAAGCGCTGAAGTAATCGAATTGAACCGTGCCAGCCTGCGCTTCAAGCAGCAGGTCAGGCGGGCAACGGATAATGTGCTGCTCTGCGAAGGGCAGTTTCTGGTGGCCTGTGTGCGCACTGAAAGTTTGAAACCCCGGGCCATTCCCGAAGCTCTACGAGCGGCCTTTGCCGACGTGAGCGGCGCGGGTACACACTCAAAGCAGGAGATAAAGCGTGGAAGCTAACGTCGTCGACCATTCCTCCATGTGGAGCCTGGTCAGCAATGCCAGTATCGTGGTGCAACTGGTAATGCTGATCCTGGTAGCCGCATCGGTGACCTCGTGGATCATGATCTTTCAGCGCAGCAACCTGCTGCGCGCCGGTCGACGTGCCCTGGAGAGCTTTGAAGAGCGCTTCTGGTCGGGAATCGACCTGTCCAAACTGTACCGTCAGGCCGGCAGCAACCCGGACCCTGATTCGGGTGTCGAGCAAATCTTCCGTGCCGGCTTCAAGGAATTCTCCCGTCTGCGCCAGCAGCCAGGCGTTGACCCGGAAGCGGTCATGGAAGGCGTGGCCCGCGCCATGCGCGTTGCCATTTCCCGCGAAGAAGAAAAGCTCGAGCAGAGCCTGCCCTTCCTGGCCACCGTCGGTTCCGTCAGCCCGTATATCGGCCTGTTCGGTACTGTTTGGGGGATCATGAACTCCTTCCGTGGTCTGGCGACGGCCCAGCAAGCGACCCTGGCCACTGTGGCCCCGGGTATCGCCGAAGCACTGATCGCCACGGCGATCGGTCTGTTCGCTGCCATTCCAGCCGTTATCGCTTACAACCGTTTTGCTGCTCGCAGCGAAACCCTGCTGGGCCGCTACTACACCTTCGCCGACGAGTTCCAGGCGATCCTGCACCGCAAAGTGCACACCAGCGAAGAATAAGCAGGTAATTTCCAATGGCTTTAATCGCTCGAGCTCGCAAAAAGCGCAAGCCGGTCGCCGAGATGAACGTAGTGCCTTACATCGACGTGATGTTGGTGCTGCTGGTCATCTTCATGGTGACCGCACCGATGCTCAATCAGGGCGTGAAAGTTGATCTGCCCAAGGTTTCCAGCGAAGCCTTGCCGCAGGACAACAACACCCAGGTCCTGACCATTTCCATCAAATCCGACAAGACCTACTACTGGAACCTTGGCAGCGAAGTCGACACCGAAAAGCAGCAGGATCGGGCCATGACCCTGCCGCAGATGACTGACGCGGTGACCAAGATCATTCGCGTCGGCAACGAAGGCGGCAAGCGTACCCAGGTCTTCATTCGCGGCGACAAGAGTGTCGATTACGGCTCCGTCATGGGGGCCATGGGCGGGCTGCAGAAAGCCGGGGTCGGTAATGTTGGCTTGATTACCGAGGCGCCCTGATGCAGCAACAGCGAGAGCCGTCCGCCTCGGAAAGCTACTTCTGGCCTAGTGTCTGGGCGATTGGCTTGCACGTGCTGGTGTTCGGCATGCTGTTCGTCAGTTTTGCCTTTACCCCGGAACTGCCGCCGGCCAAGCCGATTGTCCAGGCGACCTTGTACCAACTGAAATCGAAAAGTCGGGCGACCACCCAGACCAATCAGAAGATTGCCGGTGAAGCGCAGAAATCTGCTGCGCGTCAGACCGAAGTCGAGCAGATGGAACAGAAAAAGGTCGAGCAGGAAGCGGTGAAGGCTGCGGAACAAAAGAAAGAAGAGGCGGCTCAAAAGGCCGAAGAAGCCAAGAAGGCTGACGAGGCGAAGAAAGCGGACGAGGCAAAGAAAGCGGACGAGGCGAAAAAGGCTGATGAAGCCAAGAAAGCCGACGACGCGAAGAAAACCGCGGAAGCCAAGAAGGCACAAGAGAAACAATTGGCTGATATAGCCAAGAAGAAAGCCGAAGAAGAAGCCAAGAAAGCTGCGGAAGAAGAGGCCAAGAAAGCGGCCGCTGAAGAAGCCAAGAAGAAGATCGTCGAAGACGCGAAGAAGAAAGCCGCGGAAGACGCCAAGAAGAAAGCTGAAGCTGAAGAGGCGAAGAAGAAAGTCGCCGAGGAAGCGAAGAAGAAAGCGACTGCCGATGCTGCGAAGAAGAAATCGCAGGACGCGGCACGTAAGTCCGCCGAAGACAAAAAGGCCCAGGCCCTGGCAGATTTGCTTTCCGACACGCCGCAGCGTCAGCAGGCGTTGGCCGATGAGCAGGGCGACGAAGTCGCTGGCAGTTTCGATGACCTGATTCGTGCGCGTGCAGCGGAAGGTTGGGCTCGTCCACCTTCGGCACGCAAAGGCATGACGGTCGTGTTGCAAATCGGCATGTTGCCGGACGGTACGGTGACTTCGGTCAGCGTGTCCAGGTCCAGTGGCGACGGTCCGTTTGACGCCTCGGCTGTTGCAGCGGTGAAGAATATTGGACGTTTGACAGAAATGCAGGGAATGAAGCCGAGTGATTTCGCTCCGTATCGTTCATTCAAGATGACATTCACACCTGAGGATCTAGCCTTGTGAGAAACCTTCTACGAGGAATGCTGGTCGTTATCTGCTGCATGGCAGGGATGGCGATGGCAGATGAGAAAAACATTCTGGTTACCAGCGGCAGCGATCGGGCGACCCCGATCGCCGTTGTGCCGTTCGGCTTCCAGGGTGGTAGCGTGCTGCCGGACGACATGGCGGAAATCATCGGTAACGACCTGCGCAACTCGGGTTACTACTCGCCGCTTCCAAAGCAGAACATGATCAGCCAGCCGAGCCAGGCCAGCGAAATCATTTTCCGTGACTTCAAGGCGCTGGGTGCCCAGTACGTCATGGTCGGCAGCATTGTGCCGGCGGGCGGTCGCCTGCAGGTGCAATACGCACTGTTCAACGTGGCCACCGAGCAGCAAGTGCTGACCGGTAGCGTGTCGGGCGGCGTCGATCAGTTGCGCGACATGGCGCACTACATCTCCGACCAGTCGTTCGAAAAACTCACGGGTATCAAGGGGGCCTTCTCGACTCGCCTGCTGTACGTAACGGCCGAGCGTTTCTCCGAGAACAACACTCGCTACACCCTGCAGCGTTCGGACTACGACGGTGCCCGCGCCGTGACCCTGCTGCAATCGCGCGAGCCGATCCTGTCGCCGCGTTTCGCACCGGACGGCAAGCGCATCGCTTATGTCTCCTTCGAGCAGAAGCGTCCACGCATCTTCATGCAGAACATCGACACCGGTCGCCGTGAGCAGATCACCAACTTCGAAGGCCTGAACGGTGCGCCAGCCTGGTCGCCGGATGGCAATCGCCTGGCGTTCGTGTTGTCCAAAGACGGCAACCCGGACATCTATGTGATGAACCTGGGCTCGCGTCAGATCACCCGCGTCACCAATGGTCCTGGCATCAACACCGAGCCGTTCTGGGGCAAGGATGGCTCGACCATCTACTTCACCTCAGACCGTGGCGGCAAGCCGCAGATCTACAAGACCAGCGCAGGTGGTGGCGGTGCCGAGCGTGTGACGTTCGTCGGTAACTACAACGCCAACCCTAAACTGTCGGCTGATGAAAAGACGCTTGTCATGATTCACCGTCAGGATGGCTTCACCAATTTCAAGGTGGCGGCCCAGGACTTGCAACGCGGTAGTGTAAAGATCCTCACTGATAGCACTCTGGACGAGTCGCCCACTGTCGCGCCCAACGGCACCATGGTAATCTACGCAACCCGCCAGCAGGGCCGGGGAGTCTTGATGCTCGTGTCCATCAATGGACGCGTAAGGCTCCCGCTTCCTACCGCACAAGGCGAAGTCAGAGAACCTTCCTGGTCCCCTTTCCTGAACTGACGCGGCGCTATACGTTTTACTTAACACACTGGGGTTCATTAGGAGTTTCACGATGGAAATGCTGAAGTTTGGTAAATTTGCTGCGCTGGCACTGGCCATGGCTGTAGCTGTAGGTTGCTCGTCCAAAGGCGGCGACAATGCCGGTGAAGGCGCGGTAGATCCAAACGCTGGTTACGGCGCAAACACTGGTGCAGTTGACGGCTCCCTGAGCGAAGAAGCTGCCCTGCGCGCTATCACCACTTTCTACTTCGAATACGATAGCTCGGACCTGAAGCCAGAAGCCATGCGCGCTCTGGACGTTCACGCCAAAGACCTGAAAGCAAACGGCGCTCGCGTTGTTCTGGAAGGCAACACCGACGAACGTGGTACTCGTGAGTACAACATGGCACTGGGCGAGCGTCGTGCGAAAGCCGTTCAGCGCTACCTGGTACTGCAAGGCGTTTCCCCAGCTCAGCTGGAACTGGTTTCCTACGGCGAAGAGCGTCCAGTTGCTACCGGCAACGACGAGCAGTCCTGGGCTCAAAACCGTCGCGTCGAACTGCGTAAGTAATTCGTCATGCGAACGTGCCGTCGTGCTGTAACTGTTTTGGCTCTCAGCCTCGCACCGTTTGTGGTGTGGGCTGCGGTTCCTGTGGTCGAGGACAACTCCGGCTATAACAATAGCGGGAGCAGTTATCCGCCTGCGGGTTACGGTACGAACGGCGCCTATGCCGGGGGAGGGGTTTCGACTCCTGTCTCGGCACAGGGTCAGCTGTTCAACCAACTGCAACAAATGCAGGAACAGATCTCGCGCCAACAGGGTGTGATCGAAGAACTGCAAAATGATGTAGCGCGCATGAAGCAGGAAAACCTGGAGCGATACCAGGATCTTGATCGGCGTATAGGAACCGGCGTTGCACCAGCCGCGACTCCTCAAAATTCTTCCACCGGTGGTGATTTGAATGCCCCCGGCGCAGCCGCAGGTGCGGCAGCTGGCGCAGCCGCTGCTCAAGCACCCGCCGCAGGTAGCGAACCGGCAGATCCGGCGAAGGAAAAGCTCTATTACGATGCTGCCTTCGACCTGATCAAGGCCAAGGATTTCGACAAGGCCAGCCAGGCTTTCGCAGCATTCCTGCGCAAATACCCGAATAGCCAATACGCGGGCAATGCCCAGTACTGGTTGGGCGAAGTAAACCTGGCCAAAGGCGATCTGCAAGGTGCAGGTCAGGCATTTGCCAAGGTTTCGCAGTTGTATCCGAAGCACGCCAAAGTGCCTGATTCGCTATACAAGCTTGCTGATGTGGAGCGCCGCCTGGGTCATACCGACCGGGTCAAAGGTATTCTGCAGCAGGTTGTGTCCCAATATCCGGGCACTTCCGCCGCTCAACTGGCCCAGCGCGATCTGCAGAAAATGTAAGCGTGCTTGACCTGTTTTGAAGAAACCCGCGCTTGTCGCGGGTTTTTTCGTTAGAATTCACCCCCTTTTTCTGAAACACGCTTTTTGGGATCTGCGCATTGCCGGGGTTCCTTGAAGTGCCTGACGGAGGCGGACAGCCTGTTTAGCTGTTACGCCCGTGGCGACTATGCAAGACACATTGAGAATCACCGAAGTTTTCTACTCGTTGCAGGGTGAAACTCGGACTGCCGGGCTGCCCACTGTTTTTGTGCGCCTGACCGGTTGTCCGTTGCGTTGCCAATACTGCGACAGCGCCTACGCGTTCACCGGTGGGACCATCCGCACCCTCGACGATATTCTCGAGCAGGTCGCCGGTTTTCGTCCGCGATATGTCTGTGTCACGGGCGGCGAGCCCCTGGCGCAACCCAACGCCATTCCCTTGCTCAAGCGCCTGTGTGACGCCGGTTACGAAGTGTCACTGGAAACCAGTGGTTCTATTGATATCTCGGCAGTAGATTCCCGGGTCAGTCGCGTTGTCGACCTGAAAACCCCGGGTTCGAAGGAAGCGCACCGTAACCGCTATGAAAACATTGAGCTGCTCACGCCCAACGATCAGGTGAAGTTTGTCATCTGCTCGCGGGAGGACTATGACTGGTCCGTTTCCAAGCTGATCCAGTACGGTCTGGATCAGCGTGCCGGCGAAGTCCTGTTCTCGCCAAGTCACCATGATCTCAATGCCCGGGACCTGGCGGACTGGGTGGTGGCGGACAATCTGCCAGTGCGTTTGCAATTGCAGCTGCATAAATATCTATGGAATGACGAGCCGGGGCGCTGAAATGACTGAACAACTCAATACTGCTGAAAAACGTGCGGTCATCCTGCTCTCCGGCGGCCTGGACTCGGCGACCGTCGTGGCCATGGCGCGCGCCGAAGGCTACAGCTGCTACACCATGAGCTTCGACTACGGTCAGCGCTCTCACGCCGAACTGTACGCCGCCGAGCGTGTGGCGCGGGACCTGGGGGTGGTCGAGCACAAGGTGATCGGTCTGAACCTGAACGGAATAGGCGGCTCGGCGCTGACCGACAGCAGCATCGATATTCCGGAAGAGTTGGGAGAGGGTATTCCCGTGACTTACGTGCCAGCGCGTAACACGGTGTTCCTGTCCCTGGCCCTGGGCTGGGCTGAAGTACTCGGCGCACGCGACATCTTTATTGGCGTCAACGCGGTGGACTACTCGGGTTACCCGGACTGCCGTCCCGAGTTCATCGAGTCGTTCGAGCGCATGGCCAATCTGGCGACCAAAGCCGGCGTGGAAGGCAATGGCTTCCGCATTCAGGCACCGCTGCAAAACCTCAGCAAGGCGCAGATCGTCCAGGCGGGCGTGAAGCTTGGCGTGAACTACGGGCTGACTGTTTCCTGCTATCAGGCCGACGATAACGGTCGTGCGTGCGGCAAGTGCGACAGCTGCCGACTGCGTGCAGAAGGCTTTGCGGCAGCCGGAATCAGCGATCCAACCCCTTATTTTTGATTTATTTCAAAATAGGTGTTGAATAGTCCTTAAAAATCAGTATTATACGCGCCACCACACAGCGGGTCGTTAGCTCAGTTGGTAGAGCAGTTGGCTTTTAACCAATTGGTCGTAGGTTCGAATCCCACACGACCCACCATTTTTGGCGGTTTAGAAAATCCGGAAGGCCCACGCAAGTGAGGATTTCCGGGTTTTTTTTTGCCCGCGATTCAAGTCCGCTTCGCTACGGGCTACTGCGCATGACGCAGGTCAGAATCACCTTTTGCATCCTTCCGATATTCTGTAGCCTTGCGCAGCTTCAACGCTGTCCGTGCCTGATCAATACTCACTTTCCCGGCGGTACCCCGATGGGTCCGGAGCCGGGTGTATACTCGACTTTCGCGCAAATGCGCCTGCAGGTCTTGCGAACATGACGCAAATTTCCGAACGCCTTCTGGTTCAAGCCCACCTCGACGCCAAACGGCCCAAGCCGCTGACCGCCGATGAAGAGGCTTATTACCGTGCTGCCATCGCTGCCGAGCTCAAGGCTCAGGACGCGGTGCTGGTGGCCCATTTCTATTGTGACCCTGTGATTCAGGCGCTGGCCGAGGAGACGGGCGGTTGTGTCTCCGACTCGCTGGAGATGGCTCGTTTCGGCAACGCCCATCCGGCCAAGACTGTGGTCGTCGCCGGTGTGAAGTTCATGGGTGAGACCGCCAAGATCCTCAACCCGGAAAAACGCGTGCTGATGCCGACGCTCGAAGCGACCTGTTCGCTCGACCTGGGTTGCCCGGTGGACGAATTTTCCGCGTTCTGCGATCAACATCCGGAGCGCACGGTGGTGGTGTACGCCAACACGTCGGCTGCGGTAAAGGCCCGAGCGGATTGGGTGGTGACTTCAAGCTGTGCGCTGGAAATCGTCGAAAGCCTGATGGACAACGGCGAGACCATCATCTGGGGCCCGGACAAGCACCTGGGGACCTACATCCAGCGCCAGACCGGTGCCGACATGCTGCTGTGGGACGGTGCCTGCATCGTTCACGAAGAGTTCAAGTCCAAGCAGCTTGAAGACATGAAGGCGCTGTACCCGGATGCTGCGATCCTGGTGCACCCGGAGTCACCGACATCGGTGATCGAACTGGCGGACGCCGTGGGTTCCACCAGTCAGTTGATCGCGGCGGCACAGAGCCTGCCGAACAAGACGCTGATCGTGGCGACCGACCGCGGCATCTTCTACAAGATGCAGCAGCTGTGCCCGGACAAGGTCTTTATCGAAGCCCCGACGGCAGGTAACGGCGCGGCGTGCCGCAGTTGTGCGCATTGCCCGTGGATGGCCATGAACACCCTTGAGCGCACGCTCAAGGCGTTGAAGGAAGGGGCGAACGAAATCTTTGTCGACCCGGCGCTGATTCCGCAGGCGATCCGGCCGCTCAAGCGCATGCTCGATTTCACCCAGGCGGCGCGGATGAAGCTGGCCGGTAACGCCTGAGATCTGTCAGGTAAGTCGTAAAAACTGTGGGAGCGAGCTTGCTCGCGATGAGGGCGTGTCAGTTGACACTAATGTCTGCTGTCAGGCCGCCATCGCGAGCAAGCTCGCTCCCACAGTGGTTTTCGCTCAGTTCAATTACTTGGTTTTCTTGGGAATGCGCACAAGCTGGGTGTTCGAATACATGTCATGCCAGCTGCGTTTCTGCTTGTCGAACAGCGACCAGAAGAATCCCAGGCCAACGCAAAGCAGCGAGGCAATCGACACCACAAAGCGCAGCAGCGCCTGCCACAGGCTGATGGATGAGCCATCGGCGTTCTGCAGGCGGATGCACCAGACTTGCATGCCGAGGGTCTGACCGGACCAGGTCCAGAATTTGGCGAAGAAGCCGAACAGCACGAACAGCAGCACTGTGGAGAGCAGGGGATCGCCGTCCAGCGCGCCCGCTTCGGTCAGGGTGCGCATCTTTTCTTCGCCGATGAGCGCCATCTGGATCATCTTGTAGATGCCGCTGGTGACGATCAGCAGGGCAGTACACAGCAAGAAATCATAGAACATGGCTGCCAGGCGACGACCCAGGCCGGCGGCAGGAAAGTCGCCCTGGGGAGTAAGCAGGTGTTTCGACATGGCAGGTTCTCGGCGAAAAAGAAGCCATTTTACGGATTTGCGCGCACAAAAAAGCCCCTGATGTCAGCATCAGGGGCTTTTTCGTTACAGAAGATTAACCTTCCGCTTGTACTTCGTCAGCCTGCATGCCTTTCTGACCCTGTACGGCGATGAAGGTCACTTTCTGGCCTTCTTTCAGGCTCTTGAAGCCGTTGCCCTGGATGGCGCGGAAATGCACGAACAGATCCGGACCGCTTTCAGGAGTGATAAAACCAAAACCTTTCTCGTCGTTAAACCACTTGACGGTACCGCTCTGACGTTGGGACATTTCTTATTTCCTTTGACGCAAAAATTAATGACAGTCTCCTTCTTATGAAAGAGTACTGGGGCTGGTTGCAGGAGAGTAAGAAGACGTCGAACGGGATGTAGCTAACTTGTAGGCTACTGCCCAGGTCACGATTCCAAGCGACCCATGCAAACACAGTGAACAAACTCTACGCCAACTACGGGAGAAAAAACAAGCCCCGTGAAGGCCCGTATTTCCTCGGGTTGATGGCATTTAGTCAGTCCACTAGTGGGGCCTTGTACGCTAGCGTTATTCAATTGTTTTCGATCGTTATAAGCAAAATTCATAATCGAAGCTTAGAGCCAAACAACGCACTATTTTATGGCGGTTGCGTTACACATTAGTGCGCTGTTAACGCAACCGCGTTACTTATAGGAACATTCAATCAGCCGCGATAGTAGCGTTGTGGAACAAATGGCATTTTGCTTACAAGCAAAGGCACCTTTTTCCCACGAACGATCGCCCAAACCGGTGTGTCCAGTGCGATGTAGGCGCTGTCGACATAGCCCATGGCCAGCGGACCGCCCAGGGTTGGCCCGAAACCACCGCTGCAGACGCTGCCGATGATATCGCCGGCTTCGTTGACGATCTCGGCACCTTCACGCACGGGTGTACGTTCCTGTGGTAGCAGACCTACACGTTTGCGGTTCACGCCGGCCTGTTGCTGGGTGAATACGGTATCGGCGCCAGGGAAGCCGCCGGCCCGTGCGCCATCGGCGCGACGTGGCTTGGAGATCGCCCACAGCAGGCTTGCTTCGATCGGGGTGGTGTCGGTGTTCATGTCGTGGCCGTACAGGCACAGGCCGGCTTCCAGGCGCAGGGAATCGCGGGCGCCAAGACCGATGGCGGCCACTTCCGGTTCGGCCAGCAGGGCGCGAGCCAGGGCTTCGGCGTTGGCGGCGGGTACGGAAATTTCGAAACCGTCTTCACCGGTGTAACCCGAGCGGCTGACAAAGCAGTCCACGCCCAGCAGCTTCACGCGGGCGAACTGCATGAAGGTCATCTTCGCAACTGTAGGCGCCAGGCGTGCCAGCACGGTCACGGCGGCCGGGCCTTGCAGGGCGAGCAGGGCGCGTTCTTCGAACAGCGGCTCGATCGTGCACTGGTCGCCAATGTGCTGGCGCAGGTGTGCCAGGTCCTGATCCTTGCACGCGGCGTTGACCACCAGGAACAGTTCGTCGTTACCCAGATTGGCGACCATCAGGTCGTCGAGGATGCCACCGGTCGCATTGGTGAACATGGCATAGCGCTGCATGCCCACCGGCAGGTCGATGATGTCCACCGGCACCAGGGTTTCCAGGGCCTTGGCGGCATTGGCGCCAGTCAGGCGGATCTGGCCCATGTGCGAGACATCGAACAGCCCGGCCTGGTCGCGGGTGTGCTGGTGTTCTTTCATCACGCCCAGCGGGTATTGCACCGGCATGTCATAGCCGGCAAATGGCACCATGCGCGCGCCGAGTTCGATGTGCAGTGCGTGCAACGGGGTTTTCAACAGTTGTTCGGTGGACATATTCAGCTCCTGAAGAAGGGTGCAGATGAGCGCGCATCAGCACTCGATAATGTTGACCGCCAAACCGCCACGGGCGGTTTCCTTGTATTTGCTTTTCATGTCGGCGCCGGTCTGGCGCATGGTACGGATGACCTTGTCGAGGGAGACGAAGTGTTGTCCGTCACCGCGCATGGCCATGCGCACGGCGTTGATGGCCTTGACCGAGCCCATGGCGTTGCGTTCGATGCAAGGCACTTGCACCAACCCGCCAATCGGGTCGCAGGTCAGCCCGAGGTTGTGTTCCATGCCGATTTCCGCGGCGTTCTCCACTTGTTGCACGGTGCCGCCAAGCACTTCGCACAAGGCGCCGGCGGCCATCGAGCAGGCGACGCCGACTTCGCCCTGGCAACCGACTTCGGCGCCGGAGATCGAGGCGTTTTCCTTGTACAGAATGCCGATGGCTGCGGCCGTGAGCAGAAAACGCACCACGCCGTCGTCATTGGAGCCCGGGATAAAGCGCATGTAGTAGTGCAACACCGCTGGAATGATCCCTGCCGCACCGTTGGTGGGCGCGGTCACGACGCGCCCGCCGTTGGCGTTCTCCTCGTTGACCGCCAGCGCGTAGAGATTGACCCAGTCGAGCACCGACAGTGGGTCGCGCAAAGACGATTCCGGGTTCTTGCACAATTGCCGATGCAGCGCGGCGGCCCGGCGCTTGACCTTCAGTCCGCCAGGCAGGATGCCTTCATTGCGGCACCCGGCGGCGACGCAGTCCTGCATCACTTGCCAGATTTTCAGCAGGCCGGCGCGGGTTTCCGCTTCCGGACGCCAGGCGCTTTCGTTGGTCAGCATTACCTGGCTGATGGACAGCCCGTATTTGACGCAATGACCGAGAAGATCCTTGGCGCTTTTGAACGGAAAGGTCAGGGGCGTGGCGTCTTCGACGATGCGGTCGGCGCCGGCGGCGTCCTCATCGACCACAAAACCGCCGCCGACCGAGTAGTACTCGCGGCTGCGGATCTGCAGGCCCGCTGCGTCGAAGGCGCGGAAAATCATGCCGTTGGGGTGATAGGCCAACGGTTTGCGAATCATCGCCAGGTGTTCTTTCTCGTTGAACGCAATGCTGTGTTCACCGAGCAGGTTCAAGCGTCCGTTGCTGCGGATTTCTTGCAGGCGCGCGGCGACGGTTTCCGTATCCACGGTGTCCGGGTGCTCGCCTTCCAGGCCCAGCAGCACAGCCTTGTCACTGCCGTGGCCTTTGCCGGTGGCACCGAGCGAGCCGTAGAGCTCGACTTTGACGCAGGTGGTGGCCGGCAGCAGCCCTTCACGGCGCAGGCCTTCGACGAAACGCGCAGCGGCGCGCATCGGGCCGACGGTGTGAGAGCTGGAGGGGCCGATGCCAATCTTGAACAGGTCGAACACGCTTAACGACATGATGGTTCTCCGGTTTCTTGTTATAGGAATTCACCGACTCGGGTGGTTGGCGCAATTCACTGTGGGAGCGAGCTTGCTCGCGATGACGGACTGACATTCACCATGGATGTCGACTGAAAGACCGCTATCGCGAGCAAGCTCGCTCCCACAGAGGACTGTGGTGTTCTTGCGAAAAAGGGGGCGGGATCTACCGCCCCCCTCTTTCGTTTAAGCGTAGCTTTCGATCGACGGGCAGGCGCAGACCAGGTTGCGGTCGCCAAACACGTTGTCGACACGACCGACCGGTGGCCAGTACTTGCCTTCGATCAGCGACGCAACCGGGTACACCGCTTGTTCGCGGCTGTATGGGTGCGACCACTCGCCGACCAGCTCCTTGGCGGTGTGCGGCGCGTTTTTCAGCGGGTTGTCGTCCTTGTCCAGGGTGCCGTTTTCCACCGCGCGGATTTCTTCGCGGATGCGGATCATTGCATCGCAGAAACGATCCAGTTCTTCTTTGGATTCGCTTTCGGTCGGCTCGATCATCAACGTGCCGGCCACCGGGAACGACATGGTCGGCGCGTGGAAGCCGAAGTCGATCAGGCGCTTGGCGACGTCATCGACGCTGATGCCGCTGCTGTCTTTCAGTGGGCGCAGATCAAGGATGCACTCGTGCGCCACCAGACCGTTGCTGCCGGTGTACAGCACTGGATAGTGCTCTTCGAGGCGACGGGAGATGTAGTTGGCATTGAGGATCGCCAGCTGTGATGCACGCTTGAGACCCGCGCCACCCATCATGCGAATGTACATCCAGGTGATCGGCAGGATGCTCGCGCTGCCGAACGGTGCCGCGCAAACGGCGCCCTCCTTGCGCTCCATCTGTGCGTGGCCCGGCAGGAATGGTGCCAGGTGCGATTTCACACCGATCGGGCCGACGCCCGGGCCGCCACCACCGTGGGGGATGCAGAAGGTCTTGTGCAGGTTCAGGTGCGACACGTCGCCGCCGAACTTGCCCGGCGCGCAGAGGCCGACCATGGCGTTCATGTTGGCGCCGTCGATGTACACCTGGCCGCCGTTGTCATGAACGATGCCACAGATTTCGCGGATGCCTTCTTCGAACACGCCGTGGGTCGACGGGTAGGTGATCATCAGCGCGGCGAGGTGTTCGCGGTGCTCGATGGCCTTGGCGCGCAGGTCTTCGATGTCGACGTTGCCGCGGGCATCGCACGCGGTCACGACCACGCGCATGCCGGCCATGTTGGCGGTGGCCGGGTTGGTGCCGTGGGCGGACGACGGAATCAGGCAGATGTCGCGACGGTCTTCGCCACGGCTCTGGTGGTAGGCACGGATCGCCAAGAGACCTGCGTACTCACCCTGGGAACCGGCGTTCGGTTGCAGCGAAACCGAGTCATAACCGGTGGCGGCGCAGAGCATCGCTTCCAGTTCGTCGGTCAGTTGCTGGTAGCCGGCGCTTTGCTCGGCCGGGGCGAACGGGTGCAGGGCACCGAACTCGGCCCAGGTCACCGGGATCATTTCGCTGGCAGCGTTGAGTTTCATGGTGCACGAACCCAGCGGGATCATGGTGCGGTCCAGCGCCAGGTCCTTGTCCGCCAGTTTACGCAGGTAACGCATCAGCTCGGTTTCCGAGTGATAGCGGTTGAACACCGGGTGGCTGAGGATCGGCGACTGACGCACCAGCGCGGCCGGAATGGCGCTCTGCACCGAGGCGGCGAGGGCGGCGAAGTCCGGCAGGGCCTTGCCGTCGGACAGCAGGACCCACAGGGTTTCAACGTCGGCCTGAGTGGTGGTTTCGTCCAGGGACAGGCCCAGGCGCTCGCCATCGACCACGCGCAGGTTGATGCGCTGGGCGTGCGCCTTGTCGTGCAGGGCCGCGGTTTGAACGCCGGTCTTCACGGTCAGGGTGTCGAAGAAGCTCGCTTGCTCGACGTTCAGACCCAATGCGCTCAAGCCTTTGGCCAGGATTGCAGTCAGGTGATGGATGCGATTGGCGATCTGCGTCAGGCCTTTCGGACCGTGGTACACGGCATACATGCTGGCGATGTTGGCCAGCAGTACTTGCGCGGTGCAGATGTTGCTGGTGGCTTTCTCGCGACGGATGTGTTGCTCGCGGGTCTGCATGGCCAGGCGCAGGGCCGGGTTACCGAAGCGGTCTACGGAAACACCGACCAGACGGCCCGGCATGTCACGCTTGTATGCGTCCTTGGTGGAGAAGTACGCCGCGTGCGGGCCACCGAAGCCCAGCGGCACGCCGAAGCGTTGTGCACTGCCGATGGCCACGTCGGCGCCGAATTCGCCCGGTGCGGTCAGCACGGTCAGGGCCAGCAGGTCGGCAGCCACGGCAACGAGGGCGTTGGCGGCGTGGAAGCGTTCGGTCAGTTCGCGGTAATCGAACACGTCACCGTTGCTTGCCGGATATTGCAGTAGCGCGCCGAAGAACGGCGTCACGTCAGTCAGTTCGCGTTCGTCGCCAACCACCACGTCGATGCCCAAAGGCTCGGCACGGGTGCGCAGCACGTCGAGGGTCTGCGGGTGGCAATGCACGGAGGCGAAGAAGGCGTGGCTGCCCTTGTTCTTGCTCAGGCGTTTGCAGAAGGTCATGGCTTCGGCAGCGGCGGTGGCTTCGTCGAGCAGCGAGGCGTTGGCGATCGGCAGGCCGGTGAGGTCGCTGATCAGGGTCTGGAAGTTCAGCAGCGCTTCGAGACGACCCTGGGAAATTTCTGGCTGGTACGGGGTGTAGGCGGTGTACCAGGCCGGGTTTTCCAGCAGGTTGCGCAGGATTGGCGACGGCGTGTGGGTGCCGTAGTAACCCTGGCCGATGAAGGTCTTGAACAGCTGGTTTTTAGTCGCGATGGACTTGATCAGGGCCAGGGCATCGGCTTCGCTCAGGCCGTCTTCCAGACCGAGGACGCTGGTGCCCTTGATGCTGTCGGGAATCACGCTGGCGCTCAGGGCTTCCAGGGAGTCGAAGCCGAGGCTGTTGAGCATGGCTTGCTCGTCACCGGCGCGCGGGCCGATGTGACGGGCGATGAATTCGTTGGCGGTGGTCAGTTTTACTTGAGTCATGTCAGCGCTCCTCAGGCTTCGGCTTCGGCTTTGATCAGGCGGTCGTAGGCGTCCTGATCCAGCAGTTGGCCGACAGCGGCGGTGTTGGCAGGTTTGAAGCGGAAGAACCAGCCTTCGCCCAGCGGATCTTCGTTGACCAGCTCAGGGCTGCTGTCCAGCGCCGGGTTCACTTCCAGCACTTCGCCGTCCAGCGGCATGTACACGCCGCTGGCAGCCTTTACCGATTCCACGGTGGCGGCTTCGGCGCCTTTGTCGTAGGACTGCAGCTCAGGCAGTTGAACGAAAACCACGTCGCCCAAGGCGTTCTGTGCGAAAGCGGTGATGCCGACCGTGACGCTGCCGTCAGCTTCGGTGCGCAGCCATTCGTGATCTTCAGTAAAACGCAACTCGCTCATGGAAACTCCTAAGGGGCCAGACTCGTCTGGTGGACGTGATTGAATGCTTGGGCGATGCCCGGGTTATGAGGAGTACATAGCAAGAACGCGGCCAACGTTGTTTTTATTGTTATTGATCAATGATTTAGGTTGTTTCGACAAGCGCTGAAATTCGCACGTTGTAGCGAAATCGATACGGCGTATGTCAAGGATAAAAGCCGAGGTGGATCAAAGCCTTGTGCAGCCGTGATCGGAGTGGGGTGTAGCGATATCGTTCCGCTGTAGCGCTTTCAGTACAGATGGAGGTCGTTTTTGAGCGCTACTGCATTCCTGTAGGAGCTGGCTTGCCAGCGAATGGGCCATCCCGCACGACATTTGTCTGATGGGAGGCGAAAACCGCCTTCGCTGGCAAGCCAGCTCCTACAGGTGTGTGCAGTGTCAGACCTTGTTGGGAATCCCATACTTGCGCAACCGATGGGCAATCGCGGTGTGGGAGGTTTGCAGGCGGGTCGCCAGTTGCCGGGTCGAGGGATAGCTGGCGTAGAGTTTTTCCAGCAGGGTTTTCTCGAATTCGTCCATGGCCTGTTCCAGGCTGTCGACGTCATGGTCGCCCTGGCGGGCCACCGAGGTGCCGGCGATGTCGAGGTCGCCAATGTCCACCAGGCTGCTTTCGCAGATCGCCGCGGCACGGAAGATCACGTTCTGCAATTGCCGCACGTTGCCCGGCCAGCGGTTGCCCAGCAGCGCCGGGTAAGTGCCAGGTGCCAGACGACAGACCGGTCGCTGGATCTGCGCACAGGCCTGCTGCATGAAGTAGCGGGCCAGCAGCAGGATATCCTGGCCGCGCTCACGCAACGGCGGGACCTCAACGTTGAGGACATTGAGGCGATAGAACAGGTCTTCGCGGAACAGGCCTTCGCTGACCATCTTCTCCAGATCGCGGTGGGTCGCGCTGAGGATCCGTACGTTGACCTTGACCTCACGGTCACCGCCGACCCGGCGAAAGCTGCCGTCGTTGAGGAAACGCAGCAATTTGGCCTGCAGGTACGGCGACATCTCGCCGATTTCATCGAGAAACACCGTGCCCTGGTTGGCCAGTTCCATCAGTCCTGGCTTACCGCCCCGCTGCGCGCCGGTGAAGGCGCCGGGTGCGTAGCCGAACAGTTCGCTTTCGGCGAGGTTCTCCGGCAACGCCGCGCAGTTCAGCGCCAGAAACGGTGAACTGTACCGGGCGCTGATGGCGTGGCAGGCCCGGGCCACCAGTTCCTTGCCGGTGCCGGTTTCACCCTGGATCAACAGCGGTGCATCGAGGGCCGCCACCCGCTGGGCGCGCGCCTTGAGGGTGCGGATCACCGGGGACTCGCCGAGCAGTGCGTCGAAACCTTCGGCGTGGTCATGGTGCAGCGCGGAAAGGCGTTCGCCGATGCGGTTGGGTTGATACAGGGTCAGCAGGGCGCCGGCATCGGTGATCGGTGTGGCGTCGAGCAACAAGGTCTGGCCGTTGACGGTGATTTCCCGCAGCGGCAGGCGAAAGCCCTGTTCGAGCAGGGCGTCGAGCAAGGCCGGGTCGGCAAACAGCTCGGCCACGCTTTCACCGTTCGGTTCGCGGCCGTACAGGGCGATCAAGGCCGGGTTGGCCAGCAGCACCTTGCCGTCGCTGTCCAGTGCCAGCACCGGGTCGGTCATGGCGGCCAGCAAGGCGTCGAGCTGCAAGTGCCGGCGTTGGCCGGGCAGGATGTCGACCACCGTCACCGCTTGCACGCCGCGCACGCTGAACAGGGCATCGCGCAGCTCCTCGAGCACTTGCGGGCTCAGGGTCGGGGCGTCGATATACACATTGGGCGGGACCATTTCCACCGCATCCAGGTTCAGATTGCGCCCGCCGAGCAGGGCCAGGACTTCCTGGGTGATACCGACGCGGTCGATGAAGCTGACGTGGATACGCATGGGGCGGTTTTGGGTTCTGCAGTGCGAAGGGTGGCAAGTATGCCTTGGGGCGGGCTAATGGTGAAATTTTGCGCGGACTTCAATATGGCGAACGACCCCTGTGGGAGCGAGCTTGCTCGCGATGGCAGTGTGTCAGTCAACATCAATGGTGGATGACAGGCCGCCATCGCGAGCAAGCTCGCTCCCACAGGGATCGGTGGTGTAAACAGAATCTGAGTCCACCACCAACAGGCTGTGGGAAGGGTCATTCCAGGTGCTCGGGTTTGACCGGGTCGCCCGATTTCATGTTCAACTGCACCCGCACGTCTTCGAACATGGCGTCGTAGTGCTTGTGGATCGAACCAATGTTGCTATGGGTTTTCGGGACACCGTACTTTTCGGCAATCTTGGTGACGTTGCTGGCGAAGTTGTAGGCCATGTCCTTGGGCAGGAAGAACGACTCGCTCATGTCCTTGCCCTGGATGCTGCCGTGCATCTTGAACTGCATCCCTTTGCCTTCCTTGGGGTCCAGGCTGACTTCATAGTCGAGGTAGATGTTGTAGCTGACGTCGTCCTTGTTCAGCGCGTGTCGCTCGATGTGCAGGTGACCCGGCTCGAACGTTGCCATTGTTGACTCTCCTTCAAAATGTCTTGAATCAGGACAGGCCTCAGGCCTGCCCCGCAGTTTCGTTTATTGATAGCTGATGCCTGGTGTTGCCGTACTGATGCGTGTACCGGCGGTGCCCTGGACAATTGCTTCGATGTCCGCGAGCGAGCCGATCACTGCGACTTTTCCAGTATGGCGCGCGAATTCGCAGGCTGCCTGCACCTTCGGTCCCATGGAGCCGGCGGCGAAGCCGAGTTTTTCCATTTCGTCGGGGTGGGCCTGGGCGATGGCTTTTTGCGTGGGTTTGCCAAAGTCGATGAACGCGGCGTTGACGTCGGTGGCGATCACCAGCAGATCGGCTTCAAGCTGTTCGGCCAGCAGTGCCGAGCACAGGTCTTTGTCGATGACCGCTTCGACGCCTTCGAGTTTGCCGGGCGAGGTATACATGGTCGGAATGCCGCCGCCCCCGGCGCAGATCACGATGCTGCTTTTTTCCAGCAGCCATTTGATCGGGCGGATTTCGAAGATGCGCTTGGGTTTCGGGCTGGCGACCACGCGACGGTATTTGTCGCCGTCCGGGGCAATGGCCCAGCCTTTTTCGGCGGCCAGTGCTTCAGCCTCATCCTTGGTATAGACCGGGCCGATGGGTTTGCTCGGGTTCTTGAAGGCCGGGTCATTGGCATCGACTTCGACCTGGGTCAGCAGGGTCGCAAAGGGCACTTCGAAGTCCAGCAGGTTGCCCAGTTCCTGTTCGATGATGTAGCCGATCATGCCTTCGGTCTCGGCACCGAGCACGTCCAGCGGATAGGGTGAAACCGAGGTGTAGGCCGCCGCCTGCAATGACAGCAGGCCGACTTGCGGGCCATTGCCGTGGGCGATGACCAGTTGGTTGCCGGGATGGATCCTGGCGATCTGTTCGGTGGCGATCCGGATGTTGGCGCGCTGGTTGTCAGCGGTCATCGGTTCGCCCCGGCGGAGCAGGGCATTACCGCCCAGAGCAACGACGATACGCATGGTGCAGTCCTTCTAAAAGAGAAGTAAACAGGCGACTCGGTCTGTCGATGGAACCCGATCCTGTGGGAGCGAGCTTGCTCGCGATGGGATCGCCGCGGTCTGTCTGATGCACCGCGGCGCTGCCATCGCAGGCAAGCCAGCTCCCACATTGACCGTGTTCCGTCAGTGGGAGCCGAGTGAGCCGTTAGAGGTCAGCCAACGTCGACACCAGAATCGCCTTGATGGTGTGCATGCGGTTTTCCGCTTGCTCGAAGGCGATGCAGGCCGGCGACTCGAACACGTCATCGGTCACTTCGATGCCGTTGCTCAGGTGCGGGTACTGCTCGGCAATCTGTTTGCCGATCTTGGTGTCGCAGTTGTGGAACGCCGGCAGGCAGTGCATGAACTTGGTGCGCGGGTTGCCGGTGGCCTTCATCAGTTCGGCGTTAACCTGATACGGCAGCAATTGCTGGATGCGCTCGGCCCAGGCTTCGACCGGTTCGCCCATCGACACCCAGACGTCGGTGTGGATGAAGTCCACGCCCTTGACCGCCGCTTTCGGGTCTTCGGTGAGGGTGATGCGCGCGCCGCTTTCTTCTGCGTATTGCTTGCAGCGAGCCACCAGGTCGTCCGCCGGCCACAGGGCTTTCGGGGCGCAGATGCGCACGTCCATGCCGAGCTTGGCGCCGATCAGCAGCAGCGAGTTGCCCATGTTGTTACGGGCATCACCGAGGTAGGCGTAGCTGATTTCGTGGATGGGCTTGTCGGCGTGTTCACGCATGGTCAGCACGTCGGCGATCATTTGCGTTGGGTGGTATTCATCGGTCAGGCCGTTGAACACCGGCACACCGGCGAACTTGGCCAGTTCCTCGACGATTTCCTGCTTGAAGCCACGGTACTCGATGGCATCGTACATGCGCCCAAGCACACGGGCGGTGTCCTTCATGCTTTCCTTGTGGCCGATCTGCGAGGAGTTCGGGTCGATGTAGGTGACGTTGGCGCCCTGGTCATAGGCTGCAACTTCGAACGCACAGCGGGTGCGGGTCGAGGTCTTTTCGAAGATCAGCGCGATGTTATTGCCCTTGAGATGCTGCTGTTCGGTGCCGGTGTACTTGGCACGCTTGAGGTCGCGGGACAGGTCGAGCAGGTAGCGCAATTCGCGAGGGGTGTGGTGTTCCAGGCTCAGCAGATTGCGGTTATGAATATTGAACGCCATTTTGGATCTCCCAAGGTGAACAGGTTAGTAGTCAATCGGATCGCGGATGATCGGGCAGGTCATGCAATGGCCGCCGCCCCGGCCGCGACCGAGTTCGCCGGCGCTGATGGTGATGACTTCCACCCCGGCTTTGCGCAGCAAGGTATTGGTGTAGGTATTGCGGTCGTAGCCGATGACCACGCCTGGCTCCACGGCCACCACGTTGTTGCCGTCGTCCCATTGCTCGCGTTCGGCGGCGAAGCTGTTGCCGCCGGTTTCCACTACGCGCAGGGCCTTGAGATTGAGGGCCTGGGCCACGGTGTCGAGGAAGTTGGTTTCTTCGCGGCGGATGTCGATGCCGCCGGCCTTGCTTTCATCGGGACGCAGGGTGAAGGCGACAATCTGGTTCACCACTTCCGGGAAGATCGTGACGAGGTCGCGATCGCAGAAGCTGAACACGGTGTCCAGGTGCATCGCCGCGCGGGATTTCGGCAGGCCGGCGACGATGACTTTCTCGACGGCCTTGTTTTTGAACAGGTTCACTGCCAATTGCGCAATGGCCTGCCGCGACGAGCGTTCGCCCATGCCGATCAACACCACGCCGTTGCCGATCGGCATCACATCACCGCCCTCAAGGGTGGCGTTGCCATGGTCCTTGTCCGGGTCGCCGTACCAGATCTGGAAGTCGGCGTTGGTGAACGCGGGGTGGAATTTGTAGATGGCGGTGGTCAGCAGGGTTTCCTGACGGCGCGCCGGCCAGTACATCGGGTTGAGGGTGACGCCACCGTAGATCCAGCAGGTGGTATCGCGGGTGAACTGGGTGTTGGGCAGCGGCGGCAGGATGAAGCTGGAGTGGCCGAGGAAGTCGCGAAACATCTCGATGGCCTTGCCACCGAAACTGGTGGGCAAATCGTCGCCCGAGACACCACCGATCAGGAACTCGGCAATCTTGCGCGGCTCCAGGCTGCGCAGCCACGAGGCGGTTTCGTTGATCAGGCCCAGGCCCACCGAGTTGGCGGTGATCTTGCGCTCCAGGATCCAGTCCAGGGCTTCGGGGATGGCAACGATGTCCGTCAGCAGGTTGTGCATTTCCAGCACATCGATGTTGCGTTCGCGCATCTTGGTGACGAAGTCGAAGTGGTCACGCTTGGCCTGGGCCACCCACAGCACGTCATCGAACAGCAGTTCATCGCAGTTGTTCGGGGTCAGCCGCTGATGGGCCAAGCCTGGGGAGCAAACCATGACTTTACGCAGTTTGCCGGCTTCGGAATGGACGCCGTACTTAACTTTTTCCGTGGTCATTACAGTGATCCTCCAGATGACAAAACAAGGGAGTTAAAGAGTCAGGAAGCCGTCATAGAGACCGTAGGCCGCCACCACGGCGCCCACGACCACTGCAGCGAAAATCAGCTTCTCGACGTTGGTGAAAATCGGTTTGCCGACTTCCAGCTTGGCCTTGGCGAACAGGATCACGCCGGGGGCGTAGAGCAGGGCGGACAGCAGCAGGTATTTGGTGCCGCCGGCGTACAGCAGCCAGATCGCGTAGATCAGGGCCACGGCGCCGATGAGCAGATCCTTCTGCCGTTCGCCTGTCGCGCCTTCGTAGCTTTCGCCACGCACCGCCAACAGCAACGCGTAGGCCGCCGACCACAGGTAAGGCACCAGGATCATCGAGGTGGCGAGGTAGATCAGCGACAGGTAAGTGCTGGCCGAGAACAGCGTGATGATCAGGAAAACCTGCACCATGGCGTTGGTCAGCCACAGGGCGTTGACCGGTACATGGTTGGCGTTTTCCTTGCGCAAAAACGCCGGCATGGTGTGGTCCCTGGCGGCGGCGAACATGATCTCCGCGCACAACAGCACCCACGACAGCAACGCCCCCAGCAACGAGATGATCAAACCGACGCTGATCAGCACCGCGCCCCAGTGACCGACCACGTGCTCCAGCACGGCGGCCATCGACGGGTTCTGCAGTTTGGCCAGTTCCGGCTGGGTCATGATCCCCAGCGACAGCACATTGACCAGCACCAAAAACAGCAGCACGGTGACGAAGCCGATCACGGTGGCCTTACCCACATCGCTGCGTTTTTCCGCCCGGGCCGAAAAAATGCTCGCCCCTTCGATGCCGATGAACACCCACACGGTGACCAGCATCATCTTGCGCACCTGGTCCATCACGCTGCCCAGGTCCGGGTTCTTCAGGCCCCAGATGTCGGCGGTGAAGATGTCCAGTTTGAAGGCGAACAACGCAATCAACATGAACAGCAGCAGCGGCACGATCTTGGCGACGGTGGTCACCAGGTTGATGAACGCTGCTTCCTTTATTCCTCGCAGTACGAGGAAATGTACGGCCCAGAGCAGCACCGAGGCGCCGATCACGGCAGCAGGGGTATTGCCCTCCCCAAATAGCGGAAAGAAGTAGCCGAGCGTGCTGAACAGCAAGACGAAGTAACCGACGTTGCCCAGCCAGGCACTGATCCAGTATCCCCAGGCGGACGAGAAGCCCATGTAGTCGCCGAAACCGGCCTTGGCGTAGGCGTAAACCCCGCCATCAAGATCGGGTTTGCGGTTGGCCAGGGTCTGGAACACGAACGCCAGGGTGAGCATGCCGACGGCGGTGATCGCCCAACCGATCAGAATGGCGCCGACATCGGCACTGGCGGCCATGTTTTGTGGCAAGGAAAAGATCCCGCCACCAATCATCGAACCCACGACTAACGCAACCAGCGCGCCGAGTTTCAGTTTTCCGGGAGCTTCAGACATTGCATGACTCCAATGCAGGAGAAGAGAGGCAACAGACTAATTCTGTTGGCTATCCAATCAGCTGACTTAGATCACTAAATGAGAGCGTTCCCGGGTTGTTGGCGGAGTGCCATCATTTACAAGGCGGCTGCCTGTAACGCCTGTTCTAGAGGCTTTTGCAGGTTTTTAAGAACTTTTTAGCATTTGTTTCGAATTATGACGCTAGTTGGTTTTTCAAAATCTGCAAATTTTATTCATGCATTTTTTGTACTGAATTGATGTATTAAAAAGACGTATAAAACAAATGATTATATCGGTGTAAAAATAGCCATTTTGTGCAAGTAAAAAAGAAGCTTGTTGGCGTTATCCAATAAACGTTATTACTCTCCATCAGTTTAGTTGACGCCCGTTATGTGACGACTTCGCGGCAGTTGCCGCCGCCAAAAATGGAGATGCAACGATGTCGCAATCACCGAACAAGCTTCGCCTGAGCGCATTGATCGCGTTGGTGGTGGGTCTGTGAAGTTGTTGCTGGCGTACCAGCCACCCTATGACTGGCCGGCGCTGCTCGGATTTTTGTCGGCGCGGGCGATTGTCGGGTTGGAAACGGTGGTCGACGGTGTGTATTCGCGCAGCATCGGTTTGAACGGTGCTTGCGGTATGTTCTCGATCCAGCCTGGCACCTCGGATGCCCTTGAGTTGACCCTGGATTTTCCTGATCCGGGCGCCATCCCTGCAATCGTCGCAAGCGTGCGGCGGATGTTTGATCTGGACGCCGACCTGTCCACGATTCACCGGCACCTGGCAGTTGATCCGCTGCTGGCGCGGCTGATTGCCGAGCACCCCGGGCTGCGTGTGCCGGGGGCGTGGGATGGCCTGGAGTTGGCGATCCGCGCGGTGCTGGGGCAGCAGATTACAGTGGCGGCGGCGATCAAACTGGCGGGCAAACTCGTAGCGCAGTACGGCACGCCATTGCATTCACGGTTGCCGGGGTTGACCCATGTGTTCCCTGAGGTCAGCGTTTTGGCTGGCGCAGATCTGGCTGCGTTGGGCATGCCGAAAAGCCGAGGCCGGACGCTGTCGGGGGTGGCCCAGGCATTACTCGATGATCCGCGGTTGTTCGAGCCCGGTCGAGAGGGAGGCGTAGCGCGGTTATTGGCCTTGCACGGAATTGGTGACTGGACGGCGCAATACATTGCGTTGCGACAGTTACGGGAGATGGATGGATTTCCCAATGGCGACGTGGGGTTGATCAATGCGTTGGCGGCACTGGAGGGTGGGCGGGTGACAGCCAGGCAGCTGTTGTTGCGGGCTGAAGGGTGGCGGCCTTATCGAGGGTATGCGGCGCAGGTGCTGTGGACTTCTTTGAGTCGGGCGGACTGAGCTGATCCGGAATTTGTGTTGCGGTTTCTGGCGCCATCGCGAGCAGGCTCGCTCCTACAGTTGACCGAGTTCTAGCTGACGACCGCGATCAAATGTGGGAGCGAGCCTGCTCGCGATAGCTATCTAAAAGTCACCACCACTGTGCGGGATGTGAACCCAATTCTGTGGCCGGAAGCGTCCATTGCAATGGCGTCGCTGTGATCTTCAAAGGAGCGTGCAACCGATGCGCCGGCCCCCACGGCGTCTGCTCCACCTTCAACCCCTGATCCTGCTCATCTTCCGTACGTAACGCTTCACTCGTCCCTGGCCCATGCTCGATCAACAACCTCGCCGTACGCGCCAACGACAACCGGGCCGATCCCCCCATCCCGCTGCTCAAATGTCCTGCCAACAACCTGATCGCACTGGCCGCCATCAAATACCCGGTGGCGTGATCGAGGGCCTGCACCGGCAACGGTGTCGGCTTGTCCGCCTGTTTCCAGCGCATGCCCGCTTCGGCAATGCCACTGCTCATCTGCACCAGGCTGTCGAAGCCCCGGCGGTTTTGCCAGGGGCCGCTCCAGCCGTAGGCGTTGAGGCAAACATCGATCAGGCCCGGGTTCAGTTGCCGGCGCTCACTCGTGCCGAAGCCAAGTCGCTCCAGTGCATCGGCACGATAGCCGTGGAGCAGAATGTCGGCATCCTTGAGCAGGCATTCGAATACGCCGCGGTCGGAGCTGTCGTTCAGATCAAGACGCGCACAGCGCTTTCCCAGCGTGACTTCCGGCACCACCCCCGGCTCGTTCCAGGTCGACGGATCGATGCGCAAGACATCGGCGCCCAGGCCAGCCAGAAAGCGGCTGGCGATGGGGCCGGCCAATACCCGGGTCAAATCCAGCACCTTGATGCCGGCCAGTGGTCGAGCCACTGAGCCTGTCCACGGTCTGCTGCCCTGGCCGGGGTGGTTGGTGAGTTGGATCAAGGGTTCGGCATTTACCGCCTGGCCTTGAGGATGGGTCTGCCATTGTTCCCAGGTACGCATTTCGGCGGCACAACCACCGGCATCGACCACCGCCTGCTCCAGCTCGCTTTTCGCCCATTGCGCCACTTGGTAAGCCATCGCTGCGCGGTCGGCACAGGCACCGAGCACGCTTTCGGCAGCGGCGCGATGGTGGGGCGCGTTGGTGTGCAGGCGAATCCAGCCGTCGCGGGTAGCGTAGTCACCGGCCACCGGGTCCCACAGCGGCGGAACGCTCCAGCCGATCGGGCGAATCGAGGTCGCGAACCAGAAGGACGCCAAACGCCGGTCAACTTCAAGATCGGGCAGGCCTCCGGATTGTTGGTGCAGCAGTTCGCTGGTGGCCTGGCCGGCAGCAGCGATGCTGGCGCAGGCCAGATCAGTGACGGCAAACGCCGAGGGCAGGGCGCCGCTGGACGTGAATGGAATCGGGGTGTGAGGCAAACCGAGTGCGGCTTGAATGGACGTGAGCAGATCAGTCATCGAAGGGCCCTCCGGAACGAGAGCCAGATCTTAGATCAAAAAATTCCAGGCCAGATGAAATCCATGTGGGAGCGAGCTTGCTCGCGATGACGGAATTACATTCAACATCAATGTTGATTGAAAGACCGCTATCGCGAGCAAGCTCGCTCCCACAGGGGGGAAGTGGTGCTTCTTAAACGCGGAACTGATCCATCAACGTCATCTGCCGGGTGGTCAGGGCGTTGAGCTGGCTGCTGATCTGTGCCGATTCGGTGGCCTGGCCGGTCAGGGTTTCGGTGACGGTGCGGATCGCCGAGACGTTGCGGTTGACCTCTTCGGCCACGGCGCTTTGCTGCTCGGCGGCGCTGGCGATTTGCAGGTTCATGTCGCTGATCACGGTGACTGCATCACTGATCTTGCTCAAGGCCTGGACCGCCTGCTGGATCTGCCCGGCATTGCTGTGGGCCTGGGTCTGGCTTGAATGCATGGTGGCGACCACGCCGCGGGTGCCGCTCTGGATACGTTCGATCACCAGGCGAATTTCTTCCACCGAATCCTGGGTGCGTTTGGCCAGGTTGCGCACTTCATCGGCCACCACCGCAAAGCCGCGACCGCTCTCGCCGGCACGGGCGGCTTCAATCGCCGCGTTGAGAGCCAGCAGGTTGGTTTGTTCGGCGATGCTGCGAATCACCTCCAGCACCGAACCGATCTGCTCGCTGTTGACCGCGAGGGCTTCGACTTCGGTCACGGCCTTGCTGACCTCTTCGGCCAGTTGATTGATATCGCGGGTGCTGCGCTCGATGATCGACAGGCCGTCGCGGGCCGATTGGTCGGCACCCTTGGCAGCGTTGGCGGCGTTCGAGGCGCTGTTGGCGACATCGTGGGCGGTGGCGCTCATCTCGTTGGACGCCGTGGCGACCTGGTCGATTTCGCGGAATTGCACCTGCATGCCTTCGCTGGTCTGACGGGCGATTTCTGAAGACTGGTCGGCGGTGCCGCGGGCATCGGTGATGCTTTGCTTGATCTGCGCGATGGTCGGTTGCAGCTTGTCGAGGAAGCGGTTGAACCAGCTCACCAGTTCGCCCAGTTCGTCCTGCTTGCTGTAGTGCAGGCGCTGGGTCAGGTCGCCGTCGCCACTGGCAATCGCCTTGAGCATGTCGGCCACGCTGTTGATCGGGCGGGTCACGCCGGACGCGGTAAGCCACATCAGCAACAGCCCGAGCAGGCCGGCAATCACCGCCACCGAGAGCGCCTTGAGCGTACCGCTTTGCTGGGCATCGTCGAGCACCGCTTGCAGCTTCACCGAATCGGCCAGCAGCACTTGTCTGGGCAGGTCGATCACCACGGCCCAGGCCTTGGCATCGGCAATCGGGCTGACCGGGTACACCGCACGGATCAGGTCGCCTTGCTGGAGAATCTTCGGTGCACCGCTACCGAGCAATTGCAGGATGTCCTTGCCATCGGCGCCCAGGGTGTCGCCGATGTTCTTGCCGACTTTACCGGCATCGACACTGTAGGCGGCCAGCACGCCAGTGCCGGAAACGATCAGCATGTGCCCGGCACTGTTGAACAGGTCGCGCTGGGAGTTGACCGCCGCCGCTTGCAGGGCGTCGAGGGCGATGTCGATACCGACCACGCCGATGGACTTGCCATCCACCAGCAGCGGTACGGAAATGGTGGTCATCAACACTTCCTTGCCGCCGACCGTATCGGCGTAGGGGTCGAGCAGGCAGGTGCGCTTGCTGTCCCGAGGGCAGGTGTACCAGACGTTGTACGGCGTGCCACTGAGGTTCAGGGTGGTTTTGGTCATGTCCTCTTCGACCATGATCGTGTTCAGCGACTCACCCCCGGCGCGGCTCCAGTAGGTGGCGAAACGGCCGTTCTCGTTGGACCGGCGCGCGGCGTCGTTGGCGAATTCGCTGTCCTTGCCGTCCAGGCCGTTGGGTTCGAACGCCAGCCAGATACCCAACACTTTGCTGTTGCGCTCGAACGCGGTTTTCAGGCTCAGGTTCAATTCCTCACGCAAAGCGCCGGGCTCAAGCGAGCGTTTGGCGGCCAGGGTGCGCATGTCCTTGATCTGATCGGCCAGGGCGGTCACCACCGTCAGGGTTTCACCGAACGTCTTCTGCACCCGCACCGCTTGCTCGGCGGCCTTGGCCTGGAGCAGGTCCTGCACACTGGCGGTGAGCATTGCACTGCTGGAATCGTTGACCAGGTCATCGTTCTGACTGGTCTGGTAGATGTTCATGCCCACTATCAAGGCGACTACACCCAGCAGGCACAGACCGGACAGCAGGACGATTTTCAGGCGGATGGACAGTGAGTCGAACATAGGGCGAACTCGCGAATGGATGAAGTGTTGGCTGTGGGCCACTGCGGCTCACTCGCTAAGTCCGTTTAGCGCCGATCAATGCACATCGGCGTGGCGCTGAGGTTGCATGAGGAGTAACTCGACGAACGGTAGTGGTTGAACGTTTGCGCAGGAGAATGTGCCGAAAGGGCGGTTAAAACGAGGAAAAATCGCGGATGGGTGCTGATCAATATTGCATCGACGCCCAGAAGGGGGGGCTTTAAATGAAACTCACGAAATACATATGTACCGCTTCTCATTAAGGACGGACCGATTAAATGCAGATGCCACCTCGGTGGAACGCTTCTGGAAGTTTTGGCTTCTGGCATCTGACATTAAATAATGAGAAGACCTTATGTGGATTACTTACTTTAGAGGGACTGGGTTGCACTCGGTGTTGTTGTTTTGGGGGATTTTATTGGCGGCAGGTGCGGCTCCTGCGATGTCTTTTCTGAACTCGGCAGCTGTTTCGGGTATCGCGTCCCAAATAACCCCGGCGGCCATGGTACTGCCAGACAAACTGAACACCCTCAAGGAAAGTCTGGCTGACGAAGCGGATGTGAAGCAATACAGCTTCATGGCGGTACGGGGGCAGGATGTGTGGATCCGTGCGAGTGGGACTGAAGGCAGGCCGTTGACACTGGAATACAATCGACATGGCACATGGGCCGTAATCCCTTGGGGTGTACCCTTTACGGTGTCTGGCTTACAGCCGAATGAGGAGGTTCAGGTTCGTATCTCGAAGAAACCGTCTGCCCCATTCGTGGCAGGTGATATCTACAAGCTCGAGTTTGGCTCAGCGCCTTATTACGCCGACAGTCGCGTCCAGGGCGATACCGGTGATCTGCGGCACTACTGGGCGACTACGCAGGCCTACAGAGTCTTGAACTGGTCGGTGCGGTTGAGGGATTCAACCGGGCAACCGCTCGAAGGTGCTACAGCTACCTTGATATTGAACAAGGGGACGGGTGATCGAAGGCACGATCTTATAACGGACAACACTGGTAGCGCTGCGCAAGCCCTTGAGTTGGGCGGGTGTTATGGCCAGTTGAAGTCTGATCCTTTCTGGACCAGCAGTGGCAAGTATCGCTATAAGTGGGAAGCTGAATACAATCTGGGGCATTGGTCGATTCAGGTTCAAGACAAAGAGGATTCGGGGGTGGGAGGTTACAACGTGCCGAATGTTTCATTTGCTCAGATCTGCTATCAACAGATGTTGCTTTTTTAGGTCTGTCATGTTCCCGGCAAAGCGCTTATGCACACTCGCTTTGCCGGGCTTTATCAAGCGATCAGGCCTCGATGTGCAGCCCCTGCTTTCTCTCGCTCGGCTCCTTCTCGGCCTTTTTATGCAATTGGTCCAGCCAGGAATCTGTACTTCTCAGGTCAAGCGCACCTTTGTTCAGCAATAATCCATAGTCAATCATCTTGTGGAAGTTGCTCAGGTCCAGTGTCACCTTGCCCTCGAACTGCGGCTTATCCCGCTTGACCAGTTCGATCACGGCCTTGGCGTGCTTGAGGGTCAAGGGTTGCAAGCCTTTGGCCTCGTTCAACAGGGCATTCAATATTTCCTCATCCCTGGCAGTCAGGGTGTTGGGCGGTGAAGTGACTTTCAGTTGACCGTCTTCGGTCACGGTGAAGCCCATTGGCTTATTGGCCAGGCCAGACCATTTGCTCTGCAGATCTTTTTTGAAATTGGAGTAAATCCCTTCCAATTCACGGAGCATATCTCCTGCGCGGAGTTCGTTACCCCAAAGGATTACAGCTCTAAAACCCTTTATCTCATGACGTAGCCCACCAAGCCTTTCGTCTGGATCGTTCACACTTAAAAATTCCTCCAGCTCATCCAGGTTTTCGCTGGTGATATCTTTCTGACTAGGGGACCGGAGTTTCTCGATGGTCGACCACACCCTTTGCTCATTCATTACCGAGCCTTCGACTTGTTTCTCGGGTTGGGCGTTTTCCGTGTTCACCCTCATTGCTTGCGGGTACGGAAATCGAAAATATGCAGCGTCACTTACATTCATGTCAGCTTCTCGTTGTGGGGTTTCATGGTGCTTAACGGCCAAACCCGGTCATGGATGACCTGATAAACACGTAGGAGAAATCCGAACAGGAAGTAGGTACTTTCAAGTGTGCTGTTGTCGGCTGTTACAGGGTGGTTTGAAAAGACTTCAGGTGACTTGCGGCAGTGACTCCGGTCGTGACCAGATCTACAGATTGCCCAGCCAGGCACTCAGGCGCGGCGAACTGCGCGCCGCAGTACATTTACGCACGACCCTGCAAATAGGTCGCGTAATCGGGAATCCGATGGGTGTGCGCCTGATCCATCAGCGGGCTGCTGAGCAGGTAGTCGGCGCTGCATTCGTTGCACGCCACCGGGATATTCCACACTGCTGCGACGCGCAGCAATGCCTTGATATCCGGGTCGTGGGGTTGAGGTTCGAACGGGTCCCAGAAAAACACCAGCATATCGACCCGCTGCTCGGCGATTTGCGCACCGAGCTGTTGGTCTCCGCCCAGCGGACCGCTGATCATGCTCTCCACGGGCAGGTCGAGGCGTTGTTGCAACAACAACCCCGTGGTGCCGGTGGCGACCAGATCATGTTGGGCCAGTCTGTCTTTTTGCCGTTCGGCCCAGTCCAGCAAGAACACCTTGCAGTGGTCATGGGCGACCAGGGCGATACGCTTGCGCGCCGCCAGGGTCTTTTGTGTAAAGCTGATGCCGATCATGGGTTGCTCCATAGACAGAAGACGATCTCGAGGACACCCCCCGACTTGTAGGAGCCGGCTTGCCGGCGAAGGCGGTCTTGAGGACGTCTTCGCTGCGATGCGGCGACCCGACAAGCCAGCGCCTACAGAATCGGGTATGGCATTAGCTTATTCAGCGTTGCACAGCGCCAGGCAGTTATCGAGCATGCGGTTGGAGAAGCCCCACTCGTTGTCGTACCACGCCAGTACCTTGAGCAGTTTGCCGCTGGCCTTGGTGTGGTTGGCGTCGAAGATCGACGACAGCGGGTTGTGGTTGAAGTCGCTGGAGACCAGCGGCAGGGTGTTGTAGCCAAGGATCTTCGAGTGCTGGCTGGCTTCTTTCAGCAGCGCATTGACCTCATCGGCCGACGCTTCGCGCTTGAGCTGCACGGTCAGGTCCACCAGCGACACATTGATCACCGGTACGCGCACCGACATGCCGGTCAATTTGCCCGCCAGTTCCGGCAGCACCAGGCCCACCGCTTCGGCAGCACCGGTCTTGCTCGGGATCATGTTCTGGGTGGCCGAACGGGCGCGGTACGGGTCGACGTGATAGACGTCGGTCAAGTGCTGGTCGTTGGTATAGGCATGAATGGTGGTCATCAGACCGCTTTCGATGCCCAGCTCGCGGTGCAGCACCTGGGCCACCGGGGCCAGGCAGTTGGTGGTGCACGACGCGTTGGAAATAATCTGGTGCGATTGGCGCAGAATGTCGTGGTTCACCCCGTAAACCACGGTAGCGTCGGCGCCTTTGGCCGGGGCCGAAATGATCACTTTGCGGGCGCCGGCCGTAATATGCGCGGCGGCTTTGGCCCGGTCGGTGAACAGACCGGTGCATTCGAACACGACATCAATTTTTTCCGCGGCCCAGGGCAGGTCGGCCGGGTTGCGGATGGCGCTGACCGAAATGCGGTCGCCGTTGACCGTCAGGCTCTCCTGGTCGTGCTGAACATCAGCATCGAACGTGCCGTGAACGGTGTCGTACTTGAGTAGATGAGCATTGATCGCGCTGTCGCCCAGGTCGTTGATGGCGACGATCTGCAGATCCTGACGGTAGCCTTGGGTATAGAGTGCGCGAAGGACATTGCGGCCGATGCGGCCAAAACCATTGATTGCGATTCGAAGAGTCATATTGCGGCGCTACCGTCGTTTTGTTGTTGGAATTACAAGATTATTCGTAAAAAAATAGAAAACAAGCCTTTTTGATGGCAATATTTTGTTCGATCTACAACGAGTGACCTGAATCAACTGGTCCGAATGGTCAAACAAACCGTTTGTCATCCCATCGACACCGGCCTTTGATCAGCATAGACAATCAGGTCGCCACATCCGTTAGCCTGGAGTTCTACACATGCATCCCCGCGTCCTTGAGGTCACTGAACGGCTTATCGCCCGCAGCCGCGCCACGCGTGAGGCCTACCTTGCATTGATCCGCGGTGCGGCCAGCGACGGTCCGATGCGCGGCAAGCTGCAATGCGCCAACTTTGCCCACGGCGTGGCCGGTTGCGGCAGCGACGACAAGCACAGCCTGCGGATGATGAACTCCGCCAACATCGCGATAGTTTCGTCATATAACGACATGCTCTCGGCGCACCAGCCGTACGAAGTCTTTCCCGAGTTGATCAAAAAGGCCCTGCGCGAGATCGGCTCCGTCGGCCAGTTCGCCGGTGGCACCCCGGCGATGTGCGATGGCGTGACCCAGGGCGAACCGGGCATGGAACTGAGCCTGCCGAGCCGCGAGGTGATCGCGTTGTCCACGGCCGTGGCGCTGTCCCACAACATGTTCGATGGCGCACTGCTGCTCGGCATCTGCGACAAGATCGTGCCGGGCCTGATGATGGGCGCGCTGCGCTTCGGCCATCTGCCGATGATCTTCGTGCCGGGTGGGCCGATGGTCTCGGGCATTTCCAACAAGCAGAAAGCCGACGTGCGCCAGAAGTACGCCGAAGGCAAGGCGACCCGCGAAGAGCTGCTGGAATCGGAAATGAAGTCCTACCACAGCCCTGGCACCTGCACCTTCTACGGCACCGCCAACACCAACCAGTTGCTGATGGAAGTCATGGGCCTGCACCTGCCGGGCTCGTCCTTCGTCAACCCGAACACGCCGTTGCGCGATGCCTTGACCCGCGAAGCCGCGCACCAGGTCACGCGCCTGACCAAGCAGAACGGCGACTTCATGCCGATCGGCGAAATCGTCGACGAGCGTTCGCTGGTCAACTCGATTGTCGCGCTGCACGCCACCGGTGGCTCGACCAACCACACCTTGCACATGCCGGCCATCGCCATGGCGGCGGGCATTCAACTGACCTGGCAGGACATGGCCGACCTCTCCGAAGTCGTGCCGACCCTGAGCCACGTCTACCCGAACGGCAAAGCCGACATCAACCACTTCCAGGCGGCGGGCGGCATGTCGTTCCTGATCCGCGAACTGCTGGAAGCCGGGTTGCTCCACGAAAACGTCAACACCGTGATGGGCCATGGCCTGAGCCGCTACACCCAGGAACCGTTCCTCGACAATGGCCAGCTGGTGTGGCGTGAAGGCGTGACCGACAGCCTCGATGAAAGCATCCTGCGTCCGGTCGCCCGTGCGTTCTCGGCAGAGGGTGGCCTGCGGGTGATGGAAGGCAACCTCGGTCGCGGTGTGATGAAAGTCTCCGCCGTGGCCGTGGAAAACCAGATCGTCGAAGCGCCGGCCATGGTGTTCCAGGATCAGCAGGACCTGGCCGATGCCTTCAAGGCCGGTTTGCTGGAGAAGGACTTTGTCGCGGTGATGCGCTTCCAGGGCCCGCGCTCCAACGGTATGCCGGAACTGCACAAGATGACGCCGTACCTCGGTGTGTTGCAGGACCGTGGCTTCAAGGTGGCGCTGGTAACGGATGGGCGCATGTCCGGCGCGTCGGGTAAAATTCCGGCGGCCATTCACGTCAGTCCCGAAGCCTATGTCGGTGGCGCTTTGGCGCGGGTGCAAGAGGGCGATATCATCCGCGTCGATGGCGTCAAAGGCACCCTGGAGCTTAAGGTGGACGCCGAAGAATTTGCAGCGCGCACGCCGGCCAAGGGCCTGTTGGGCAACAACATCGGCACCGGTCGCGAGCTGTTTGGTTTCATGCGCATGGCCTTCAGCTCGGCGGAGCAGGGCGCCAGCGCCTTCACTTCTGCCCTGGAGACGCTTAATTGAAACTGGCTTTGGTCGGTGACATCGGTGGGACCAACGCACGTTTCGCGTTGTGGAAAAACCAGCAACTAGAAAGCGTCCAGGTGCTGGCAACGGCGGACCATGCCAGCCCAGAGGAGGCGATCAGCCTCTACCTGAGCGGGCTCGGTCTGGCGCCGGGTTCGATCGGCTCGGTGTGCCTGTCGGTGGCCGGTCCCGTCAGCGGCGATGAATTCAAGTTCACCAACAATCACTGGCGCCTGAGCCGCAAGGGTTTCTGCCAGACCTTGCAGGTCGAGCAGCTGTTGCTGGTCAACGACTTCTCGGCCATGGCCCTGGGCATGACCCGTTTGCAGCCTGGCGAATTTCGCGTGGTCTGCGAAGGCACGCCGGAGCCGTTGCGTCCGGCGGTGGTGATTGGTCCGGGCACGGGCCTGGGTGTCGGCACCTTGCTCGATCTCGGCGAAGGGCGTTTTGCCGCGTTGCCCGGCGAAGGCGGTCACGTCGATTTGCCGCTGAGCAGTCCACGGGAAACCCAACTCTGGCAGCACATCTTCAACGAAATCGGTCATGTCAGCGCCGAAACAGCCTTGAGTGGCGGTGGCTTGCCCCGTGTCTACCGGGCGATCTGCGCGGTGGACGGGCACACGCCGGTGCTCGACACGCCGGAAGCCATCACCGCTGCCGGGCTGGCGGGCGACCCGATTGCCGTGGAAGTGCTCGAGCAGTTCTGCTGCTGGCTCGGGCGCGTGGCCGGCAACAACGTGCTGACCACCGGTGGGCGTGGTGGCGTGTACATCGTGGGTGGGGTGATTCCGCGGTTTGCCGATTTCTTCCTCGAAAGCGGTTTCGCCCGGTGCTTCGCCGACAAGGGATGCATGAGCGATTACTTCAAGGGGATTGCGGTGTGGTTGGTGACGGCGCCGTATTCGGGCCTTGTCGGAGCGGGAGTAGCGCTCGAACAATCCACCCCGACTTGAAACCCGATCACCTGTAGGAGCGAGCCTGCTCGCGATGGACGTCAACGATAACGCGTGCTTTCTGAATGCACGCGGTGCCTTCAAGTCCATCGCGAGCAGGCTCGCTCCTACAGTGGTTCTGTAGTGTTTGTAAAATCAGCGCTTAAGGCATAATCCGCCCAATTCAAACAACAAGGACGCCGCCCGTGAGCTCAGTCAACAAATCGATTTTGTTGGTCGATGACGATCAAGAGATACGCGAGTTGCTGGACACCTACCTGACCCGCGCCGGTTTCCAGGTGCGGGCCACCGCCGATGGCGCCGGTTTTCGCCAGGCGCTGAACGACGCGCCGGCCGATCTGGTGATCCTTGATGTGATGCTGCCCGACGAAGACGGCTTCAGCCTGTGTCGCTGGATTCGCCAGCACCCACGCCAGGCCCAGGTGCCGATCATCATGCTCACCGCCAGTTCCGACGAAGCCGACCGCGTCATCGGCCTGGAACTGGGTGCCGACGATTATCTGGGCAAACCGTTCAGCCCACGGGAGTTGCAGGCGCGGATCAAGGCATTGCTGCGCCGCGCGCAGTTCGGTCAGGAGCGTAGTGGCGGTGAGGTGCTGGCCTTCGATGACTGGCGGCTGGACATGGTCAGCCATCGGCTGTTTCACATCGACGGCGAAGAGGTGATTCTCTCGGGCGCCGACTTTGCGCTGCTGAAGCTGTTCCTCGATCACCCGCAGGAAATCCTCGACCGCGACACCATCGGCAACGCCACCCGTGGCCGCGATTTGATGCCCCTCGATCGCATCGTCGACATGGCAGTCAGCCGGTTGCGCCAGCGCCTGCGCGACACCGAAAAACCGCCACGGCTGATTCGCACCGTGCGCGGCAGTGGCTACCAATTGGCAGCCAATGTGGTTGCCAGCAATGGCCACTAAGCTATTGCGCAAGCTCGCCGCCAAGGTGCCGATGCCGCGTTCGCTGCTCGGGCGGATGTTGCTGTTGACCCTGCTGGCGGTGTTGTTCGCCCAAGCGTTGTCGAGCGTGATCTGGGTGTCGCAACTGCGCGCCACGCAGCTCGAGGGCCTGGTCACCAGCGCCCGCAGCCTGGCCCATTCAATGACCGCCAGCGTCAGTTATTTTCGTTCGTTGCCGGTGGCGTACCGGCCGCTGGTGCTCGACCAGTTGCGCAGCATGGGTGGCACCCGGTTCGTGGTGACGCTCAACGACAAACCCCTGGGCATGGAAGTACTGCCCATCACCCCGCGCAAAGAGGCAGTGCTCAAAGCGGTGGATGAAGTACTGCGCCAGTCCCTCGGCCAGGACACGGTCATCTCGGTGACCTTCGTCAGCCCGCAAGACCTGCGCATCTTCAATGGCGGCCTGAAGCTCGATGAGCTGCCACGCTCCTGGGCGCACTACGCGCTGACTCTGGAGCCGGTGAACCCGCCGGTGCTGGTCACGCAGATCCAGATGGCGCCGGGCGAATGGCTGTACATCGCCTCGCTGTTGCCCGAACCCTACACCAGCCTTGAAGAGCAGGGCCTGCCGGCCCAGCAGGTGTGGTTCATCGTCCTGACCAGCAGCTTTTTGCTGTTGTTCATCGGCCTGCTGGTGCACTGGCAGAGTCGTCCGCTCAAGCGCCTGGCGCGGGCGGCGCGGGATCTGTCGTTGGGGGCCGACGTGGAACCGGTGGCCGAAGGCGGGGGCAGCGAAGTGGTTGAGGTCGGGCGCGCCTTCAACACCATGCGCGAGCGCATCAGTCGTTACCTGACCGAGCGCAGCCAGTTGTTCAGCGCCATTTCACACGACTTGCGCACGCCGATCACCCGTTTGCGCCTGAGGGTCGAATTGCTCGAAGACGAAACATTGCAAACCAAGTTCGGGCGGGACCTGGACGAGCTCGAATTGCTGGTCAAGGGCGCGTTGCAATGCGTGAAAGACACCGATATCCACGAGAACATCGAGCCGGTGGACCTCAACCATGTGCTCGACTGCCTGGTGGAGCCCTATCTCGCGCCGAACGGTAACGGCCGCGTGACCCAGCAGGGGCGGGCGCTGGCGGCCTATCCGGGGAAACCGCTGGCGCTCAAGCGCTGCATTGGCAACCTGATCGACAATGCGTTGAAGTACGGGCAGAACGCGCACCTGCACATCGATGACGACGAAAGCGCGTTCGTCCTGCACGTCGATGATGAAGGGCCGGGCGTGCCGGAGCAGCGGCTGGAGCAGGTGTTCGAACCGCACTTTCGCCTGGCCGGGCAGCAACAGGGTTATGGGTTGGGGCTGGGGATCGCCCGCAACATTGCCCATAGCCATGGCGGTGAGGTGACTCTGCAAAACCTGCGTGAGGGCGGGTTGCGGGTGACCCTGCAGTTGCCCCGTTCAGTAGATTGACACCGACCCTGTGGCGAGGGAGCTTGCTCCCGCTGGACTGCGCAGCAGTCCCTCTTTTGGGGGCGCTTCGCACCCCAGCGGGAGCAATCTCCCTCGCCACAAACATCACTCACCATACAAATGTCACAACTCAGTGACATAACCCACCCCCTTCGTTACAAGCCCGCCTGCGTCCGTTGTTTATGCTGCCCCACAGTCATAACAACAAAAAAGGTACGCCATGGACACCTTCCAACCGGCATTCAGCAGTTGGCTGAACGCACCTGCCCATCAGCAATGGCTCGCCACCGAGGGCTTATGCCTGCTGGCCTTCGCCAAGGCTTCGAAGCTGTCTGAAGGCTTCGGCAACCTCGATGAAAAAGGTCGCCTCCCGGCTGATGCGCAAGCCCAGACCATGAACACCGCGCGCATGACCCACAGCTTCGCCATGGCTCATATTCAGGGCTTGCCGGGTTTTGCCGAACTGGTCGATCACGGTGTTGCGGCCCTGCGCGGGCCATTGCGTGATGCGCTGCATGGCGGCTGGTTCGCGGCCGCCGAACATCGCGATGGCAACACCGGCAAGAATGCCTACCTGCATGCTTTCGTGGCGTTGGCCGCCAGTTCTGCGGTGGTCGCGCAACGTCCCGGTGCACAAGCCTTGCTCGATGATGCGATCGACATCATCGACACCTATTTCTGGAGTGAGGAGGAGGGCACGCTGCGCGAGTCCTTCAACCGCGACTGGAGCGAGGAGGAGGCGTACCGGGGCGCCAACAGCAACATGCACGCCACCGAAGCCTTCCTCGCCCTGGCCGATGTCACTGAAGACAACCGCTGGCTGAGCCGCGCCCAACGGATTGTCGAGCGAGTGATCCATGGTCACGCCGCCGCCAACGATTACCTGGTGATCGAGCATTTCGACCGCGACTGGCAGCCGCTGCGGGATTACAACCGCGACAATCCGGCCGACGGCTTCCGCCCCTATGGCACCACCCCGGGCCATGGATTCGAGTGGGCGCGATTGCTGCTGCATCTCGAAGCATCGCGAGTGAGAGCGGGGATGCTCACGCCGGGCTGGCTGGTCACCGACGCGCAAAAACTCTTCGAGCACAATTGCCGTCACGGCTGGAGCATCGACGGCGCGCCGGGGATTGTCTACACCCTGGACTGGGACAACAAAGCGGTGGTCCGCCATCGCCTGCACTGGACCCATTGCGAAGCCAGTGCTGCCGCCAGCGCGCTACTCAAACGCACCGGTGAAGAGCAGTACGAGCACTGGTACCGACTGTTCTGGGAATTTTGTGACAGTCATTTCATCGACCGCGAAGGCGGCAGCTGGCATCACGAACTCAACCCGCAAAACCGCCCGAGTGCCGATATCTGGCCCGGCAAACCTGACCTTTACCACGCGTGGCAAGCCGTGCTGATTCCGCGCCTGGCGCTGGCGCCGAGCATGGCCACGGCGCTGGCGCAGTTGTCCCAGAGCGGTTCTATGTAACCATGCGGTGACATTCACGCATCCCTTCGTTACCTGCGAGGGGATATCCCCTGTTTAAACTCCTATGCAGCGCAAGCAATAGACTTGCATGCATAACAACAAGAAAGGTGCTCCTGGATGAATGCGATTTCTCGCCTCGCTACTGTCATTTCTCTCGCTTCCCTGTCTGCGCTCCCCCTCAGTGTGCTTGCCGCCGAATCCAAAGGTTCCGTTGAAGTCGTTCACTGGTGGACTTCCGGTGGTGAAAAAGCAGCAGTCGATGTCCTGAAGGCTCAAGTCGAAAAAGACGGCTTCACCTGGAAGGACGGCGCAGTCGCCGGTGGCGGCGGTTCCACGGCCATGACCGTACTCAAAAGTCGCGCCGTAGCCGGCAACCCGCCGGGCGTTGCCCAGATCAAAGGTCCGGACATCCAGGAGTGGGGCAGTACTGGCCTGCTCAGCACCGACGCGCTGAAAGAAGTCGCCAAGTCGGAAAACTGGGATGGCCTGCTGTCGAAGAAAGTCTCCGACACCGTGAAGTACGAAGGTGACTACGTCGCCGTGCCGGTGAACATCCACCGCGTCAACTGGCTGTGGATCAACCCGCAAGTGTTCAAGAAAGCCGGGATCGAAAAGGCCCCGACCACCCTCGAAGAATTCTATGCCGCCGGCGACAAGCTCAAAGCCGCCGGCTTCATCGCGCTCGCCCACGGCGGTCAGCCTTGGCAGGACAGCACCGTGTTCGAAGACGTGGTGCTCTCGGTCATGGGCGCCGACGGTTACAAGAAAGCCCTGGTCGACCTGGACCAGAAAACCCTGTCCGGCCCGCAGATGACCCAGTCGTTCGCCGAGCTGAAAAAGATCACCGGCTACATGGACCCGAACCGTGCCGGTCGTGACTGGAACATCGCCGCCGCCGACGTCATCAGTGGCAAGGCCGGCATGCAGATGATGGGCGACTGGGCGAAAAGCGAGTGGACTGCGGCGAAGAAAGTCGCCGGCAAGGACTACCTGTGCGTAGCGTTCCCGGGCACTGAAAAAGCCTTCACCTACAACATCGACTCCCTGGCGGTGTTCAAGCTCAAGGCCGATCGCAAGGGCGACATCGCTGCCCAGCAAGACCTGGCCAAAGTGGCGCTGGGCACCGACTTCCAGAAAGTCTTCAGCATGAACAAGGGTTCGATCCCGGTGCGTAACGACATGCTGAACGAAATGGACAAACTCGGCTTCGACGAGTGCGCCCAGAAATCGGCGAAGGACTTCATCGCCGACGACAAGACCGGCGGCCTGCAACCGAGCATGGCGCACAACATGGCCACTTCCCTGGCTGTGCAGGGTGCGATCTTCGATGTGGTCACCAACTTCATGAACGACAAGGACGCAGACCCGGCCAAGGCCAGCGCCCAACTGGCCTCGGCTGTCAAAGCGGCCCAGTAATTCGTGACCGGCCGCAGGCAGGTCCTGCGGCAAACCCCAGAGAGAGCTCCGTCCCAATGTGGGAGCGAGCTTGCTCGCGATAGCGGTGTAACAGACGACATCTGTGTTGAATGTCAGTCAGCTATCGCGAGCAAGCTCGCTCCCACAGGGTGGAACTCTGTCCGGATTTCACTTCTTCACCTGGATTATCCCGATGAGCTCTGTGGCGGTTTTCAGCAAAGCCTCACCGTTCGATGCGCTGCAACGCTGGTTACCCCAGTTGGTACTCGCGCCGAGCATGCTGATCGTATTGGTTGGCTTCTACGGTTACATCATCTGGACGTTCATTCTGTCCTTCACCAACTCCAGCTTCATGCCGAGCTACAAGTGGGTCGGCCTGCAGCAATACATGCGCCTGATGGACAACGACCGCTGGTGGGTCGCGAGCAAGAACCTCGCACTGTTCGGCGGCATGTTCATCGGTATCAGCCTGGTGCTGGGGGTGTTCCTCGCGGTGCTGCTGGACCAGCGCATCCGCAAGGAAGGCTTCATCCGTACCGTCTACCTGTACCCGATGGCGCTGTCGATGATCGTCACCGGTACCGCGTGGAAATGGCTGCTCAACCCGGGCCTGGGCCTGGACAAGATGCTGCGGGACTGGGGCTGGGAAGGCTTGCGCCTCGACTGGCTGGTGGATCAGGATCGCGTGGTGTACTGCCTGGTGATCGCCGCCGTATGGCAAGCCTCCGGGTTTGTCATGGCGATGTTCCTGGCCGGCCTGCGCGGTGTCGATCAGTCGATCATCCGTGCCGCGCAAGTCGATGGGGCGAGCCTGCCGACCATCTACCTGAAGATCGTCCTGCCGAGCCTGCGCCCGGTGTTCTTCAGTGCCTTCATGATCCTGGCGCACATCGCGATCAAGAGCTTCGACCTGGTCGCGGCGATGACCGCGGGCGGTCCGGGTTACTCCTCCGACCTGCCGGCGATGTTCATGTATTCCTTCACGTTCAGCCGTGGCCAGATGGGCATCGGTTCGGCCAGCGCCATGCTGATGCTCGGCGCCGTGCTGACCATCCTCGTGCCGTACCTGTACTCCGAGCTGCGAGGCAAACGCCATGACTAATCAACTCGGCAAACCATCGCTCAGTTTCAGCCGCATCGCGATCTACGCCACCCTGCTACTGGCAGCAGCGGTGTACCTGATCCCGCTGGTGGTGATGCTGCTGACCAGTTTCAAATCCCCGGAAGACATCCGTACCGGCAACCTGTTGAGCTGGCCGACCGTGATCGACGGCATCGGCTGGATCAAGGCCTGGGACGTGGTCGGCGGCTACTTCTGGAACTCGGTGAAGATCACCGTGCCGGCGGTGCTGATTTCGACCTTTATCGGTGCGATGAACGGCTACGTGCTGTCGATGTGGCGCTTCCGTGGTTCGCAACTGTTCTTCGGCCTGCTGCTGTTCGGCTGCTTTCTGCCGTTCCAGACCGTGCTGTTGCCAGCCTCGTTCACCCTCGGCAAGTTCGGGCTGGCGAACACCACCACTGGCCTGGTGCTGGTGCACGTGGTCTACGGCCTGGCGTTCACCACACTGTTCTTCCGTAACTACTACGTGAGCATTCCGGATGCGCTGGTCAAAGCGGCGCGGCTCGATGGCGCGGGCTTTTTCACGATCTTCCTGAAAATCCTGCTGCCGATGTCGATTCCGATCGTGATGGTCTGCCTGATCTGGCAGTTCACCCAGATCTGGAATGACTTCCTGTTCGGCGTGGTCTTCGCCAGTGGCGATGCCCAGCCAATTACCGTGGCCCTGAACAACCTGGTCAACACCAGCACCGGGGCCAAGGAATACAACGTTGATATGGCCGCCGCGATGATCGCCGGGCTGCCGACACTGCTGGTCTACATATTCGCTGGCAAGTATTTCCTGCGTGGGCTGACGTCCGGCGCGGTCAAGGGGTAGAACATGGCAACTCTCGAATTACGCAACGTCAACAAGACCTACGGCGCCGGTTTGCCGGACACCCTGAAAAACATCGAGCTGAAAATCGATGACGGGGAATTCCTGATCCTGGTCGGCCCGTCGGGCTGCGGCAAATCCACGCTGATGAACTGCATCGCCGGGCTGGAAACCATCAGCGGCGGTGCGATCCTGGTGGACGACGCCGACATCAGCGGCATGAGCCCCAAGGATCGCGACATCGCCATGGTGTTCCAGTCCTACGCGCTGTACCCGACCATGAGCGTGCGCGACAACATCGCCTTCGGCCTGAAGATCCGCAAGATGCCCACCGCCGAAATCGACGAAGAAGTCGCTCGGGTTTCCAAACTGTTGCAGATCGAACACCTGCTCAGCCGCAAACCCGGCCAACTCTCCGGTGGCCAGCAACAGCGTGTGGCGATGGGCCGTGCACTGGCGCGGCGGCCGAAGATTTATCTGTTCGACGAGCCGCTGTCCAACCTCGACGCCAAGCTGCGGGTCGAGATGCGCACCGAAATGAAACTGATGCACCAGCGCCTGAAAACCACCACGGTCTACGTGACCCACGACCAGATCGAAGCCATGACCCTGGGCGACAAAGTGGCGGTGATGAAGGACGGGATCATCCAGCAGTTCGGTACGCCGAAGGACATCTACAACAACCCGGCCAACCTGTTCGTGGCGAGCTTCATCGGTTCGCCACCAATGAACTTCATCCCGCTGCGCTTGCAGCGCAAGGACGGTCGTCTGGTCGCGCTGCTCGACAGCGGCCAGGCCCGTTGCGAGTTGCCTTTGGGCATGCAGGACGCCGGTCTCGAAGACCGCGAAGTGATCCTCGGCATGCGCCCAGAGCAGATCATCCTGGCTAACGGGGAGGCGAACGGTTTGCCGACCATTCGTGCCGAAGTCCAGGTCACCGAACCGACCGGTCCCGACACCCTGGTCTTCGTCAACCTCAACGACACCAAGGTCTGCTGCCGACTGGCACCGGACGTGGCGCCAGCGGTGGGCGAGACTCTGACGTTGCAATTCGATCCGGCGAAAGTGCTGTTGTTCGATGCCAAGAGCGGGGAGCGACTGGGGGTGGCCGGCGTGCCGCAAACCGAGGCGCACGCTGACAACGTAGCCCGATTCAAAGGCCGCTGAAGAACAAAACTGTAGGAGCGAGCCTGCTCGCGATGGACGTCAACGATGACACTGGAAACCTGATACCCCACGGCGTTCTCGGGTTTCTCGCGAGCAGGCTCGCTCCTACAGGGGGGGATATGCGTCGGGTGGAGACATCCGTCGCAACTGATGTAACCGCGTTAAAGAAGAAAAGTTAATAACAATAAAACGAGGAAGTAGGGATGAAGATGAAGAACAAGGCCCGGTTGATCTGCCAGGTTTCTGCAGCGGCAGCACTGGTTCTGGCCGGCAATGCGATGGCCGATGAAGCATTCAGCTCCGACTCCAAGTGGATGACGGGCGATTGGGGTGGCGAGCGTACCAAGCTGATCGAGCAAGGCATCGACATCAAGATGGATTACGTCGGTGAAGTCGGCGGCAACCTGCATGGCGGTTTCAACGATGACAAGACTGCGCGCTACGCCGACCAGTTCGGCCTGGGCGCGGCGCTGGACCTGGAGAAACTGTTCGGCTGGGATAATACCCAGGCCAAGATCCAGCTCACCAACCGTAACGGTGAGAACATCTCCAACGACCGTATCGGCGATCCGCGTGCCGGCACCTTGAGTTCTTCTCAGGAAGTCTTTGGTCGTGGCCATATGGTGCGTCTGACCCAGTTGTGGATTCAGCACCAGTTCTTCGACAACAAACTGGACGTCAAAGCCGGTTACTTCGGTGAAGGTGAAGACTTCAACACCTTCCCGTGCGAATTCCAGAACCTGGCGTTCTGCGGATCCCAGGTGGGTAACTGGGCCACCAACGTCTGGTTCAACTGGCCGGTCAGCCAGGCCGCGATCCGCGTGAAGTACAACATCAATGACGAGCTCTACGCTCAGATTGGCGCGTACAACCAGAACCCGTCGCAACTGGAACACGGCAACGGCTTCAAGCTCAGCGGTAGCGGTACTGCGGGCACCGTGCTGCCGGTCGAACTGGTCTGGTCGCCGAAGGTCAACAGCCTGCCGGGTGAATACCGTGTCGGTTACTACAAAAGCACTGCGCCTGCCGACGACGTTCTCAAGGACGATAACGGCCAGGACGCAGCGACCACCGGCAACCCTTTTCGCGTCCACGATAGCAAGCACGGCTACTGGTTCGTCGCGCAGCAGCAACTCACCAGTCACAACGGTGACGCTTCTCGCGGTCTGAACATCGCGGCCAACGCCACCTTCCACGACAAGGACACTAACGTCGTCGACAACTACCAGTCGCTGATGTTCGTGTACAAGGGCCCGTTCGACGCGCGTCCGAAGGATGACGTGGGCATCGGTTTCGCCCGTATCCATGTCAACGATGACGTGAAGAAAAACGCCGAGCTGACCAACGCGGCCAACGGTGTTTCGGACTACGACAATCCGCTGTTCTCGCCTATTCGTGAAACTGAATACAACTACGAGATCAACTACGGCTTCCACGTGACCAACTGGCTGACCGTGCGTCCCAACCTGCAATACGTCACGCACCCGGGTGGTGTGGATCAAGTCGACAACGCACTGGTGGCCGGCCTGAAAATTCAGTCGGTGTTCTGACGCGTCTGCGATAAGCTTCTCTCAATGTGCGCATATTTGCGGACAGCCAAGGCTGTCCGCTTTTTTTTGTGGGCCGCGCACCCCGGTGACAGTTGTTTTTCAGGACCGTGGCACATGCTTGAGCATCCGCTACAACGCTTCTTCAAATCCCTGCGCGAGCGTCCGGCGTTCGCGTGGGAGCGCTATCAGATGCGCGATGTGCTGGTGATCGATCATCCGCTGTGTCAGGCGGTGTTCAGTCGGCAGGGGGCGCAGTTGCTGCACTTCCAGCCCAAGGGCCAGAAACCCTGGCTGTGGTGCGCGGCCAAATGGCCGCAGGTCGGCGCCATTCGCGGCGGCGTGCCGGTATGTTGGCCGTGGTATGGCCGGCATCCCAGCGAAAACGCCTGGCCATCCCATGGCTGGGCGCGCTTGCTCGACTGGAAGCTGCTCGACAGCAACAGTGACGACGATGGTGTGCGATTGCACTGGCAGCTGAAGTTGTGCGACTGGCAGGTGGACTTGCACGCCCACTTGGGGGAGCGCATGGAGCTGCGCCTGAGCACCGAGCATCAGGACGACATGCCGTGCCAATTGAGCCAGGCTTTGCATGCTTACTGGCGTATTGGCGATGTCAGTGAGATAGCGCTGTCTGGGCTCGAAGGTGCGCAGGGTTATGACCAGTTGAGCCGGCAGGCCTGTCAGCAGGAAGGCGAGTTGCGCGTGGACGGCGGCTGTCAGCGGGTGTTCCAGCATGACGGTGAATTGCAGCTCAACGACCACGCCTGGCAGCGGGCTTTGTGCATCGATACGGGGGATACGGCCGACACGGTGGTGTGGCACCCCGGCTCGCGGCCATTGCTTGGGGTGACCTGGAACGAGATATCCGAGTTTGTCTGTGTGGAAGCGGCGAGCGGCGGTACCGACAGCCTGTGCCTTGCGCCTGGGGAGCGGGCGCATTTGAGTTTGCAGGCGCGGGTGGGGGGTTAGTTCTGGAGATTGTGGTGTCTGTGCGGGCCCCTTCGCGAGCAGGCTCGCTCCCACATTGGGTCTTCGGTGAACACTGTTTTTGTGTTCAACACCAATCCCCTGTGGGAGCGAGCCTGCTCGCGATGAGGCCAGGACGGTCAGCGCAAATGTTGGATCAGTTGAACTCATCCCCAACCGGATACCGGCTGGCATTCAAGCTCTCCTTGATCTTGCGCAGATGCGGCTGGAAATCCACGCCCCGGCGCAAGGTCATGCCCGTGGCGAGCACGTCCAGCACGGTCAGCTGGATGATCCGCGACGTCATCGGCATGTAGATGTCGGTGTCTTCCGGCAGCGGGATGTTCAGGCTCAGGGTGCTGGCCTTGGCCAGTGGCGAGTTTTCCGCGGTCAGGCCAAGCACCGAGGCGCCGTTTTCCCGCGCGATGCGCGCCACTTCCACCAGTTCGCGGGTGCGACCGGTGTAGGAAATAATCACGAACAATTCGCCGGTGTGGGCCACCGAGGCAATCATGCGCTGCATCAGCACATCCGCGTGGGCCGTGACGGCCAGGTTGAAACGGAAGAACTTGTGCTGCGCATCCAGTGCCACCGGGGCCGAGGCGCCGAGGCCGAAGAAGTGGATCTGCCGCGCCTGGATCAGCAGGTCGACGGCGCGGCTGATCAGGTTCGGGTCCAGTGCCTGGCAGGCGCTGTCCAGCGAGGCAATGGCGCTGCCAAAGATCTTCTGGGTGTAGGCCTCCGGATTGTCGTCGGCTTCCACTGCACGGCTGACGTACGCGGCACCACTGGCCAGGCTCTGGGCCAGTTGCAGCTTGAGCTCGGGGTAGCCGCTGACGCCGAACGAACGGCAGAAACGGTTGACCGTCGGTTCGCTGACCGAGGCGGCCTGGGCGAGGGCGGCGATGCTGAAGCGGGTGGCCTGCTGCGGGTTGAGCAGGATCACCTCGGCGACTTTGCGTTCGGCCTTGTTCAGCTCTTCAAGGCGATTCTGGATTTGCTCCAGTAAATTTCGCACGCGGTCCATATAAGTATCCTTGATTCACCGGCACCGATAAGCGCGCGGCTAATGCAAAAAGGGCCTTTGGTGAGGCCCGTAACGGTGGCCTATCCTACTGATGGCTCCGACCGACCACCACTCGCAATCTGTATTTTGCGAAAATGTTGTGGTTATTACTACATTTTCCCTTGAGTGATGCCTTAAAAAAAGGTATTTGTAGCTTAACTTGATAAAAGAACAAACATCATGCTCTCGATTACGGTTGAACCGTGCACCTTTGCCTTGTTCGGCGCCCTTGGCGACCTGGCCTTACGCAAGCTGTTTCCTGCCCTTTATCAACTCGACGGTGCAGGCCTCTTGCACGAGGACACGCGCATCATCGCGCTGGCCCGTGAGGCTGGCAGCGAGCAGGAACACCTGGCGTTCATCACCTCCGAGCTGCGCCGCTATGTCGGTGCCAAAGAGCTGGATGAAGCCGTGGTCGAGCGTTTCCTGGCGCGCCTGAGCTACCTGCACGTCGACTTCCTCAATGTCGAAGATTATGTGGCCCTGGCCGAGTCCGCCGGCAGTGCGCAGCGGGTCATCGCCTACTTTGCGACCCCGGCGGCGGTGTATGGCGCGATTTGCGAGAACCTGGCCAAGGTCGGTCTGGCAGAAAACACCCGCGTGGTGCTGGAAAAGCCCATCGGTTCGGACCTGGAATCCTCGCGCAAGGTCAACGACGCCGTGGCGCAGTTCTTCCCGGAGAACCGCACCTACCGCATCGACCACTATCTGGGCAAGGAAACCGTCCAGAACCTGATCGCCCTGCGTTTCGCCAACAGCCTGTTCGAAACCCAGTGGAACCAGAATTACATTTCCCACGTGGAAATCACCGTGGCCGAGCAGGTCGGCATCGAGGGCCGCTGGGGTTACTTCGACAAGGCCGGCCAGCTGCGGGACATGATCCAGAACCACCTGCTGCAACTGCTCTGCCTGATCGCCATGGACCCGCCGGCCGACCTGTCCGCCGACAGCATCCGCGACGAGAAGGTCAAAGTGCTCAAGGCCCTGGCGCCGATCAGCCCGGAAGGCCTGACCACCCAGGTGGTGCGCGGCCAGTACATCGCCGGCTACAGCGAAGGCAAAGCAGTGCCGGGGTACCTGGAAGAACCTAACTCCAACACCCAGAGCAATACCGAAACCTTTGTTGCCCTGCGCGCCGACATCCGCAACTGGCGCTGGGCCGGCGTGCCGTTTTACCTGCGTACCGGCAAGCGCATGCCGCAGAAGCTGTCGCAGATCGTCATCCACTTCAAGGAACCGTCGCACTACATCTTCGCTCCCGAGCAGCGCCTGCAAATCAGCAACAAGCTGATTATCCGCCTGCAGCCGGACGAAGGCATTTCCTTGCGCGTGATGACCAAAGATCAAGGCCTGGACAAGGGCATGCAGCTGCGCAGCGGTCCGTTGCAGCTGAATTTTTCCGACACCTGGAGCAGCGCACGGATTCCCGATGCCTACGAGCGGTTGTTGCTGGAAGTGATGCGCGGCAATCAGAACCTGTTTGTCCGTAAAGATGAAATCGAAGCCGCGTGGAATTGGTGTGACCAGTTGATCGCTGGGTGGAAAAAATCCGGTGATGCGCCCAAGCCGTATGCGGCCGGGTCCTGGGGGCCGATGAGCTCCATTGCTCTGATCACGCGGGACGGGAGGTCGTGGTATGGCGATATCTGATTTGAAACTGCCGCAGGGCGTCAGCGCCCATGCGTTCAAGAGCCCGGTGCTGCTGGCTGAAAGCCTGGCGCTGAACGTGGCGAAAAAACTGAGCGACGCGATCGAAGCCCAGGGCGCTGCGACCCTGGTGGTTTCCGGTGGCCGCAGCCCGGTGGCGTTTTTCCAGCACCTGGCCAAGCAGACGCTGGACTGGTCGAACGTGGTGATCAGCCTGGCCGATGAGCGCTGGGTGCCGGTGGAGCATGCAGACAGCAACGCCGGTCTGATCAAGCGTTACCTGCTGCAAGGCCCGGCGGCCAAGGCGCAATTCCTGAGCCTGTACAGCGCCAGTGCCAACCTTGAACAGGCGGCCGAGCAGGCCGACCGTTTGTTGTCCGAGATGCCGGTGATCGACGTGCTGATCCTCGGCATGGGCGATGACGGCCACACCGCATCGCTGTTCCCCAACAGCCCGAACCTTGACGAGGCCTTGAAAGTCGACGGCACTCGTCGTTGCTGGCCGATGCTGGCGCCGACCGTGCCGCGTCAGCGCCTGACCATGAGCCGGGCGCTACTGGCCTCGGCCAAACATAAAATCCTGTCGATTTCCGGTTCGTCCAAGCTGTCCACCCTGAGTTTCGCGCTGGCCGGTGACGATGTCACCGAAATGCCGGTGCGCGCATTTCTGCAACCCACGTTAGAGATTTACTGGTGCCCATGAGCCAAGGAACAGCCGCTATGACAAACCCATCCCCGACCGTTTCCATGGCGGACAAAGTTGCCCTGATCGACAGCATCTGCGCGAAAGCGCGGATCCTGCCGGTGATCACCATCGCCCGCGAGCAGGACGTTCTGCCGTTGGCCGATGCGCTCGCGGCCGGTGGCCTGACGGCCCTGGAAGTGACCCTGCGTTCGCAATTCGGCCTCAAGGCCATCCAGATCCTGCGCGAGCAGCGTCCGGAGCTGGTGACCGGTGCCGGCACCGTGCTCGATCGCCACATGCTGGCGGCGGCGGAAGCGGCCGGCTCGCAATTCATCGTCACGCCGGGCATTACCCGTGACCTGCTGGAAGCCAGCGTCGCCAGCCCGATTCCACTGTTGCCGGGCATCAGCAATGCCTCGGGCATCATGGAAGGCTACGGCCTGGGGTATCGCCGCTTCAAGCTGTTCCCGGCCGAAGTCAGCGGCGGCGTTGCAGCCATCAAGGCTTTGGGCGGCCCGTTCGGCGAAGTGAAATTCTGCCCGACCGGCGGCGTTGGCCCGGCCAATATCAAGAGCTACATGGCGTTGAAAAACGTCATGTGCGTGGGCGGTAGCTGGATGCTCGATCCGGAGTGGATCAAGAACGGCGACTGGGCCCGCATTCAGGAATGCACCGCCGAGGCTTTGGCGCTGCTGGACTGATCGCTTCACCTGACACCTCGTTGTGTGTTCTACGGCTTTACGGTGCGCTTGGTCGGCGCACCGTTTTTTTTTGCCTGAAGAAAGTTGCCTGGATCGACTCGTATCCCCCCGTGGGAGCGAGCTTGCTCGCGATGGCGTCGTGTCAGTCAACATCCATGCAATCTGTCACACCGCTATCGTCGGATCGCCGCCCGGAGCAAGCTCGCTCCCACAAAGGTCGACACAGATCAAGCCCAGGGACTTTGACAAGTACACCGTCTGACGTCAGCCCAGTTCGGTCAGAGCCGTGACCAGCACATCCATGTCGGCCGCCGTGGTGGTAAGCCCCGGTGTAATGCGGATGCACGGACCGCATGCCGCGCCACTGCGGGCCACGGCGAACAGGTTGTATTCATTGAGCAGGCGCTCGACCATGAGTTGCTGGTCGGCATGCCGGGTAAAGCGCATCGAAGTGATGCCGCAATACAGGCGCGGGTCGTCCGGGGTCAGGACTTCGATGCCCGGGAGTTCGCGCACGGGGCGGACCCACAGGTTGCGCAGGTAGTTGAGCCGAGAACCCTTGGCCGCAGCACCCCCCATCGCCCAATGTTCTTCGAGCACCAGCGGCAGGGTCAGCAGCGCCGGGATGTTGGGGGTGCTGTACGAGGTACGGGCGCGAATGTCAGTGGGTGGAAAATGCATTTCGCCCATGTCCGGGTCGATATCGTCCAGGCGTTCGGGATCGATGTAGATAAAGCCGAGCGTCAGCGGTGCGCCGATCCACTTGTGCAGGTTGTAGCCGGCGAAGGCGATACCGAACTCGGCCAGGTCGAATTCGAACTGACCGAGGGCATGGGCACCGTCAAGGATGACGTCGATGCCGTGTTCCTTTGCCGCGACTGCAATCGCCTGCACCGGCATCACCAGGCCCGTGCGATGGGTGACGTGGGTCAGGGCCATCAGCTTCAGCCGTGGGTGTCGTGCGAAGGTTTCGCGGTAGGTATTGAGCAGGCTGTCGAAGGTTGCCGGGTGGGTGTGTTCGATCTCGATCACTTCAACACCGCGATTACGCGCCAGCCAGCGCATGGCGCCTTTGACCGTGTCGTATTCCAGATCGCAAACCAGTACCTGATCGCCGGGCTGCAGCCGGTTGTAGTTGCGGATCAGCGACTGCAAACCTTCCGACGCGTTGCGGGTCAGGGCGATGCTGTCGGCGGGTACGCCTATCAACCTGGCCAGTTGCGCGCGGATCTTCAGGCTGTCGCCCTGTTCGAAGCGCTGGCGCACATAGACCGAATTGCTGCGGTTGATCAGCTCGATGTTGCGCTGGTATTCCTCGACCACCGTGCGCGACATGCGCCCGAAGTAACCGTTCTCCAGGTTGAGCGGGCCGGGTTCGACATCGTAGCGGTCGGCAAAGGTTTTCCAGAAGGTTTCATCACGGGCGCGGCGGGTGTTGTCGGGCATGGGGCACTCGGTAGGTGTTCAGTGGCGCGGAGCCGGTTTGCCGTGTTTGGCGCGCAGCGGTTCGAGCAAGTCCGACAAACCGTTGTGGTCGATTTCCTGCATCAGGGCCAGCAGGCCACCCAACTCGCCATGGGGGAAACCTTCCCGGGCGAACCAGTTCAGGTAAGGGCCGGGCAGGTCGGCAATGATTCGACCCTTGTACTTGCCGAAGGGCATTTCGCGGGTGATCAGCAGTTCGAGTTTTTCAGGATTCATCGATCGATCGTCTTGATTCGGTCAGTCTGGAAAAGACAGGCATTGCGACATGCCCCCTCGCCACGGAGGGTTAGCCGATGCTGATCGCCGGCAGCGTGGTCAGGGTCACGCTCTGTTGCTTGCGTGGCGCGAGGATTTCCGCCTCGCCGTCCACCACCAGTTCATCGCGCTGGTTGAACACGCGGGTGGCAATGCGTACGCGAAATTTCGGCAGTTTTTCCAGGATTTCCAGGCGCACGGTCAGGGTGTCGCCGATCTTCACCGGTTTCTGAAAGCTCATTTGCTGGCCGAGGTAGATAGTCCCCGGCCCAGGCAGTTCACAGGCGACCGCTGCACTGATCAACGCACCGCTGAACATGCCGTGGGCGATGCGCTCCTTGAACATGGTGCTGGCGGCGTAGTCGGCATCCAGGTGCACCGGGTTGTGATCGCCGGACATCGCGGCGAACAACTGAATGTCGCGCTCTTCGACGGTCTTGCTGAAACTGGCGGTCTGGCCGACTTCGAGGGCTGCGTAAGGGGTGTTGGTAACCTGGGTCATCTGTATCAATTCCTGTGACGAATTAAAAAATCCACAAAAAACTATTCGGATCGGTGCGGCCGAGGAGTGCTCAAGGCCTGTGCGATCCAGTTCAGCACATCGGCGATGATTTCATCGCGGTTGCTCTCGTTGAACAGTTCGTGCCGCGCCTGCGGGTAAACGGTCAGTTGCAGGTGCTGGCTGCCGGCCGCCCGCAGCGCGTCGGCCAGATCCTTGAGACGTTTGCCTTCGCTCACCGGATCACATTCACCGCCAATCACCAGCAACGGCAGGCCCGGGTCGATCTGGGCGAGATTGGACGCTTTGCTGATTTGCTGCAAGCCGCCGAGCAAATCGATCCACAGTTGATTGGTGCAGCGAAAACCACAGAGCGGGTCGTTGACGTACAGATCGACCTGCGCCGGATCACGGCTGAGCCAGTCGAACGGCGTGCGTGCCGGTTTGAATTTGTTGTTGAACGAGCCGAACGACAGCCATTCGATCAATGCGCTGCGTCCTTTGCCGCCCTGGCGCAGGCGTTCGAGACGGGCGATTTGCCGTGCCGCGCGATAAAGCGCCACGGGCTGGAAGTTCGAGCCGCTGAGGATTGCCCCGTGCAGGCTGGCACTGTGGTGCAGCAGATAGCCTTGGGCGATGTAGCTGCCCATGCTGTGACCCAACAGCACGATCGGCACGCCAGGGTACTGCTGGCCGATGTGCTGGTTGAGGCAGGCCAGGTCGCTCACGACCTTGCACCAGCCATCGTTATCGGCGAAATGCCCAAGCGTCCCGTTTTCGGCAGTTTTGCCATGTCCACGCAGGTCCGGCGCGCACACGCCATAGCCCTGTTCACAGAGCTTTTGCGCCAGGGGGCCGTAGCGACCGCTGTGTTCGGCCATGCCGTGGGCCAGCAGAATCATCGCCTTGAGGCTGCCGTCGGGTAGCCACTGGTTGACGAAAAGGCGGCTGTGGTCGCTCGTGGTCAGCCAGAAAGTGTCATGGATCATGGCGGTTCCTTTGCATGAGGCTGCCTGGTCGCAAACAGCTCGTTGCAGTTTATAGCGCATCCTTGGCTGGGCGTCTGATCAGCCTACGCCACGGCAAGAAGATTCATGCGGTCAATGACGGCTGTGGGCATATTTGCCTGCTACGTCATAACTGCTAGTGTCCGTGAAGCTCCGCTTTTTGCATTTTTTTTGAAAAATGACAGAAAAGTGGCCCGGGATAGATTCAGGTAAAGAGGACAAGAACAATGCAACCTGATTTCTGGAATGACAAACGCCCGGCCGGCGTGCCCATGGATATCGATCTGGGAACCTACAAGTCGGTGATCGAGGTGTTCGAGCGTTCCTGCAAGAAGTTTGCTGACCGCCCGGCGTTCAGCAACATGGGCGTGACCCTGACCTACGCCGAACTGGAACGTCAGAGCGCTGCCTTCGCCGGCTACCTGCAAGCCCACACCGACCTGGTGCCGGGTGACCGCATCGCGGTGCAGATGCCCAACGTCCTGCACTACCCGATCGCCGTGTTCGGTGCCTTGCGCGCCGGGTTGATCGTGGTCAACACCAACCCGTTGTACACCGCGCGGGAAATGCGTCACCAGTTCAAGGATTCCGGCGCCCGGGCGCTGGTGTACCTGAACATGTTCGGCCAGAAAGTCCAGGAAGTGCTCCCCGACACCGATATCCAGTACCTGATCGAAGCGAAGATGGGCGACCTGATGCCCACCGCCAAGGGGTGGCTGGTCAACACGGTGGTGAGCAAGGTCAAGAAGATGGTTCCGGACTATTCCTTGCCCCAGGCCGTTTCCTTCAAGAGTGCGCTGCGCATGGGCCGTGGTCTGGGCATCAAGCCGCTGAAGGTCGGCCTTGACGACATCGCCGTGCTGCAATACACCGGCGGCACCACGGGCCTTGCCAAGGGCGCGATGCTGACCCACGGCAACCTGGTGGCGAACATGCAACAGGCACGGGCCTGTCTCGGCCAGTCGGCCAGCGACGGCCAGCCGCTGCTGCGCGAAGGCCAGGAGGTGATGATCGCGCCGCTGCCGCTGTACCACATCTATGCTTTCACGGCGAACTGCATGTGCATGATGGTGACGGGCAACCACAACGTGCTGATCACCAATCCGCGGGACATCGGCGGCTTCATCAAGGAGCTGAAGAACTGGCGGTTCTCGGCGTTGCTGGGGCTCAACACGCTGTTCGTCGCGCTGATGGATCATCCGGACTTCAAGACCCTGGACTTCTCCAGCCTCAAGCTCACCAATTCCGGCGGCACTGCGCTGGTCAAGGCCACCGCCGAGCGTTGGGAACAACTGACCGGTTGCCGCATCACCGAAGGTTACGGCCTGACCGAAACTTCGCCGGTGGCCTGCACCAACCCCTACGGCAGCCAATCGCGGATCGGCACGGTCGGCCTGCCGGTGCCGGGCACTGCGCTGAAAGTCATCAGTGATGACGGCGTCGAGCAACCTTTGGGAGAACGCGGCGAGTTGTGCATCAAAGGCCCGCAGATCATGAAGGGCTACTGGCAAAAACCTGATGCCACGGCCGAAGTGCTGGATGCCGAGGGCTGGTTCAAGTCCGGTGACATTGCGGTGATCGACCCGGACGGTTTCGTGCGCATCGTCGACCGCAAGAAGGACATGATCATTGTTTCGGGTTTCAACGTGTACCCGAACGAGATCGAAGATGTGGTGATGGCACACCCGAAAGTCGCCAACTGCGCGGTCATCGGTGTGCCCGACGAGCGGTCGGGGGAGGCGGTGAAGCTGTTTGTGGTGGCCCGTGAAACAGGGATCAGCCTTGAAGAGTTGAAGGCTTACTGCAAGGAAAACTTCACGGCGTACAAAGTACCGAAGCACATCGTGCTGCGTGAGTCGCTGCCGATGACGGCGGTGGGCAAGATCCTGCGGCGGGAGTTGCGTGATATCGCGTAGCAGGACGTAGAGGCCGGCGCGATTCCAAAAGATCGCAGCCTTCGGCAGCTCCTACAGGGATCGCATATCTTTGTAGGAGCTGCCGAAGGCTGCGATCTTTTGCTTTTAGCCCCGGTTTCTGCGGGCTACAGGGCTTTATAGGTTTTTTGCTCTAAAATGACCGCTTGCAAGTCTTGAGTCACGAATGTGACCGTAGAGGCCTTTTTTGGCTCTGGTCGACCCTCGGCAAAGCTGCTACTCTCGGCGCGCTTTGTGACTTCTCGGCCTTCTATCAGCCAGATTCACCAATGACCAAACACCAATAATAATCGCATCAAATGCGGTGCTGAATTCGCGTTGCTGAGGAGTGGGCTTCCATGATCGAAGACTTTTGGAAGGATAAGTACCCAGCTGGGATTGCTACAGACATCAATCCAGACGAGTATCCGAATATTCAGGCAGTGTTGAAGCAATCCTGCCAACGCTTCGCCAACAAGCCGGCATTCAGCAACTTGGGCAGGACACTCACCTACGGTGAACTGTACGAACTGTCCGGTGCGTTTGCCGCTTACCTGCAACAGCATACCGACTTGCAGCCTGGCGATCGAATCGCCGTGCAACTGCCTAACGTGTTGCAGTACCCGGTAGCCGTCTTCGGTGCCATCCGCGCCGGGCTGATCGTGGTCAACACCAATCCGCTCTACACCGCGCGGGAAATGGAACACCAATTCAACGACTCCGGTGCCAAGGCCCTGGTCTGCCTGGCCAACATGGCACACCTGGCGGAAACCGTGGTGCCGAAAACCGGCGTCAAGCATGTGATCGTCACCGAAGTCGCCGACCTGCTGCCGCCGCTCAAGCGTCTGCTGATCAACAGCGTCATCAAGTACGTGAAGAAGATGGTACCGGCCTATCACTTGCCCAAGGCCGTCAAGTTCAACGACGTGCTGAGCAAAGGCCTGGGCCAGCCAGTGGCGGAAGCCAACCCGGCCAGCGGTGATGTCGCGGTGCTGCAATACACCGGCGGCACCACCGGCGTGGCCAAGGGCGCGATGCTGACCCACCGCAACCTGGTGGCGAACATGCTGCAGTGCAAGGCGCTGATGGGTTCCAACCTCAATGAAGGTTGCGAGATCCTGATCACACCGCTGCCGCTGTACCACATCTATGCCTTCACCTTTCATTGCATGGCGATGATGCTGATCGGCAACCACAACATCCTGATCAGCAACCCGCGTGACCTGCCGGCGATGGTCAAGGAACTGTCGAAGTGGAAGTTCAGCGGCTTTGTCGGCCTGAACACCCTGTTCGTGGCCCTGTGCAACAACGAAGGCTTCCGCAAACTGGACTTCTCGGCGCTGAAAGTCACCTTGTCGGGCGGCATGGCCCTGCAATTGGCCGCGGCCGAGCGCTGGAAAACGGTGACCGGTTGCGCCATCTGCGAAGGCTACGGCATGACCGAAACCAGCCCGGTGGCCACGGTCAACCCGATCCAGAACATCCAGATCGGCACCATCGGCATTCCGGTGCCGTCGACCCTGTGCAAAGTGATCAACGATGCCGGTGACGAACAACCGATGGGCGAAATCGGCGAGCTGTGCGTGAAAGGCCCGCAGGTCATGAAAGGCTACTGGCAGCGCCAGGAAGCCACCGATGAAATCCTCGACAGCGAAGGCTGGTTGAAGACCGGTGACATCGCGCTGATCCAGCCCGATGGCTACATGCGTATTGTCGATCGCAAGAAAGACATGATCCTGGTGTCCGGTTTCAACGTGTACCCGAACGAGCTTGAAGACGTGCTGGCCACTCTGCCGGGCGTACTGCAATGCGCGGCCATCGGTGTGCCGGACGAAAAGTCGGGCGAGGCGATCAAGATTTTCATCGTCGCCAGGCCGGGCGTGACCCTGACCAAGGAACAGGTGATGGAGCACATGCGCGCCAACGTCACCGGCTACAAGGTCCCGCGCTCCGTGGAGTTCCGCGATGCACTGCCGACCACCAACGTCGGCAAGATCCTGCGTCGTGAACTGCGCGATGAAGAGCTGAAGAAGATCAACGCGAAGAAAGCCACCGCGTAATCAGCAAAAAGCCCCGCAGATGCGGGGCTTTTTGTTGGTGCGCCTGAAGGATCATCAGTGCTTGTCAGATCGCTATCGTCGGAACGCCGCCCGGAGCAAGCTCGCTCCCACAGGTGATCGGATTCCTTCTGATGGAGCCCGATTGAATGTAGGAGCGAGCCTGCTCGCGAAAAATCTCCAGACTGCGCGTTCATTCAGGCAGCCCGTGTCATCGTTGACGTCCATCGCGAGCAGGCTCGCTCCTACAAGCGAAACGGCGCGAAGTTGACGTTGGTGCCCGTCGGGCGCATGTCCTGCAGGAAGGAATCCTTGTCGGCGCTCAGTTCCAGGCTCAATGCAGCCTTGCGCTTGCCTTCATTGCGCACCACCAGGCCTTCGAGCTTCTCGCGCAGGAACACGGTCGGCACTTTCAGGTGCAGCAACTCGTCGGTGTCCGGTGTGTGCATCAGCAGGTGAATCCACTCGTACTGACCCACGGCCAGGCGCGTCACCGGGAGGTCGAACCACCAGATGTTGCGGTTACGGTTCAGTTCGGCGAAGTGGCAGTTGTTGACGCCAAGCACAGCACCGCCGAGTTCCTGGTTTCTGCGGGCAATGGCCTGCTTTTTATCGAGTTTCATAACGTTCCTACGGGATTGGATCTTCAGCGCCAAGGCCTGAATGTGTTGCGCATTCTCAAGGGTTGGCCCGCAAACATAAAGCGCAACCTGCACTGAACGATGAAATGTCGTGGTGAAAATTAATGAAACTCCCTGCAAAAGCCCCCGGTCAACCTTGTGTAACGACTTTCCTGCGTTGAAATGCCTTTAATGAAAAGAAGACGCGGCCATCTGCAGATGGCCGTTTTTGTGTCAGCCTGAACTTGCGCATTGAAATTGTTTCAAAGTCGCCAACTGGGCTACCTTGATGAAAGAAAACGGCCCCTGAGTCGCCACGACTTCCACCCAAATCCGTATGCGGCGAATGGAGACGCGAATGATTTTTCCGGACATGAGAGGCTTGCCCCTGCACCGTGTGATGATGCGCACGGTCACCGAGTTCATCGCCGACGAGATGTCGACCTATGCCTCGGCGCTGGCCTATCAAATGCTGTTTTCGCTGTTTCCGTTCATCCTGTTCCTGATTGCCCTGATCGGCTTCCTGCACCTGCCGGATTTCTTCTCCTGGCTGCGCCTGCAATCGGAACTGGTGCTGCCGCCCCAGGCGCTGGAGCAGGTCAACCCGGTGATCGACCAGCTTCAGCAGTCCAAGGGTGGCTTGCTCTCGGTGGGTATCGTGATTGCGCTGTATACCGCGTCCGCCGGTGTGCGGCTGATGATGAGCGCGATGAATGCTGCCTACGACGTGGTTGAAGGGCGCCCGCTGTGGAAACGCTTTCCGTTGTCGATCATCTACACCGTCGGCATTGCCGGCATGCTGCTGATCGCCGCAGCGCTGATGGTGCTCGGGCCGCAGGTGATGGAGTGGATCGCTGCGCAAGTCGGCCTTGAGAACATCATTGTCACGCTCTGGACCATCGCACGCTGGCCGGTGATCGTGATTCTGATGATGGTCGCGGTGGCGTTGATCTACTACGTCATGCCCGACGTCAAACAGGAATTCCGCTTCATCACCCCAGGCTCAGTGCTGGCGGTGGTGGTGTGGATCATCGCTTCCCTGGGCTTCGGTTTGTACGTCAAGGAGTTCGCCAACTACAACGCCATGTATGGCAGTATCGGTGCGATCATCGTGCTGCTGCTGTACTTCTACATTTCCGCAGCGGTGCTGCTGCTGGGCGCGGAGATGAACGCGGTGATCGAGCACATGTCGCGAGAGGGCAAGGACCCTGGCGAAAAAGTGGCTGGCGAGCATGGTCCCGTCCATGAGGAAAAGCACCACGTGTCGGGGCTGGGCCGCGATCACTCACACAAACCGACCATCGATGAAACCTGATCATGATTCGTGAAATTCTGAAAATGGGCGATGAGCGTCTGCTGCGCATTGCCCCGCCAGTGCCGGCCGAAATGTTCGACAGCCCCGAGTTGTGGCAACTGATCGATGACATGTTCCAGACCATGGAAAGTGTGGGGGGCGTTGGTCTGGCTGCTCCGCAGATTGGCGTCGACCTGCAACTGGTGATCTTCGGTTTCGAACACAGCGAGCGTTATCCGGATGCCGAGGCCGTGCCGCAGACGATCCTGATCAACCCGTTGATCACACCGCTGAGCCCGATTCTGGAAGAGGGCTTCGAAGGCTGTTTGTCGGTACCGGGACTGCGCGGCGCGGTGCAGCGTTACCAGCAGATTCGCTACGAAGGCGTCGACCCCAAGGGCGAGCCCATCGTACGCATTGCCTCAGGGTTTCACGCACGGGTGGTGCAGCATGAGTGTGATCACCTGATCGGCCGCCTGTACCCGTCGCGCATTACCGACTTCAGCAAGTTCGGCTTCACCGAGGTGATGTTCCCGGACCTGGACCCCAACGCGGACGAATAGATTCACTGCGTACCCTGTGGGAGCGAGCTTGCTCGCGATGGCGGTGCATCAGTCGCCAACAATGGTGACTGACCGGGCCTCATCGTCGGAACGCCGCCCGGAGCAAGCTCGCTCCCACAGTTGATCTCCATCAGGCTTGAGTTAAACGCTTGGCTCCAACCCCATCGCAATCATCGGCTTGCTGCGCGCATAACGGTTCAATCGTTCAACCATCGCATAAGGCATGTGCGGATCAAAAGTAAACCCGCGTCGCTCATAAAACCCCCGCAAATCCGGATGACAGAACAACCACACCGGCAGTTCGCAATCTTTCACCGCGGCCGCAATCAAGCTCGCGGCAAGCCCTTGTTCGCGGCAGGCCGGATCGACAAACAACCCGGTCAGCCAATGCCCGCCGGACACCGGACGCAAACACAGCACGGCAACGATCCGGTCACGCCGGGCCACCCACAGCTGCGCGTCGCGCACGGCTTTCATCGACGATTGGTGAGCGCGGTAGAACTTGTTCATCAACGGCCATAATGGCTCGTCGAGCAGGGTGAATTGGGTATCGGGCATGGTCCAGGGCTGTCGGTGTGCAAAGCGGGCTATTATAAAAGAACGCACGCGCCGGGATAGGTGTATACCTGATCTCACATCCCCATGAGTGGAGTACGCATCATGTCCAAAGGTATGGATTCAAAGAAATCGGCGAAAAAGAAACCGGTGAAAACCGCCATTGAAAAGCGCGCGGACAAGAAGGCCAAGAAGGTCGGCGTGTTCGGTCACTGAGCCCGCGTTGATTGATCGCTCCCATGCAATATGGGAGCGATCCTCCAGAAAATAATCTGCAAGATTTCCCAAGGCCAATGCACAGAAGAGGACTGGACCCCGATCTGAGCAACGCCATGCCCCATTACTTTGATAGCGCCCACCAGGAAGAAATCGAAACCCTGCGCCGGCGTTTCACCGCGCGTACCGAATGGCCGACCTGGATGCTGTTGATCGGTGTATACGGCGGCTGGTTTGGCATCGTGTTGAACAGCCACCTATTGGGTTTGTGGTGGAGCACGCTGTTGCTGATTCCATTGCTGGTGCTGTGGTTATCCGTGCAACACGAACTGTTGCACGGTCATCCCACGCGCTGGCCAACCCTGAACAAAATCCTGGGCTACGCGCCGTTTGCCGTTTGGTATCCGTACACCTTGTACCGCGATAGCCATTTGCGGCATCACCGCGACGAAGACCTGACGATCCCCGGTCGTGATCCGGAAAGCCGTTACCTGAGCGCCGGGCAGTGGCAGGGCAGTTCACTGCTGGTGCGCAGCCTGCACTGGCTGAACAAAACCGTGCTCGGCCGCTTTGCCCTGGGTGCACCGCTGGCCTTGCTGACGCTGGCCCGTGAAGAGCTGCAACGCCTCAGAGCAGGCGAGCGCCAGGCGTGGCTGATGTGGTTGAGTCACGGCGCGATGACCGGATTGATGTTGCTGTTCATCGCGAGCTTCAGTGTGTTGCCGGTTTGGTACTACCTGTTTTTGATCAGTGTGCCTGCGCTGTCGATCGCCATGATTCGCTCCTACTATGAACATCGACCTCACGCGGCGCCGGAGCAACGAACCGTGCTCAACGAAGCGGCGTGGCCGTGGCGCTGGCTGTTCCTGAACCTCAATTTTCATCTGGTGCATCACGAGTTGCCGGGGTTGCCCTGGTACGACTTGCCCCGTGCTTACCGGGCCCGCCGCGAGCAATGGCTGGCGCGCAGCGGCGGGTTTCTGGTGCGGGGTTATGGGCAGTTGTGGCGTGAACATGGAATCAAAGCCATCGACAGCCCGAGGCATCCGTTTCACTGAATTTTTGAATCGCCACTGACCTACTGTGGGAGCGAGCTTGCTCGCGATGGCGGTCTGACAGTCAACTTGTTTGCTGACTGTTACACCGCCATCGCGAGCAAGCTCGCTCCCACAGGGGGATTTACGTTGCATGGGACGATATCGATGACCCGACACATCACCGAACTGCTGATGTACACCGCTCCCGAACCCATCCACCAGGCCAACGAACGCTGGCTGGCGCGAATCCTCGAGCACCTGGGCGACACCCGCCGTGATGCCGCAGGCCTGTCACTGATGGAGATGTGGTTGTCGCCGCATTTGCTGCTGACACAAACCTGCGGCTATCCGCTGATGACGGCATTGCGCGGCAAGGTGCGAGTGCTGGGGCGCCCTCGTTATGAGCTGCCGGACAGCAGTGGCGGCAATCATTGCAGCCTGCTGTTGGGCCGCGTCGATGATCGGCGACAGAGCCTGGCGGATTTTCGCGGTAGCCGAGGCGTGATCAATGGCCTGGACTCCAACAGTGGCATGAATCTGCTGCGCCACCGGTTGGCACCACTGCAACGCGACGGGCAGTTTTTTGCCCGGGTCGGAATCAGCGGCAGCCATCGCGAAAGCCTGCGCTGGCTGCGCGAAGACCTTGCCGATCTGGCGGCCATCGATAGCGTGACCTTTGCCTATCTGGCACGCCACGCCGCAGAGGAAGTGGCCGGTTTGCGCGTGATTGCCCGCAGTGCGCTCAGTCCTGCCTTACCGTTCATTACTGCTGTGGCGGTCAGCGATGAGCAAGCCGTTGAACTTCTGCGGGTGATGAACCTGGCATTGCGCGAGTTGCCGGACGTTGCCCAAACCCTCGGTTTGCCAGAGGTACTGCCCGCCAGCGAAAGCGACTACCAGGTTGTGCTCGATAATCAACGTGAGGCCGAAACGTTGGGGTATGGGGAATTGCGATAGGGTTTGAGTGTTGGGTCCAGGTACACCGAAACCCTGTGGGAGCGAGCTTGCTCGCGATGACGGACTGTCAGGCGCAAGCAATTTTTAATTCCATAAATGAATATAAAAATAAGTTTTAAGTATTATTAATGAATAAGGCTCCTTGCTAGGATTCGCCTCACCGGACCACCGGACATTCAGCGACCCCTCACCCAGGAGCCCCTATGTCCGGCGCCGATATTCTTCATCGCAAATACGTGGACGGATTGTTCCGCGCTCACTACCACTGGCTCTGCACATGCCTGCGTCAGTCTCTGAACGATGCCGCCGCTGTCGAAGACATTGCCTGCGAAACCTTCGTGCAATTGCTCCAGGCCCCTGGCCTGACGGCCATCCGTGAACCCCGTGCCTTGCTCACCACCATCGCCCGGCGCCTGCTCTATCAGCGTTGGCGTCGAGGTGATCTGGAGCGCCGGTACCTTCAGCAACTGCAACAGGCCGAGCCGGTCCACGCCGAATCACCGGAAGCACTGACTCAGTTGTCCCAGACCCTGAACCGTGTGGATCGCAGCCTTCAGCGGCTGCCCGGCAAAGTCCGCTCGGCCTTCCTGCTGTCGCGGATCGACGGCCTGACCTATCCGCAAATTGCCGCCGCGCTGGGCATCTCGCTGCGTTCGGTCAGCGACTACATGACCCGTTCCCAGGCCCTGTGCGACCGGCACAGCGCCAATCAACCCCTGAGCCGTCCCCTCCAGAACAAGAGGTCCGCATGAGATCGATCAAAACCCTGCTCGGCAGTTCGTTGCTGGCCCTGAGTCTGTTGTCCCATCCGGCCTCGGCCACGGAGAAAGTCGCGCCCATTCACTTTGGCGACATCACTTGGGAAAGCGGCAGTTTCATCACCGAAATCCTGCGCCTGATCGTTGAAAAAGGTTACGGCTACCCGACCGACACGCTGCCGGGCAGCACCGTCAGCCTTGAAGCGGCGCTGGCGAAAAACGATATCCAGGTCATCGGTGAAGAGTGGGCCGGGCGCAGTCCGGCCTGGGTCAAGGCTGCCGCGGAGGGCAAAGTGTTCGGCCTCGGCGATACGGTCAAGGGCGCCACTGAAGGCTGGTGGGTGCCGGAGTACGTGATCAAGGGCGATCCCGAGCGCGGCATCAAGCCATTGGCTCCGGAGTTGAAATCCGTTGCTGACCTGGCGAAATACAAGGACGTGTTCCGCGACCCCGAAGACCCGAGCCGCGGACGCTTCCTCAACAGCCCGACCGGCTGGACCTCGGAAATCGTCAACAGCCAGAAACTCAAGGCCTATGACCTGACTGCCAGCTACGTCAACTTCCGCACCGGCTCCGGTGCCGCACTGGATGCCGAGGTGGCGTCGTCGATCCGCCGTGGCAAACCGGTGCTGTTCTACTACTGGTCGCCGACACCGCTGTTGGGGCGTTTCAAACTGGTGAAACTCGACGAACCGCCGTTCGACGCGCAAGCCTGGAAAACCCTGGCCGACGCCAACAACCCGAACCCCAAAGGCACGCGCTCGATGCCGGCCAGCCTGGCCATCGGCGTATCGGCACCGTTCAAGGCGCAATACCCGGACTTGGTGACGTTCTTTGAAAAGGTCGACCTGCCGATCGATCTGTTGAACCAGACCTTGGGCCAGATGAGTGAAAAGCGGCAGAAGCCCCGTGAAGTCGCCGAAGCGTTTTTGCGTGAACAGCCGCAGGTGTGGAAGGGCTGGGTGCCGGGGGAGGTGGCTACCAGGGTGAGTGCCAGTTTGTAGTTTTGTAGGGCCTGGAAGGTAGCCATCGTCGGAACGCCGCCCGGAGCCAGCTCGCTCCCACAGGGGAACTGCTGCGGACGCAGTATTTGGGAACCCCAAGATCCTGTGGGAGCGAGCTTGCTCGCGATGCGATTTGAAGTCTTACGCCAACTCTGCGGCCAACGCCGCTTTCACCGCCGGCCGCAGATCCACCCTGGCTTGAAACCTTGCCAACGCCGGCCACCCATTCAAATCAATCTCAAACAACCGAGCCCAACGCAGCACCGTAAACAAATACGCATCAGCAATGCTGAACCCGCCCGCCATCAAGTAATCCTGCCGCTCCAGTGTCTGGTTCAACACGGCCAAACGCTTGAACAGTTTCTCCTTGATCAACGCTTTCACCTCTTCGGGAAATCGAGCGTTGAACAGCCAACCGAGCCCGCCGTGAATCTCCGTCGAGATGAAGTTCAGGCATTCCTGCAATCGCACCCGCTCAAATGTCCCTTGGGCTGCGGCCAGTTTCGCGTCTGGATGCAGATCAGCCAGGTATTGCAGGATCGCTGGCCCTTCGGTCAGCACTTCGCCGTTATCCAGTTGCAAGGCAGCGACATAGCCCTTGGGGTTGATGGCGAGAAAATCGTCGCCGTCGGCCGTGATTTTGCTGATGTTATCGACGCGGATCAATTCGAAAGGCAGTTCCAGTTCACGCAGCACGATATGCGGCGCCAGCGAGCAGGCTTGGGGGGCGTAATACAGCTTCATGGGGCGGGCTCTGGTTGTGGGTTTACGCCAGTGTCATAGTGCGCGGCGCCCTCGGTAAAATTAATCTTTCAGAAAACTGCCATAAGGAAAGCTACTGCCATGATGAACCTGATGCACTGGCGAATGGTGGTGGCTGTGGCAGACACCGGCAACATCACCCGCGCCGCCGAACGGGTCGGCATGACCCAGTCAGGTGCCAGCCAGGCCCTGGCCTTGATCGAGGAAACCCTGGGCGTTCAATTGTTCACCCGGGAAAATCGCCAGACGTTGCCGACAGCCATCGGCCTGCCGGTCATCGAGCAGGCGCGGACCATGCTCGGTGCGCTGCAGGCCATCCGCAGCACCGTCGAGGCGGCAAAAGGTGTTGAACGCGGGACGATTCGCCTGGCCAGTTTTCCCATGGTACTGGCGACCTTTCTGCCACCGTTGCTGCGTCAGTTCAATCGGCTTTACCCCGGCATCGAAGTGGTCGCCCTGGAAGTCAGCGATGACGAAGTGCAAACCCTGCTCGGCGCGGGACTGGTGGATGTTGGCGTGGTGCTCAATCCGTCTGCCGAGCGCAAGGCCAGTCCATTGGGACGCGATGCCTGGATGGCGGTGTTGCCCGGGGGCCATCCACTGGCGCGGCGAACTCATGAAGAGGGCGTCTCCCTCGACGAATTGTCGAGGCAACCTTTTGTACTGGCCACGGGCGGTTGTTCGACCAATGCGCGAAGCCTGGCTGCCGATGCGGGGCTGCAACTGCAGGATGTGCGCGTCGAGGTCCGTGAATGGAGCAGTGCGTTCACCCTGGTGCGGGAAAACATCGGCGTGAGCCTGGTGCCGGAAATGACGCTGCCAGGCAATCGGCAGGGTTTGCGCGTGATGCCGGTGCTGCCGCGGATCGAGCGCGAGTTTGCCTTGGTGGTCGCGGCGAACAAACCACCGTCGGCGGCGGTGCAGGCGCTGCTGGACATGCTCGATGGACGGAAACCCCTGGCAAGCAACTGAACCGATTTTGTCCTCAATGCTGACCGACTAATGGCTGTGCTGTGTGGCGGTCCAGGCGGCAACCTGCGGCCATTCAAGGCAAGCCGTTGCAGCAATGCTTCAGGAAACCGGGGTGTTGCGCCAGGCGTTTGAAATATTCATCGACGGCGGGGTAGTCCGGACGGTCGAACGGCGTCATCAGCCAGCGGTTGACGGACAGGCCGATGACGATATCGGCCAGGGTAAACCGCGGTCCGGCGACATAGGCCTGGGTGGTCGCGAGTTGATGTTCGAGGATGCCCATTTTCTGGTTCCAGCCGCGGATGCCGACGTCGAGGCGATGGGCGTCCTGGAACTCCGGGTCCTTGCGCACCAGTGCCATGAATGCATAGGTCCAGGACGGATTGAGTTCGATGGCTTGCCAATCCATCCACTGCTCCACCCGAGCGCGGGCGGCCGGCTCGCCAGGCAGCAGCTCGTGGTGGTGTTGGTGTTTGCCGGCCAGATAGCGGCAGATGGTATTGGATTCCCACAACGCGCCGGCTTCATCGATGATCACCGGCACCTGAGCGTTGGGATTGAAGCGCAGGAACTCGGGACTGTGGGTGGACGCGAAGCCACTGCCCCAGTCCTCGCGTTCGTAGGGTATGCCCAGTTCTTCGCAGGTCCACAGGACTTTTCGGACGTTGATGGACGAGGCTTTGCCGAGAATCTTCAGGGTGTGTTCCATTTGAGCTACTCCATCGCGAATGGCGTGTATGTAATTGTAGGAGCGGTCTGTAGGAAAGGCGTTTCAACAGGTTTCCGCTGCCTACGATTGATTGCGTCATTGCCTACAACTACGCCAGAATCCGCCGACTTGTGCACCTGGTATCCGGATTCTATCGTTGCGCGTCGCTGCCATTTCAGCGATCGGGTTTCGCAGCCCGGGTATCTCTAGACGCATGGCGTCCACCGTTCGTGATCAGGTGATTTTGTGCCTGGTAGTTCACGTTATGGCGGCTGTGCGTGGGAGACCTTCGGGTCTACCGGGTTCTAGAGTCCCGGTCTGCGACCCGCGTACAGCTGCCACCCTTCGTATCGCAGCGAGACGTGGCAGCTCCATTACTCTAGGAGCATCACCATGTTCAAACCCACGCCGAACCCCCCACGCAATCCCAGCCCAATGTTCTCCATCTCACCCGGCATCAATAACGAAACCCTGTTGGCGCACGCCTGCGAATCGTTGGCCTCGGCGAGCGTCATGACCAATGATTTTGCGGCATTCCTGGAAGGTAGCCAGCGCAATACGGCATTGGCGATTGCACAGATCATCATGCTGGCCGAGCTGGCGGTGAATCGAGTGCTGGATAACCTCGATCCGCAGGATTAATCGCGGAACCTGTGGCGAGGGGGCTTGCCCCCGTTGGGTTGCGAAGCAACCCCCAAAACAGACACTGCGGTCATACAGTTAAACCAAGTGAGCTGGATTACGACTGCTTCGCAGCCGAACGGGGGCAAGCCCCCTCGCCACAAAATCTCACTTCACAGCGGTTTGTATCGCGCCTACGTACTCTCGCGCACCTTCAACTCAAACCCCATGTCCTGCACCGGTTTGGCCACGGTGTTGCCGGCCATCAGCGTCAGCATTTGCTCCGCCGCGCGGCGGCCGATGGCTTCGCGGGGGGTGTTGATGCTGCTCAGGCGCGGGACCATGTGTTCGGACATGGGCAAGTCGTTGAAGCCGAGGATCGCCACTCGCTCGGGGATCTTGATCCCATTGCGCATCGCTTCGAGCAAAGCGCCCTGGGCCAGGTCGTCGTTGCCGAAGAAGATCGCGTCGACATTCGGATGACTGGCCAGCAGTTGCAGGAACAACTCGCCGCCGAGGCCGACGGAGGAGGAGCGGGGCGTCAGCACTTCCAGGTCCGGGTCATACAAACCGGCTTTTTGCAGGGCTTTGCGGAAGCCTTCGCCACGCAGCAAGGTGCGCTGATCCAGTTGCGCGCCGATGTAGGCCAGGCGTTTTCGGCCGCGGGACAGCAAGTGTTCGGCCGCCGTTTCGCCGGCGGCCAGTTGCGAGAAGCCGACGCAATTGAGCCCGGCTGCACTGTCCAGCTCCATCATGTACACGCAGGGAATGTTGCTGGCTTCGATCATCCGCCGCGAACTTTCGGTGCGGTCGAAACCGGTCAGCAGCAGGCCTCGGGGTTGATAGGCCATGTAATTGCGCAGCAGGTTTTCTTCTTCATCACGGGAGTAATGGAAGTTGCCGATCAGCACTTCGAAGCCCTTGGGGCGTAAAACCCGATGAATGGCTTCCAGGGTGTCGATGAACAAAAGGTTCGACAGCGACGGCACCAACACCACCACCGATTGGCTCTGGGCCGAGGCCAAGGCGCGGGCGGCAGGGTTGACCACATAGTTGAGTTCCAGCGCGGCTTTTTGCACCTTTTCCACCAGTTCCGTGGCCACGGTGCTGACGCCCCGCAAGGCGCGGGAGGCGGTGATCGGGCTGACGCCGGCCAGTCGGGCCACTTCGTTCAGGGTAGGGCGGCCAGTGGTGCGGGTATTTTTATCGTTTTTAGTTGGATTCATCGACGGCTTGCCAAACAAAATTCAAGGTACTAAGGTAGCGCTGTCTCGATGCAGCTGCAAATGCGTGAGCGAGGGTTCGCCTGATCCTTGCTTTTTGGCGTCGGGACCTAACTGCTGCAACCCATAAAATGACAAGAAAGGCGTCGGCAACTTCTGCTTTTGGTCTGGTGTCATAACTGGCAAAGGTAGCGCTGTCTGCGCGCTGAGGTGTTACATGAATCATCCCATCACCGCCCTGGTCATCATGGGCGTTGCCGGTTGCGGCAAGACGTGCGTCAGCGAGGCGCTATGCCAACTGAGCGGCGCCACGGCCATTGAAGGCGACTCTTTCCACCCTGCCGCCAATATCGAAAAGATGAGCGCGGGGATCCCCCTGAACGATGAAGACCGCGCCGGCTGGCTCGACAGCCTGTGCGATGAACTGCGCCGTGTCGACGCCAAGGGCCAGCGCCCGGTGCTGACCTGTTCGGCGCTCAAGCACATCTATCGCGAACGTCTGCGCAGTGCCTTGCCGGGCCTGGGCTTCGTGTTCCTTGAACTGACCCCCGAAGTGGCCGCCGACCGCGTCTCCCATCGGCCAGGCCACTTCATGCCGTCGACCCTGATCGACAGCCAGTTCGCCACCCTCGAATCGCCCGTCGGCGAGCCGTTGACCCTGGCGCTGGATGCTTCGAGCTACAGCGTGGAGCAACTGGCGACGCAGGCTCATGCCTGGTGGCAGGCACACGGCCTGAAACAGGCGGTATGACTGTGTTTGCAAAGACAGCGCTGTCCTCACGACTTCTGATCAACCCGCTTTAATAACAACAACAACCAGGAGACACCCCCAATGTTTGGCATGTCCCACGAGACGTTCCTGCTGCTCGATGCAGTGGTCACGGTGATCGGGCTTATCGTCCTGATCACCAAGTTCAAATTTCACCCCTTCATCGCCCTGATCATTGCCGCAGCCTTCCTCGGGCTGACCTCCGGCATGCCGATCGGCACCATCATCAAGGCGTTCCAGGACGGCTTCGGTGGCGTGCTTGGCTTTGTCGGCATCATCCTGGCGCTGGGCACCATGCTCGGCAAAATGATGGCCGAATCAGGCGGTGCGGATCAGATTGCGCAGACGTTGATCCGCGCCTTCGGCAAGGACAAGGTGCAGTGGGCGATGATGTTCGCTGCGTTCCTGGTCGGCATTCCGCTGTTCTTCGAAATCGGCTTTGTGTTGCTGATTCCGCTGGTGTTCATCGTTGCCCGCCGTACCGGCGTGTCGATCATCAAGATCGGTATCCCGTTGCTGGCCGGTCTGTCCGCCGTGCACGGCCTGGTGCCACCGCACCCGGGTCCGTTGCTGGCGATCGGCGTATTCGGTGCCGACATCGGCAAGACCATTCTTTATGGTCTGATCGTTGCGTTGCCAACCGCCATCATCGCTGGCCCGATCTTCGGTACCTTCATTGCCAAGCACATTCCTGGTCATCCGAATCAGGAACTGGTGGATCAACTGGTGCGCGATGAGAATGCAGGCGAACTGCCTAGCTTCGGCATTACCCTGATCACTGTGCTGTCGCCCGTGTTCCTGATGCTGCTCAAGACCTTTGCCGATGTGGTGCTGCCAGACGGCAACTTCTTCCGCACCTTCATGGACCTGATCGGTCACCCGATCTCGGCCCTCCTGCTGGCGTTGCTGCTGTCGCTGTACACCTTCGGCTACAAGCAGGGCATCGGTTCGCAACAGATGCTCAAATGGCTGGATGCGAGCCTTGCGCCGACCGCCGCGATCATCCTGATCATCGGTGCCGGTGGTGGCTTCAAGCAGATGCTGGTAACCAGCGGTGTAGGTGATGTGATCGGTCACATGGCGGTGGCTGCACAGATCTCGCCGATCCTGCTGGCCTGGCTGGTGGCAGCGGTGATTCGTATCGCGACCGGTTCGGCGACCGTGGCGACCATTACCGGTGCCGGCATTGTGGTGCCGGTGGTGGGGATGATTCCGGGTGTGAACCGTGAGTTGCTGGTGCTGGCCACCGGTGCAGGTTCCCTGATCCTGTCCCACGTCAACGACGCCGGTTTCTGGCTGGTGAAGCAGTACTTCAACATGACCGTGGCGGAGACCTTCAAGACCTGGACCGCGATGGAAACCATCCTGTCGGTGGTGGGCCTGGGCTTTATTCTGTTGTTGTCGCTGTTCGTTTAAGCGATTCGGCAGACACAAAAAAACCGCAGCGATGCGGTTTTTTTGTGGGTGATTCCCAGGGTGTACATAAAACACTGTGGGAGCGAGCTTGCTCGCGATGGCGGACTTGCATTCAACATCTTCGTTGGATGTTATGCCCTCATCGCGAGCAAGCTCGCTCCCACAGGTTTTTGTGTCAGGCGTTGGATTTGGTGACTAGCCCATCCGCCCGGAACATCCCGCGAATCCCGCGTACGGCCTGGCGAATCCGGTCCTGGTTTTCGATCAGGGCAAAGCGCACGTGATCATCGCCGTACTCGCCAAACCCGACGCCCGGCGAGACACACACCTTGGCCTCGGACAGCAGTTTCTTGGCAAACTCCAGTGAACCCAAGTGCGCATAAGCCTCGGGAATCTTCGCCCAGACGTACATCGACGCTTTCGGGTTTTCCACCATCCAGCCCAGCTCATGCAGGCCCTTGACCAGCACGTTGCGCCGTTGCCGGTATTGCTCGGCGATGTCGCGCACGCATTGCTGATCGCCTTCCAGCGCGGCAATCGCCGCCACTTGCAGCGGGGTGAAGGTGCCGTAGTCGTGGTAGCTCTTGATCCGCGCCAGGGCGTTGACCAGTTCCGGATTGCCGACCATGAAGCCAATGCGCCAGCCGGCCATGTTGTAGCTCTTGGACAGGGTGAAAAACTCCACCGCAATGTCCTTGGCCCCTGGCACCTGCATGATCGACGGGGCTTTCCAGCCGTCGTAGACGATGTCGGCGTAAGCCAGGTCGTGCACCACCAGCACGTCGTACTGCTTGGCGAGGGCAATGACGCGCTCGAAGAAATCCAGCTCCACGCACTGCGCGGTGGGGTTGGACGGGAAACCGAGAATCATCATCTTCGGCTTCGGAATCGAGCCGCGAATCGCCCGTTCCAGTTCAGCGAAGAAATCCACCCCCGGCACCAGCGGCACCGAGCGCACCTGGGCGCCGGCAATCACCGCGCCGTAGATGTGAATCGGGTAGCTCGGGTTCGGCACCAGTACGGTGTCGCCCTGATCCAGGGTCGCCAGCATCAGGTGCGCCAGGCCTTCCTTGGAACCAATGGTGACGATGGCTTCGCTTTCCGGGTCGATATCGACCTCGTAGCGGTCCTTGTACCAGTTGGAAATCGCCCGGCGCAGACGCGGAATGCCCTTGGAGGTGGAGTAACCGTGGGTGTCTTCGCGCTGGGCCACCGTCACGAGTTTTTCAACGATGTGCGGCGGCGTGGCGCCGTCGGGGTTGCCCATGCTCAAGTCGATGATGTCTTCGCCACGACGACGGGCGGCCATCTTCAGCTCGGCGGTGATGTTGAACACGTAAGGGGGGAGTCGATCGATGCGCGCAAAGCGGCGCGGCGAACCTTGTTCGGCCATTGTTGCCTCGGATAACGTAAGCGCCCGGAACCGTCCGAGCGACGCTGGCCACTGCGGTGGCCTGTGGCGGAATGTACGGGCAGCTGTGGCAGACTGTCCAGCCTCCATGTAAACAAATTTTTCCAAAGGATAGGGTTCGATGGAATTTACCAGTGGCTTCTTGCTGAGCCTTTCGCTGTGCCTGGATATCGGCGTGGCCAACATCGCGATGATCACCCTGGCCATGCAGCGCGGCTATTTCCAGGGCTTTGCCCTGGGCCTGGGGACCTGCGTCGGCGACCTGATCTACGCAGTGCTGGCGCTGGCCGGCATGACCGTGTTGCTGCAATACGAAACGGTGCGCTGGGTGCTGTGGATCGGTGGCTCGGCGCTGCTGGTGTACTTCGCGGCGAAGATGATCTATTCGGCGATCCATCACGAGGCGCTGCTGGCCGAGACGGCGGAGGTCGGGAACAACTCCCACCGCAAGGAGTTTTTCCGCGGGATTTTCCTGGCCATGTCGTCGCCCAGCGCGATTCTCTGGTTCGCGGCAGTTGGCGGTACCCTGATCGCCCGTTCCGGTGGTGGTGGCCCGCTCAGTTCGGCACTGTTTCTCGGCGGTTTCCTGTGTGCCGGGCTGCTCTGGTCGGCAGGCTTGTGCTTCGCCGCAAGCCATGGCGGCAAGTTGCTGGGGGACAAACTGTTGCGCTATTCCTACATGGCATCGGCGGCGATCTTCTGCTATTTCGCGGTCTACGTGATTCTATCTGGCTATAACGAGTTCGTCGGTGCCGCTGCCGTCGAGCAATTGCACGCGCTGTAATTGGGCGAATCGGGTTTGGCTTCTATACTCCCAGCCGAACCCATTTTATGCGTCAGGAGTCGAGTCATGGATGAGTTAGCACGCGTCGAACCGACGCAACCGCGCTTCGAACACGGGCACTTCCTGCTGATTGCAGGGCTTGGTGGAACATTTACCCAACAAAGCATTCAAGGCATTCCCGAACTCTGGGAGAAACTCAATCCGCATTTGGGCGAGATTCCGGGCCAAAAAGGCGAAGTCACTTACGGTGTCTGCTGCAATTTCGACGGCAAGGGCGGCTTCGATTACATTGCTGGCGTCGAGATCAGCAAACTCGACGATTTGCCGGACACGTATCGTTGGGTAGAGATTCAGCCCCAGCAGTACGTCGTGTTCGAACATCAAGGACCGCTGGCCACATTGCCGCAAACTTTCCAATACATCCATGGCACGTGGTTGCCACAGTCCGGGCATGAGTTGCTGGCTGCCCCGGAATTCGAGCGCTACAGCGAAGACTTCAACCCCAGGCTCAACACCGGCAAGCTGGAAATCTGGCTGCCGATCAAGGCGTGACACCTGCAGCGAGAGGCGGATCCACCGATTCGTCTCTCGATGTCCCACGGCGGCTGATTTATGATCCCCAGCCTTTCCCACGCTGATTCCGAGCTGCCATGAACACCGTCATTCGCAACGTCACCCCCGCCGATCTGGATCGCTGCTTTGCCATTGAAACCGTTGCCTATGAAGGTGACGAAGCCGCGACCCGCGAGAAGATCGCCACCCGCATCGCCACCTGGCCCGAGGGTTTTATCGTCGCGCAAGTGGACGGGGCAGTCGCCGGTTTCATCAATTCCGGTGCGGCGTTCCAGGTGGAAATGTCGGACGAGGCGTTCAAGGAACTGATCGGCCACGACCCGGCCGGGCCGCACGTGGTGATCATGTCGGTGGTGGTGCACCCGGATTATCAGGGGCAGGGCCTGGCCAAGCGCCTGATGGGCGAGTTCATCGAGCGCATGCGCGCGATGGGCAAGGCCAGCATCAACCTGATGTGCAAGGAGCGACACATTCCGTTGTATGCCGGGTTCGGTTTTGCCTACGTCAAGCCGTCGGCCTCGGACCATGGCGGTATGGCGTGGCACGAGATGGTGCTCGAACTCTGATCCGATGGAGATCCCCTGTGGGAGCGAGCTTGCTCGCGATGGCGGCGAAACATTCAACAGTGATGTCGACTGACAGTCCGCTATCGCGAGCAAGCTCGCTCCCACAGTAGTTTTGTGGTGTTGGTGGGGGGGTGTTTAGAACACCAACCCCATCCGCCGCTCATAACCGATCCGGCCCTTGTACGCCTCGCCGCTGTCGACAAAGCCAAACCTGGCGTACAGGGCGATGGCGGCCTCGTTGTCGGCATCCACCGACAGCTCCAGCCCCCGGATTTCCGGCCAGGCCAGGCGCGCCGCCTCGGGCAACGCTTGCAGGCAGGCCTTGCCGTAGCCTTTGCCCTGAGCGCGTTGATCGACTTGCAGGGCATGCAGGGTGGCGCTGTGCTCATCGGCCCAGGCCGGCAACACCGGTGGGCGCTTGAGCAGCAGGAAGGCCACGGGAATATCTTCGGCCAGCAGGGCAAATCCTTTGACTCCCGGGCCGGGCTTGGACAACAAGGTGTGCAAGGCACCGTGGATATCACCGCAAAACCTGATTTGCTGCGGATGCACTTCGATAGCCTCGACCTGTTGGCGCTGCTGCGTATTCAGGCTTTCATAAGGTACGAGTCGGGCTGTCACGGGTGTGTCCTTTTCCAGCATGAATAGAGCCTCGGATTCTAGCGATTCCGGCCGTTTGAATTATTTTTATTTCACCTGTCGATTCGCCGGATCGTCAGACGACTAAGGGTGTCTTCACCATAAAATCCACGGAGAATCGCCATGAACTCACACACCCAAATCCATAACCTGATCGAGAGCTATCGCCAGGCCGTCATGGCCAAGGACGTGGATAAGGTCATGACCCTGTATGCCGACGACATCGTCTCTTTCGACGCGGTCAAGGCCCTGCAATTCAAGGGCAAGGAGGCATACCGCGCACATTGGCAGGAATGCATGAAAATGTGCCCTGGCCCGCACCTCTTCGAGTTCCACGAAGTCACCATCGAACCGTCCCAGGAAATCGCCTTCGCTCACTGGCTGGCCCATTGCGGTGGCACCAACGAGAAGGGCGAAACCCAGGCCTGCTGGATGCGTGGCACCGCTTGCTTCCGGCAAGAGGCGGGACTATGGCAGATTGTCCATGAACACTGGTCGGCACCGTTCGACATGGAGAAAGGCACGGCATTGTTCGACCTCAAGCCCTAATCTGATCCTCAGAATGTCAGGCTGACACACCAATGCGCAGCCATAGTTGATCCGTTCGAATCAGGAGACGTTCATGAAGTACTTATGCCTGGTCTACAGCGATGAGCAGTTGCTGCATTCGCTACCGGAAAGCCCGAAGGACGAAGAGTGCATGGCCTATGCCGAGTCGATCCAGGGCAGTGGCCGGATGCTCGCCGCCGAGGCCCTGGAATCGGTGCAGACCGCCACCACGGTACGCATGCGCAACGGCAAGATGTCGATCACCGACGGCCCGTTCGCCGAAACCAAGGAGCAATTGGCCGGCTTCTACCTGATCGACGCCAGGGACCTCAACGAGGCCATTCAGGTCGCGGGCAACATTCCGGCGGCCCGGGTCGGCAGTGTCGAAGTGCGCCCCGTTCGGCAGTTGAATCCTTAAGATGCCGGGGCTGCCGGTTCAGGCGCAGGTCGAGCGGGTCTATCGCGAAGACTCGCGGCGGATTCTCGCGACCCTGATTCGCTTGCTGGGGGACTTCGACCTCGCCGAAGAGGCCTTGCACGAGGCGTTTTTCGTCGCGGTCGAACGCTGGCAGCGTGACGGCGTGCCGGACAATCCGCGGGCCTGGCTGGTGTCCACCGGGCGTTTCAAGGCCATCGATGCCTTGCGTCGGCGCGCGCGTTTTGCCGCGTCGCGGCCCTTGCTGATCGCGCAACTGGAGGCGCTGGAACAGGCAGACTGGAGTGATGAAGACGTGGAAGACGATCGCCTGCGGTTGATCTTCACCTGCTGCCACCCGGCCCTGGCGGCGGACGCACAAGTGCCGCTGACGCTGCGGGAAATCTGCGACCTGACCACCGAAGAAATCGCCCGGGCCTTTCTCTCGGCCCCGGCCACCATCGCCCAGCGCATCGTGCGCGCCAAGGCGAAGATCCGTGATGCGAAAATCCCTTATCAAGTGCCGACGCGGGCTGAGTTGCCTGAGCGTCTGGACAGCGTATTGCGGGTGATTTATCTGGTGTTCAACGAGGGTTATTCGGCGTCCATCGGAGCCGAACTGATCCGCGAGGATCTGACCCGCGAAGCGATTCGTCTTGGCCGGTTGCTGGTGGAACTGCTGCCGGAGCCGGAAGTCATGGGCTTGCTGGCGCTGATGCTGTTGCACGAGTCGCGACGCCCGGCCAGGACCTCGGCGAGCGGCGAGCTGATTGTGCTGGACGAGCAGGACCGTTCGCTGTGGGACGCCGGGTTGATCACTGAAGGCTGCATGCTGATCGAGCAAGCGCTGACCATGGGACGCTTCGGACCCTATTGCCTGCAAGCGGCCATCGCGGCGGTGCACGCCGAAGCCCCGACGGCGGGGGAAACCGATTGGCCACAGATTGTCGGTCTGTATGACGTGCTGCTGCGGGCGGTGCCGTCGCCGGTGATCGAGTTGAATCGGGCGGCGGCGATTTCGAAACGGGATGGACCGCTGGCGGGGCTGACGCTGGTTGACGCCATTCTGGAGCGGGGAGAGTTGCTCGATTACCACCTGGCGCATTCGGCGCGGGCGGAGTTTTGTCGGCAACTGGGCCGGGTGCAGGAGGCGCGGGCAGCGTGGGAACGGGCGCGGGCGTTGACTCGGCAAGAGCCGGAGCGGCGGTTCATCGAAGAGCGGCTCAGGGCGTTGGAGTGATGTGATCTTGCGGGCCTCATCGCGAGCAAGCTCGCTCCCACAGGGTTTTGTATTGTTCGCAAAATCTGATAACACCACAGTTCACTGTGGGAGCGTGGCTTGCCCGCGATAAGGGCCGAAGGACCTTCACTCCAGCATCTTGCCCAGCAACCAGCTCCCCGCCGGCCCCGGCGGATTGAGCCGCGACCACAACGCATCCACCGACACCGTTTTCGGCCATCCGCGCACCACCAGTTCCTGCAAGGTGCCAGGTCCAAAGCGCTCGACCAGCCAGCGGGGCAACGGTGCCCAGCCGAATCCGCCCTGGGCCATTTCCAGCAGCATCAGATAACTCGGCGCCGACCAGACGCGGCCCTTCGCCCGGCTTTCATAGGGATTGATGATGGTGGCCAGGCGCAGCTCGCGGTGTTGCTGCAGTACGTCCCGGTCGACGTGCTCCAGCGTCGCCAACGGGTGTGCCGGGGACACGAACAAGGCGATCTCCGTGCGCTCGTCCACCGTCGAACTGACCAGGTCCGGCGGGTAGCTGTCCTGCATTTCGGCAAAGGCGATCTGCGCCCGGCCGCTTTGCACCAGGGACACCAGGTCATCGCATTCGGCGATCAGGCATTCGAGCTCCAGGTCCGGGTAACGCTGCTCGAAGGCACTGAGCGCGGCTTCGAAGCGGTCCGACTGATAGGTATCGGACAGCGCCACCGTCAACTTCGGCTCCACCCCTTGGGACAGTTGGCTGGCGGTCATTTCCAGGCGACTGGTGGCGGCCAGGATGTCTTCGGCCCGTTGCAGTATGACGTGCCCGGCCGGGGTCAGCCCGGGCTTGCGGCTGCTGCGGTCGAACAGCGTCAAGTTCAGGTCGATTTCCAGGCTGGCCACTGCGGCGCTGATGGTCGACTGACTGCGGCCCAGCTTGCGTGCCGCCGCAGAAAACGAGCCCTGGGTCGCCGCTTCGACAAACGCCAGCAACACTTCGTGAGAGGCCATGAACTATCGCCTTGATCGATGGTTAATGGTTATGAAGTATCGACGTGATGACAGATCATGGCAACCACAGTCACTCAAGGGAGTTCGGCCATGAGCGCCAACAAGTCCATTACTGAACGTATTTTTCAAGCCATCGGTTTCGAACTGCTGGCCATCCTGATCTGTACCCCGTTGCTGGCCTGGATCATGAACAAACCGATGTTGGACATGGGCGCTGTGGCCACTGCCATGGCTGCCCTGGCCCTGGCCTGGAACGTGGTGTTCAACGGTATGTTTGATCGCCTGCTGATGCGCAGGGCCATCACGCACAACGCCTGGGTCCGCGTGGTGCATGCGCTGTTGTTCGAAGGCGGTCTGGTCGCTCTTGGCGTACCGCTGATCGCCTGGTGGCTGAATGTCAGCCTGTGGCAGGCGTTCCTGCTGGATATCGGCGTGTTGCTGTTCTTCCTGCCGTACACCTACGTCTACCACTGGGTGTATGACGTGGTTCGTGAGCGGATGGTGATGACGCGTGAGGTTTGCTGAGTCGTGTTTGAACCGGCCCTTGTGGGAGCGAGCTTGCTCGCGATGGCGGCGTGACAGTCAACATCATTGCTGAATGTCAGACCGCTATCGCGAGCAAGCTCGCTCCCACAGGTTTTGCACCAGATCAGACGTGGAAGTAACCCACGCACGAATCGAATGGCAGGCGCTTGAGTTCGATCTTGTTCAGGTCGAGCACTTCACGCAGGGCCTTGGTTTCGCCCGGGAAGTTGCGGTAGGCGACTTCGTCGAGCACCACGATCGCGCCTTTGGGCATGTACGGCAGGAAAGTTTCCAGCGCGACTTTGGTCGACTCGTACAGGTCGGTGTCGAGGATCAGCATGGCCACGACCAGGTCCGGGCGGGTCTTGACCCACTCCGGCACGGTCTGGACGATATCGCCCTTGACCAACTCGCAGCGCGGAATCCGGTTGACCGGGCGCAACAGGTCGTTGGCGTCGATCATGTCCTGGATCAGCGACTGGTCGGTGTCGGCGAACATGGTCTCGTTGACGTCGGCCGGGTCTTCTTTCTTGTCGATGCTCTGGAAGCCTTCGAAGGTGTCGAAGCCCACGATCGAGCGGTTGATCGCGTACGGCTCGAGAATCATCGACAAGTGCATGTAGAGCATCAGCGAGTTGCCCTTGTACACGCCGCACTCAATGATCGCGCCCGGCACTTCGGCGACTTTCTTGAACAGCTCCATGCGCGACAATGCAGCCGTCACGCCGATGCGGTTGGCGAAGACGAATGGCGCGTCGGCCACATATTCGGCATCGACCCGTTTCAGGACATTGGTACGGGTTTCGTTGTACTGGGCCTCGGCGGGCGTGATGCGACGCTTGGTCATTGCGGGATTCCTCGGAAATTCGAAAAGTCGTGGACGTGGAAGTAGTCTTTGAAGCCGGCGCCGACATCCGGGCAGGCGCTGTCGACGTTGATCGCGCCGCGCCGATGCTTGAGGTCGTCGAGGTGCATCAGGCGAAAGTCCACGCTGAAGCGGGTTTGTGGCGTGTAATTGGGCACGGTGCCGTGCAGGTGCGAACCCGAGAACACCAGCATCTCGGCGGTATTGCCGGCGATGCGCAGTTCAGAGGCGCTGTTGATCGTTTCGGTGGGCACCGGGTGTTGGCGCGCCTCTTCCTTGACGTTGTCCTTGGCGCGCTGGCGTTGCACATCGATCCAGTCGGACAGGCTCCACTGCGCCGAGGTGTTTTTCACCGGGGCGTCGAAGTAGGCCGGGTTGATCATCATGGTCTGGTCAGGCTGGATCGTGTAGACCGGCATCCAGGTATTGATCTGGCAGTCGACACCGCCGTACCAGGTATCGCGATGGGGCTTGTAGGCGTAGCTGACGCCGGCGTGCAGGTAGTCGTAGTTGGGCACGACGCGGATGCGCGGTACGTCGAAAATGAATTCCTCGGGAGCGGCACCGATTTCGTCGGTGAAGCTGCGGATCAGCTCCTTGGCTCGCAGGCTGTTGGTGAACTGGCCTTTGAGGCGAGTCACCAGCACCACGAATTCCTCCACCGGCATCAGCGTGTGCAGCGCCTGGTGGTTGGTCTCGCCATCGAAGGCGGCGGTGATGCTTTCCTGGGCAAAGGCACAGAGTTCCTTTGCCGCTTTCAGTTCGGTGTTGAGGAAGATGTCGCCAGCGTAGATCGCACTTCTGAAATCAGCGTGTTTGTGCAACTGATTGATGAATAAGTTCACGGTTCTCACCCAGGAATACTTTGGCTCTCATAAGAGTCGGCAATACGTTGGCAAACTAAAGCGCCATCCTCGAATGAAACGATCAATACCTTGATTTGGCGATGAAATGCGCGGCTTTGCGCCGGGCTGAAAGCAAACATCCCGCAGCGATCGCTCGCGGCGGGATGTGGGTAGAGGCGGCAATGATCAGAACAGTTGGGTGAACAACCAGTACAGGCTACCCGACAGCAGGATCGCCGCCGGCAACGTGAGCACCCAGGCCATCAGCAGGTTGCGGATGGTCTTCATCTGCAAGCCGCCGCCGTTGGCGACCATGGTCCCGGCCACGCCCGAGGACAGCACGTGTGTGGTCGACACCGGCAGGCCGAACATGTCGGCGGCACCGATGGTCAGCATCGCCACGGTTTCTGCCGAGGCGCCCTGGGCGTAGGTCAGGTGGGTCTTGCCGATTTTCTGGCCGACGGTCACCACGATGCGCTTCCAGCCGACCATGGTGCCCAGGCCCAGGGCGATGGCCACGGCGATTTTCACCCACAGCGGAATGAAGCGCGTGGAGTTGTCGATCTGTTGCTTGAACAGTTGCAGCTTGCCATTGGTGTCGGCGTCGAAATTGCCGACCTTGTTCTTGTCCATCAGGCGAATGGTTTCGCTGCTCAAATACATGTCGTTGCGCACGTTGCCCACGGCTTCGGCCGGGACTTTCGAGAGCGAGCCATAACCCTTGACCTGGGCACCGATGCTGCCGGTCAGCGCAGCCAGCGCCGGCACCAGTTGCGGGGTCGCTTCCTTGCTGCGCATGTATTCGGACAGCACCGCGCGTGGGTCGGCGGGGGCCGGTTGCGGTGCCGCCTTGACCAGCGCTTGCTGGGTCACTTCGGCGACCGCCGCGAACTGCAAGGCTTGATCGGCCGGCATGGTGCGGTTCAGTGCATATGCCATTGGCAGCGTACCCACCAGAATCAGCATGATCAGGCCCATGCCTTTCTGACCGTCGTTGGAACCGTGGGCAAACGACACGCCGGTGCAGGTCACGATCAACAGGCCGCGAATCCACCATGGCGGCGGGGTCTCGCCCTTTGGCTCCTTGTACAGCGCGCGATTCTTGACGAACGCGCGCAGCGCCAGCAACAGCAGTGCGGCGCAGCCGAAGCCGACCAGCGGCGAGAGCAGCAACGCGTAACCGATTTTTATTGCCTGGGCCCAGTCCACGCCGCTGGTGCCGTCGCGGCCGTGCATCAGGGCGTTGGCCACGCCGACCCCGATGATCGAACCGATCAGGGTGTGCGATGACGACGCCGGCAGCCCCAGCCACCAGGTGCCGAGGTTCCACAGGATGGCGGCGATCAGCAGGGCGAAGATCATCGCGAAACCGGCCGACGAGCCGACTTGCAGGATCAGCTCCACCGGCAGCAGGGCGATGATGCCGAACGCCACTGCGCCGCTGGACAGCAGCACCCCGAGGAAATTGAAAAATCCGGACCAGACCACCGCCACGTTCGGCGGCAGCGAGTGGGTGTAAATCACCGTGGCCACCGCGTTGGCGGTGTCGTGGAAACCGTTGACGAACTCAAAGCCCAGGGCAATCAGCAGCGCCACGCCGAGCAACAGGAACGGTGTCCAGGTGGTCACCACTGTGCCGAGTTCGTTCATGTCGTGCATCAGGCTGTAGGCGGTAAACAACAAGCCGATGGCCAGCACGGCAAAAAACACCACGATGGTGATCAGGCCGGGCTTTTTGTCGAATTGCGGTATGGCGCTACTGGCGGGCGCCGGGGCGGCGGTGAAGGAGGGCGTAGCCATCACGGACAGTCCTGAGGAGGGAAGGAGTATCAGTGATAATCGTTGCTAATTGTTACAGGGAGACTGCTTTGGGTCAGTGTTTAGGTTTTTGCAGGCCGCGGATCTGAAGTCGAGCGCTTAAAACTGTGGGAGCGAGCTTGCTCGCGATAGCGGTGTGTCAGCTGACAACAATGTTGGATTTGCCGACGTCATCGCGAGCAAGCTCGCTCCCACAGGGATCACAGGGATCACAGGGATCACAGGGATCACAGGGATCACAGGGATCACAGGAATCACAGGGATCACAGGAATCACAGGGATCACAGGAATCACAGGGATCACAGGGATACTCAATAATCCTGCTGCTTGCGAAACGCCCAGCGCCCGGCGATCACGGTAAAGGTCGCGACCAGCGCCACCAGGATCCAGAAACCCTGCGGATCACCGGCCAGCGGAATGCCGCCGACGTTCATGCCGAAGAAGCCGGCGATGATGTTGATCGGCAACGCCAGCACCGTTACCACCGTCAGGGTGAACAGCGTGCGGTTGGTTTGTTCGTTGATGTTGGCGGCGATCTCTTCCTGCAACAACTTGATCCGCTCACCCAGCGCCGTGAGGTCGTTGATGATCAGCGCAAACTCCTCGGTGGATTTGCGCAGCTCCTTCACGTCTTCCTTTTGCAGCCATTGCGGTGGCCGGTTGAGCAGGCGCAGCAAGGAGCCTGGCTCCAGCGCCAGCAGCCGTTGCAAACGCACCAGCACCCGGCGATTGGCGCCCAGTTCAGCGCGATTGGTCGACAGCCGCGAGGACAGCAATTCGTCCTCGATCTGATCCACGCTCTGGCTGGTCTTGCGCACGATCTGGGTCAACACTTCACCCTGGTCGCGCAGTAAATGCACCAGCAACTCCAGCGGGGAGCGAAAGCATTCCCGGGCCTTCACCGACGAGCGCAGTTTGTCCACCGAGTGCAGCGGTTGCAGGCGGGCGCTGACGATCAGCCGGCTGCGGGCGCACACCCACAGCGTCGAGACGTCCGACGAGACCATGTTGCTGAGGTTGAACACCACGTCGTTGACCACCGCCAGCAACGCCGAATCGACATGTTCGATGCGCGTCGAGCGCGAGCCTTCGTGTAGCGCTTCGAAAAATTCCTCGGGCAACTCCAGATGGCTTTTCATCCAGCGTTCGCACGCGGCGTGGGCCAGGTTCAGGTGCAGCCAGAGAAATTGCTCGTCGCTTTGCGGTTGTTGCAGGTACTGCAAGGCTTCGGCGGAATTGATTTCCCGGCCGGCCTCACCGGGGCGAAAGCTGAAACCGTAAAGCAGGCCGAACAGATCCGTGTCGCGATGACTGTGATCGATGCTGTGGTTCATGAGGGCTCGCAAGGGGAGACGCCTGTCGCAGGTTTCGCAGGTTCACTTGAGCGGCATCATCGCAAGCGGGGATGACGTTTTTGTGACGAGGAAATAACGTAAACGATTGCGCTACCGGCGGTCGGGATTTTCTCAAGAACCGCTCTGGCTTGCCGATCACGCTTGGGTTGAGTTGCGTGTCACAGGCCTTGGCCGTGATCGCAGACAGGGAAGTCCGGACACTTTTCACGCCTTACCGGGGCGTGCCTCATTCCCGTCATGAGTACCATCCGATGCTTTTGCAAAAGTCCCTGAGAGCACAAATTCTCGCCCTGCTGAGCGGCAGCCTGCTGGCGATGCTGTTGATCGCCCTGGCGTGCTTTCACTTCCTGTCCAGCGGAGTGCAGAGCTACGCCAATCTGATCGAGGGCCCGCTGCATACCTCGCAATTGATCGATGAAGCCAACCTGCAATTCAAGGTGCAGGTGCAGGAGTGGAAAAACGTCCTGTTGCGCGGTAAGCAACCGGCGGACCTGAGCAAGTACTGGGGGCAATTCGAAGACCGTCAGCGCGACGTGCAAAACATCCTCGGCGAGCTGGCCGCGCAGAAGGGCATCGAGCCGCCACTCAAGAGCCGCATCGAGCGCTTGCGTGACGAACATCGCCAGTTGGGCGCGGGCTATCAGAAGGGCCGGGACGCGTTCGTGGCCGCCGGTGGTGACCCGACGGCAGGCGACGCGGCGGTCAAGGGCGTGGACCGCGCGGCCAGCGATCAGATGAGTGAGCTGGTCAGCGAGTTGCGCAAGCAGGGCGCCGAACAATCGACGCTGATCAGCGCCGCTGCCGATCGCACGGTGATGCTGGGGATCATGGTGATGCTGGTTTCGGGGCTGCTGATCGGCCTGCTGAGCCTGTGGCTGGTCAACCGTCATCTGGTCGAGCCGATCCGCAAACTGATCGAATACGTGGCGCAGCTCAGCCAGGGGCGTATTGCCGAGCGCGTGGCCAGCAACCGTCAGGATGAACTGGGCAAACTGGCGATGGCCGCCAACACCCTGCGCGATTTCCTCGCCGAAACCTTCAGCCGTTTGCAGCGAAGCGCGTCGGACCTGGACAGCGCCAGCGGTGAGTTGAACTCGATCGCCACCGTGATGGCCGGCGGTACCAACGAGCAATTCAACCGCACCGACCAGGTGGCCACGGCGATGAACGAAATGTCCGCTACCGCACAGGAAGTGGCCCGTCATGCCGCCGAAGCGGCGCGGGCCGCCGACGATGCCGACCAGTCCGCCCAGCAGGGCGAAAAAGTCATGCAGGGCACCATCCATACCATCACCCAGATGCGCGGCGAAATCGCCAATACCGCCACGGTCATCCGCCAACTGGAAACCGACAGCGGGCGCATCGGCAAGGTCCTGGAAGTGATTCGCGGCATCGCCGAACAGACCAACCTGCTGGCGCTCAACGCGGCCATCGAAGCGGCGCGCGCCGGTGAGGCCGGACGCGGATTCGCGGTGGTGGCCGATGAAGTGCGCAGCCTGGCCCAGCGCACAGCGGCGTCGATCATCGAGATCAACCAGATCATCCAGACCGTGCAGACCGGTGCAATCGAAGCGGCCCAGGCGATTGAAAGCGGTCAGTCGCGCAGCGAACAAAGCGTGCAGCAAGTGACTGAGGCCGGCGCCATGCTCGAACGCATCACCCTGGCCGTGGAAGCCATCCGCGACATGAACCGCCAGATCGCCACTGCCGCCGAAGAGCAGACCTCGGTGGCCGAAGACATCTCGCGCAACCTCACCGAGATCACCAGCATCGCCAGCACCAACCTGGACAACGTGCAGCGCACTGAAGCGGCCAGCAACAACCTGCACGGTTTGTCGGGGCAGTTGAACGAGGTGACGGCGCGCCTGAGCGCTTGAGTCCAGGATGCGCAAAAGCCGCACGACTTCTCAATCGTGCGGCTTTTGTGTGTTTCGGGATCAGGTGTCCTGTTTGTTCTTCAGGACCTTGCCGTTGGAGGCATCGATGTCCACATCCCACTCGACGTTCTTGGCATCACGCAGTTCGACTTCGTACTCGTAACCGTTGAAGTAGTTGTCCAGTTCGGTTTTGGTGATCGTTGCACCCGGGTGCAGATCCAGCGCGATCCTGTTCAGATCTTCCAGCGACTTGATCTTGCCGTCCTTGACCAGTTGCGGGATCTCATCGACCCGCACATCGGCCTGGGCCAGGCCCGCGGCAAAGGTCAGGGTTGCAGCGGTCAACAAAGCAGTCAGGGTCTTCATGGGCTTCTTTCCTTGGGTGATCCGTTCAAGTGAGATCAGGTTAGTGTGTGTAACTTAATCCACCCTTAAATCCCTCTGTATGTCCTGCATCAATCCCTGTGGGAGCGAGCCTGCTCGCGAAAGCGGAGGGGCAGTCAACGTTGATGTTGAAGCTGATGGCCCTATCGCGAGCAAGCTCGCTCCCACAGGTTTTGTGCAATAGCGCATCAATACCCGTTGTTCTGTAGCACCTGCGCCACGCTCGCCGCCGGGCGTTTATAGAACTTCAACAACTCGCTGGTGCGATTGGTGAAGATGCCGTCGACACCGGCGTCCATGACTTTCTGGAAGTCCACGGCTTCGTCGATGGTGTACACGTGCACCAGCAGGCCCTGATCGTGGGTGTACTGGTTCATCCACGGTTGCACCAGATCCGGATAACTCTGGTCGCCACCCTGGGTCAGTGCGGCGGACGGGCCGGTGCCGATGGCGCCCTGGGCCTTGGCGTAGTCGACCCAACGCTGGAATTCGGCTTTGTCCTTCGGCTCCTGTGCGGCGTAGTACGCGGCCTTGTCCTTGGCGCCGGACTCGGCAAATGTCACCTTGGACTTGGGCTCGATACTGCCTTCACCGACCCACAACAGCAGGATCTTCGGCACCTTCGGCATTTCCTTTTGCAGCAGTTCAAGGCTGCTCTTCTCGAAGGTCTGCAGGACCACCTTGCCTTTGCCCTGGCCGACTCCCAGTTCGCTTTTCGCCAGTTTCGAACCGGTCGGGCTCAGCCAGCCACGGTCCTGAAGTTTTTCCTTGAGGTCGTGTTCGATGCCGGGAAACTGTTTCGGCTCCTTGGTCTCGATGTACAGGCCGGGCTTGTGCAGGGAGTTGCCCTCGGCGATGTCGATGATTTCATCGAGGGTCAGAATCTTCAGGCCGGCGAAGGCGGGACGTGCGCGATCCGGGTACGCGGCATTGAACCAGCTGCCCGCATCCAGGGTTTTCAGCTCGGCCATGGTGAACGCATTGGCGGGGCTGTCCTTGCGCTCGGGGAATTTGCTGGCGACGTCGGTGGTGCGTTGCAGGTTGTTGTCGTGCAGGACGAACAGCACGCCGTCCTTGCTGCGCTGCAGGTCCATTTCCAGGTAGTCGGCGCCCAGGTCGCGAGCGGTCTTGTAGGCGGCGGCGGTGGATTCCGGCGCATCGAACGACGCGCCACGGTGGGCGATCACCGCTGGATGCGGAATGCCCAAGCGGGTCGCCAGTGCCTTGGGACCGGGTTCGCTGGCGGCCTGTGCGTGGCCAACGCCGAGGCCGAGCAGCAGGCTCAGTAACAGGGCGCTTTTAGTGAAGGTTGCGGGCATGGTCGAGATCCTTTCGCAATGAGGGTGCGTCCCTTTTAACAACTGATCCTTGCAGGCGCTATAGCAACACCGACACAAACCTGCCCAAAGCTGATGTTCGTCAGCGCTTTTGTGCGCCCGGTTGCAGTACGCTGGGGCCCTGCAATTTCCCCGGCAGAGGGAAACGCAGGCCCTGCGTGCCAACCAACGATCACCATTGCGGGGTTTACCATGCGCATCACTTCCCAGCTCATCTGCCAGGCAGCCGACCAACTCAAAGGCTTCGTCGGCCTCAACCGCAAGACCGGCCACTACATCGTGCGTTTCAGCGAAGATTCGTTCGGCATGGACGTGGCGGATGACGGCATTATCCCGACCAGCGAATTTGTCTGGGCCACTGGTCCCGGGCAGACCATGATGCTCAAGCGTGAGTTGATTCAGTTGCTGCTGGACCAGAACATCGATGACCGGATCAACATCACCGAGCCGTTGCGGGTGTACATGAACCGGCGGGACGTGCCGGAGATTTCGGCGGTTCGCAGTCTGGTCAAGGGCTGAGTTTTTGCGGTGATTTGGCTGGCCCCATCGCGAGCAAGCTCGCTCCCACAGTAGATCTTTGTCGTGCACAAATGTTGTGACCGACCGGGATCAAAATGTGGGAGCGAGCTTGCTCGCGATGGCGGCCTGAAGAACTCTGAATCAGTTACTGATTGAACCCCTAGGTCTGCTCAACCCCGCACAGGCTGCGACAAAGGCGCCAACCAACGGCGGCAAGACGCCCTTGAGCGCTGCCCGCTCGGGCTGGAACAAGGTCGCGACAAAGAACGGATGACCGCTGAGTTCGACCGCCCGCAGTCCGTGTTCCGAATCGTGGCCGACGGCGTGCAGTTCGCGCTTGAGCAGTTCCCCTTCGAACTGCGGATTCACACCATAACGACAGCGATAGCCTTCACGAATCTCGCCGCTTTCGTACGCCTGGGCAATCAACGAGCCTTCATGTAAATGAATGGTATCGACGGCCTCCACCAGTGAACACGTCAGCGGTGTCAGCAGCGCCCGTGTTGCATTGGGTGAAGTCTCGCCGTGTTCGGCATCCGACCAGCCCAGCACATTGCGCGCATATTCCAGCACCGCGTGTTGAAAACCACCGCAGGTGCCGAGGAAAGGTCGCCGTTGTTCGCGGGCAAAACGGATCGCTGTTAATGCGCCATCCGGGCTGCGGTAAGGGCTGGCCGGTACGCACCAGAAACCATCGAATGTATGCAGCGCTGTCTCGGCGTGGATTTCATCAGTGGCCAGCCATTGCCATTGCAGGTTCAGGCCCGTGTGTTCGGCGGCCTTTTCGAGGGCGACGGGAATGGCCTGGTGGGCGGTGACGTGTGGGTCGTAGTCGCCGATCAGGGCGATGCGAATCGGGCGGTTTTCCATGCGGGGCCTCTGCACTTGTTGATTGCGGGTGCCCACTATAGATTGGCGTTCACGCACTCAATATTGGCGTTTTCCCAAGTGATCAATGCAGCGACGCACTATCGACTGGACTACCCGGACCTGAGCCTGATTCTCGCGCTGGTACGCGGCGGCTCTCTGGCCCGGGCTGCGCAACTGCTGAAGGTGGATGTCTCGACGGTGTTTCGAGCGGTGCGCCGGCTGGAGGCTGCACTGGGTCAGCAACTGTTCGAAAAAAGCCGCGCCGGTTACCTGCCCACCACCCTGGCGCAGTCGCTGGCTGAACAGGCTGAGTGCGCCGAGCAGGCGCTGGAGGCGGCGCGCATTGGTGTCGAGCAGGGCGGTGAAGTGATCAGCGGCATCGTGCGCCTGACCTGTACCGATTCGGTCCTGCAAGGTTTGCTGTTGCCGGCGCTGGCGCAGTTCATGCCGAACTATCCGGCGCTGACCCTCGAACTCAGCACGTCCAATGATTTTGCCAACCTCAGCCGGCGGGATGCCGATATCGCCCTGCGCCTGACCCGCACGCCACCGGAGCATTTGGTAGGACGGCGCCTGGCGGAGGTTTCCTACCGCGTGTGTGCCAGCCAGCGATACCTGCGATCGGTCAACACCACCGACCTGGCCGCATTGACCTGGATCGCCCCGGATGACTTCTTGCCCGATCACCCGACCGTTGCCTGGCGTCGCCAGGCCTGGCCGGGCGTAACGCCGGGCTATCGCTGCAACAGCATGCTGTCGGTGACCGAACTGGTCAGGGCGGGGTTGGGTGTAGCGGCGTTGCCGGACTTCTTGATCGGCGACGGATTACAGCCGCTGAGCGAACCGTTGCACGGATACGACACCGCACTGTGGCTGCTGACCCGTCCTGACTGCCGCGCCTTGCGCTCGGTGGTCACCTTGTTCGATGAGTTGGGGCGGGCGCTGAAACTGCCGTGAAACCGTTCAGGCTCTTGGCTCATCCTTGTGCACCAGATGCTGATGCATTTGCGTGGTCAGGTTATCGATGCGCTCGGTGAGCGCCTTGGTCATCTCCGTGAGGCGAGTGTTCTGTTCAAGCAGCTCCAGCAGTTGCGCAGCGTTTTTCGCGGCCTGCGCCTGTCGCTCGCTGTTGGCGGTCGCCAGTGCTTCGCGGTGCTGCGCATCGGCATCGGATTGGGCTTTGTCCCGGGCAGCCTGACGCGTCTGGGCCAACAGAATCAATGGTGCGGCATAGGCCGATTGCAAGCTGAAAGCCAGGTTGAGCAGGATGAACGGGTACACATCGAAGTGGGTGAACCCGGAAGCGTTGAGGCACACCCAGACCACCACGATCAGCGTTTGTGCGCCGAGAAAAGTCGGTGTACCGAAGAACCGCGCAAAGGCTTCGGCGCGCAGGGCAAACTTGTCATTGCCAAAGGTCGGCGCGAGGTGGGCATGAGGACGATGGAAACGCAGGTGATCGACGTGGGCGGCGGTTTCGTGGCTGGTGGTCATGATGTTCTCTGTATGGCGCTGGGACTGAGGCTCACTATAACCTCAGCGCCGGTTTCATTTTGAAACACATCCGCCGTTCAACTCAGAGCCATCAAAGGTTCGACGGCGCCGTCGACATTGTCATTTATTGCACCTGATAGCAGGCCAGAAACATGTCCAGCGCGGACTCGGTCACCCGGTGTTGTTCTTCGGCTGACAAGCCGGGTTGCCCCATGGAAATCTGCGGCCAGAATGCAAAGGACTTGAGCAGGCCATGGACCTGTTGAGCAGCGAATTCGGGAGCCACGACCTTCAATCGGCCATCCGCTTGAGCGGCCCGAATCCACACCGTCAGCCCCTCTTCGCGTTCGCCCATTCGGGCCACCATGTCCTGCGCCCGCTCCGGGGAGTGAATCGTCGCCGCGATTGCCACCCGCGCCAGATCGAGAAAATTGTCATCGCCCAACATTTGCAGCTTGGCCATCAGCAATACGCGCAGTTGATCGCGCAGCGGCAGATCGGAACGGTAGGCCGTTTCCTGTTCCGCCGTCACCCGGATCCATAGCTGATTGAGGATCTCGGCGAACAACTCTTCCTTGCTGGGAAAGTGGTTGTACACCGTGCGCTTCGACACGCCGGCAGTGGCAGCAATCTTGTCCATGCTGGTGATCTCGAAACCGTTGTCACGGAATTCGTTGATCGCGGCTTGAATGATCGCTTGGCGTTTTCGGTCGGTGAGGCGCTGTGGAGCTGTCATAAGTACGCTTCGGCAGGAAGAAGGGGGGAATTACACTCAGCAGTTTACTTGTCATCGACTTTGATGCAACCTAGAAACTACACTGTGCAGTGTAATGTTTTGTTAACCCTGCCCAGCAAAAATAGAAAGTCCGGCTGATGCGTGCGTGCCTTGGCCATTTATCGTCCCAAAGCGGAAAATCGCGTCATGCGCGGTTTTTCTGGAGTCATTCAGTCATGGCCAATTCAAACTCCCCGGCGCACAACGCCTCCACACCTGAAGCGTCCCGACAGGCTCAAGGGCAGTATCAAAACTTCACGCCGGTGCAACGTTTAAGCTTTGGCAAAACCATGGGCATCCTGTGGAACGCGCTGTTCCACAAACCGCAAAACACCCGCCCGAGCGCGCCCGTCCCGGTGCAAGCCCTGACACAAGCCGCGCTGATCGCCGCGCCCAACCACAGCGTCTATCGTCTGGGCCACTCCACGGTGTTGCTCAAGCTGCGCGACAAGTTCTGGATCACCGACCCAGTCTTTGCCGAGCGTGCCTCGCCCGTGCAGTGGGCCGGCCCCAAGCGTTTTCACCAGCCGCCGATCAGCCTGGAAGAATTGCCACCGATCGAAGCGGTGATCCTGTCCCACGACCACTACGACCATCTGGATCATGCGGCCGTGCTCAAGCTCGCGGACAAGACCAGACACTTCCTTACCCCGCTGGGCGTAGGCGACACCCTGATCAAGTGGGGCATCGACGCCAGCAAAGTCCGCCAACTGGATTGGTGGCAAGGCACGGAGGTCGATGGCATCCAGTTCATCGCGACCCCGTCGCAGCACTTTTCCGGTCGTGGCCTGTTCGACAGCAACAGCACCCTCTGGGCCTCGTGGGTGATGATCGACGGCGACACACGTATCTTCTTCAGCGGCGACAGCGGCTACTTCGACGGCTTCAAACGCATCGGCGAACAGTACGGCCCATTCGACCTGACCCTGATGGAAACCGGTGCCTACAACGTCGACTGGCCGCACGTGCACATGCAACCCGAACAAACCCTGCAAGCCCACCTCGACCTCAAGGGCCGCTGGCTTCTGCCCATCCACAACGGCACCTTCGACCTGTCGATGCACGCCTGGTACGAACCCTTCGACCGCATCCTCGCCCTGGCCTGGGAACGCAACGTATCGATCACCACACCGCAGATGGGCGAGGCGTTCAACCTGATGCATCCGCAGCGTGGTGGGGCGTGGTGGCTGGCGGTGGAAGGGGAGTGTGAGCGGGTTGTGCAGAACGCGTAGAGAAATTAGCTGAGTTGTAGACCTCAGCTAAAAACCACGTCAATTCGGCCTTCTTTGCGTGAGCGCGGGGCCGACTTGACCACGATTTGCACATCACGCCCGAGAAGTAACAGGCAATCCATCATCTTGGCCTCACTGATTCCACGAAACTTTCCGCGCAACATTTCGGAAAGCTTGGGTTGTGACAGACCTAAAATTTCGGACGCCTGAACCTGGGTCAAATGGCGAGCCTTGATGATTTCGCCTATTTTTGCGGCCAATTGGGATTTGACTCGCATTTCATTGGCGTTGGGTGTCCCGAGGTCTTCGTAGACGTTGCCACTGCTTTCTTCGATTTCAATCATTTCAATTCCTTTCGCATAAACGGGCCCTTCTGTAGGAGCGAGCTTGCTCGCGAAGCACTCAAGGACACCGCGTTTATCCAGGATTTGCGCGTTATCGTTAACGACCATCGCGAGCAAGCTCGCGCCTACAAAAAACGATGCCAGCACCGCCTTTTGATTTATGCGAAATATATCAATATAGGAATAATCGTCAATCGATGAATCGGCTCACTCCACCATCGCAAAATCCGCCCGCCCAACCGGATTCGGTGTAGACCCCCTCACATTCATCCCTCGACCCGGCGCAAACCCCGGGAAGAACACCAACCCTTCGGCTTCAAGCCGATAGGCCAACGCCAGGCGCGTGACATCCCGCACCTCCTGTCGCGCCTCGAAGCGTTGAATGGCCTCCACCGAGACGCTGGACTCCCGCGACAGCTCTTGCACACTCCAGCCCAGCATCGCTCGGGCCTGGGCGCAGTGGGTTGGGGTGAATTGGAAGAGGGCGATACGTTCCAGGGTGATTTTCATCGCTTGAGAGGCCATGGTGTTCTCCGGGCTCGAGAGTGTTGGTCAAAATATACTGTGTTTTTGTACAGTTGTTTTGAGCCCGGATCAAACGCATTTTTTGATTTTTCTTTTCAGGCAGACGAACGGCGCTGTGCTTATTTGCCCGCCAACCCCGGCGCTTCGCGCACGATAAAGTGATCCAGATTCTCGATATTGGCGCTGAACACCCCGAACGTCTGCTCGGGGTTTTTCTTGCTCGGCACCTGCTTCAGCTCAGGCGTCACCCCATAAAAGAAGCCATACAACTCCCGCCCGCTCTCGATGGCGTGCTTGATCTCTTCCAGGAACGCCTTGCGCTTGCGGTAGCTGTCGATGAGCTTTTTGCTCAGGTAGACATTGACCGAGTACGGCTTCTTCTCGAACCAGACCTTCTTCTCGAAGTCGATGCGAAAGCTCTGGGTGTAGTCCTTGATCTCCTTGACCTTGCCCCAGTAAATCAGCCCCTTGTTGTCCTGCAGGTATTCGATCTTCTTGAAAAACGACGCGTAAGGCGCGGTGTGCTCGCCAATCTTCAGCGGTACTCGCTTGAGCAGATCCTTGTCGTCGAAGTTTGAAACGAAACATTCCACCGGATGGGCGAAGACGCTGGTCTTGTCCGGGGCCGAGTCCTTGCCCGGTTGCTCGACGTTGTTGGCCACTTTAGGTGTCATCGGCTCATCCCGAGCCCCATCCGCAATCACCACCGGGATGGACGACTTACGCACATACTCACGCGGGGTCAGTAACAATTCCGACGGGAAATGTTCCTCGCGGCTGTCATCCGTTTCCGCCTCATCCGCACCCGACGCCGGCGTCTTCAAACTGACATAAGGGCAGCCCTCGACGTGCCGGGTACTCGGCAAGTTCTTGAAGTGCGGTGTGCGCACGTAATTCACGTTCTTCGCGTTGAACGTGCCCAGCGCATTGGCCGCATCGAACGCCAAACGACAGGCATCGTTGGGGCACTGGAAGTGTTCCCTGGCGGAATCGAAATCCATCGTCTCGTCGAAATTCAGGTCCCGAACGTCGTAGATTGACAACTTGTCGTTGAGGCTGAGGCAGTAGGCGAGGTCGAATTTCATGTCGGCTTCCAGGTCCTTTAGGTGACCAGCTTCCAGTGATGGCGCATTCGAAGCAATAGCTACACTGAGATCACTTCGATATCGCCGAGTCTGCAGAGTCCATCAAGGAGGTAATTGATCACTGATCACTGTAGGAGCGAGCTTGCTCCGGGCGGCGTTCCGACGATGGTCGTTAACGATATCGCGTGTTTACTGACTTAACGCGGCGCTCTTGAGTCCATCGCGAGCAAGCTCGCTCCTACAGACAGACAGACAGACAGAATTTTTAAATGAACAGCATTACATCAACGAGGGCGGTTAATGAGCCATTCAGATGCATCGCCCCCCGTTTCGGAGCCGGGCCGGATAGCTCGCCGGGATGAACAGAGCGGTTGGCGCCGCTGGCTGCCGGGGCTGGGCATGCTGCGTGAATACCAACCGGCATGGTTGCGTTACGACATCGTGGCCGGCCTGGTGTTGACCACGATGCTGGTGCCCGTCGGTATCGCCTATGCGGTGGCTTCGGGCGTGCCCGGCATTTATGGTCTTTACGCGACCATCGTTCCGCTGCTGTTCTATGCCTTGTTCGGCCCCAGCCGAATTCTGGTGATGGGGCCGGATTCCTCCCTGGTGACCGTCATCCTTGCCGTCATCCTTCCACTCTCCGGCGGCGACCCGCAGCATGCCGTCGCCCTGGCGGGGATGATGGCGATCGTCTCGGGAGCGGTGTGTATCCTGGCCGGTATGGCGCGCCTGGGTTTTATCACCGAGCTGCTGTCCAAACCGATCCGCTACGGCTACATGAACGGCATCGCCCTGACCGTATTGATCAGCCAATTGCCCAAGCTGTTCGGTTTTTCGATTGAGTCCAACGGTCCATTGAGAGACTTATGGTCCATCGCCTCCGCGGTGATGGAGGGAAAGGTCAACTGGACCACCTTCATAGTGGGCGGGCTCACTCTGGCGGCGATCTTGCTGCTCAAAAGATGGCCGCGGTTGCCGGGCATCCTGTTCGCGGTGGTTGGCGCGACGGTCGCGGTGGGAGTACTCGACCTTGCGACAAGCGCCGGCGTGAAGGTCCTCGGTTCGCTCCCGCAAGGCTTGCCCGGTTTCGCCATCCCCTGGATCACCAGCGCCGACATCGTCCCGGTCTTGATCGGTGGGTGCGCCGTCGCACTCGTCTCGTTCGCCGACACCAGCGTGCTCTCCCGTGTCTATGCGGCGCGCACCCGCACCTACGTCAATCCGAATCAGGAAATGGTGGGCCTCGGTATCGCCAACCTGGCGGCCGGTTTTTTCCAGGGTTTCCCGATCAGCAGCAGTTCGTCGCGTACGCCCGTGGCCGAGGCTGCCGGTGCCAAAACCCAGATGACCGGCGTCGTCGGCGCACTGACGGTTGCCTTGTTGCTGCTGGTGGCGCCGGACCTGTTGCAGCATTTACCGTCCAGCGCACTGGCGGCGGTGGTGATCGCCTCGGCCATTGGCCTGATCGAAATCACCGACCTGCGCCGGATCTATCGCATCCAGCGCTGGGAATGCGGGCTATCGATTGTCTGTACGGTCGGCGTGGCCGCGTTCGGCGCGATCGAGGGCATCGGCCTGGCCATCGTGATTGCCGTCATTGAATTCCTCTGGGATGGCTGGCGCCCGTACTCCGCGGTGTTGGGCAGCGCCGACGGGGTCAAGGGCTACCACGACATCAAACGCTACCCCGACGCGCGCCTGATCCCCGGCCTGGTCCTGTTTCGCTGGGATGCGCCCTTGTTCTTCGCCAACGCCGAGCTATTCAACGACCGAGTGCTGGACGCCGTGGCGGCATCGCCCACCCCCGTGCGCAGGCTGGTGGTCGCTGCAGGCCCCGTCACCAGCGTCGACGTGACCTCCGCCGACATGCTCGCCGAGCTTGATGACACGTTGCATGCGGCGGGTATCGAGTTGTGCATCGCCGAGATGAAGGACCCGGTCAAGGACAAGCTCAAGCGGTTCGGATTGTTTGCAAGATTGGGGGAGACGGCGTTTTTTCCTACGCTCGGGGCGGCGGTGGACAGCTATATGGCGAGCTACCAGGTGGATTACAGGGAGCGGGAAGATCAAGGGAAAGGATTGGCGTGAAACCCGCGAGATCGAAACAGAAACTTCACAGCAAGGAGCGAACCATGCCGAACAACTGGCCCGCCGGGATTGAGCACGTTGTCGTGCTGATGATGGAAAACCGATCATTCGATCATCTGCTGGGGGATTACACCCGCATCAACCCCGCGTGTAACGGTATCGACCGGAACGCGCCCAGCACCAATGCGCTGAAGCTGGCCAATGGCAAATCGACGGTGATCACCCAGGCATCGGAGTTCCCGGAGAACTACAGCCTGTGGGCGCCGCCACCCCCTCTACCTCCGGCGCTGCCGCCGAGCAACAGCGAAGGTTTCGACCTTGGCCACGAGTTCGTCAATGTAGAGAAACAACTGGGCGTCTCCTTCAAGACCAGCCCGGCCAACCCCTCGCTCAAGGGGTTTGCCCAGGACGCCTACGACAAGGCCCGCACCGACCTGAAGGTCTACAAAACCTGGTCGCAATCCATGGCCCAACGGGCGATGAACTACATCCCGTTCGGCGCCACACCGGCCGACGATACGCTGCCGGCCATCCACGGGCTGGCACGCAATTTCACCGTGTGCGACCGCTGGTTTTCCTCGGTGCCAGGCCCGACCTGGCCGAACCGGTTCTTCGCCATGCTCGGCAGTTGCAATGGTCATCTACTGATGCCCTCCACCGGCACGGTACTGGCCGGCATCAAAAGCCTGATCGCACAGTTCGGCGGCGAGAGCATTTTTTCGCTGCTGCGCAACAACGGCCATGACGCGCGCATTTATTCCGACGGCGCCGTTCCGCTGGCGGCGCTGGTCAAGGGTGGTTTGCAGCACCTGAGCATCGACGATTTCAAGTCGGACGTCGCCGGTAACAAGCTCCCGGAACTGTCCTGGATCGAGCCGAGCTATGGCCTGCTCAACGGCAAGCTCGGGCCCAACGTGTCGCATCATCCGCCTGAAGACCTGCGCTTCGGCGATCGGTTTGTCGGTGAGGTGTTCAACGCCTTGTCGGCCAACACCGCTGTCTGGAACAAAACCCTGTTCGTGCTGCTGTACGACGAACATGGCGGTTTCCATGACCACGTGGTGCCGCCGACCTGCGTGGCGACCGGTTCAACGGTCGATGTCCCCTGGAAAAATCCCTTCACCCGACTCGGCGTTCGTGTACCGGCGATCCTGGCTTCGCCGTGGCTCAAGCCGGGCTTGATCCCCTGGACGGGCGATGTCCAGGCGCAGCATTACGATCACACCAGCCTGCTGGCCTTTCTTTGCGATCACTTCAAGTTGCCGCGTAGTGCCCTCGGCCCACGGGTAGTCGCCGCGCAGCACTTCGGCAATGCGCCCATCTGGCGCGCTGCACCGGGCGTAACGGCTGCGCCAAAGTTGGCGGCCACCGTGGTGCCAAGTCGCGCCGGGTTGCCCTTGATCGAGTCCGAACTGGCGACCCAGAGTCGGCAGGTGGTGGACAGCGCCACCGGTTACCTCGACGGCCTCGATCCGGAGCAGATCTGGAAGCGCAGCGCCCAATGGGTCAGCGGTTTTCTCGACAATCGCAGCCGTGCCCTGGCCGATCCCGGTCAGGCCGCGCTCACGCCGGCCGCGCCCAGTGCGGACAGCCTGGAGGCGAAACTGCGGCGCCTGCAGGATTTGATGGTCACCGCCCAAGGGCAAACGGTGCCTCCGGTGGCGGCGCCGGCCAGCAAAGCCTTGGTCGAGCCGGGAGCGGAAGTCGCGCCAACGCGGCTGCGCATCCTGTGCCTGCCCGGTGTGGGGTTCACGCCGGCCAGCCAGGGGCAGGGCGGCGTCGATGGGAACTGGCAGGAACAATGGCGCACCTTGATCCGCACTCAACTGGCACAGAACGGCCGCCCCATCGATGACCAGGACATCGACTTTCTGTGTTTCGATGAGCAACTCAAGGAGGGGCCGGACTTCGCCCAGATCACCCGAGGCCTGGCGATGCTGAGGGCCGACGCCAAGGGCAAGGCCGACGAGAATTTCGGCAGTTGGGGCCTGCCGGTCAACCAGATGTTGCGCACCACGGTGGGCTCCATCGTGCAATGGATCGAAGACGCCGAGTTGCGCACGGAGTTGACTCAATTTCTGTTGGCGAAGATCGAGGCATTCAATCCGCAGATCATCTTCGCCCAAGGCCTGGGCAGCCTGATCGGCTACGATGCCCTGCGCCGGTCGGTGGCGAAAAAGGGGGCGGCGCTCAAGCGCATCGATGGCCGAGTGTTCGTCAGCTTCGGCTCGCCGATCGCGCTGCCGCTGGTGATGCGCGAAGTGTGGGGCGGGCGAGTCCTGCGCCTGAGCGAAAACGGTCGAGGTATCCGCCGCTGGTTCCACCTCTACAACCCCGACGATGGCTTGTTGACCCGGCCAATCACCTCGCCGGATTCAGCGCGGGTCGACCTGCAAACCGAATTCAGCGTGCCATTGCGCGATGACCTGCTCGACCTCAATCACGCCGCCCAGGCCTACCTGTCGTCACCCACCAGCCAGACCGGGCTGTGGCCGCAACTGGCCCGCGATGTGGTGGCCGCACGTGCGCTGGAAGTACCGGCGTTCCTGTCCCGCAGCGGCCAACGCAAACGCCGCGCTCTGGTGGTCGGCATCAACGATTACCCCGACCCGAGCGCACGCCTCGACGGCTGCATCAATGACACCTACCTGATCAGCCGCATGCTCCAGGAAAGCGGCTACGACGCCGGCGACATCCGTTTGCTGCACGACGCCCGAGCGACCCGGGCCAACTTCGTCGAACGCCTCGAATGGCTGGTGGAAGGCGCCCGCGCCGGCGACGAGCGCGTGCTGTTCTACTCCGGCCACGGCACCCAGCTGCCGGTCTACAGCAGCAGCGGCGAAGCCGATTGCATGGACGAAACCCTGGTGCTCCACGACTTCGACTGGGACGACGAAAGCACCCACTTCACCGACAAACTGTTCCGCCAGTTCTACAGCCACCTGCCCTTCGACCCGGACGGCCACGGCGCCAAACTCACCGTCATGTTCGACTGCTGCTACGCCGGCGGCATGACCCGCGGCAACGGCCGAGTGCGCGGCATCACCCCACCCAGCGACATCCGCCACCGCATGCTGCGCTGGGACCCCTACGCCGGCGACTGGGACCGCCGCGTCTACGCCGTCGACACCGACCGCCGCGACTTCAGCGAACAAGACCACACAACCCGCGGCCTCACCCGCACCCGCACCACCCAAGGCGCCGCCACCGGCCTGCGCCCCGAGAAAAAAGCCCAACTGCTGCGCCAAGGCAAACTCTACGGCCACCACGGCCCCTACATGCCGCTGATGCTCTACGCCGCGCGGGAGAATGAAAAAGCCAATGAATATGAGGTGGGGTCGAACAGCTATGGTGCGTTCACCTATGCCCTGGTTGAGCAACTGCGCAAATTGCACCAGGAGGATGCGACGTTGGGGTTTGATCAGTTGATTGAGCGGGTGGGGAGTGTGCTGAGCGCCAGGTCGTTGGGGCAGACGCCGGAGATTGTTGGGCCGAGTGGGGTGAGGGCGGCGGAGTGTCCGTGGCGGATTAGTGGGTTGGGGAGGTGAGTTTTTAGCTTTGTTGCAGGCAAAGAAAAGGGCCGCAGGAAAATTCTGCGGCCCTGATAACACCAACGTTCCAAAGGCTAGCGCAGACCACCTGTGGGAGCGAGCCTGCTCGCGATTCGCAAGATCAACACAGCAACTAAGCCAGCCACCAACCTTGTGGCGAGGGGGCTTGTCGGAACGCCGAACCGCCCCGTTGGGCTGCGAAGCGGCCCCAAATGCTGCAACTTGGGTGTATCAGATAAACCGAATTGTGCGGATTGACGGCTGCTCGCCTCAAAAAGCTGGCTGTCTGAAACTCGGACAGCCAAGAAAATTCAGCGGTCCTGATAACACAGACGTTCCCGAGCCAACCGCAGACCCCCTGTGGGAGCGAGCTTGCTCGCGATGGCGTAGGTGAATATGTCGCATAAACAAAGTCCACCACCGAGTCCCTAAGTGGGCTTCGTTCCGCAGAACGACTGTTTGATGATCGGCGGTCGAATGCTTCTAATCTCCGTAGCAGATTCGCCTCTCTGTACTGCTTTACCCGTGATAGCAATGTGGTTACCGTTGTAGGATTAATCTCCTGCGGCTGTAGCCTGTTTCCATGGTCGGGTTTTGGTTCCTATAACTCCTACCGACTTTGATCGAGCCGCCACCACGCGATGCCCCTTTTTTGCTCATGTAGCCAAGGAAAGCGACTCGATGACCTCGCCTGCACTCAACCAGATTTTGTTTGGCCCCCCCGGTACCGGGAAGACTTTCGCCACCATCGAGGCAGCGCTAGAAATCCTTGCCCCTGAGTTTCTTCAGATCAACAAAGAAAATCGGGCTGCGCTGAAGAAGCGCTTCGATGAGTTAGCCGCAGATGGACATGTCGAGTTCGTCACGTTTCATCAAAGCTTCAGCTACGAAGATTTCGTTGAAGGCCTGCGTGCGGAAAGCGGAGACGACGGGCAATTGCGCTATGAAGTTGTTGATGGTGTGTTCAAAAACTTGTGTACCACTGCCAGCGCTAAAGTCACCCAACAAGCGCCAGCGCCTATGGACATTGAGCAGCGTCGCGTCTGGAAAATGTCATTAGGCAACATTCACGGGGACGATGCGTACATTTTTGATGAGTGCAAAGAAAACAGCTATGCCTTGCTTGGTTACGGCGGGTGCATCGATTTCAATGGTTGCAAGAGTAGAGAAGACATAGCCCAACGTTTCGCGGAGGCAGGCGAGGTTCTACCTCAAAATGCGTATGGGATTACCGCCGTTTACAGCTTTCTGCTGAAGATGAAAATTGGTGATTTGCTGGTAGTGACCGAAGGTAATAGTAAGTTCCGGGCGATTGGTGAGGTGACTGGCGAGTACCGATGCCTGAGTGGTGAAGATCGTGAGTTCGAGTACGGCCAATGCCGCTCGGTGAAGTGGCTACGAATTTATGAACCGGCCCTGCCACATGATCAACTCATGAATGGAAAGTTCACCCAACGCACGCTTTACGAATTGAGTCCTGGGTCGTTGGACCGCAGTAAGCTAGCTCAACTACTGGGTGCTGAATCTTCGGTTGCTACAACAGAGGTTGGCCCGAGCGAGCTTTTTAAACTGGGTGAAAACTTCGGAACCGGTTACGTTGTAACCCATGCTTCTTCTGACATAGTGGAGTTAAGTAAACCTAAAGGTAACCAATTGCCTATAGGTATGAGTATTCTGAGTACGCTTGCAGGCTATGTGCGAGAAGGTCGTTTATCAATTGCAGATATACGCAACCGGCTCTTATTTAAAAAAGTACCGGAAACCAAGCTTGATCCACACTTGGTCAATGGTTATCTCAATGTTTTGCCCGCCTTGGTTGAGCACCTTTTGAAGGTTTCGTCTAACCACTCAGCGGTAACGGCAAAAGCTCCGGGAAATGATGCCCGCGTACTGATCATTGACGAAATAAATCGTGGCAATATCTCTCGGATTTTTGGTGAGCTGATTACGTTAATCGAACCTTCCAAGCGCGCGGGAGCCGATGAGGCTTTGAGAGTTACACTGCCATACTCGAAGCAGCATTTCAGCGTACCAAGCAATGTCTATCTAATTGGTACTATGAACACTGCTGACCGTTCATTGTCTAGCCTAGATATCGCATTGCGTCGTCGTTTCACTTTCCGCGAAATGCCGCCTAAGCCTGAGCTGTTGGAATACATTACCGTGGGCGAGCTCAATATTGCCAAGCTTCTGAGAGTGATGAATCAGCGAATCGAAATGCTGCTAGATCGAGATCATTGCCTAGGACACGCGTACTTTATGCCGCTAGACGGCGACCGTACGCTGGAACGATTGGGGCAAATCTTTCGCGAGCAAGTTCTCCCGCTGCTGCAAGAGTATTTTTTCGAAGATTGGCAGCGGATTCAGTGGGTGTTCAATGATCATCGCAAGGCCCCTGAAAATTGCTTTATCGAACAGCCGCCATTCAAGCCCGATTCGCTGTTTGGCGATCAAGTGGTGCTCAACAACCAAAATAATCGATGGCTGATCAACGAAGAGGCCTTTTCCCGGATCGAGTCTTATTGGGGTGTCATAGATCACCAAACAGTGCTTCCACAGCTGCAAGACGCTATTGAAACTGAAAAAGGTGACATCCAGATTCATCAGCTTGAAAAAGGCGTGACGGCGTGAAACCCGTCATCACGGTTCGCGAATACGCGAGGCTGACGACAGATTACGTCGCTGTGCCGACACTGGATATCGCTCAAGTATCAGTTTCCGCCTTCGATTGGTTGTGCAAATTAAATGCTTCTTTCAGCAGCGCTGGGGCTGCGCTGGTTCAGCTTGAGAGTCGTTGTTTGCTCAAGCTCGACAACTACGTCGGCGTATTGGAAACCCCCTGTGGTACGCGCCTTGAAATTCTTCCCAAGCATTTCGAGCGAGAGGATTGCATCAAGCAGAGCAGAGCGTTGCTGAGGCGCATGATCCAAGCTTCCTTAGATTTACCCACCCGTGAAGTCGGTGCGGCGGATCTTCAGAGTTTCGATGCGCCACTGAGCGAATGGGTCATGGGCCGATTCTTACTGGCTTTGGATCACTTGATCAATCGAGGCCTACGCTTTGACTACCAGCGAGTGGAGGAGGAACAGCGATTCCTGCGTGGTCAGTTAGATGTGGTCAAGCAAATGCGCCAACCCCCTGGTCGACAACACCATTTCCAGATACGACATGAAATTTATTTGCCCGACCGACCAGAGAATCGCTTAATCAAATTCGCGTTAGATCAGGTCTGCAAAGCAACAAAGGATGCTGGTAACTGGCGACTGGCTCATGAGTTAAGAACCGTGTTGTTAGAGGTGCCTACAAGCCGTAACGTGCAGCAGGACTTCAAGCAATGGAGTAACGAGCGACTGATGGCGCACTACGTACCGGTGAAACCATGGTGCGAACTGATCATCAAACAACAGATGCCTTTAGCAGTCGCTGGGGAATGGCACGGCATGAGCTTGTTATTCCCTATGGAAAAGCTATTTGAGCGTTATGTAGCTGCGAGCCTAAATAGGGATCTGCTGCATGATGCGCGACTGCTCACCCAAACCCGCAGCGAACACCTGTGTAAACATAGGGATGAAAACTTCTTTCAGCTGCGGCCGGACCTGATGATCCACCATCAGCAGAAAAGCTGGGTGCTCGACACAAAGTGGAAGCGGCTGAGTTCATCGGGAGAGAATAAAAACTACGGATTGAAGCAATCAGATTTTTATCAGTTGTTCGCCTATGGTCATAAATATCTATCGGGTGATGGGGAGTTGGTGCTGATCTACCCAAAACAAGCTGCGTTTGATGCCCCATTGCAGGTGTTCGAATTCGCACCACAACTTAAGCTCTGGGTGCTGCCATTTGATTTGGAACGGGGCATCTTGATAGGTGGGCCTGAGGGATTTCCACTGCAATCTCAGTGGTTACAGAAGACCAGTGGTGAGTCGATTGGATGTTCGGCAGGCTAAGTCAACATAGGGTGCAGAAGGTTGCACCCTTTTTGCGACAACCTGTTAAAACAGAAAAAACTGCGAAACCTTCCGCCACCAAGACGTTTGCCGCTGGCCCAGCAGTAAACAAGGCATATCCCGCAACCGAATCCACGGCTCATCCTGCCAATGCAGCAGGCTCAGCGACATTTCTGGCCAATCCAACAAACTCAGCATCGGCCGATGCGAATTGTCCGACTGCTCAGCATCACGTAAGGCCGGCACCACTTGATGAGTGATCCACTCTCGCAGCAACCGATTTCCTGGTGCGTAGTGATACACCAGCAGCGCGTATACACCCGACTCGCTGAGCATCAGCTGCTTTTCTGGTTGCCGGTAATACTCAATCCAAAGCGTGCGGTGCTGGTCTTTGTCTAGCTTGTTGACCATGCGTTCACTTAGATGGACACCCATCAAACGGCCGATATCGCGGGCGCAGAACCATGGTTGGTTTTCTAGGAGGAAGGCATGGAGAGGAAGGTTGTGGCGGGTGAAGACTGTTACAGAGAAGAGATCAGACATGACCGATCTCCATGATTCGGAGAGTGACGAGAAGGTTGTGTTCAGGCATATCCATTACCTCTACGTTTGGACTTTGGCGGGCCTGACCCCAACGTAGAGTGGACATAAGAAGCTCCAACGAGCAAAAGCCTCACACAGCCGTACGATTAATCACCAAGGGTGACTGCTCGTCTGTGTAATTGGCTAGCTTTCTACGTTGGGCGTTTCTTAGGCACCTGCGGTAAAGCTTAGGGCCGCTTGGAATTGCCCTCAATACAGAAGGTGCTGGAATGCATGTAGGAGGTTTAGCTACTACCGAGATTGCGAGTAAGAGTTTTCCTACCTCATAAAAAAGCCCCGATCAGATCGGGGCTTTTTGGTATTCGATTTGTCGACTCAAGTCGTCAAATCGCGGCTAGCTCCGGGAATCAATCCCAGCTCAAAGCCCCACCAGTCTGATACTCAATAACCCGCGTCTCAAAGAAATTCTTCTCTTTCTTCAAGTCCATAATCTCGCTCATCCAAGGGAACGGGTTCGTAGTCCCCGGATACTCTTCCTTCAACCCAATCTGCGACAGGCGACGGTTAGCGATGAACTTCAGGTAGTCCTCCATCATCGCCGCATTCATGCCCAACACCCCACGAGGCATGGTGTCACGCGCGTATTCGATCTCCAGCTGAGTGCCCTGCAGAATCATCTGCGAAGCTTCTTCCTTCATTTCAGCATCCCACAAATGCGGGTTTTCGATTTTGATCTGGTTGATCACGTCGATGCCGAAGTTCAGGTGCATGGATTCGTCGCGCAGGATGTATTGGAACTGCTCGGCGACGCCGGTCATTTTGTTGCGGCGGCCCATGGAGAGGATCTGGGTGAAGCCGCAGTAGAAGAAGATGCCTTCCAGGACGCAGTAGTAGGCGATCAGGTTGCGCAGCAGTTCTTTGTCGGTTTCGACGGTGCCGGTTTCGAACTTCGGATCGGAGATCGAGCGGGTGTATTTCAGGCCCCAGGTGGCTTTTTTCGCGACCGATGGGATCTCGTGGTACATGTTGAAGATTTCGCCTTCATCCATGGCCAGCGATTCGATGCAGTACTGGTAGGCGTGGGTGTGGATCGCCTCTTCGAAGGCCTGGCGCAGGATGTACTGGCGGCATTCCGGGTTGGTGATCAGGCGGTACACGGCCAGGACCAGGTTGTTGGCAACCAGGGAGTCGGCGGTGGAGAAGAAGCCGAGGTTGCGCATCACGATGCGGCGCTCGTCGTCGGTCAGGCCTTCCGGGTCTTTCCAGAGGGCGATGTCGGCGGTCATGTTGACTTCTTGCGGCATCCAGTGGTTTGCGCAGCCGTCCAGGTACTTCTGCCAGGCCCAGTCGTACTTGAAAGGTACGAGTTGGTTGAGGTCGGCGCGGCAGTTGATCATGCGCTTTTCGTCAACGGCGACACGGGCGGAGGCGCCTTCGAGTTCGGCGAGGCCTTCGGCGACGTCGAGGGAATCCAGGGCTGCCTTGGCGCGGGCCACGGCGGCGGAGTCAGACGCGGTCACGGCGCGGGCTTCCAGGGCGGCGGCACCGCCGGCGCTGTCGAGACGGTCCATGTTGGCTTCGGTGGCGTGGCCGGCGTTGGCGCTCTTGACTGCTACTTCCGTGTCTTCTTTGTCGAATTCGTCCCAGCTCAGCATGACGTGTCGTCTCCTGCGTGAGGGCCAGTGTGCCCGTGTGAAAATGGATAGTTGGTTTTTCACACGGCCTTACTGGCCGCGTTGGATCTAAAGGAATCGTTTTTTGCAGCAGCTATGCGCAGGCATCAAACAGAATTTTGTACGGGGTTCCGAGAGCCACTGATGGGCGCAGCAAGCGTCGATCGCTTGTGCGGGGCTTCAGACTGGCTTTTCGTCCCTGTAAGGGAATATTGCAGTCCCGTTTAAGGCCGCATTATAGGGAAGTTTTGCGTGCTGTGGGGCGGCGAAATGGCTCATGGATCGGTCGACGGCGGCCGTATTTCGGTCGGAGCGAGGGTTTACAGGGCTTTGCACGAGGTTGGCGGGGGAAGATTTTTTTTCCTGATTTTTTGCCCTGGATTATTTTTGCTCAAGAAATAACCAAAAAAGGCATTTTTCACTACATCTTGTGTTTCGGTGGGGTTTTCTCAGGCTCCAGACACAACTAAGCCCGACCGAAGTCGGGCTATGAAGTCTCGCTGGCGGATCAGCTCAGGCGAGCGGCACCGATGTGGTCGGCACCATCGGCGGCGAGGCGGGCGGCGCCAGTGTGGTCAGTGCCGTCGGAAGCCAGTTTGCCGGCGCCAATGTGGTCTGCGCCATCGGCGGCGAAGGACGCGGAACCGGTGTGGTCGTAACCGTCGGCAGCGACAGCGGCTTCAGTGGTGTAAGCAGCCGAGCCAGTGCGGTCGTAACCATCGGCGGCGAAGGTGTTGGCAGCCAGGACGGAGAGGGTCAGGGCGAGGATCAGTTGGGTTTTCATGGTCGTTGCTCCAGTGTCGTGGGCGTTGTTTGTCTTGGGTTGCAGTTGATTCTACGCGGACTATTTCGATTAAAAAGTGCAAATAAATGCTTAAAACAATCGATTTAATCGATCATTAAGGTTCGGCGCTTCATCTGCCTGATCGAGGCGGGTGGGTCGAACCTTGTTGGGGGAGGGGTGAAGCAGGGGATCAGCCGTTAGAGCAGCCGTTGCCCATCGCGCTGTAACGCAGGATATGCCGTTGACCGTTGGAGTCTTCGTATTCCATTTTCATCGGCACAACTTCACACACATTCGGGGCTTCGCTCATGGAGATCACTTTGGCGATGTCCAGATTCATCGAGTAAGTGTATTCCTCAACGGGCGGTTGTTGCTGGGCGACATCAGTCGGGACCTCGCCGGCCATGGCGGTTACGCACACGCTGCTGAGGGCCAGAACCCATAAAGCTTTCATTTGATATTTACCTTTTAAAGGTCGAGAGGGGGCACGCAATCCTTTTGGGATTGCGTGTGGAGCTTCAGTACCTGGGTGTTTGATTAACTGCCTTCGTGGGGGCTGCAACTGGGTTAATCGGGTTGCCTTGTTGGCGTGGCTGATTTTAGGCGTGGGCGCTTCGTCCATATAGCCGTGGATTTGATAAACACTTTTGACAGATTCTGTAACAATCCCTGAATAGCCGCTTCTTTTGTAGGAGCGAGCTTGCTCGCGATGGGCCAGAGAGCACCGTGGGGTGTCAGGCTGGGCGCGTTATCGTTGACGACCATCGCGAGCAGGCTCGCTCCCACAGGTGCTGCGGCGGAGCTGGCATTCAGGGTTTTTCATGACATTTTGTAGGGGCTTGTTACTACCATCGTCGAATGGTTCTATAGGCCCGGCCCGGCTAAAACGTGGTCATACAAAAACAACTATTCCACCGAGGTAAGAAAGATGAGTGCGGCTTCCCTGTATCCCGTTCGTCCCGAGGTTCTGGCCAACACGCTGACCGACGAGGCGACCTACAAGGCCATGTACCAGCAGTCGGTCGTCAACCCGGACGGCTTCTGGCGCGAGCAAGCCAAGCGCCTCGACTGGATCAAGCCTTTCACCACGGTGAAGCAGACTTCTTTCGACGATCACCATGTCGACATCAAGTGGTTCGCCGATGGCACCTTGAACGTGTCCTACAACTGCCTCGACCGGCATCTGGCCGAGCGCGGCGATCAGGTCGCGATCATCTGGGAGGGCGATGACCCTGCCGAAAGCCGCCACATCACTTACCGCGAGTTGTACGAGCAAGTGTGCAAGTTCGCCAACGCCCTGCGTGGCCAGGACGTGCACCGCGGCGACGTGGTGACTATTTATATGCCGATGATCCCCGAAGCCGTGGTCGCCATGCTGGCCTGTGCCCGGATCGGCGCGATTCACTCGGTGGTGTTCGGCGGGTTCTCGCCGGAAGCCCTGGCCGGTCGCATCATCGACTGCAAATCCAAAGTGGTGATCACCGCCGACGAAGGTATTCGTGCCGGCAAGAAGATCCCGCTCAAGGCCAACGTCGATGACGCGCTGACCAACCCGGAAACCAGCAGCATCCAGAAAGTCATCGTGTGCCAGCGCACCGGTGGCGACATCAAGTGGAACCCGCATCGCGACATCTGGTTCGAGGACCTGATGAAAGTGGCCGGCACCGTGTGTGCGCCGAAAGAGATGGGCGCCGAAGAAGCGCTGTTCATCCTTTATACCTCCGGCTCCACCGGCAAGCCGAAGGGCGTGCAGCACACCACCGGCGGTTACCTGTTGTACGCGGCCATGACCCACGAACGCGTGTTCGACTACCGCCCGGGTGAGGTCTACTGGTGCACCGCCGACGTCGGCTGGGTGACCGGTCACAGTTATATCGTCTACGGCCCGCTGGCCAATGGCGCGACCACGCTGCTGTTCGAGGGCGTGCCGAACTATCCGGACATCACCCGGGTGGCGAAGATCGTCGACAAGCACAAGGTCAACATCCTCTACACCGCACCGACCGCGATCCGCGCGATGATGGCCTCGGGTACCGCCGCCGTTGAAGGCGCCGATGGCAGCAGCCTGCGCCTGTTGGGTTCGGTGGGCGAGCCGATCAACCCGGAAGCCTGGGACTGGTACTACAAGAATGTCGGCAAGTCCCGTTGCCCGATCGTCGACACCTGGTGGCAGACCGAAACCGGCGGCAACATGATGAGCCCGCTGCCGGGTGCTCACGCGCTCAAGCCAGGCTCGGCGGCGCGTCCGTTCTTCGGCGTGGTGCCGGCCCTGGTGGACAACCTGGGCAACATCATCGAAGGCGAGGCCGAGGGCAACCTGGTGATTCTCGATTCGTGGCCAGGCCAGGCGCGGACGCTGTTTGGCGACCATGACCGTTTTGTCGATACCTACTTCAAGACCTTCCGTGGCATGTACTTCACCGGTGACGGCGCCCGTCGCGATGCCGACGGTTACTACTGGATCACCGGTCGCGTGGACGACGTGCTCAACGTGTCCGGCCACCGCATGGGCACCGCCGAAATCGAAAGCGCGATGGTCGCGCACCCGAAAGTCGCCGAAGCCGCGGTGGTCGGTGTGCCGCACGACATCAAGGGGCAGGGCATTTATGTGTATGTCACCCTGAAAAATGGCGAAGAGCCGAACGAGCAACTGCGCCTGGAACTGAAAAACTGGGTGCGCAAGGAGATCGGTCCGATTGCCTCACCGGATGTGATCCAGTGGGCGCCGGGGCTGCCGAAGACTCGCTCGGGCAAGATCATGCGCCGGATTCTGCGCAAGATTGCCACGGCTGAGTACGATGGGTTGGGGGATATCTCTACCCTGGCTGATCCGAGTGTGGTGCAGCATTTGATTGATACGCATAAGACGATGAATGTCGCGTAAACGCTGATTCTGAGTCACTGAAAGCCCCGTCAGGTGTTGAGCCTGGTGGGGCTTTTTTGTGCCTGCCGTTTTTGTGTTGGCTGGGGTGGCCTCATCGTCGGAACGCCGCCCGGAGCAAGCTCGCTCCCACAGGGGATCTGTGGTGAATGCGGAATTTGCGTTCGACACAAAACCATTGTGGGAGCGAGCTTGCTCGCGATAGCGGTTTGTCAGGCGCCACTTAAACATCGGCCAATAAATATCGGCTTCAGTCGTGGGACAATTCCTACTGTTACCTGCATTCCTTCAGGTTACTGAATGTGTAACCGTATCGCTTCAATGCGGGGCATTGGGAAACGCCACACCCCATATCAGGGTTTAAAAAGCACCGCTGAAAAATAAGACTCCACGCTGCGCTTGCCGGATTAGAAGGGTTTGCCAATAATAGGCCCGCAATTTGCAATACAGATCGGTTCAATGTCTTTTGCTCTTGCATGATTTTGCAGGGCTGTCAACGCGCTAAAACGGCTTTCTCAGTGCTTCTGTAATTAGTTGTCGCATTGAAGAAATATCGGCCTCGGGCCTGTCGTTAGAATGCCGATCACTCGCTCGTCGTTGCTCGTGTTGAATTTAAACACCGGCTTCTCAGGACGCAGCACTGCTTTCTGGTTCCACTCACTCGCATATTGGGCTGTTGCTCACTCTGCCGTTTTTGCCCTTTACCGATGGAGTCCCAAGATGAAGAAACTCGTGCTGCTTGGCGCCCTGGCACTGTCGTCCGTGCTGTCCCTGCCAACCTTCGCCGATGAAAAACCTCTGAAAATCGGTATTGAAGCGGCTTACCCTCCGTTCGCGTCGAAAGCGCCGGACGGCAGCATCGTGGGTTTCGACTACGACATCGGCAATGCACTGTGTGAAGAGATGAAGGCCAAGTGCGTGTGGGTCGAGCAAGAGTTCGACGGCCTGATCCCGGCACTGAAAGTGCGCAAGATCGACGCGATCCTGTCGTCCATGTCGATCACTGAAGATCGCAAGAAGTCTGTGGACTTCACCAACAAGTACTACAACACCCCGGCTCGCCTGGTCATGAAGGCCGGTACTCAGGTCAGCGAAGGCCTGACCGAGCTCAAGGGCAAGAACATCGGCGTGCAGCGTGGTTCGATCCACGAGCGTTTCGCCCGCGAAGTCCTGGCCCCGCTGGGTGCCGAAATCAAGCCTTACGGTTCGCAGAACGAAATTTACCTCGACGTGGCCGCCGGCCGCCTCGACGGCACCGTGGCGGACGCGACCTTGCTGGATGACGGTTTCCTGAAAACCGACGCCGGTAAAGGTTTTGCCTTCGTCGGCCCTGCATTCACCGACGTCAAATACTTCGGCGACGGCGTAGGCATCGCGGTGCGCAAGGGCGACAAGGTTGAGCTGGACAAGCTCAACGCAGCCATCCTGGCCATTCGCGAGAACGGCAAGTACAAGCAAATCCAGGACAAGTACTTCGCCTTCGATATCTACGGCAAGTAACACGTCCCTGCGACAAGTCCGAAATGGCGCAAGCAACAGGATCTCTGAGGTTTGCGCCATTTTTTCATCCCAACTTTCGAGGACCTGAATCATGTTGAAAGGCTACGGGGCTGTCATCCTCGATGGCGCTTGGCTGACGCTTCAGCTCGCCTTGTCGTCCATGGCCATGGCCATCGTACTGGGCCTGATCGGCGTGGCACTGCGCCTGTCGCCGGTGCGCTGGCTGGCCTGGCTGGGCGACCTGTATTCCACGGTGATCCGCGGTATTCCCGACCTGGTGCTGATCCTGCTGATTTTCTACGGCGGCCAGGACTTGCTCAACCGCGTCGCACCGCTGCTCGGTTTTGACGAGTACATCGACCTGAACCCGTTGGCCGCCGGTATCGGCACCCTGGGCTTCATTTTCGGTGCGTACCTGTCGGAAACCTTCCGTGGCGCCTTCATGGCGATCCCCAAGGGTCAGGCCGAAGCCGGCATGGCCTACGGCATGAGCAGTTTCCAGGTGTTCTTCCGGGTGTTGGTGCCGCAGATGATTCGTCTGGCGATTCCGGGTTTCACCAACAACTGGCTGGTATTGACCAAGGCCACCGCGCTGATTTCGGTGGTGGGGCTGCAAGACATGATGTTCAAGGCCAAGCAGGCGGCCGATGCCACCCGCGAGCCTTTCACCTTCTTCCTCGCAGTGGCCGCGATGTACCTGGTGATCACCAGTGTGTCGTTGCTGGCATTGCGTCACCTTGAGAAGCGCTACTCGGTAGGCGTAAGGGCGGCTGATCTATGATCTTCGACTACAACGTCATTTGGCAGGCTTTGCCGCTGTACTTCGGCGGCCTGGTGACCACCCTCAAACTGCTCGCGCTGTCGCTGTTCTTCGGCCTGCTGTGCGCCTTGCCGCTGGGCTTGATGCGCGTCTCGAAGAACGCGGCCGTCAACATGTCGGCCTGGCTCTTCACCTACGTGATCCGCGGCACGCCGATGCTGGTGCAGCTGTTTTTGATCTACTACGGTCTGGCGCAGTTCGAAGCGGTGCGTGAAAGCTTCCTCTGGCCGTGGCTGTCCAGCGCAACGTTCTGTGCGTGCCTGGCCTTCGCGATCAACACCAGCGCCTACACCGCCGAAATCATCGCCGGCAGCCTGCGCGCCACGCCGAACGGCGAGATCGAAGCGGCCAAGGCCATGGGCATGTCGCGGGTCAAGATGTACAAGCGCATCCTGCTGCCGTCGGCCCTGCGCCGCGCGCTGCCGCAGTACAGCAACGAAGTGATCATGATGCTGCAGACCACCAGTCTGGCGTCCATCGTGACCCTGATCGACATCACGGGTGCCGCGCGCACGGTCAACGCGCAGTTCTACCTGCCGTTCGAGGCGTATATCACCGCCGGCGTGTTCTACCTGTGCCTGACCTTCATCCTGGTGAAGCTGTTCAAGATGGCCGAGCGCCGCTGGCTGGGCTACCTGGCCCCGCGCAAGCACTGAATACCACTGACTGACTGTTTTTGTGAGAACCGACAGCATGTACAAACTTGAAGTCCAAGACCTGCATAAACGCTATGGCAGTCACGAAGTGCTCAAGGGCGTGTCCCTGAAAGCGGCAGCCGGCGATGTGATCAGCATCATCGGCTCCAGTGGCTCCGGCAAAAGTACTTTCCTGCGCTGCATCAACCTGCTGGAGCAGCCGCACGCGGGCAAGATCCTGCTCAACAACGAAGAGCTCAAGCTGGTGGCGAACAAGGAGGGCGCGCTGAAGGCGGCCGATCCGAAACAGCTGCAACGCATGCGTTCGCGCCTGTCGATGGTGTTCCAGCATTTCAACCTGTGGTCGCACATGACCGCGCTGGAAAACATCATGGAAGCGCCGGTGCATGTGCTGGGCATGTCCAAGGCACAAGCACGCGAGAAAGCCGAGCACTACCTGAACAAGGTGGGCGTGGCCCATCGCAAAGACGCGTATCCGGGCCACATGTCCGGTGGCGAGCAGCAGCGCGTGGCGATTGCCCGTGCGCTGGCGATGGAACCGGAAGTGATGCTGTTCGACGAACCGACCTCGGCTCTGGACCCGGAGCTGGTTGGCGACGTGTTGAAAGTCATGCAGGCCCTGGCTCAGGAAGGCCGGACCATGGTCGTGGTGACCCACGAAATGGGCTTCGCCCGTGAAGTGTCGAACCAGTTGGTGTTCCTGCACAAAGGTGTGGTCGAAGAAAGCGGCAACCCGCGCGAAGTGCTGGTGAACCCGCAATCGGAGCGTCTGCAGCAATTCCTGTCCGGCAGCTTGAAATAATCAGGACTGCCGTTGTGCACAGGGATAGTGCATGCTTCGCAGCCTAGAGGCTGGCCCCGACCCCTGTGGGAGCGAGCCTGCTCGCGAATGCGGTGTGACATTCAACGCAGATGTCGACTGATCCACCGCTTTCGCGAGCAGGCTCGCTCCCACATTTGATCTCTGTTGGTTCTGAGATTTGCGTTCATTTACGGGCTAGCATTGGCCCATGCCTTCATCACTGTTCTCCGCTTCGGATTGCCCACCATGACTGCCCATCGAATTGGTTTCCTGATTTGGCCCAGCACTAAAGCACTGACGCTTACGCTGGCTGAGGAGGCCTTGCGTGTTGCCCAGCGTGTGCATCCGGACGTGGTTTACGAACTGTCATTCCTGCAGGCCGAACCGCCGACCGAAGGCGAATGGCAGTTGCCGGGTGAGGCGTGGGCCGGCAAGCTGGAAAATTTCCAGAAACTGTTCCTGCTCGCTGACGAGCCACCGACCGCACTGGCGCCAGCGCTCAGCAGTGCGCTTAAACAACTGGTGCGTGCCGGCTGTGTGATCGGCGGGCTGTCGGCCGGGGTTTATCCATTGGCGCAGCTGGGCTTGCTCGACGGTTATCGCGCGGCCGTGCATTGGCGCTGGCAGGACGATTTTGCCGAGCGCTTTCCGAAGGTCATCGCCACCAGTCACCTGTTCGACTGGGATCGCGATCGCCTGACGGCGTGCGGCGGTCTGTCGGTGCTCGACTTGTTGCTGGCGGTGCTGGCCCGCGACCATGGTGCGGAACTGGCCGGTGCGGTCTCCGAAGAACTGGTGGTCGAGCGCATTCGCGAGGGCGGCGAACGCCAGCGCATTCCGCTGCAGAACCGCCTCGGTTCCAGCCATCCGAAGCTCACACAAGCCGTGTTGCTCATGGAAGCCAACATCGAAGAGCCGCTGACCACCGACGAAATCGCCCAGCACGTGTGCGTGTCCCGTCGGCAGTTGGAGCGCATCTTCAAGCAATACCTCAACCGTGTGCCGAGCCAGTACTACCTGGAACTGCGCCTGAACAAGGCCCGGCAGATGTTGATGCAAACCAGCAAGTCGATCATCCAGATCGGCCTGTCCTGCGGCTTCTCCTCGGGGCCGCATTTCTCCAGCGCCTATCGCAATTTCTTCGGCGCCACGCCGCGGGAAGATCGCAACCAGCGGCGCAGCAGCAGCCCGTTCGAATTGTCATCGGTGCCTTCAGAGCGCGGTTAGGTTTCACGGGGTGGGTGAGGGGAGCCATGGGGGCGTTATCGTCCCCCATGGCTCTATCCCTATGTCTTGCGCTTACTCTTCAGTGTCAGTATCTGGAGCTTCAATCTCCGGGGCCGGCCTGTCGCCTATCTCGTCAATACCAAGATCGCTACCCGTTTCGCGGAAATGAGCGGCGATGCGTTGCAGGCTTTCTTCTGTGAATGGATTACCACTGAAGTTGAAGCTGTCACTGATACCGGGATCGACCTCCATGATCTCGGCGGGCATCTCGGTAATGGCGTTGTTGGACAGGTCGACGTCCATCCAGCTTTCAATCGTGAGCAACCCCCTTGGAATCTCGGTTATGCCTGTATGACTGAGGTTCAATGAGGATATCTCCGTCATGTTGCTAAGGTCGGGCGTGAGACCTAACGGATTCTCCCTGAGATTCAGGTAGTCAAGGCGCTCCATGCCTGCCAGTGCGTTCAGGGTTTCCTGAGTCAGGGTGATACGGCACTCCGGCAGGCTTAGCGCGGTCAACCTCCCCATCCGGAATACGGCCTCGGGGATGTTGTCCAGCTGATAGCCCCGCACGCTAAGGCTTTCCAGGTTCGGAAAGTATTCCAGAAACTGGCTGGCTCTCGGGGCAATGTTCCCTGCGCTCGTCAGGTGCAGTTCGGGCACATGGCTGAAGTCGGCCGTCAGTACAGGCAGGTCTCCCATGATTGCCAGATGTGACGCGAACCCATAGTCGCTCACCGCGACACTGGGTGTCGGTATCTGGCGCCAGCACCGTTCCAGGTTTTGCATGAACTCCTCTCTTTTGGCGTGCTCGGCGAACATCTCATTGGCATTGAGTAGGGCGCCAGTGGTGGGGTGGACGTCGGGAACGTCGGTCGCCCAGAGGGTGAGGTCGCTGATCAAGGCGGTGAGTTCGGCCTCCTTGCGCGTCAGTTCGATCCGGCCTTCATGCAATGTTCCGGGCAGGCGATAGATAAAATCACTCGCTTGTTCATTATCCAGGCTTGGATACAGGGCTCTTGTCCGATCGATATCGGCCTGTTCGGCAAATACCCCAAGGTCCAGTTCGGTTTGGCCATAGTAAGTTTTTATCCGTTCTCGGGTGGTCGAGGACAGTGGGTTGTTTCCGAAATCGAACCCTTCGCCGATGTTGGCCGGAAGATCAAAGACCGAGGCGGGCAGTTCGCTTATATGATTGTCGTTGAAGATGGCTGTTCTAAGTCGCGGGTGATTCGTCAGGCCAGCAGGAACGCTGGAAATTCCGGTATTGGAAAGGTCGATGTAAGTCAGTTCGGGAAAGGCTTCCAGGCTGGGAGCGAGGCCTAGTGGATTGTTGTACAGATCCAGTATTGAAAGCCTGTGCAGCGATGAAAGTGTTGCCTGGCTGTCGGGGGTGAGGACGATGCCGCAATCACTCAATACCAGCTCATCAAGTGCCGGCATTGTGCTGATCGCCTGGGGCACGCTTCTCAGGACGAAATTGCGCATTTCCAGACGACGTAATCCCGGGAAGTGCTCAAGGAAAGGGTTGGTCGCGCGCGCTGCGCTGCTGCCATTGAGAGACAGCACGGAGATATGGCTGAAGTCAGCGCTCAGGACGGGGAATTCACCGAGTATCGGTTTGGAAAGTTTAAGTGTGTAGCCGTATTCTGCTCCTTGTAGCTCATCAGATAAGTCGGTCTCCTTACGCCAGCAGCGCAGTATTTCCTCCTGGAGCAATCTTCGGTTTCGTATTTCTGTGGATATTTCCTGCTGGCTGAGAATTGCCTGGGTTTCAGGGTGAATGCGTGGTGGGTTATTGGCCCAGATATGAAGATCATTCACCAGCTGAAAGTATTCGTTGCGCAGGCGCGAAAGTTCCGCGTGCGGGCCTTCGGGATGGCTGCGCAGTCTTTGAATCAGGGCCTGGATCTCGTCAGGTGAAAGCCCCGGATAGACCTCTCGTGCTCTCTGTTGCAGTGTGCGTGGAGCTTCACCTGTCGCGCGGGGATAACCGTCGCTGCCCAACAGGCGCAGGGTCTGGACGACCGGTTCCCGGATAGGCTGCAGTGAAAGGGTCACTCGAAGCTCGTTTCGTTCCAGAGGCTTATCGCGGATCGCCTGTCTGAGTTTGCCTTTTTGGCCGATATGAATATCCAGCATGTTTCGTTGGGTGTCCGGCAAGGCTTGCAGAACGGCGGTATAGAGATCGGTTGCACCGTATAATTGCAGGCCCTCGTCGTCATAGGGTTGGTACTGGCCATCGGTGTTCAGGGTCAGCACTCTGCGGATTGGCGCCTGTGGATTACCGATGCTGTCGAGCGGCGGACCGCCAAAGGTGCGGTCATGAACCTCCATTCGCACATCCGTTGACCAGCCGGGCAGTTTTTCGAGTGAGTGCAGAGCCAGCCTGTCGGTGTCCATGGTGTCTGAGGAGTCCAGATAAAGCCCTTCATACGCCCGTGTGACTCGTACCTCTTGGCTGGCCTGGTGTGCGAGCTCCTTCAGGCGCGTTGGCACAAGCCCATTATCGATCTCTCGAAGCTCATTGCCGCTGGCTTGACTCAGTAATTGCTGGGCGACGCTGCTGGGCAACCCTTTCTCTGCCGCCATGAGCTTTTGGGTGTGAGGATCCTGGGTAAGCTCCACCCCTCTGTAGCGTGACTCGAAAAGCGAGGCGCGATTATGTTCGGCGGTTTGTGCGAGCTTCTTTCTCAGGTTGTTGGCACGAGTGTCGATATTGATCGTTGGATCGCCGAAACCTTCACCGAATATCGTCTTGATCTCATCCTGATCAAGGGTTTCCAGTACGGTTTTAAGAAGGTCGCCTTTGTTCAATTGTGCCTCGTGCATCTGTACGACGGGCAGATGCGCTTTTTCGGAGAACTCCCAGACAGTCTTCCCTTCGGCGTTCAGAAAGCGCAGCGCTTTGGTTTTTGGCCACAGACCGTAGCTCGTCAGCAGTTGCAGCTGGGCTTGAGGATCGGCTTTGCGATACTCCTCGGGATCGTCGCTCTTCAGCTGATCGATAAGGCTCTGAATATCTTTTTCGATTCGGAATCGTTCAAGGGTATCCGTCAGGAGTGGCGGTACAGACTCGTTTTGGACATGCATCTTGCGTAGAACGTTTTCATGAACGTCGCTGACGCTCAGTATCTGATCGAGTTCAAGGTCACTGAAGGCGTCCGCCCTGTGCCCGAGGCGGCGCGCTAACCTGGTTTTGTCCCAGTGCAGGGGGCGATCAAGTTCGGTTTTCCAGGCACCTGAGCCATTGTGATTCAGCGGGGATTTGTAAGCATCCGGCCTATCGGGATGTTGAAGGTAATGGGCGTCTGTGTCGGGGGCTTTCTGCACGGCGTAGTGTTTACCCTCGATCGGTACAATGCTCTTGCCTTGGTGCTCATGTATGCCCAGATGGTCAGGCTTCGAGCCTTTTGGAAGTGTGATTTTCTGCTCATAGGCTGTCAGGTCGGGTTTCCAGTACAGGGTTTTACCGTTGGAGACCTGAACGGGTTTGAACTGATCGATGAATTTCACAATTTCACTGGGGAGCACTCGACGAAACTCACCGGCGACGATGGTGCCACCTACCGCAAAGGCACCCAGCTGGACCAGCGATTCGACCATTCCCATGAGGTGCTCGAACGCTTCGGCGGTCAGGCCTTGCGCCCAATCGACGATTCCTTCGAACGTTTCATCGAGCAGTTGCCAGGCCATGTAGGCCAGCATCATCTCCCCCAGAAATGGCACGAATGGCAAGGCGACGAACGCCGCAATCTGAAGAATCGTTGACGCGATGTTTACGAAGGAGTCCCACAGTTCCCAGCGAGCTTTCTGGTCGGCTGCTGCGGTTGAGACAGCAATGCCCCGTGCGTCGTTGAGGATCTTGTTGAGTTTTTCCTGATAAAGATGGGTCCACAGGTCGCGGTCGATCGGCGTCACCGCGAATTGCAGATCGGGTCGATCAATCGGCGTTTCGCGCCATGAAGGCAGCGGGTCACCCTTTTCGTGTTGATGCCATGTCACTTTCGCAAGGCGATTAGCGAGGTTGCCAAAGAAATAGCCTCGGTCTTCGTGGGAAACGAACCGGCTGAAAAAATTCTGATATTCGGCGTCGCGCAATTGCCGAGTCATTTTTTGCATGAGTTCGCCGGTCGATCGGTATTCCTTGATCGGGTGCTCGGGGTCATCGGGGATGTAGGCCACGACCCGTACGGATACGCGAGGGAGTTCCAGGTTCGGGGCAAACAGAATGACGCCAGTCAGTTTGGCGGACATCATCGTCAAGTCGTGACACAGCAAGGCTTCACCACCCAGTCTCATGCCCTGCAGGCCATCGAGCAGGCCCTGAATCAGGCGAAAATAGTCCTCCTGGATATCTCCGTTCATCCGTGCAAATTGCAGCGCGGCTTTGAGCGCGGCTTTCTGGCTCTCGTCGACCTTGGGTCTCAGTGCGGCCGCGACGTCCGGGTTGGACACGCCCAGGTTCTCTTCGAGGTAGGTTTTGTACTGGCCGCCAATATCCAGCTCCCGGCACAGCTTGGTAAACGCCGGGATGGTGAGTGTGCGTTTGATGGATGGCAGGGTGTCGAATTGCCCGGACGGGGAGGGTTCGGTAATGAAGGTCGAGTCAGGTTCGTAGGCGCCGTCTTCCGTTTCCTTGTCTTCGAAGTTGTGCAAAGCCGCGTCCAGCAGCGAAACCGTCCAGGTGCGTGCGGCTCCGGACTTGATCGGGAACCAGGGGATCGTCGCGGGTATGTACAGGCGCAGGAAGGTTTTTCTGACGTCCAGTTCAAGTCCGAACCGGGCTTTCAGGGCGTTTGTGAGCAAGGGCTCGGCAAATCTGCTCGCGTCTTGCAGGCGTGCCAGCTGCTGATCGACATCATTTTGCGCGGTCCAGTGCGCGGCGTTGAGTGCCTTCAGTTCTGCATGCTGCCCGCTCGACGCAGCCTTGAGTCGGTCAAGGAGCCGTGGCTGAGTGCTCTTCAGCGCCTGGCGCCTGGCAGGCGATGCCTTGCCAAGCCATTCGGGAGCCGCGCTCTTAAGGTATTGGTAGTGGGTAGCGGGGTGTTCTGAATGCGTCGTGCTGGTCGTGACTGTTGGTCGTTGTCCTTCAGGCGTTTGCATTGTGCTTGTCCTTGAGCGTTTAGAGAGTGCCAAGGAAATCAGCAAGTGACGATCAGGGTGCGGTACATAGTTAGGGGGTGAGCGAGTACTCGAAATCAAATCCCGACAACCCTGCCTCTAACCCCGCCGGGCAGTTTAAACTGCGCCTTTGCGACCCTATATGTCGCATTGCCGTAAACCCGGGAAAATCCGGGGTTTGCGCTATAAGAAGTTGTCGCTTGGCGGCAAGGCCGGGCTGAAAACTGTCCTTACAATCCTCACCAAGCTCGCCAGTTTCAGGCGAGTGTTTTCTCTTCAGGAGACTCCGATGTCCGTTGAGCACGCTGCGGTACAACGCGCCGATTTCGATCAGGTAATGGTTCCCAACTATGCGCCTGCCGCATTCATTCCTGTGCGTGGCGCCGGTTCCCGCGTCTGGGACCAGTCCGGTCGCGAGCTGATCGACTTCGCCGGCGGGATTGCCGTTAACGTATTGGGCCACGCGCATCCGGCGCTGGTCGGTGCCTTGACCGAGCAGGCGAACAAGCTGTGGCACGTGTCCAACGTGTTCACCAATGAGCCGGCCCTGCGCCTGGCCCATAAGCTGGTCGACGCCACGTTTGCCGATCGTGCCTTCTTCTGCAACTCCGGCGCCGAAGCCAACGAGGCCGCTTTCAAGCTGGCCCGTCGCGTCGGCTTCGACCGTTTCGGCAGCGAGAAGTACGAAATCATCGCCGCGCTCAACAGCTTCCACGGCCGTACCCTGTTCACCGTGAACGTCGGTGGCCAGTCGAAGTACTCCGATGGCTTCGGTCCGAAAATCACCGGCATCACCCATGTGCCGTACAACGATCTGGCCGCGCTGAAAGCCGCCATTTCCGACAAGACTTGCGCCGTGGTGCTGGAGCCGATCCAGGGCGAAAGCGGTGTGATCCCGGCTGAACTGGAATACCTGCAAGGTGCCCGCGAACTCTGCACCGCGCACGACGCGCTGCTGATTTTCGACGAAGTGCAAACCGGCATGGGCCGTACCGGCCATCTGTTCGCCTACCAGCATTACGGCGTGATCCCGGACATCCTGACCAGCGCCAAGAGCCTGGGCGGTGGTTTCCCGATTGCGGCGATGCTGACCACCGAAGACCTGGCCAAACACCTGGTCGTCGGCACCCACGGCACCACTTATGGCGGCAACCCGCTGGCGTGCGCGGTCGCGGAAGCCGTGATCGACGTGATCAACACCCCTGAAGTGCTGGCTGGCGTCAACGCCAAGCACGACAAGTTCAAGGCGCGCCTTGAGCAGATCGGCGAGAAGTACGGCCTGTTCACCAAGGTCCGCGGCATGGGCCTGTTGATCGGCTGTGTGCTGAGCGATGCCTGGAAAGGCAAGGCCAAGGACATCTTCAACGCCGCCGAGCAAGAAGGCCTGATGGTTCTGCAAGCCGGCCCGGACGTGGTGCGTTTCGCCCCAAGCCTGGTGGTGGAAGACGCCGATATCGATGCCGGCCTGGACCGCTTCGAACGTGCTGCAGCAAAACTGACGCAAGCCTGATAGACCCTTCGACGCCTGACCTTTCAGGCGTCGAACCCAATTTTTTATGCCGGCCCCGCTTTTATGTGGGAGCGAGCTTGCTCGCGATGAGGGCCTGACAGCCAACATCTTCGTTGCCTGACAGGACGCCATCGCGAGCAAGCTCGCTCCCACAGTGTCTCTCAGGCAGGCCAGGTTTTTTTCTCTGTAATTTTTGGATAAAGGAGTGACACCATGCTGGTGATGCGCCCCGCGCAAATGGCTGATCTGGGCGAGGTACAGCGTCTGGCTGCGGACAGCCCGATTGGTGTCACTTCCTTGCCGGATGACGTTGAACGCCTGAGCGACAAGATCGCGGCAAGCGAAGCCTCGTTCGCCGCTGAAGTGAGCTTCAACGGTGAGGAAAGCTATTTCTTCGTCCTCGAAGACTCTGCCACCGGCAAGCTGGTCGGTTGCTCGGCCATCGTGGCGTCGGCCGGTTACTCCGAGCCGTTCTACAGCTTCCGCAACGAAACGTTCGTGCACGCTTCCCGCGAGCTGAAGATTCACAACAAGATCCACGTGCTCTCGCAGTGTCACGACCTGACCGGCAACAGTTTGCTGACCAGCTTCTACGTGCAGCGCGAGCTGGTGGGTTCGCCTTGGGCTGAGCTCAATTCCCGTGGCCGTCTGCTGTTCGTCGCCAGCCATCCGGAGCGTTTTGCCGATTCGGTGGTGACCGAGATCGTCGGTTACAGCGATGAAAACGGCGACTCGCCATTCTGGGATGCCATCGGTCGCAACTTTTTCGACCTCAACTACGCTGAAGCCGAGCGTCTGTGCGGCCTGAAGAGCCGGACGTTCCTCGCCGAACTGATGCCGCATTACCCGATCTACGTGCCCCTGCTGCCTGACTCCGCGCAAGAAGCCATGGGCCAGGTGCACCCGCGGGCGCAGATCACCTTCGACATCCTGATGCGCGAAGGCTTCGAAACCGATCACTACATCGACATCTTCGACGGCGGCCCGACGCTGCATGCCCGTGTCTCGGGGATCCGTTCGATCGCCCAGAGCCGTGTAGTGCCGGTGAAGATCGGCGAGCCGGTCAAAGGCGTCGGTCGCCAGTATCTGGTTGCCAATGCCCAGTTGCAGGACTACCGCGCGGTCATGCTCGAGCTTGACTACGCGCCGGGTAAACCGGTGACCCTGGACCTGGAAGCAGCCGAAGCCCTGGGCGTCGGCGAGGGTGCCAGCGTGCGCCTGGTGGCGGTTTAACGTCGCAATTGATGCCTAGAAAGCAGCGAAGTTTCACGGGTGGCGCAAGCGGCCCGTTTGAGGAGATAGCATGATCGTTCGTCCCGTACGCAGCAGCGATTTACCCGCTCTGATCGACCTGGCCCGCAGCACCGGCACCGGCCTGACCACCTTGCCGGCCAACGAAGAGCGGCTGGCCCATCGGGTCGGCTGGGCCGAGAAGACCTTTCGCGGCGAAGCCGGGCGGGGCGATGCGGACTATCTGTTCGTGCTCGAAGATGACGACGGCCGCGTGGTGGGTATTTCTGCCATTGCCGGCGCCGTCGGCCTGCGTGAGCCCTGGTACAACTTCCGGGTCGGTCTGACGGTCAGCGCTTCGCAAGAGCTGAACATCTATCGTGAAATCCCGACGCTGTTCCTGGCCAACGACCTGACCGGCAACTCCGAGCTGTGCTCGCTGTTCCTGCACGCCGATTACCGCAGTGGCCTCAACGGTCGCATGCTGTCCAAGGCGCGGATGTTGTTCATCGCCGAGTTCCCGCAACTGTTCGGCAACAAGATCATCGCCGAAATGCGCGGTGTTTCCGACGAAGCCGGGCGTTCGCCGTTCTGGGAAAGCCTGGGCCGGCACTTCTTCAAGATGGAGTTCAGCCAGGCCGACTACCTGACCGGCGTGGGCAACAAGGCGTTCATCGCCGAACTGATGCCGAAATTCCCTTTGTACACCTGCTTCCTGTCGCCGGAAGCGCGCAGCGTCATCGGTCAGGTGCACCCGGACACCGAGCCGGCGCTGGCCATGCTCAAGAGCGAAGGTTTCAGCTACCAGGGCTACGTCGACATTTTCGACGCCGGCCCGGCCATCGAGTGCGAAACCGGCAAGATCCGCGCCGTGCGTGACAGCCAGGCGCTGGTGCTGGCCATTGGCACGCCGGGTGACGACGCCACGCCATTCATCATTCACAACCGCAAGCGCGAAGACTGCCGCATCACTGCCGCTCCGGCACGTCTGGCCGCCGGTACCCTGGTGGTCGATTCGAAGACCGCCAAACGTCTTCAACTCAACGCTGGCGATCAAGTGCGCGCCGTGGCGTTGTCCGCAGCTCGGGAGTCGAAATAATGAAGTCGCTTTACATCGCAGGTGAATGGCTGGCAGGTGGGGGCGAAGCCTTCGAGTCGCTGAACCCGGTGACCCAGCAGGTGCTGTGGTCCGGCACCGGTGCCACCGCCGCTCAGGTCGAGTCGGCTGTGCAAGCGGCGCGTCAGGCGTTCCCGGGCTGGGCCCGGCGTACCCTGGAAGAACGTATTTCGGTGCTGGAAGCCTTTGCTGCTGCCCTGAAGACTCACGCGGACGAACTGGCCCGTACCATCGGCGAGGAAACCGGCAAACCCCTGTGGGAAGCGGCGACCGAAGTCACCAGTATGGTCAACAAGATTGCCATCTCGGTGCAGAGCTACCGCGAACGTACCGGCGAGAAGAGCGGCCCGCTGGGCGACGCCACCGCTGTGCTGCGCCACAAACCACACGGTGTGGTGGCGGTGTTCGGTCCTTACAACTTCCCGGGTCACCTGCCGAACGGCCATATCGTGCCGGCACTGCTGGCCGGTAACAGCGTGCTGTTCAAACCTAGCGAGCTGACACCGAAAGTCGCCGAGCTGACGGTCAAGTGCTGGATCGAGGCCGGTCTGCCGGCCGGCGTATTGAATTTGCTGCAAGGCGCTCGCGAAACCGGTATCGCCCTGGCGGCGAACCCGGGCATCGACGGCCTGTTCTTCACCGGCTCCAGCCGCACCGGCAATCACCTGCACCAGCAATTCGCCGGTCGTCCGGACAAGATCCTCGCGCTGGAGATGGGCGGTAACAACCCGCTGGTGGTCGATCAGGTCGCGGACCTCGATGCCGCGGTGTACACCATTATTCAGTCGGCGTTCATCTCCGCCGGCCAGCGCTGCACCTGCGCCCGGCGCTTGCTGGTGCCGCAAGGTGCCTGGGGTGACTCGCTGCTGGCGCGCCTGGTGGCGGTCAGCTCGACTCTTTCAGTCGGTGCCTTCGATCAGCAACCGGCGCCGTTCATGGGCTCGGTGGTTTCCCTTGGCGCTGCGAAAGCGTTGATGGATGCGCAAGAACACCTGCTGGCCAACGGCGCCGTGGCGCTGCTGGAAATGACGCAGCCTCAGGCTCAATCGGCCTTGCTGACCCCGGGCATTCTGGATGTGACCGCTGTCGCCGATCGTCCTGACGAAGAGCTGTTCGGCCCGTTGCTGCAGGTGATCCGCTACGCTGATTTTGCAGCGGCGATCGCTGAAGCCAACGACACCGCCTACGGTCTTGCCGCCGGTCTGTTGTCGGACTCCGAAGCGCGTTATCAGCAATTCTGGCTGGAAAGCCGTGCCGGTATCGTCAACTGGAACAAGCAGCTGACCGGTGCCGCGAGCAGTGCGCCGTTCGGCGGCGTCGGCGCCTCGGGCAACCACCGCGCCAGTGCCTATTACGCGGCGGATTACTGCGCGTACCCGGTGGCCTCGCTGGAAACCCCGAGTTTGGTGATGCCTGCCACTCTCACGCCTGGCGTGAAGATGGCGTAGCGCCCATTCGCGAGCAGGCTCGCTCCCACAGGATTTGTGTCGTACACAAAATTTGTGAACACCACCGAACCTGTGGGAGCGAGCTTGCTCGCGATGGCCGCGCCTCGGTCTTACTCAATTGTTACCAGAAGCCTATAACAACAGATTCTCGTGGAGCCTCGCCGATGAAATCCTATGAAGTCAATTTTGACGGTCTAGTGGGGCCGACCCATAACTACGGCGGCCTGTCCTACGGCAACGTCGCGTCCCAGAGCAACAGCCAGCAATCTTCCAACCCCAAGGAAGCGGCGCTGCAAGGCCTGGCAAAAATGAAAGCGCTGATGGAAATGGGTTTCCAGCAAGGCGTACTGGCACCGCAAGAGCGCCCGGATGTGGCCGCACTGCGTCGCCTGGGCTTTGGCGGCACCGATGCGCAGGTGATCGAGCGCGCCGCCAAAGAGGCGATGCCGCTGCTGGTGGCCAGTTGCTCGGCGTCGAGCATGTGGGTGGCCAACGCCGCCACCGTCAGCCCGAGCGCCGACACCGCTGACGGTCGCGTGCATTTCACCGCTGCCAACCTCAACTGCAAATACCACCGCAGCATCGAACACCCGACCACCAGCCGCGTGCTGGGGGCGATGTTCGCTGACCAGAAACACTTCGCCCACCACGCCGCCTTGCCGGCCGTGGCGCAGTTCGGTGACGAAGGCGCGGCCAACCACACGCGTTTCTGCCGTGAATACGGCGAAGCCGGTGTCGAGTTCTTCGTGTTTGGCCGCAGCGCGTTCGACACCCGCTACCCGGCTCCGCAGAAGTACCCGGCGCGCCAGACCCTTGAAGCGTCCCAGGCCGTTGCCCGTTTGCACGGCTTGAGCGATGACGGCGTGGTCTATGCCCAGCAGAACCCGTCGGTGATCGATCAGGGTGTGTTCCACAACGACGTGATCGCGGTCGGCAACGGCGAAGTGCTGTTCTATCACGAGGACGCGTTCCTCGAGACCGAGAAAATGCTCGCTGAATTGCAGAGCAAACTCGCCAAAGTCGGTGGGAAATTTCAGTCAGTCTGCGTACCGCGTTCCGCGGTAAGCGTGGAAGACGCGGTTCGTTCCTACCTGTTCAATAGCCAACTGCTCTCGCGTCCTGACGGTTCCATGCTGTTGATCGTGCCGGAAGAGTGCCGTGGCAACGAGCGTGTCTGGCAATACTTGCAGGGTTTGACCAGCTCCGGCGGCCTGATCCGCGAAGTGAAAGTCTTCGATCTCAAGCAGAGCATGCAGAACGGCGGTGGCCCGGCTTGCCTGCGGTTGCGCGTCGCACTCAACGAAACCGAGCTGGCGGCGGTCAATCAAGGGGTTATCATGACGGCGCCGTTGTACGGCACACTGACCGAATGGGTCGAGAAGCACTACCGCGACCGCATGACCGAAAACGATCTGGCGGACCCGCAATTGCTGCTCGAGTGCCGGACGGCACTGGATGAACTGACGCAAATCCTTAAACTGGGCGCGGTTTATCCATTCCAGATCAATTGATCGACGGCGCGCCGCCCTGTATGGCAGCGCGCTGCTTCATCTCAAACGAGAGCGTAAAGACATGAGCGATACCCTGCAGCTGATCCTTGAAGACACCGACGGCACGCAACTGGAGACTTCCTGCACCCGCGTCGCGGTCATGTGGCAAGGCAAAGAGCTGTGGATCCAGCAGGACGGCCGCGGCCAGCTGCTGATCGGTGTGGACGTCGAAGAAGGCGATGCCGAATACGCCAACCTGCTGCTGCGCCCGTTGGCGACTAATCTGGTAAGTCTGCAACTGGAGATGGAACCTGCCGACCTCACCGACGAGGAGCATGTTCACGGCCCGGATTGCAACCACGATCACTAAGGAAACCGCTCTATGCTCGCCCTCGGCAAACTGCTTGAACTGACCCTCGCCGGCCGCGAACCGGCGGAGAAGACTCAACTGACTGTCGAAGGCGTGCGCATGCGCTGGTTGAGCGAAGGTGCGCTGGAAGTCCGGCCGCCTGAGGCGCGTGACAATGGCCTGGACCTGCTGCTGTCGGCGGGGATCCACGGCAATGAAACAGCGCCGATCGAGTTGCTCGATCGCCTGTTGCACGACATTGCCCGCGGCGACTTGAAGCCGCGCGCACGTATTCTGTTCCTGTTCGGCAACCCCGAGGCGATTCGCAAGGGCGAGCGTTTCGTCGAGCAGGACGTCAATCGGCTGTTCAATGGCCGTCATGAGCAAAGCAGTGGCTCCGAAGCCTTGCGTGCTTGTGAACTGGAGCGGTTGGCGGCGAGTTTCTTCAGCCTGCCTGATCGTCAGCGCCTGCATTACGACCTGCACACGGCCATTCGCGGCTCGAAAATCGAGCAGTTCGCCTTGTACCCGTGGAAAGAAGACCGCCAGCATTCGCGCCAGGAACTGGCGCGCCTGCGCGCCGCCGGCATGGAAGCGGTGTTGCTGCAGAACAAGCCGTCCATCGTGTTCAGCGCCTACACCTATGACAAGCTCGGTGCCGAGGCTTTCACCCTGGAACTCGGCAAGGCGCGGCCATTCGGGCAGAACGCCGGGGTCAATGTCTCGCTGCTGGAGGCGCGTCTCAAGCAGATCATCGAAGGTACCGAGCCGGAATTGACTGACAAAGCACTGGACGGTTTGCAGCTGTACAGCGTGGCGCGGGAAATCATCAAGCACAGCGACAGCTTCCGCCTGAACCTGCCGGCGGACATCGAGAACTTTTCGGAGCTGGAAGTGGGTTATCTGCTGGCGGAAGACATCGCCAACACCCGCTGGATCATCGAGGAGGAGGGCGCCCGGATCATCTTCCCGAACCCCAGGGTGAAGAACGGTTTGCGTGCCGGCATCCTGGTCGTGCCGACCACCGACGAAAACCTGGCCTGAACCAATCTCAGGCATGACATAGAACCCTGTGGGAGCGAGCTTGCTCGCGATGGCGGACGACCAGTCGATATTTATGTTGACTGAACCACCGCTATCGCGAGCAAGCTCGCTCCCACAGTTGATTTGGGTGAAGCCAGAAGTATCACCCAGATCACGGGTTTTGTGCTTAGACCGCTACCGCACGCGGCTCACTACGGCGCAGGCTGCGGATCTTCATCAGCGTATCCGCACAGGTCTTCGCCGCTTCCTGGCCTTTATGCACGAAATGCTCGAAGAAGAACTTCTGGTGCTCTTCGCCGGCATGGAAGTGGTGCGGGGTCAGGGACACCGAGAACACCGGCACTTCGGTTTCCAGCTGAACCTGCATCAGGCCGCTGACCACTGACTGGGCGACGAACTCGTGACGGTAGATCCCGCCGTCCACCACCAGGGCTGCCGCGACGATGCCGGCATAACGACCGGTCTTGGCCAGCAACTTGGCGTGCAGGGGCATTTCAAAGGCACCGCCGACTTCGAAGAAATCGATGTCGGATTCCTGATAACCCTGGGCAATCATTTCGGCGACGAAACCTTTGCGGCTCTGGTCGACAATATCCTTGTGCCAGCAGGCCTGGATGAACGCAACGCGCTCGCCGTGATGGTGTTTGCTTTTGCTGTCGATTGCGGTGGGTTGCATGTTCTGACTCCTGTTTGTGTGAAAAACAGGGCGTTATGAATCGAAGGGGATCTGAGGGTACGCACGCTCGCACGAATGCCGGCGGACGGCCCTTTGTTGTCAATCCCGTTCTCTCTTCATCCGGACTATGACCGTCGGCCCCGGGATCACACCGGGTCTGCTGACCTTGCTGTCAGGCACTGCCGAAGCGGTGCTGTCACCAAGCGCTCGCGGGCTATGCGCATTGCGCGCAATTACCGCCGGTGGGGAGTTGCACCCCGCCCTGAGAACGTTTTTGCCGCCGGAATGTTTGGCGGCGTAGCGTTTTTATCACATATTTGCGCGCCATGCATGGCCAATACCGGTCACTAAACTGTGGGAGTGAGCCTGCTCGCGATGACGGCGGTACATTCAGCATCGATGTTGGCTGATCCATTGCCATCGCGAGCAAGCTCGCTCCCACATGGATCGCGCGTTCACGAAGGTTTCTTCGTTCAAGGGTTGATTAATCGGCGCCATGCCCGCAGTAATTCTTTCCTGAAAGGGATTTCCCCTGCTTACCGAGGCCGGATTCATGAGCGTTATCGATCTTCGCAGCGACACCGTCACCCAACCTTGCGCCGGCATGCTCGACGCAATGACCAAGGCCGCCACCGGCGATGACGTGTATGGCGAAGATCCGACGGTCAATCGTCTGGAAGCCGAACTTGCCCAGCGCCTGGGCTTCGCCGCCGCGCTGTTCGTGCCGACCGGCACCATGAGCAATCTGCTGGGTTTGATGGCCCACTGCGAACGCGGTGACGAGTACATCGTCGGCCAGCAGGCTCACACCTATAAGTACGAAGGTGGCGGCGCGGCGGTGCTCGGTTCGATCCAGCCGCAACCGCTGGAAGTGCAGGACGATGGTTCGCTGGACCTGGCGCAGGTCGCGGCGGCGATCAAGCCGGATGACTTCCACTTTGCCCGCACCCGCTTGCTGGCGCTGGAAAACACCATGCAGGGCAAAGTCCTGCCGCTGGAATACCTGGCCCGGGCGCGCAGTTTTACCCGCTTACACGGTTTGCAATTGCACCTGGACGGCGCACGCTTGTACAACGCGGCAGTGAAGCTGGGTGTGGATGCCCGGGAAATCACTCAATATTTCGATTCCGTCTCGGTCTGCCTGTCCAAAGGGCTGGGCGCCCCGGTGGGTTCGGTGCTGTGCGGCTCGGCCGAGCTGATCGGCAAGGCGCGGCGCCTGCGCAAAATGGTCGGTGGCGGCATGCGTCAGGCCGGGATTCTGGCGGCGGCAGGCCTGTATGCGCTGGATCACAATGTAGAACGCCTGGCCGACGACCACGCCAACGCGCTATTGCTGGCCGAAGGCCTGCGGGCGGCGGGGTTCGAAGTCGAACCGGTGCAGACCAACATGGTTTATGTGCAGATGGGCGACAAGGCCGAGGCGATCAAGGTGTTTGCCGCCGATCGCGGGATCAAGCTCAGTGCCGCCGCCCGTCTGCGCATGGTCACGCACATGGACGTCAGCCGTGGGCAAATCGAGCAAGTCGTCGCGACATTCGTCGACTTTTCTGGCAAGTGACGGCGTTAACCGTCTAAATGAGTGTTTGCAACGTACAAACACACTGTACCTAGTCACTAACGCCGATATAATGCGGCCCTTTGCCGTCGCTTCGTCTGTTGACGTTTCGAACAGGCCTTTGGCCGCAGCCTCCGTGGAAGAACCTAATGAAAAGCGCAGAAATCCGTGAAGCCTTCCTTCGCTTCTTCGAAGAGCAAGGCCACACCCGTGTAGCCTCCAGCTCTTTGATTCCGGGCAACGACCCAACCCTGCTGTTCACTAACGCGGGGATGAACCAGTTCAAGGACTGCTTCCTGGGCCAGGAAAAGCGCGCGTACACCCGCGCGGTCAGCAGCCAGAAATGCGTGCGCGCCGGCGGCAAGCACAACGACCTGGAAAACGTCGGTTATACCGCCCGTCACCACACCTTCTTCGAAATGCTGGGTAACTTCAGCTTCGGCGATTATTTCAAGCGTGATGCCATCACCTACGCCTGGAACTTCCTGACGTCCGACAAGTGGTTGAACCTGCCGAAGGAAAAGCTCTGGGTCACCGTCTACGCCAGCGATGACGAGGCGTACGACATCTGGACCAAGGACATCGGGGTTCCGGCCGAACGCATGGTGCGCATCGGCGACAACAAGGGCGCGCCGTACGCCTCCGACAACTTCTGGACCATGGGCGATACCGGCCCGTGCGGTCCTTGCACCGAGATTTTCTACGATCACGGCGCCGACATCTGGGGCGGCCCACCGGGCTCGCCGGAAGAAGACGGCGACCGCTACATCGAAATCTGGAACAACGTGTTCATGCAGTTCAACCGCACCGCCGATGGCGTGTTGCACCCGCTGCCAGCGCCGTCGGTCGACACCGGCATGGGCCTGGAGCGGATCAGTGCCGTGCTGCAGCACGTTCACTCGAACTATGAAATCGACCTGTTCCAGAGCCTGCTGAGCGCGTCGGCCAAGGCCATCGGCTGCACCAACGACGCCCAGGCTTCGCTGAAAGTGGTGGCTGACCACATCCGTTCCTGCGGCTTCCTGATCGCCGACGGTGTGCTGCCGTCCAACGAAGGCCGCGGTTACGTGCTGCGCCGGATCATCCGTCGCGCCTGCCGTCACGGTAACAAGCTGGGCGCCAAGGGCAGCTTCTTCTACCAGATCGTCGCGGCCCTGGTTGCCGAGATGGGCGAAGCTTTCCCGGAACTGAAATCCCAGCAGGCGCACATCGAGCGCGTGCTGAAGGCCGAAGAAGAGCAATTCGCCAAGACCCTGGAGCAGGGCCTGAAGATCCTCGAGCAGGATCTGGCCGAACTCAAAGGCGACGTGGTACCGGGCGACGTAGTGTTCAAGCTCTATGACACCTACGGTTTCCCGATGGACCTGACCGGCGACATCGCTCGCGAGCGCAGCCTGACCATCGACGAAGAAGGTTTCGAGCGTGAGATGGAGGCCCAGCGCGTCCGTGCCCGTTCCGCCAGTTCCTTCGGCATGGACTACAACAGCCTGGTCAAGGTTGACGTGGCCACCGAGTTCACCGGTTACATCGCTCACAGCGGTTCCGCCAAAATCGTTGCGCTGTATAAGGATGGCCAGTCGGTCGACGTATTGAGCGAAGGCGATGAGGGCGTGATCGTTCTCGACAAGACGCCGTTCTACGCCGAGTCCGGTGGCCAGGTCGGTGATTGCGGTTACCTGCAGGCGGGCAGCGCGCGTTTCGACGTGCGTGACACCACCAAGACCGGCGGTGCATTCCTGCACCACGGTATCCTGGATTCGGGCAGCCTGATCGTCGGTGCGCCGGTCGAGACCCACGTTGACGCCGAGGTGCGTCACGCCACGTCGTTGAACCACTCGGCGACGCACTTGCTGCATGCTGCATTGCGCCAGGTGCTGGGCGATCACGTTCAACAGAAAGGTTCGTTGGTCGACAGTCAGCGCTTGCGTTTTGACTTCAGTCACTTCGAAGCCATCAAGCCTGAGCAGATCAAGGCGCTGGAAGAAATCGTCAACGCCGAGATCCGCAGGAACTCCGAGGTTGAAACCGAAGAGACCGATATCGAAACCGCCAAGCAAAAAGGCGCCATGGCGCTGTTCGGCGAGAAGTACGGCGACAGTGTGCGCGTGCTGAGCATGGGCGATTTTTCCGTCGAACTGTGCGGCGGCATCCACGCCAACCGCACCGGTGACATCGGCCTGCTGAAAATCATCAGCGAAGGCGGTGTGGCATCGGGTGTGCGTCGTATTGAAGCCGTTACCGGTGCGCAAGCGCTGGCCTACTTGAACGCGGCGGAAGAACAACTCAAGGAAGCGGCCAGTCTGGTCAAGGGAAGCCGCGACAACCTGATCGACAAGCTGTCGGCTGTGCTGGAGCGCAACCGTCTGCTGGAGAAGCAACTCGAGCAGTTGCAAGCCAAGGCTGCCAGTGCCGCGGGCGACGATCTGTCGGCCCAGGCGCAGGACGTCAAGGACGTGAAAGTGCTGGCTGTGCGTCTGGACGGTCAGGATGGCAAGGCGCTGCTGGCGCTGGTCGATCAACTGAAAAACAAACTCGGCCGCGCAGTGATCCTGCTCGGCAGTGTCCATGAGGAAAAGGTCGTTCTGGTTGCAGGCGTAACCAAAGACCTGACTGGCCAACTCAAAGCCGGTGATTTGATGAAGCAAGCCGCTGCGGCAGTGGGCGGGAAGGGCGGTGGTCGTCCAGACATGGCGCAAGGCGGCGGTACCGACGCTGGCGCACTGGATGCGGCACTGGCCCTGACCGTTCCGTTTGTAGAGCAGGGTCTATAAGGCAGTACTTGCGGCCCGCAGTCTAGTGGTGGGCCGCCATACTGTTCGAGTGATTATTTGGGCGCCCTTCATGGGCAGAGGCGGCTTTGAAATGGCTTTGATCGTACAGAAATTTGGAGGCACCTCGGTCGGCACCGTCGAGAGAATCGAGCAGGTCGCCGACAAGGTTAAGAAATTCCGCGATGCCGGCGATGACCTGGTGGTTGTGCTGTCTGCAATGAGCGGCGAAACCAACCGTCTGATCGATCTGGCCAAGCAAATCAGTGGCGACGGCCAACCGGTTCCGCGCGAGCTGGACGTGATCGTTTCCACCGGTGAGCAGGTGACGATTGCCCTGTTGGCCATGGCGCTGATCAAGCGCGGCGTGCCGGCGGTGTCGTACACCGGCAACCAGGTGCGGATCCTGACGGACAGCGCGCACAATAAAGCGCGTATCTTGCAGATTGATGACCAGAAGATTCGCGGTGACCTGAAGGCGGGTCGTGTGGTGGTGGTCGCCGGTTTCCAGGGCGTCGACGAGCACGGCAACATCACCACCCTCGGTCGTGGCGGTTCCGACACCACCGGCGTGGCGCTGGCGGCAGCCCTGAAGGCTGACGAATGCCAGATCTACACCGACGTCGACGGCGTCTACACCACTGACCCGCGTGTGGTGTCCGTGGCTCAGCGCCTGGACAAGATCACCTTCGAAGAGATGCTGGAAATGGCCAGCCTCGGTTCCAAGGTGTTGCAGATCCGCGCGGTCGAGTTCGCCGGCAAGTACAACGTTCCGCTGCGCGTACTGCACAGCTTCAAGGAGGGTCCGGGCACCCTCATTACTATTGATGAAGAGGAAACCATGGAACAGCCGATCATTTCCGGTATCGCTTTCAACCGCGATGAAGCCAAGCTGACCATCCGTGGCGTGCCAGACATCCCGGGCGTTGCCTTCAAGATTCTCGGCCCGATCAGTGCCGCGAACATCGAAGTCGACATGATCGTGCAGAACGTCGCGCACGATAACACCACCGACTTCACCTTCACCGTGCACCGCAACGACTACCAGGCGGCGCAGGCCGTGCTGGAAAAGACCGCTGGCGAGCTGGGTGCCCGTGAAGTCGTGGGCGACACCAAGATCGCCAAGGTGTCGATCGTCGGCGTTGGCATGCGTTCTCACGCAGGCGTGGCCAGCCGCATGTTCGAATCCCTGGCCAAGGAAAGCATCAACATCCAGATGATCTCGACGTCGGAAATCAAAGTCTCCGTAGTGATCGAAGAGAAGTATCTGGAACTGGCTGTGCGCGCTCTGCACACGGCTTTCGAACTGGACGCACCGGCCCGCCAGGGCGAGTGATGCGTTTGCCAAAAGGCGCGGTTTGACCGCGCCTTTTGTTTTTTTGAATGGCGTGGCCCCCGAGGCTGTTCTTTTGCTCGCGCTAGTCAATACTCAGGCATGTAGGGCTGCGACCGCTCCGGTTGTGGGTCGAGTGCCTTTTTTTTGCAGACTGTTGTCCCTGAAATGTAATGCGTGAGGAGAAAGGTATGCTGATTCTGACTCGTCGGTGCGCAGAAAGCCTGATTATCGGTGATGGCGAAATCACCGTGACCGTGCTCGGCGTCAAAGGAAATCAAGTGCGCATCGGTGTTAATGCCCCCAAAGAGGTGGCGGTTCACCGGGAGGAAATTTACCTGCGTATCAAGAAAGAGAAGGACGAAGAACCAAGCCATTAATTTTTATCGTTTTTTATGTTTGCAAACGGGGAAGAAGCTGGTTAATATACGCCCCGTGTTGCGGAGAGCTGGCCGAGTGGCCGAAGGCGCTCCCCTGCTAAGGGAGTACACCTCAAAAGGGTGTCGGGGGTTCGAATCCCCCGTTCTCCGCCATTATTTGCGTAGTACGTTGTAATCTGGCTTCTTCGGTAAGTTGTTGAAATTACTAGAAAAAGTGCTTGACATAGAGATTAGACGGACTATAATGCGCGGCAACAAATGCACTCGTAGCTCAGCTGGATAGAGTACTCGGCTACGAACCGAGCGGTCACAGGTTCGAATCCTGTCGAGTGCACCATTTAAGAGTTAGTTGCAGTAATGCAAGTAACTTGGTTTCAGCCAGTTGTGGTCTGGTCTAAAAACACAAATTGCACTCGTAGCTCAGCTGGATAGAGTACTCGGCTACGAACCGAGCGGTCACAGGTTCGAATCCTGTCGAGTGCACCATACAACAGAAAGCCCGCATTTAATGCGGGCTTTTTGCCGTCCGGGATTTGGCTTTTTCTTTCGTGCATCCCCTCTCGTCGAACTCCACCTGTGCGCTGCGACCTCGCAGGGTGTCGTAACGGTAGCTCGTGGCTGAATTGCGAATACTGATCTTGTCCGGCTTGCCGAGGGCGCTTTCGACGTCTTGCTGGCTCATGCCGGCGACCACTCGCCGATTGATGATCGCTTCGCGGCGCTCCCTGGCAGTGATCAGGTTTCCACACTTGTCCTGCGCCTGACCGACCACGGTCGGCTCTTTCCTCTGGATTTTCATTCCTGGTGTTTCACGGGTTTCGGCTGGCGGCATCGGTGCCATCGTGCTGCCGGGTGTAAAGGCGCGCACGTCCTGAAGTGAAACGCTTTCTCCCGCGGCACAACTCAGTGTGGTGAAGGTAATGCGCCCATTGGCCGCCTCGCAGCGCTGAACGGTGGTGGCGAGCGCCAGGGGCAGGGGGCTGAACAGGCCGAGCAGTAACAGGAATTGTGCAGCTGATGGCATCAGGCATCCTCCATGACGTTCCTCTTCAAGGGTAGCGGCTACAATTTTCGAGAGGTGGTGTGTTTTCTTTTCAGGATACGTCGTCGCATTTTCATGGATCAGGAGATGCTCAGGTTTGTTGTGCAAGCGCTTGTTTCAGCCGAGATTTTTTAACGTTTAAAACCGTCAGGCGGTGTATCATTGCGCCCGTCAGCCCCGCCGGGGCTTGTGGAATACCTCCATGGACTTACCCAGTAGTTACTCAGCACCCCGTTTCACCAATCATGAATTGACTGATTGATCCTTCCGGCGTGCCCCGCTGCTGGGAGTGGAGTTCGCCTATGTCCGAAGTTGAAGTAAAGAAAACGCAGGAAAGCTTGCAGGATCGCCTGGCTCAGGTGGTTGAGTTGCTGCAGCGCCAGCGAGTGATAGAAGACCTGACTCACCGCCAGGAAGGCCCGCATCATGACCGGGTCGAGAACCTGGTCCACCGGCAGAACCTCGTCGAGTTGCAACGCAAGCTCGATGACCTGCACTCCGCCGACGTCGCCTACATCCTTGAAGCCTTGCCGCTGGACGATCGTCTGACGCTCTGGCAACTGGTCAAGGCCGATCGCGACGGCGACATCCTTCTCGAAGTATCCGATTCGGTTCGTGAAACCCTGATCGCCGACATGGACGATCACGAGCTCCTGGCAGCCGCCAAGGACATGGATGCCGACGAACTCGCTGACCTGGCCTCCGAGCTGCCGCGAGACGTCGTCCATGAGCTCATGGAGACCCTCGACCAGCAACAACGCGAGCGCGTGCGTTCGGCACTGTCCTACGACGAGGAGCAGGTCGGTGCGCTGATGGACTTCGAGATGGTGACCATCCGCGAGGATGTCAGCCTCGAAGTGGTCTTGCGTTATCTGCGCCGTCTCAAGGAGTTGCCAGGCCATACCGACAAACTGTTCGTGGTCGATTACGACGGTGTCCTCAAGGGCGTGTTGCCGATCAAGCGTTTGCTGGTCAACGATCCGGACAAACAGGTTTCCGAGGTGATGGCCAGCGATCCGGTGAGTTTCCACCCGGACGAAGACGCCTACGATGCGGCCCAGGCGTTCGAGCGTTACGACTTGATCTCCGCGCCTGTGGTCGACAAGAACGGCAAGCTGATCGGCCGTCTGACCATCGATGAAATGGTCGACCTGATCCGTGAAGAGAGCGAAAGCGAAGTTCTCAACATGGCGGGTCTGCGTGAAGAAGAAGACATTTTTGCGTCGGTCTGGAAGTCCCTGCGTAACCGTTGGGCCTGGCTTGCGATCAACCTGATTACCGCGTTCGTGGCTTCTCGGGTCATCGGTTTGTTTGAAGGTTCGATCGAGAAGCTCGTGGCGCTTGCGGCTTTGATGCCGATCGTGGCGGGGATCGGTGGTAACTCGGGTAACCAGACCATCACCATGATTGTTCGGGCCATGGCGCTGGACCAGGTGAGCACCGGCAATACCTCGCGCCTGATGCGCAAGGAATTGGCGGTCGCGTTGATCAACGGCGTGATATGGGGGGGAGTGATCGGTGTGGTCGCCTATCTGCTCTATCACAGTTGGTCATTGGGCGTGGTGATGACTGCCGCGATGACGCTCAACCTGTTGCTGGCGGCATTGATGGGGGTCTTGATTCCAATGACCCTGGCGAAGATGGGGCGTGACCCTGCGATGGGTGCCAGTGTGATGATTACTGCCGTGACCGACAGCGGAGGCTTTTTCATCTTCCTGGGGCTGGCGACGATCTTCCTGCTCTAAAGTCCGCTTCACTAAAACCCGCCGTCCGGCGTAATGCTGTGTAGGCGCGAGCTTGCTCGCGATGGTCGTTAACGATAACGCGTATTTACTGGCTAAACGCGGCGTTCTTGAGTCCATCGCGAGCAAGCTCGCTCCTACAGGGACCACAGCATTACGCCGTCAGGCGGGTTTTTTTGTGCCCGGATTTCAGGCAAAAAAAAGCCAGCGATCAGGCTGGCTTGAGCTTCTGGCTGAATCAGGACGCGTCGGCGGCCATTTCAGCGTCATGGGCGATCAGCGAAACCAGGGCGTTCTGCTGTCGGTGGGAGAGTTGGCGGAAGCGCTGCAGCAGCTCGCGTTCGTGCAAGGAAAGCTCCGGGCTGTCCAGGCGCATGCTCAGCTCTTCTCCCAGTGCACCTTCCTGAATAAGACTTTGCTCAAGGCGCGCGATGATTTCGGAGTTCATGCTGCGATGATGATTGCGAGCCACCTCGGCAATGCGTTCACGCATTCCGTCTGGCAGACGTACGACGAACTTGTCAGCCGTACGGCTGGAATAAATTGCCTGTTTCAATGGGCGCATATATTTAACCGGTTAGTTCAGGGGAGCGGTTTTCGGGATTGGCCGCAGGATGTCTGGTAGGACAAGCGCTCTGACCAAATGTTCAACCTGAATTGATAGAGGCGCGCATCATGCCCCAAACAAGCCAGATCCTTGGCGTCAATTCTGTGACAAATATTGAACTGTATAAAGGCGTTCTGCCAGCACCAATTATCAGAAATGCGAATTGGTTTGAAAAGTTCGACCGGGCCGTATTGTCTAACGCGTCTGCACCCGACGAAAGAATTCTGACGGGCCGCAAAAGCGGACTCGATCACTGCTCCTTGCCTTTACAGGATAGTGGCAAATGGCCGATTTACTAGGGAGCGTCGTCTGGAGGGTGGGAGTTCAGGATGGATGGCAGGCCTTAGCGGCGGATCTGCCATACCTGGATTAACGCAGCACCGGATCGAACTTGATCTTGCGTCCGGCAATCAGTGCGAGCACGAACAGAGCGCTGAATGCACCACAGGCAATCAGGGGGAGGGTGACGACCATGTCCTGGGTCAATGACAGATGAAAAATGCCGCTCAACAAGGCGAGGATGAAAAAGCTCACGGCTGATTTGGACATGCTGTGCTCCTGGTGAGGGTCATTCAAAAGACCAAGCGCTCGGCAGACGGAGCCGGCACCAGGATGGTTTCCTGGCTGACCTCCTGACTGACAAAGCCGAACTGGCCGCTCATCACGGCCAATTGCGGTGCTTTCTGCAGTTGAAGGTAATGTGGCATTCGCTGGGCAACCTGCGTAGCACCGCTCTCGTGGGTAAAATGAAAACCCGGCAAAACCGTCAGAGCGATTGCACTCGAGAGTAAAAGGGCGCTGTTCATGAGCGGCCTCCGTTGTTCTGTGAGAACAGCTGAAGCAGCTCGCATGCCAGAGTCTATCGACAATTAAATTCTTTAAAAACAACGAATTAGGATATTTTTGCGAAAGCCGGATCTTGCATTTTGCAATGATGGCTTTTTGCGGCAATGCAATTTGCACGGTAAACAAGTCCGCACCTTGCCGAGGCGTCTGCCTACACTTAAAAAGCCCAACGGACGACATGACAAAAGCCGGCCCGGCCGTTAACATGCACGCCGTCCATCGCGCCGCGTTTCTTCGCGGCCGACTTGTGTCCCAGTAGCTCAATTGGATAGAGCATCCCCCTCCTAAGGGGAAGGCTGGCAGTTCGAACCTGCCCTGGGACACCATATTATTCAAGCCCTCCAGCGATTAAGGCTCTTAGCATCAGCACCTCATGGGTGCATGGTGGGTGCATTAGTAGACTTCTTTCGATTTCCTGCTGCTTGCTATGGAGGGTGAAATGCACAAGATATTCAGCGATATTCACGCCGAACTGAAGCTGATTGAGGGGACACTGGAGTCATCAATTCCAGCTAATGTGCCCTTAGGGCAAGCTGTCGGACACTGGGGTGTGGCTGGGATCAGCCGATCCAATCTTGTTGGATGGGTTTCATCCATTGGCGAGAAACTTTCTGCGGCCAATCCAGAAGACCCTGCAAGTAATCTTACTGAGCTGACTGAGTTCGTCGCGGCGCTGCAATGGACCCGTGCGAATACCATGCCTCAGATCGTATCGACGAACGGTGCCTCCGCTTTACCTGCCTTTACTATTACGCTTGAAGCGCTAGAGCGGGTTCTGCTTCCGTTTGTTGAGCCAAGTAGCAAGCAGGCGCTAGAGAACAGCAAAGCTCTCAGGAAAGCAGCCACTCAGATCCGCGGGATGGAAAGCAGGCTCAGGGATCTGTCACCTAAAGTTGCATCAGTGCAGACCATGGTTGAGGGGATTGAGCGTGCTTACGAGGCGGCTGACCAACTGCCCGCTGACCTCGAAATTCTCAATGAAGCTCGATTGCGAATCGACACCATGACTTTGGAGGCGGAGAAAGACAGAGGTCAGATACTTGCTGCCAAAGAGGCTGTAGAGGCTGCTAATGCTAACTTATCTGAAATCTCCAAAGAGGCGTCTGCGATTTTGACGCAGTGCGAATCCGTTTACTCGTCTGCTACAAGCGTTGGGTTGGCGGCAGCGTTTAGCGAGCGCTCTAAGAATTTAGATAAATCAATGTGGTTATGGGTTTTTGGTCTGATGACCGCGCTGATTGCCGGAGGAGTATTTGGAACCGGCCAGCTTTCAAATCTTTCCGCTTTGCTTACTCAGCCAGGTGGCGCGTCCACTCCGTTGATAGGTCTCAATATCACTCTGGCAACTCTGTCTATCGGCGCACCTGTATGGTTTGCATGGCTCGCGACAAAGCAGGTAGGCCAGCGCTTTAGACTGTCCGAAGACTATGCCTTTAAGGCATCGATCTCTCGTGCCTATGAAGGCTATCGACGAGAAGCGGTAAGGATTGATCCTCAGCTGGAGGTCAAACTTTTGCAGTCGGCGCTTGATCGACTAGATGAGCAGCCTTTGCGGCTGGTTGAGTCGGCAAGCTATGGAAGTCCTTGGCATGAGCTGCTTTCTTCGCAGGTAATGAAAGATGCGATGAAAGCCGTCCCTAATTTTACGAATCAGGTGGCCGGCTTTGCAGGCGAATCACTGAGTAAACTGAAAACCAAAAGAGAAACCACTGCGGCGAATTCTGCAACGCCTGTTGTTCCGCCCGGTGAAGAGAAAGCTTAATTTGTGATGGTGTCCCTAATGCGCAACACCGTGGTAGTTGAGCAACTGGCGTGCCGGGCTGTTGCTCGAATGCCGAGACCTGCGCCAAGCAGTTCATTGACGCGCTTGTGAAGATCGGCGTCGACAGGCCGGCCCTGGTATTTTCCGGCCGCCTTTGCCTTCTCAATACCCTGAGCCTGGCGCTCGCGCCGTTGTTCGTAATCCTTGCGGGCAATGGCGGCCATCATTTCCACCAGCATTGAGTTGATCGCGCCCAGCATCCTGCCAGTGAACTCGTCGCCCTTGGTGTCCTGCATTCCCTGGTGACTGGTCGGCAGATCGAGCGCAACGATACGCAGACCCTTGGAGTCGATCGCGGTCTTCAGCTTTTGCCAGTCTTCCACCGGCAAGCGGGAAAGGCGGTCTATCGATTCCACCAGCAGCACGTCACCTTTCCGCGCATCCTTGAGCAGGCGCAGCAATTCGGGCCGGTCGGCCGCAGCGCCGCTGGCATTCTCCAAATACACGCTGGCGATGACCTTGTTGTGATCGCTGGCGAACTGCTCAAGGGATTCGCGGGCGCGACCAGCGTCCTGCTCTTCGGTCGATGCTCGTAGGTATGCGCGGATGAACATGATGGGTGCCTGTATCAGTTAGGGTGTTCTCCTAACACTGTTTCACTTTGGGTGTTACTTATCAAGCGAAAAGGCTGAAAAAGGCAAAATCTGCTCGTATCTGGATAGGCATACCTATAACTGACGTATTTGCATGATTGTGTCTGTGATGTCTTGAGCATTCCGGTCCAGCGTATCCATGGCCGCACATATGGCGTGCTGGTTGTACAAGAGCAGTGTAAGTGCGTCCGTGGTGGCCATATTGGCTGCAGCGTTATTCGGCGCTGCGTTATGTCGAGGCCGCCGAGCCGTTTGGCGATTGGGCGCGTTGAGCAGGCTTGGTTGGCGGAGGGCCGAAGGGCTCGTTTGTCCAGCGACGCGGTATCTGCCGCGTCGCCGGACACTTGGTTAGAAGTTAGTGCGTTGATAGCGGATCAAGTGGAAGCTCAACTCGCCGTCACCATCGAACATTGATTCCTCCAGGGGGTTGGCCCCTCCGTTGGAGGTTGGATCGAACGCCCGCCCACTGGCCTGCAAGGTTGGCGCTGCCTGAAGCTGCTCGGACAGCCCTTGGACGCGCAGGATCTGCCCTTCGCGGATGGCTTTCTTCAGCAACTTCAGCGGCTGGCGTTCCACCAGTATGAGCAAGGCTGATTCAATATTGCAGTACAGCGTCTTCTTGTCCCCATCGCTTTGAATCACGCGCCGACCGATCATATGGGCACTGTGGAAGACTGTCTGTTCGATACAGTTCATCGACAGGCTCAGATCAACGCTGGCGTCGTCGGCCGGCAGATCAATGCGCATGGCGTACTGCACACCGAACGTAGCGTGCTCGTAGCGAATGAAATCCCCCTTGTGCACCCGTTCCAGCACTTCTATGGCAAGGTCTGGATTGTCGGTCTGCAGGGTAAGGAGCGTTTCATTGGGCTCGGGCTTGATCTCCACCCGCAATTGGCATTCCAGGGTGAAGCGGCAGGCGGGGTTGATGAATAACAGGTCACCCCAACCGTGCAGGGGCGCGGTGACCCAGCCGGCGGCCACCGCGCCGTCCAGCAATCCGTTGCACAGCACCTGGTGATAGTCGGCGTAATCCCAATCCTGATATTGAGCAGATTTGGGCTCGATCAGCATCTTGATCTGCAGCAACTGGCCACCGAGCAGGATAACTTGAGAGCGGTTACTGTCTTCGCCCGGGAACTGGATGTACTGCCGACGCAACGGCGGGTGCATCACCGGTTCGGCGCAGGGCACACCGAAGACCAGGTAGGCGTGGCCCTGGTAGAGGAACGGAATGAATTCCTCGCCCTCGTCATTGTAGTGACGCTCCTGCGACCACCCTTTCAGACACTGGGCAAACCACCGAGCATGCTGTTGCATTCGCGCACAGTCGGGAATCAGCGGTTCCACGAAGTCTGGCAGATCGTCCCACTCGTCTCCACGTTGATACTCGAACAGGTAGTCTCGGCTCGCTTGATACCACGGAGCGACCTCCCACATGATTTTGAGGTCGTCGCCAAAGGGCTCTGCAGTCACTGGCTCGACGGTGATCTCTGCATCAAAGGCAAATAACCGCGGCCAGAAAATCCGGGTTCCCAACAGCAGCAGATTCGCCCCGTTAACACAGACTCGACTTTGAATCACTGCCAGTGGGTCAGGCCCCATGTCGGTGGGTAGCCACTCACTTGGCGTGATGGCCTGCAACACATCCTGCAGCGCCACCGGATTGCCCGGTACCGCGAAGACTTGTCGCAGCGCTTCGCAGAGCGAAGGCAGGTTGTGGTTGGTGATGATCAGTTGGCTGACCGAGGCGGCCAACGAACTTAGGTGCTTGGCCAGATATGCTGTTGCGCTCGGGGACTCGGGCAATTCGGCCAGTTGCAGCGAACCTTGAAGATGCGGCTCCTGATCGAGTCGGGTACACAGATCCGCCCAATTGGCACAGCCATAGGGGCCGCGCGCTAAAACGTATTTGGCAGTGGTCAGGTCGATATCGAACAAATTACGCAGGCGCTTGGCCTGCACTTTGATGGTTTCGCGGCGTGTAGTCGGTACCATAAGTTTCTCCGTTGCTCCCAAGGAGCGACATCGGAGACGCCCACCCGCCATCCCCAATGCCCGGAAGAGGCTTAGGTCAAGAGATTGCTGTGATGATCATGGTTCGATCCGGTTAGCTGCGGCCGGTGAGGCCTCAAGGGGTGGGCAGCCCGTCGACCATGTAGCGACGTGTGGCCAAACTAGCGCAAAGTGATTTGCGACGCAAACTATTGGAATCACGCGAAAAATCTTGACCGTGAATGGCCATGAGCGATTTGCAGACCAGTTTCCCATCTGCAGAGCCTCCGCTACCTTAATTGACGCGTTGCAAGAGTAGTGTCGAACATCGGTGTAGGCGAAGCTTTGTGAGATAGGTATCTAGAAAAAGGCCAAGCGCTTTATGGCGCTGTCACGAGCTTGAGCTGGTTGGTATCACCGACCACAATTTTTCTGGAAGGTCCGCTTCTGGCCGCTCTCTGCCGCTCGTCTCTTGTGCGTGCATTGCTCAACCGGACGCAAGCAGTGGTCACCTCGAATGCATTGCCTGGTCAGTAGCAATGCAATTGGTGGTCATGTGCGATGCAATTGGTGGTCATGTGCGATGCAATTACGCGACAAGTAGCTGATGCTGACGGGCGGCCCATCTTGCGCCGTGACCACCACCAGCGACCCACTTCACGCGGTGCTTTGGACATAAAGCCTAATCTTTCCCAGATGCCCCACAGGCCTCTGGGGCATTTCCCGACGTCAAGTAACTTGCGTGAATCAAGAAATTTCGAGGTACGCCTTCCTTATGATTGTGTTCCCAGAATTAGGTAATTCGGCGGTTTTTTGTTGGATTGCAACTCTTCCCCTGTCATCTTTTCACTGCCTACATGGAGGGGATGGTTTTGGCTAATGACCGCTTCAGAAAGCTGCGAGCACCCACATTGCCTAGATAGGCCGAGAAGAATCAGCCTTTTGCTATGCTTGCGTAGTGGTTAGCTCAGGAGCCCGTCAATGCTTACTCTTCAATTGCCATCCGATCTTGAAGAACGCCTTCAAAAGCTCGCTCAAGCTACTGGCAGGTCCACAGCCTTTTACGTCACTCAAGCTATTGCGTTGCATCTCGACGATATTGAAGATTTGAGTATCGCAGAGCGACGCCTGGCTGATATTCGGGCTGGTAGTTCAGAGACAATACCTTTGGAGCAGGTGCTAACGAATAGGCGCAGGCGATAACGCATGGCTTCTGGCAGCTTTGCTGCAAAGGCGGTAATCGAGAAGTCAGCAGTCATTCGACAAGTGTTCTGATCAGGCGTAATTTGAAATCGTTGCGAAGAGCAGGTTTGAATTCCTAACGCCAGCTGAGTGGGGCTGGTATCGGCGTCAGAAGGTACCTCTAGCAACCCCCCTAAACCCCGGCCTTGCTGGGGTTTTGCGTTTCTGGCGTTACACTCTGCCGCACTGTTCGAAATGATAGCGTTGATGGCCCCCGCCTTTTTTTGGACAACAACGCCCATCGCCGCGTGTTTGAAAGCAATGCACTTCCCACCGATGAGACTCCCGCGTCTGGTTGCGTTTACGCCCGCTGGGGTGTGCCCGTAACCATTACGTGAGCCGGAATATCGGACATTCGATCTTCGATCTGAGAGGTCAAACTGTAGTCTCAATCAAATGGCCGGAGGGCCAATCATGAGCGATGCTCAGCAAGTACAGGCAGAAATCCTAGCGTTGTCGGTCGCTGTGTTGAAGGCGCGCGCCACAGTAGTTGAAGCGGGTGGGTATGATGAATCTATCGACCAGCTCCGATTCGCTTTTGCCGATGCAGGGGGCGATATTTGTGCATTCCAAAAACGAGTTCTGGACGATCTGGAAGTTAGGCGCAAGGTTGCTCAACTGGCACGGAAAGTCGAAAGCGAGACTGCTCACCGTCTGCTTAACGATGAGGTTGCGATGGCTGAGAGGGTTTACTCCCGGGAGCTCGATGCCGAGGCGGCGCGCCTTGAACTTCAGTGCAAGGTGGCTAGTTCTGAGTACCAGCGCAAATTCGCCGTTTTAATTAAAACCGGTTTGACAGAGTCGCAGGTATTGGTTGCGATCGGACCTGAGCCAGATGTTCGGGCGCTGGCTTTGCGAGCGCAGGAGTTGCGGCAAAACGCTGAAGGTCGCCGTCAAGCCATTCGCGAGACAACCCAAATGTTAGCCCGTATCGAAGCCTTGCCGCACCGTATAGCTGCGGGGCACTCAGCTTAATGGCAATTCGGATTGATCCCCAAGCTGTGAGTACGTTGGCAGCTCAGTTGGGTAGGAGGCTTAAGCTTGCCAGGGCAGCGGCAGGAATGACTCTTGATGATGCTAGGAAAGCTTTAAGTCAGCGGAATCTTGGACAGGTCTGCCAACATGAAAAAGGCCGCCGCTTGCCTGGCACCCTTCAGATTCTGCGGTATGCCAGCCTGTATGGTGTGAGTGCAGATTTTCTGCTCGGATTGACGGGTGTGCCAACACGCCGACCGACGCCTGAGAATGTTCCCAGCGCGGCAATCGCTGGCGCTGTTCAGAGGGGCATGACCGAGTCACTTGAGTCGCTAACACACCTTACGGCGAACCGCGTTGGCGTATTGATGGTCGGCTTCGGTCAAGATAGGGTTGGGCTGCGCAAGGCACTCGAAATCGCTAGGCAAGCCAGCGAAACCCTTGCTCGCATTCGAGCGCGACATCCCCAATTTGATGACCGCATTTGTGGTGGTGCAAAGCTGATCTCTTTGCTGGGTCAACTCTCGACAGTTGCGGTTGAGTTTGGTGCCCGCGAAAGGCGTGAACGTCTTGAGCTGGGGGATATCGAAAAGGCTGTTCTCAGTCCGATGCGATTTGGGCTCTGTGATTGACCTGCTCATGCTCACGCTGAGAATTCAGTGTTTTGGACATAAAACCTAATGTTTCTCAGTAAGCGAGATGAGGGGCTGATTGATCGTTACAACCTGGAAGTGACCAATACGCGTAACGGCAAGGTCGAGCAGGTCTCCATCAAGCTCAGTCAACTTGCCTCGCCACTGAGCATGAAGAGATACCTTCTACGCAGATGCATGTTCTACAGATCCACGCGGAAAGAGCACAGGCAGATGCTCTCAGAGCTGTCCGACCCTCAACCAGGATCAAACTGAAGCTCAGCCTTAAACGTCGAAAGTTGCGAAACTCCAGCGCGGGGCTGGCTTCACAATAGTACCTGCCATTGCTTATCTGAAAGACTTTGTGCCAAAACCTAGGACATCCATGATTGCGTCAAAGAAAGAGGGCGGATTCAAAGTCGCTCGGGAATAGACCCTAAGGGCCTCTGCGAGTCCTGCGATCATACGACTTGCAGCCTCCTCCCCATATTTTTGGTACATGAGAACTTGGTTGTGCTCTGCCAGATCCCGTTGAACCTCGGTAAACGAATCGAAGCGTGTGCCAGTGTCCCAGTCTACGGCGACTGCGTAGTACTGCTCCCAAGTAGGCTCCAAGAATCTATTGCCCTTGGCATCGACGAGGGCGGTCGTAGGTTCAGTAGTTGGCGGATAGTCCCTCTCCGCAACTTTTGCAGCCCAGTCGAGCTGGTAGCCGCGATAAAAGTGAGCAGAATAAAGTCCAAGCAATGTTACGCTGACCCCAATCGCAGCGACGCGGATTGACCATCGCTTGATGAGAAAGCTCATACGCTGCTTTTTTTGTCGTCGCGCGGGCGCGCAAGCCTCTTCCTCCAAGTGGAGTGCCAGCATATCGATGTATTCAGCTTTAGCTTTTTGAAGGTCGCCCGCAGACTTGGCTAGTGCCCTGCCCCAAAGAGCATCTCGCCGTGTGCCACGCTCTATTTCGCGCAACGCCATACCGTAGAACTCGTTACTCCCTCTTCCTCGCATCCTGCAGCGCTCCCAATTTACCCGGGCCTATAAAAGGCTCTGAAGTATATGGCCATCCTGTCCGCCCATCCAGCGTGGATGAAAAGCCAGTGCCTGGTAGCTTGCGCGAACCAAGAGGTTTTGAGGCATGAACCCCGGCCTTGGTTTACATCCCAAGGTAGGTTTTTTTGGTTTCCCCCAGCGATGAGGAATGCCATCAGCGGACCATGGAAGGGGCACCCAAATCTGAACGACTGGATGTAGGTCTGATTTGCGTAGGCTGGAGTGGAGTCATCACACCGCCCCCAACGCATCCCCTCCCAACCTCTATTTAAACTGGATTTAAATCTGACTTGGCGGGCTCCCCGGTTGTGGTGACACCCTGGGGGGCTGAAGCAGGTACTATTTAATTGTGATCTCCGCTCGCCTTTAGCCCTGGCTGATAAAGTTCGCTTTGTATCAGGCGTCGAAGACAGGCCCTGAAGATACTGGGCGAGGAAATACCGCTGATGAGCGTTGGTACATTTCAAGGAATGTATTAAGAAAACGCGTCACCAAATCGTCGTCCGCTAGAGATGACATCAGCTCTTCGTCTGAGAGCTCATCGTCTTCCAGGCAATCACAAGCGTGATCCAGAATAAGCTGCCATTGCACATCTTGGTCATAAGTGATGCCGAACTTCACAGCAAGCCAAGCATACTCATCAGGCTTGCCCCCAAAGCCATCCTCCCCCCAGACACGATCCGTCTCCAGTAGAACTGCTCTGATTAACGTTTTCCTGCTCATAGTTAGCTCCTGGGATTACCTGACAAAACTGTTAAAGATTGAGACGGCGTCATGTTGCAAGAGGTACAGCTCCTTTTGCTGGGAAGCCGCCACCTTCGCGACCAAACGAATGGAGGTGGGTTGTATGCAGGTTGGTCAACCTGGGCGAAAGAAACCCGGCAGGCGCGAACGCCACCCACAAACAGCCGCCATAACTCGAAACGACAGGCACAAAAAAGGCGGCTGCATTCTTATGGGGCGCTTATGCGCCTTTTGCTTTATTGAGTGACCAAAGGGACGATCAGGGGATGATTTTCAACGAGCGCGATCAGCAGAGCATTTGCCTGGACGCTGCCTTGATTCGCTGCATTGCGCAGGCGTCCCCAGGCGGCTTTGACTTCGGCGCGGGTTGGTTTGGCCTGGTGGCCGCGGAGCTTGGTAGGAGTCGACATGATTTGTCCTCTATGAGCTGTAAAAGTCGTTCAAGGCTCACATTAGGCCTGATCTGAGCGTATATCCAGTGCTTTTAGGGTGCACTATATGTGCTACACACAACTGGATGAAACGGGACTGAAATAGTTGGTTTGCAGGGGATTGAGGAGGACGTTTTTGTTGCACTTTGTTGTTGGCACCCAAAATGATACATAGCCAAATGCTATTAGCCAGGCGGACTGATTTACTCTTAGGGTTATGGCTTTACATAAGGAGTGATCACGTGAAAGGCACAAATTTCAATTGGGACAAATTTGCTCAGAAGGCATCGTTTGATGAAGTGAGAGGGCTGCTGGTTCATGCTGGCCGGATACCCTCGATGTACAACCCGGAGCGTACTGAGTTGTATCTGTCGTCCATGGATCAGGCGGTAGGCGTCGATGACATTGAGCAGCTGAAAAACATTGCAAATGAGATCAAAGATTATCTCGAGAGCATTGGTTCCGGCTCTCTCAGTGATCTTCGGAAGATTGTCGACTTGCGAACAGATCACAATGAAATCAGCAATCTACTCTACGGGTTGGGCCAGGAATTTGAACCTTTGAACCTCTGAGGCACTGACACGCATCACGAAATCAACCCTCGGAGTTTTAGCTTGCACGGTTATTGTTGGATTTTCCGACGCTTTCAGCTGGTATTGAGCGAAATGGGCTCACTCTCAAAGTGATGGGTACGCCAAGCGATACAGAGCCGGGGTTTCGGCCCAGTTCTTCCTCAGATTGAAGGTGGAGGAGAGGAGACGTGGCCTCCCATTTCGATAGGTCAGGTGTCGCGGAGTCGATGTCGAGGTAAAGTCGGATTGCGGCTTTGGTTCGGATGGCTCAAATGTGAACGAGGATCACAATTGAATCGCGCCTGCTCCAGCCTGCTGTCACGCCACTTCGAACGATGGCATGAGCTAGTATCGCTAGGTACTCAATGGCCGTGCTGGAGCTCAAAGATATGGATATCCCCTCACCATTTGCTGGCCTTCATCTTGATCGAGAGCTCGTTTGTGAGTTTTTCGCTGTTTTCTCACGGTTTGAGTTTTCGCTTAAAGAGGCAGGGTATTGCAGGGAGGCTCGAGGTTTAGTTGAGCCCGCGTGGTGGAGGTATGCTGAAAAGGTGGCTGAGTTGGTGATCGTGGATCCGGGTTCGCCCCTTGAAGAGGACATTAGTTATCTTTGTGACGAGCCACCTTTGTTTCAGGTCAGTGCTCAGCGGTGGGAGCACCGGGCTTTGCATGGTGTTGGCAGGTTTGAGCAGGCGATAGATGCAGCAAAGCAAGTCAGGAACAATCTATTTCACGGTGGCAAACACACGCCACACTCACCGCCAGGGCGGGATAATAGATTGGTGAAGTCATCCTTAACTGTCCTGTACACGTGCCTCGAGGCTGATGCGGAAATACGGGACGTGTACATACAAAATCAATTTTGAACAGTTTCGAAACCGGAACTTTTCCAATCAGTGTGACCGAAATATTTCACTGAGACTAAAGCGCTTTACTGCCGCAATACACCCCTTCATGTGTTTTGCGTACTTTCCTTACTTCGATTCGTAATGACTCCCATTGCTAGGAGTTCTTTTACAACCTCCTCGGGAACTAGGGGCTTGCCGTCTCCCACGTGTTCTGCCAAATTTAGAAACCATTCGTATTTTGCAGAGTGCTGGGGATATTGTTCCCATAGCTGAGCAACCCGATTTTTCGCCGATGCGAACCAATAGTGATTGAATGGATTCACTACATTGAGGCCGTCGAAGTGCAAAAGGGGCGCTGAAAATTGCCCATCGCGAAATCTGGTAAACCATATGCCCAGCGGCACCTCAACCTCAGGTGATAGGACAACACCAGGCACTTTCACTGTCGATTCGAGATGCACAGCTCTAACCAAGGCGTCGCTGACTACAAAAAGATTCCCGTTGCTCCGATCTTCCCAGTACTTACCATAAGCAATCCCGCCCCTGATTAACCAGTTCTGCGTTAGGGTGGCAAACCACAGGCTCTGCACTGCATATAGAAGCGGAGGTAACTCATCACAAACGATGAGAATCGAGTCGGAGTAAACGGAAACATTGGCTTTTTCTGGGAATGGCCATTCTGAGATTCGTTTACTGAATTCCTTGTACAGAAGAATAGTTTGTTCGAACTGATTCTCCACTGCATGGGAGAATCCGAGTACGTCGCAGAAAGCGACATACTTATTGGGTATTGCATCATCAACGCCGAGCTGGTCTGGTTGTTCCATAGAGCGCCTTCTCCCTCTACGCGGTCTTGAAAAGCCTTTCCAATCCAGGAGCCGCAAAAATTGCCTGGTATGGCTTTTTAAAGTTTCTCCCCGGGAGCTATACGTGAACAGCACAAAACATCAGCCTCTAGCGTCACGCCCTGGCTCATCCTCTGCTACCCGAAACCGCCAATATCGATCCGGCTTCACCCAGACCACCGTGTCCTGAGTCAGCTTGCGGAAGGCGGCCAGCACTTGCTTACCGATCACCTGATTGCCGTCTGCGTTTTCGGCTAGCAATTCCTCCCGCTTAGCTTTCACCAGGTGGTCCACTACATCGTCTTGGTAGATGCACTCTTCCCGTTGGATCTGAGCGAGCATCCATTCTGCAACTGAGTCCGCGTCCATCAAACTCCCTCTGGGTTAGGCTCTACCAGTACTAAGCTATGGGGCCTAAATTCGCCTTGTTCAAGCTTCTTCCCTGCAAACCATTGGCAGGTAAAGATGTCGGAGGACGCGCGAAAACCTTTGACTGTCATATCAGGACCTCCCGACTTCAGTTTGACAATGTCCCCAATCGTAAACTCTATTTCTGTGCTCATTTCTTAGCCCTTCATGTATGCCGGGGGAAATTTCCCGAGCCTCACAGTAGCGGTGTGACAAATGGCTTTCAAGGAGGCTGGGTCGAGATTTTTACTGGGGCTCTCAGTGAGACCGAATCGTCTCACCGAGACTGATGCAACTCACTCAGACACGCCAAACCTAATATTTCTTATGGGAAAGTTAAGGGTGTAATAGTCATTATATTCTTCGCTGGCACCAGTAATTTTGAGGACGATTCGATGAAGGATGAGCTTCAGTAGCTTCGTATCTCTAATAAGAGAGATGTAGTCTCCATCGGCTAATTCATTGCCGTGGGCCGCGTCGTTGCGTCTTTGCCATGCGTTGAGCTCGGCGCTTCCCATATCCAAATTCAAATAGTCAAAAAAACGCTGTGACTTAACTTTCAAAGATACGGCATTGCCATTATCAAGTTTGTTTTGAAATGTCTTTTCAATCTCTGGTGTCAATTCAAAACCTTTCATAGCATCAAGCACTGCCCTTCTTAGAATCTTATATTCACTTTTTGGGATGATAAGATTATTGAAGCGAGTTCCCTCCCCGTCAATGTATTTCTTTTGAATCGTTTCAATAGCTGCTCCAAAGTATGCCGCAGCCATATGCACCGGCGCCGTTATTGCGTGCCAATAAACCCAGTTGAGAGAGCTAAGGCCAAAGCTGTTGTAGTTAGCAAAAAAAGAGCCTACCACTTGCTCAAGCTTGCCTTTGTCTAGCATATTGCTGCTCGCTGGCTCACAAATTGGCGCTGGTGCCATAACAGGCACGCTGAAAGCTCTGCCATCCATCGAATAGCCGTTTATCGCCTTGAAGTTGAGCAGCTTCAATTCCTCATTATATTTCGCATACCCCAAATTAACGATGGGGAAGCCAAGGGCGAAAGACAAACTATCTCTTATTCGCTTGCGAGTTTCTTCGTCTGGATTACCAATATACAGAATGTATCCCGGCTTAACATTGTCAAGTTCGGCTCCCAGCGTCGAAGAACCTAGTATCACCCGAAAACCGCCGACAGTAATGTCTAAGCAATTCCTTGACCCGCTCTCATTTGTGGAGGTCGCGGTCAAAGTCACAGGGTCAGCACCGTACCCGAAAATTCTAGTCGATACTTCCTGTGTCGAGTCTTTTACACCGTCGGGCCATAAGTAAGATCCCTTGTCAATATTAGCCAGCCAATCAAAAACATAAGTTACAGCACCTTCGGAGGAAGTAGTGCTCTCAAAATGATGCAGAGAACAAGTCTGAATCGTTTCATGCGTACCGTGTTGATGGTTCGTATGGCTTTTTGATCTCCTAATATCTACTCCAAAGGCACGAGCGGTTCCGCCACCAGGGCTGATAAAGTCCACAGCATCTTCATTCAAGCGCACGGTGCCTGGAGGATGCTCCTGTTCCCTCATGGTCGTGCCGTGCTGCGCAGATTTGGTCTCCATTACAAGGCGAAGGTTTTGATCCCTCCATACCCTCACACTGCGTACCGGGGACAATAGCTTGCCAGGATCGGAGACCCTGAAAAGGTTGTTTTCTACATACGACTCTAAGCGTTCCCATTCCCAGAACAACATGACGTTCTTCCTTGTGTCTACGATCAAGCCCGAAGGATAGCTGGTATCGTGATTTTCGATATAAGCAGATGCGCTTACTTTCACTGAGAGGTGTGCTCAGCTTTGAGCGCATTTACCCCCCATGACGCTTTCGGATGAGATGCGGTGGCGCAAAGAGTTGCCAAAATGGGCGAATGCTGCGGGAGCGGGCGACCGCCCTGAGTACGACCTGTGGTGTGGAGCAGGAAGGCATTGAATCAGGCGCTTTCGGCTCAGACGACCCGGGTGCTGATCGGCCTCGGCTAGAGGTTGAAGTCTAAGCAGACAAACAGCGAAAGCTTCGTAATAACCAAGGCACTACCCCGCAACAGGGTGGTGCCTTTTGCTGTGGACTGTCATCTGGGCCTGGCGAGTAATGACTGCTTTCAACGGCTGGTATGGTAGATATCTATAAGGGTGTATTGATTCGATACAGGAAGAATCGATTTAGTGGTATTGAATCAATACACGATGGGGCAGTTTCTGAACGCAACCGGACGGAACGGTACTTTCGGTTTTTCTACGTGTATTGATTCGATACCGCTACGTGTATTGATTCAATACCGGACTAATCCGAATTTGTCAGATCCCTTACGGTTTTCGGCGGGGTGGTAGTCGGGGATATTTCGAGTTCCTTCCCGGGACATTCGTCAATTGCATACCAGGAAAGCGCGTACAGCGCGCACCTTGACCCATGGCGGGAAAAATAGCTGGTGCGGGTCTGGATGATCCACCCCCCATTTAAGAGATCAGTCAGCGCCTTTTGCAGAATGTTCGGAGAGCTCACTCCCCACTCTTTTGCCATAGTGCGCGTGGCTGACAGATCGCCGTTGTTGTTGCCGTTGTACTGCATGTGCAATTCCATCAGCACCCCCCTGGCGGTAAAGCTCAGCGCACGATAGGGGGCAGACTGCCCCATCTGCCAAAGCATCATGGCAAATGGTTTGGCCTTGGGTTTGAACCCCTTTCTTTTTATCGCCATCAGCGGCTCACAGGCAGGCGCAAGAGGTCTCCGCAAATTACGGAGACCTCTGCGATCTCTGGATTACGACGCTTCGCGCATCAAGATGTACTTGGCCACCCGGTGCGGCGGGCGGCCTGGCTCGGTGGACTGATGCGTCCAGTAGGTGCGGATTTCGTGCCCCTTTTTCCTGAGGCGGCGAATGGTGTTTGGTGGCTGGACGATATCCAAATCCTTTGCCGCTTCGATGGTCGAAACTGGACCGTTTCGCAGCGCCTCCATCATCTTGCGGTCTTGCTCAGTTGAAGTATGGCGTGTCATAGTTTGCCCTCACGTTGGTGCTATCCAGTGTGTTTTCGCTAAGGCGGTGTTCGAGCACCGCCTTGGCAATCCTCCGCGCAGTCCTGCGCAATACTTCCCCTTTATTCTTTTCGTGTTTCACCGTGCGCCGGCCTTAGCTGCGCGCTCAATGAACACCTTCAGTTCGGACGCCAGTGCCAGGCGCCGTCGACCAATCTTGAAAGTCTTGATTTCGCCTTGGGCGATGAGCTCGTAAGTAGCAGAGCGCGAAATACCCAAAATGCGAGCAGATTCTTCGACGCTCACCGACAGCGGAGCCATTTGTTGCGGGGTTTGTTCCATGGTCGTATCCCTAAATTCCGGCACTGAAGAGGATGCCAGATGTTGCTAGGTTACAATGCATAAATCTAACAATGCAAGCAAATGCTATACAGTCTTGTACTTGCATGGATTGACAGTGGTTTGCGCGTCGAGCAAGCTGCACCTATCAGGTCGGCTGAACCGACCGCTACAGAACAGATGGAATGGTATGGCCACTAAGACGAGCAAGCGCACCGGCGAGACGAGCACAACAGTCAGTGTCGGGATCAGAATTGATCCGAAGATAAAGTTCGCTTTGGACATAATGGGGAGACTGCAAAAGCGCTCTTTGACAGCCGTAGTTGAGTGGGCAATTGCGCAGGCGATAGCCCAGCAATCTGTCGACTTTGATGGCAGTACTCTGTCCACTGTTCTCGATAAAATTTGGTCTACTGACGAGTCTTCAAGGCTAGTGCAATTGGCCATTCATATGCCTGAAGCCTTGACGTACGATGAGCTCAGGACCTGGGAAACCATCAAGGCGACTGAGCATTTTTGGCAGCGATACGCGGATGGATCGTGGTCAGCAGAACCATCTCGGCTGCTTGCATCGCGAGTACGCTCTAGCTGGAAAGAAATACTTGATCACGTTGAGAGGAACAAAGCGTCGCCGACTATATTGCCTATGACCGATGAAGATTTGATGCCTGACATTCCCTTCTAAATGAGCTCCACCGCCGCCGCCTTGGTACCCGGCGCTAAGTGGGCATACCTGAGCGTCATTTTGATATCGGCGTGCCCTAGCAGATCCCGTACCGTGTTGAGCGGTACGCCCGCCATAACAAGGCGTGACGCGAAGTCGTGACGCATATCGTGCCAGCGAAAGCCGTCGATCTTGGCTCGTTCAAGCAACTTGAGCCAGGCGCTTTTAACATCCTCTAGGCGGCCCCCTCCCTGGCTCGGGAAAACATACCGGGACTTCCCGACCTGCTTTTTCCAATCCTCCAGTACGCCGAAGGTTTCCTTGTTCATGGGGATATGTCGTGTGTCACTCGTTTTAGTGGTGGTACCGGCGGCGGTGATTGTCTTAGTGTCGAAGTTCACCGCTGACCATTTCAGGTCGAACAGTTCACCGCGCCTCATCCCAGTATTCAGCGACACCAGCACCATCGGCTTCAGGTGGTCGGTGAAGGGAAGCAGTAGCAAGCTTGGCATCAGCTCTTTGCCGCGGTCTTCCCGCCACTTGTTGGCTGTCTCGCGCTCGGCCCGCGCTTCGTCTTGGCGCGAGTCCAGAGCTTCGCGTAGTCGTTTGGTCTCATCCTGGTCCAGGTATCGAACCTTACCCATTGAGTCGACCTTGAGCTGCTTAAGCTTGGCTAGCGGATGTGTGGCGATGTACTCCCATTCAACGGCCCGGCTGAATACTCCACTGATCGAGCCCATTTTTCTATTTACTGTCGAAGGCTTGTTGCCGGCCTGCATCCATCCGGTGCGGATCTGCTCAAGGTCGCGGCCTGTGATTGAGTCGATCCGTTGAGGCATTATCGGCAAGAAATTGTTGTCGAGCGTGTGCAGGGTTTTCTCATGCCCTTTGTGGTGAGTCTTGAACCACGGCATATAGGTGTGGTCGATGAAGTCGCGCAAGGAGGGCAGGGCGGCACCCTTGCGACCTTGAGACACTGCCAAGGGCTCGCCGTGCTTTCTGGCGTCTGCTAGGTATTGCGTTGCTTCTTGGCGAGCCTGATCTAATGTGAGAATGCCAACCCGGCCCAAGGTCTTCTTGCGGCCTCTAGCCCAAGTCACCACATAAGATCGCGCACCCGCCGCGGTGACCCGCACGAATAGACCGGTTATGGTTGTGTCATGGACTTCATATTCCCGGCCAGTTACCTGCAAGCTGGACAGTAGTTTGGCGGTTAGCTTCTCTTTCACTTTGTTTCCATGGGTGCATGGTGGGTGCAAAAGGAACTATACGGCGCCGTTTTCTCGGACGCAACCGGACTGGAGGCCTGATAAATACTGGCCTTCTCCTTTCTTTGCTATGCGTAAATTGACCCTCCTAAGGGGAAGGCTGGCAGTTCGAACCTGCCCTGGGACACCATATTTCGCAGCTCCCCCGCCTGTTTCAACACTTCATTTTCATGACCTGTAGATAAAGTTCGACAAATCCTGGTGCCTGGGATTGATCGAATCCATCAACCCTGCCTCCGCGACTTTCCTTCTCCCCTCCCAAGTAGTCTGAAACTCCCATCCCGCCTGGGAGTATCGGCCGATGTGCATCGTCCGGTGCTTGTTCATAGTTGTGACCAATAGATCAGAAAATGGTCCAAGGTCGACCCCCGATGACTGGACCCGCTCAGGAGAAAGTCATGTCTATGCGCAAGAAAATCTCATCGCTAACCAATGACCTGGCCAATAACGCCGGTGACCATCCTTCCCCCGTCAGCCACGACTGGACGTTTACCTACATTCCGACCGTCACCACCGACCTTGGAGACTACGCCCCCGGCAGCACCGCCATCATCACGGCCAGCGGTTTCGCCGCCGGCAGCACCGTGACGCTCGAAGTGGACCACGCCGTCGGTGCCGGCGCGGATGGTGTGTGGGGTACATCCGACGACGTACTCAATACCAATATGGGCGCGGGGCACGAGCCCTGGTCCGTGACCGACGGCGGTGTCGGCGATCTCGACGGCCAGGTCAACGGCAGCGTCACCACCTCGTGGTACGTGAATCCCGACGACTCGGCAGGCGCGACGTTTCTGCTCACTGCGACCTCTGCGGGCGCCGACGGTGTGCTCGGCACCGCTGACGACGCCGTGGCGACAGCGTCCTTTACGGACAGTGTTTTGAGCGTCGTGGCGACCGGCGAGGACGTGACCCTGGACGAAACGGCCGGGTTGCAGAACGGCACGGCCACTCCAGGCCCCGTGGGAGACGCTGACGACAACGACATTCTGGTGACGTCCCTGCCCACGACCTTCGCTAGCCGTTTGACTGGACTTGGAGCAGGCACCGCAACGGGTGCGGCCTTGAGCGGCTATACCGGTGTCGCGGGCAATACGGGCAGCAATGCGTTCACCATCACCTCTGCACCCGGAGCCAGCATTACCGATGTCAGCTTCGTCGACAGCACTGGCGCACCGCTCAGTGGCGTGGTCAGCGGGCTGTCTACCCTCGACGGCATCAGCATCCTTCTCTATACGGATACGAACAACAACATCGTTCTGGGCCGAGCCGGGAGCGCAAGCGGCGCGATCGTGTTCGCAGCCTATATAGAAGAAACCGGATCGCCGGTCACGGGCGGCAAGATCTGGACCGTTGAGTACCAACCGCTGCTGCATACAAATACTGCGAACGCCGATGATTCGCTCAATCTTCTGAATAAGATTTTCATCGGAGCCAGCCAGGACATGGAGTTCAGCCTGGCCAGTGCACCCTCAGGTCAGAACCTCTTTCTGATGTTTACGACGGCGACCCCGACTGTTGTCAACGACGGTGGTGTGTTGCGGATCACGGACCCCACCATCATCGCCACCGGCAAGGACCCAGCAGACCAGTCAAGCGGCGCGAATATCACCACTGGCGACACGATCAATACCAGCCAGGCGGGTGGGCCGACCACCTTCGGCACCAACAATCAGATGATTACGGAACAGGAAGGTATCCGTTTTTCGTTCGTCACGGGTGCCAGGCAGAATGTGACCATTCCCAACCTGGATCAGAACGAAGCCGATATTGAATCCAACGTCGACTTTACCGGCGTCTTCAATGCGAAGTCGGCCAGTTTCGACGTCGTGCAGTTGCAAAGCGGCAAGAGTGCTGTGGTAAAAATCAGCGCATTCAGCACCGCGTCTGAACCTGGCGTGAATTTCATCAACGGATATGTCGGTGATACGTCGGTTGAAATCACCAATATTCGCGTCATCAATAAAAGCACCGGGCAGGTGCTCGAGAACTCAGACGGATCGGTGAATAGCCCGAGCATTGTCATCAGTACGGTTGGCGGGGTTGCAACCATCACCGGCGTTTTGGCCGGCTACCAGATTCAATACACCACAACGTCGGATCACAACCGCGTACTCGTCGAGAACGGGGCGGCCGTCGACGCCAAGGGCAATAACCACGCCGATTTTGATATCGGTGGCTTCAAGTTGGTCCAGGCCTCTATTACAACAGCCGAAATCGGCTCCAAGATCATCTTCGACGACGATGGGCCGAGCATCAGCACTACCGGCACGGAGCCGACGCTGACCGTGGACGAAACGGCACTGGCGACCAACGCCACCCAGAGCTTTGCCGCCAACTTCAACTCGGCGTTTGGCGCCGATGGTGCCGGCACGCTGACCTATGCGTTGGGCGTGGTGGCCGGAGCCTCCGGGTTGACGGACACGGCCACGGGCGAGGCGGTGAACCTGTCGCTCAATGGCGCCGTGGTGGAAGGCCATACGGCCCTCACCAACCAACTGGTGTTCACGGTCAGCGTGGCTGCCAATGGCAGTGTCACGCTCGACCAGATCCGCGCCGTGGTGCACGCCAACACAACCAATCCCGATGATTCGACGAGTCTGACCTCGGACAATCTGGTGACACTGACGGCAACCAAGACCGACAGGGATGGCGACAGCGCCCGGGCGACGCTGAACATCGGGCAGAATCTGGTGTTCAAGGACGATGGGCCAAGCATCACCACCACCGGCACGGAACCGACGCTGACGGTGGATGAGACGGTACTGACGACCGACGCCAGCCAGAGCTTTGCCGCCAACTTCAACTCGGCGTTTGGTGCCGATGGGGCCGGTACCCTGACCTATGCACTGGGCGTGGTGGCGGGAGTCTCCGGGCTGACCGACACGGCCACCGGCGAGGTGGTGAGCCTGTCGCTCAATGGCGCCGTGGTGGAAGGCCATACGGCCATCACCCACCAGTTAGTGTTCACGGTCAGCGTGGCGGCCAATGGCAGCGTCACGCTCGACCAGAGCCGCGCCGTGGCGCATCCCGACGCCACCAATCCCGATGATTCGACGACTCTGACCACGGACAACCTGGTGACGCTGACGGCAACCAAGACCGACGGGGACGGCGACAGCGCCCAGGCGACGCTGAACATCGGGCAGAACCTGGTGTTCAAGGACGACGGACCGAGCATCAGCGCCACCGGCACGGAGCCGACGTTGACCGTGGACGAGACAGTACTGGCGACCAACGCCACCCAGAGCTTTGCCGCCAACTTCAACTCGGCGTTTGGCGCCGATGGGGCGGGCACGCTGACCTATGCGCTGGGCGTGGAGGTCGGAGCTTCTGGGCTGACGGACACGGCCACGGGCGAGGCGGTGAACCTGTCGCTCAATGGCACGGTGGTGGAAGGCCATACGGCCATCACCCACCAGCTGGTGTTCACGGTCAGCGTGGCGGCCAATGGCAGTGTCACGCTCGACCAGATTCGGGCCGTGGTGCATCCCGACGCAACCAATCCCGATGATTCGACGACTCTGACCTCGGACAACCTGGTGACGCTGACGGCGACCAAGACCGACGGGGACGGTGACAGCGCCCGGGCGACCCTCAATATCGGGCAGAACCTGGTGTTCAAGGACGACGGACCGAGCATCAGTACCACCGGCGTGGAACCGACGCTGACGGTGGACGAGACAGTACTGATCACCAATGATACCCAGAGCTTCGCCGCCAATTTCAATTCAGAGTTTGGTGCCGATGGGGCCGGTACCCTGACCTATGCACTGGGCGTGGTGGCGGGAGCCTCCGGGCTGATCGACACGGCCACCGGCGAGGTGGTGAACCTGTCGCTCAATGGCGCCGTGGTCGAAGGCCGCACGGCTACGGATAACCTGCTGGTGTTCACGGTCAGTGTGGCGGCCAATGGCAGCGTCACGCTCGACCAGAGCCGCGCCGTGGTGCATCCCGACGCCAGCAATCCGGATGATTCGACGACTCTGACCTCGGACAACCTGGTGACACTGACGGCGACCAAGACCGACGGGGACGGCGACAGCACCCAGGCGACGCTGAACATCGGGCAGAACCTGGTGTTCAAAGACGACGGGCCGAGCATCACCACCACCGGCACGGAGCCGACGCTGACGGTGGACGAAACGGCACTGGCGACCAACGACACCCAGAGCTTCGCCGCCAATTTCAATTCAGAGTTTGGTGCCGATGGTGCGGGCACGCTGACCTATGCGCTGGGCGTAGTGGCGGGAGCCTCCGGGCTGATCGACACGGCCACGGGCGATGTGGTGAACCTGTCGCTCAACGGCACGGTGGTGGAAGGGCGTACGGCCACAGACAACCTGCTGGTGTTCACGGTCAGCGTGGCAGCCGATGGCAGCGTCACACTGGATCAGGTCCGCGCGGTGGTGCATCCCGACGCCAGCAATCCGGATGATTCGACGACTCTGACCTCGGACAACCTGGTGACGCTGACCGCGACCGTTACCGACAAGGACGGCGACAGCGCCCAGGCGACGCTGAACATCGGGCAGAACCTGGTGTTCAAGGACGACGGGCCGAGCATCACCACCACCGGGGTGGAACCGACGCTGACAGTGGACGAGACGGTACTGGCGACCAACGCGACCCAGAGCTTTGCCGCCAACTTCAACCCGGCGTTTGGCGCTGATGGGGCCGGTACCCTGACCTATGCACTGGGCGTGGTGGCGGGGGCCTCCGGGCTGACCGACACGGCCACGGGCCAGGCGGTGAACCTGTCGCTCAACGGCGCGGTGGTCGAAGGGCGTACGGCCCTCAGTAGCCTGCTGGTGTTCACGGTCAGCGTCGCTGCCAATGGCAGCGTCACGCTGGACCAGCTCCGGGCCGTGGTGCATGCCAACACCAGCAATCCGGATGACTCGACAAGCCTGACCTCGGACAACCTGGTGACGCTGACCGCGACCGTTACTGACAAGGAGGGCGACAGCGCCCAGGCGACGCTGAACATCGGGCAGAACCTGGTGTTCAAGGACGACGGGCCGAGCATCACCACCACCGGCACGGAACCGACGCTGACCGTGGACGAGACGCTGCTGGCGACCAACGCGACCCAGAGCTTTGCCGCCAACTTCAACTCGGCGTTTGGCGCCGATGATGCGGGGACGCTGACCTATGCGCTGGGCGTGGTGGCGGGAGCCTCCGGGTTGACCGACACGGCCTCGGGCGAGGCGGTGAACCTGTCGCTCAATGGAAGCGTGGTCGAAGGCCACACGGCCACGGGCAATCTGCTGGTGTTCACCGTCAGCGTAGCCGCCAATGGCAGCGTCACGCTCGACCAGCTCCGGGCCGTGGTGCATGCCAACACCACCAATCCGGATGACTCGACAAGCCTGGCCTCGGACAACCTGGTGACACTGACCGCGATCAAGACCGACGGGGACGGCGACAGTGCCCAGGCGACGCTGAACATCGGGCAGAACCTGGTGTTCAAGGACGACGGGCCGGCACTCAGTTTCGGCAACCTGATCGGGACCGGTAGCGTCCTTGCGCAATCCGGGTTCTGGAATATGGCGACGGGAGCCGACGGGCTGGGTGCAGCCGGTCTGGATATCTCGTTGGTCAATGACCAGTTCACCCTCGTCAGGCCAGACAACACGACGATGACCGGGACCGGCACGCTCCACGAGCTGTCGCCATCGCCGGATGTCAATGGCGCGTACCAGTTCGCAGGATCCTTGACCGGTGATTTCGACAACAACGCGGCAACGGCGAATACCACGGTCGACTACACGCTGACTGCCTATGCCGATGGCCACTATGCACTGGATCTGGTGCAAGGCTTCAGTTCGACCATCGTGCTCAGCAGTGCCGACGGCTCACTCACTGCCGGCGGCCCGGACTCGGTGCGCACATTGTTGATTCCGCTGACGAGTAACCCGGCTATTCCTTCGGCATCCGAAGAGATCGTGTTCTTTTCCGCGAAGGCGCTGGCGTCGACTTCGGACATCCTGACCGGCATCGGGCTCGGAGCACCCGACCCCACCGAAGCCACGCTGCAGACCAACCCCCTGCCGTCGTATATAGACCCGGCGGCCATGAACGTCAGCACGTCCGGCATTGGCGTCGCCAATAACCTTTTCCAGGGAGATAACCTGGCGGCCATCAGCGCCGCCGATGAAAGTTTCGTCATCAATCCGGAGAGCCTGCTGACGGGCATGAAGGTCTTTATCGACAACTCCGTGGCGGGATACAACACGGCGACCGAGGACCTGTACTACCGGATCTACTACGAGGATGGCACGTTTTCGAACCGCGTCGAAGTGAACACCCTGACTCCGGAGGCCGGCGGACAGGTGTCCTTCCTCATTGAGAAGGAGGGCTCGGCGCTGATCGACGCTGTTCAGCTGACGATGGGCCGGGGCGAGATCAAGATCCCGGTGATCCAGTTCCTTCAGCAGAGCGAGAGCCTGGCCAGCGATGTCCAGCTGGCATTCAGCGCGACGCTGACGGACAAGGATGGGGACTCGGCGACGAGTACGTTTGATGCCAACCTGTTCGCCAATGATCCGAACAACGCACTCTTCGACTTCACGCTGGCTGGCACGATCGCCAAGCAGGATGCGTTCAACGTCGATCTGGCAGTCAATGAGAACCGGTACCAGGTCACCGGCTTCGATACGGGGTCAGGCGTGCAAGACAAGCTGATGCTTAACGGCGACCCGAACGCTGTTGTCCAGTCGATCAACAACACCGGCGCGGACAGCGTCGTGACGGTTGCCGAGTCTGGCGGACAGGCAACGACCATCACCGTGGTCGGGGCCCACGTTGAGAGTACCGACATCTTTTTTGGCAGCGCCTGAAGCATTGCGCGCGTAAACGAATGTGAGGGTGGCGCAGGAAACCACCCTCGCATCTTTTTTGCGGTTCTGATGCGAAATTCCCGTGATCGCATGCGCTGTGAACTGGCGAGCAGCACAAGGCTTGAAGAACGCGGCGGGTAGGTACAGATTGGTGTGGCAGGATTTACCGAGAGCGACATCAGTATTGCGGGGGCACTCTGTCCCGGTCCACCGACAAGGACGGCGAAGCGGTGACGGCCTACTCCCTGAAAGTGAGGGGCAGACCGGTTTGTATCGACTTGAAATTCAATCCAGTTCCACCCAGGCGGACTCGGCCGATGCTTCGTTGGTGAGCCCGTGTTTCAGCGCATACATCAGCAAGTCGATGCGGTTGATGAGATCAAGCTTTTGATAGATGTTGCTGAGGTGGTTGTGCACGGTGTGCTCGCTGATCCCCAGGCGCCCGGCGATGCTTACATATTTGGCGGACGGTTCGCCCACGATGGCGCGAATCAGTTCTCTCTCGCGCAGCGTCAACCGTGCCTGTTTCGCCTGCTCTCGATTGCATTTCAAGGGTATATGCCCGGTGGTGGCATAGCCGGAAAGTCCGCCAGCCCAGGCTCTGTCCATTGCGAAGTCGTTATGGTGGACCTTGAGGATGGCCTGGATAATCGATTCCGTCGGGTCTTCCGCCAGTACGATGCCACGAGCGCCGGCCTCTATCGCTTGGGCAACGGGGACGACTTCGTACAGGCCCTTGAGCAGCAGTACTTTCATTTCGGCGCTACGGGTGAGTCCCGCGACGACATCCAGAGAATTCAGTGCATCCGGAAAGAAACTGAAAAAAATCACATCGGGCCGCAGCTGATCGGCAAGATCCAGCGCCTGGGTATAGGTGGTGGCCTGTGCCGTCACTTCCATCCGGGGCTTTCGGGCATTGATCAAGTCGCGAAGGCCCATGAGCACGAGGGGGCGACAATCGATCAGCATTACGCCAATTGACTCTTTTTGGTCAGTCATGATCTTCCTGACCCCTTGAAAAACCAGCGATGGCCTCCACCCGCAGGCCTACCCGGGACAGCAATTTGCTCGCCAGGTCGGCGTGATTGAAGGACGGATTAGAACGCCGGGAGGCCATGATGACGCCCGCCCAGGCATTGGCAACCACTGACCCCGGGGCCATCTCCATCAGCAGCGCTGGTGCGCGGGGCGAACGTTTCCAGAAGGCAGCCAGAGCCCGGGAGAGAAGGTCAATACGAATAATTATCAGTGGTTTACACATGATGATGTGCTCCCTCCCGGCTATCAACTGATTCTAGGTCAGCCCGGAGTGCTGCCAGCCTGCCCATCCGTCAGGTCCCCGATAGCGACCCGGTGCGGAGAGGCCTGAGCGATGTTCTCAAGGGGGAGAGTAACCCTCGAAAATCAAGGAATTAGGCTCGCCAGAGGTGGCAAGTGGCCAATGTCTGATCCTGATCAGCATCGTCAATTAATCGACGAGTGGCGTGAAGTTAGGAGTTCTAATTTCAGAGTAGTCAATTTATCGGCGGATCCTGCCTGGCCGAGTCACCGGCAAGCCAGGGCTTGGGGAGGTCTGCCGACGACCTGCATGGCAACCCGGTGACGGCTGTGCCTTACTTCTAATTCCATCTGTGGAGATCAATCGATGCGACACAGAGGCACCGGATACTGGCTCTGGACCAATACCCGCTTACCCTTTCAGACCTATGAAGAAGTGCTCGGCAACGGCGTGCAGGTCGAGGTGCGGGCGCGCATCAGCCCGCTGGGGTTTGCTCAGGTGTTTATCGGGATTTATGGCCGCAATGGCTGGGCGATCAGCGAAGAGTCCCATGATCGGCAGAGCGGTGAGCCTCGGGCACTGGCGTTGAGATGGGGCGTGGCGCGGGCAGGGGAGATTGTGCTCGAGACCCAGGCCTTCGTCGCGCCGCATCGGGTGCAACTGGCCTTGGGGCCGGTGATCACCGACGAGTCGGTACTGGCACTGCGTTGCATGGAAATGACCGAGCGTGAGCGTTTGAAGCTCAAGTCCGACGATGCCTGGATTGAGTATCAGGCCGCGAAGGCCTCCGTACTGACACTGATGCGCTCGACCAAGGTCGATCCGGGGGTGTGGGCCGAGCAAAAGGAGCGGTTGCGGCAGGCCATCGATCGACGGGCCTGCGTACAGCGCGCTTACTTGAGTTGCCTCAGGTCGATGAGTGCCGCAGAGCTTCAATAGTGTCGATCAGTTCATCGTAGGACACCGGTTTACCAACGTGCTGGTTAAACCCCGATTGCCGTGATTTCTGAATATCGCTTTGCGCGCCGTAGCCGGTCAGCGCAATGGCGGGCACATTCTTGACTTGCGGCAGCTGGCGCAGGGCGCTGATCAGCTCGTGCCCGTTCATGACCGGCATGCCCAGGTCTGAAATGATCAGGTCGAACCGGGTATTTTTCGCCGCGTCCAGCGCCGCCACCGGACGGTCGAAGGCGATCACCTGGGCGTCCTCCATCTCCAACAGCATCTTCAAGGTTTCCAGCACTTCGGCGGAGTCATCGACCAGCAGGATGGTCAAGCCGCTGAGTCTGCCGCAAGTGTCTTCGATCTGCGCGACGGGAAGGGCTTCACCGTTGGTCTCGGCCAATGGCAAGTAGACGGTAAACGTGCAACCGGCACCGACGCCGCCGGAACTCACTTGCACTGTGCCTCGTTGTGCCTCGGTCAATTGGCGGACCAGTGACAGGCCGATCCCCAGCCCTTCGCGTTGGTGCGAGGTGTGCTGTTTTTCCGCCTGGCCGAACAGGTCGAATACATGTTCGAGGTGCTCTGTCGCGATACCGATGCCGTTGTCTTTGACATCCAGCCTGGCCATGTTGCCCGCCTGACTCGCGATCAGTTGCACGCGGCCCTTGGCCGGGGTGAATTTCAGTGCGTTGTTCACCAGATTCCAGATGATCTGTTCCAGACGCGTCGGGTCGGCCTGGATCATCAGTGCCTCGGCGGGTACTTGCAGTTCGACCGTGATGTCGTGCCCGTCATTGAGGACCACGGTGTAGATGTCGCGCAAGACGTTGTTCAGGTCCACGGCAACCGATTGCAGCTTGAGTTTGCCGGTGCGGACCCGGGCGACATCCAGCAGGTCATCGATGATCCGCGCCTGGCTGGTGACGGCTTCGCAGATGGTATTGACGGCTTTGGCGGCTGGAGACAGGTTTTTCGTCACCGGCAAGCGACGCAACAGTTCGGCGTTGAGCTGGATCAGGTTCAGCGGGTGCTTGAGTTCGTGGGACATGACGGCAAAGAACTCGTCCTTGAGATAGCTGGTGTTGCGCGTCTCGGCCAGTTGCTGGCTCTGTTCTTCATGTTGGCGTTTGTGGCCGGTCAGGTCCCGGGCGATTTTCACATAGCCCCGAAGATTGTCACCGTTGAGCAAGGTGACTTCGCCGCTGCAAAAGAACCGGCTGCCGTCCTTGCGCAGGTGCCAGCGTTCATCTTCGAAGCGGCCATGGTCGCGGGCCGTTTGCAGTTCGTTTTCTGGAATGCCGTTGGCACGATCCTCGGCGCAGAAGATGAAATCGTAGCGAGTCCCTTCGGCCTCGTACTTGCTATAGCCAAAGATCAATTCGGCACCCTTGTTCCAGCTGGTGATCACGCCGTGCTCATCGAGGGTGATGATGGCGTAGTCGCGGGTGCTTTCGGCGACCAGGCGCATGCGTTCTTCGCCCAGGCGCAATTCTTCCTCGGCCGCGCGACGCTTGGTGATGTCGATGAAGGTCAGCACGGTACCGTCGATGTGGTCTTCGCTGGAGCGATAGGGCAGCAGGCGGGCGATGTACCAGCGGTTGTCGGTGCTGCTGACTTCGCGCTCGATCATGTTCAGCGATTCGAAGACCTGGGCCGCATCGGCCGCCAGGTCTTCGTAGTACAGGCGATGGGTGATGTCGAGCAGCGAGCGTCCGGTATCGACCGGCAGCATGCTGAAGATGTCGGTGGCGCGGGGGGTGAACCACTTGATGCGCATGCTGCGGTCGACGAATACCGTGGCGATGTCGGTGGAGGCGATCAGGTTGCTCAGGTAGTCGTTGATCTTGTCGGTCTCTTCGACTTTGGTTTTCAGTTCGAAGTTGACCGTCAGCAGCTCTTCGTTGATCGACTGCAGTTCTTCCTTGCTGGTCTCGAGCTCTTCGGTGGCCGAGCGCAGCTCTTCGTTGATCGCCTGCATTTCTTCATTGGAGGCCTTCAGCTCTTCGCTGGAGATTTCCGATTGCTCGATGGTGTCTTGCAAGTGCAGCTTGGTCCGTTGCAACTCACGCTCGAGGTTGGACAGCACCTGGCTTTCGGTTTGCAGCTGGGTGCTCAAGGTCACTTCTGTGGGGTCGATCTCGACCTCCTCGAAAATCACCAGAATGTATTCGCCCTCCGAGGCTTCATCCTTGTAGGGGTGGGCGACCAGATCGATCAGGTAGCGTCGTTCATCGCGTTTGATCGGCACCTCACGGGACTTGACCGAAGTACCGCTCTGCTGGACCTGGAACAGGGTGGTGCGGATTTCCAGGCGCAACTCCGGAAGAATCAGGTTCAGCAGGTTGCGCGACAGTTCGCCGCCCACATGCCGCAGGAAACGCCCGGCGCTCTCGCTCATGTGCAGGATGTCGGCGTTGGTGTCGACGAGCACGCTCGGTGGCGCTGATTGTTCGAGGGCGCGTTGGTGCAGGTCGGCCACCGACAGTTTGCGTTGCTCGCCGGTTTCCGGGGCCTGCCGGAGCATATTGGTACGTACGTAGCCGCCACGGGGCATGGTGGGCGTGCGCCGGCTGGAAGCCGTGCCGGTTTTGGCGCGGAAGATCCGGTTGCGTTTGTCGACAGGGGCAAAAAGTTCGTGGCAGGCATCGGCGCTTTCGGACGTGCCGAGGAACAGGAAGCCGCCGGGACGCAGGGCGAAGTGGAACATCTGGAGGATTTCACGCTGCACTTCGCGATCCAGGTAGATCAGCAGATTGCGGCAAACGATCAGGTCGATCTGCGAAAACGGCGGATCGGACAACAGGCTGTGCTTGGCGAACAAGACCTTTTCGCGCAGCTCCTTGCGCACTCGGTAATGATCGTTTTCCTTGATGAAATAGTGGCGCAACCGTGACGGCGGCACGTCGGTGACGATGGCTTACGGATACAGGCCGCTGCGCCCGTAGCTGATCGCGCGTTCGTCGATGTCGGTGGCAAACACCTGCAACGTGGCTTTGCTGGAGTCCAGTTGCATCTGATCGTGCAGCAGCATCGCCAGGCTGTAGGCTTCTTCGCCGGTGGAGCTGCCAGCGGACCAGACGCGTATTTCTTCTTTTTTCTCCGATTGCGCCGATGCCGTGGCGGCGCTGACCAATTGCGGCACCACATCCCGTTCCAGGGCTTCGAAGGCTTCGCGGTCTCGGAAGAAGTTGGTCACGCCGATCAGCATGTCGCCCAGCAGCGCTTTGGTTTCCTCGGGATTGTTTTGCAGGAATTTGTAATAGGAGACGAGGTCCGGTTGCGCCGTGACTTGCATCCGGCGTTCGATACGCCGCAGCACGGTGGCGCGCTTGTAGTGTTTGAAGTCATGGCCGGTGCCGGTGCGCAGCTGGATCAGAATGTCGTGCAGCACTTGCTCGGCCGCCGCGGTATCGCGCTCGGACGCCGGGGCGATGCTCTGCATCCCCTGATCACTGACCGTGGGCAGTTTGATTTCCCGGGCGTTGCTCCACAACTCCAGCAGCTTTTGCGGCATTTCAACGACCGGTAACACGAAGTCGACCATGTGCGTATCGATGGCGGCCTGCGGCATGCCGTCGAACTCGGCGTCTTCCGGCACCTGGGCCATGGTAATGCCACCCTGTTCCTTGATACGGGACAGGCCGACCGCGCCATCCGTGCCGGTGCCCGACAGCACCAGGCAGAACGCACGCTCACGGTGTACATCGGCCAGGTCGCGGAAAAACAGATCGATCGAGGAGTGACGTCCCAGACGCGGGTCGACAGGGCTGACCTCAAGCAGGCCGTCATTCATATTGAGCTGTTGCGCCGGCGAAATGACGTAGACCCGGTTCTTTTCGATAGGCACCGTGCTGCCGACCTGCAAGACCGGCATCTTGGTCGACTCCTGGATGATCTTGTCGGCGAAGCTTTGGTGGTCGGGGGACAAATGAAGAATGATCACGAAGGCCATGCCGTTGTCCTGCGGCATGTTTTCGAAGAACCGCTTGATCGCTTGCAGCCCGCCCGCCGACGCGCCGATCCCCACCACCGGAAAGTCCAGCGTGCTTGGGCTCAGGGCCTTTCGCTCTGGAACGGTATTGGAGGGTGTGCTCATGGGGTCGTCCTTTGGCGGTGGGGGAAATGCGCTTGAGTCCTGGGGAGGAAAAAGCCAATCGATAAATCAGGATAATCCTGTTTTTCGCTAACGCCTTCAAATAATTAGAGCGTGCCGCAGGGGAAGATTCTCAAGGGAACGTCACTGCTGGCCGATAACCCGGACAGTCGGGGGCCATTTTGCCTTTGCGGCCGGCTTGGGGGCCTCATCGCGATGAGAAGGTGTTTGATAGCCTAGTGCCACCCGTTATCATCTGCGCGCCAAAACAAGGGCTGCGAAGTTGAGTCCGTCCGTGTATTTGCCTTTGGGTTCTTCTTAAATTGCCTGGAAATCTTCGATGCTGTCGTATCACCAAAAGCGTTTTCTGATCGTCGATGATTTCTCGGACTTCCGCAGTTCGGTCAGGTCGATGCTGCGCGAACTGGGCGTCAAGGAAGTGGACACTGCCGACACCGGCGAGCAGGCGCTGAAAATGTGCTCGCAGAAGCAATACGACTTCGTCTTGCAGGATTTTCATTTGGGCGACGGCAAGAAGAACGGCCAGCAGGTGCTTGAAGACCTGATGGAAGAAAAGCTGATCAGCCATGAAGCGGTGTTCGTCATGGTCACCGCCGAAACCAGCCAGGCCATGGTGCTCAGTGCGCTGGAGCACGAGCCGGATGCCTACCTGACCAAACCTTTCAACCGATCCAGCCTGGCCCAGCGCCTGGAGCGCCTGGAGCAGCGCAAGACCCTGCTCAAGCCGATCCTGCAGGCCCTTGACCGGGGCAAGCCGATGGAGGTGCTCAACGCTTGCATCGCCCTGTGCAAACAAGACATCCGTTACTCGCCGTTGTGCCTGCGCTATCGCGCCGATGCCCTGCGCGACCTCAATCAGAACGAAGCGCTGGAGCGCCTGTACGACGGCATCATTGCCGACCGCCCGTTGCCATGGGCGTTTGCCGGGTTGGGCAAGTTGCTGTTCAAGCGCGGTCAGGTCGCGCAGGCCAAAGGCATTTACGAAAAAGCCCTGAAAGTCTTCCCGATGATGCCGTCGCTGTATGACGGCATGGCGGACGTGCTGGTCGCCGAAGGCGATACCAAGGGTGCACAGCGTGTTCTGGAGGAAGCAATTCGCCTGTCGCCGCTGGCGGTTCGCCGCCAGGCGTTGCTGGGCAAGCTGGCGATGACCAACGAGGATTTCGACACGGCGGCCAAGGCCTATCGCCAAGCGGTGAGCCAGGGTGCGCAGTCGCGGTTCAAGGATGCCGAGAGCAACCTCGGTCTGGCCCACGCCTTGATCAGCAAGGGCAGCGAAAGGGGCCTGGACACGCGGACCCGCCTGGAAATCAACACCACATTGAGCGCCGTGGCCAAGGAAAACCCTTCCGATCCGGGCCTGCAAATCCGCGCACGCCTGATGAAGGCCACCAGCCTGTTGCTCAACGATGCCGAGACGGCTGACAAGCTCACCGAGCAAGCCTTGTTGCGTCTGGATGGCATGGAGCAATTCATGAGCGCCGAAGCTGCACTGCTGGTGGCCAAACAGCTGAAAATGCTCGGGCAGACCGAGGCCGGTACCGCGATGCTGAAAAACTGCGTGGAAATCTACGGCGACGATCCTGTGGTCATGAAGGACATCGCCAAGCAGACCGACGACCCGAGCATCCTCAACTCCGGCACCGCCGCCGCTGAACTCAACCGTCAGGGCGTGCGCGTGTACAAGACCGGCAATCTGGTGGAGGCGCGAGCGGTGTTCCGCAAAGCCCTGGCGATGCAGCCGAAGAACATCAGTATCGCCCTGAACCTGGCGCAGTCGCTGTTGCACGGCACCGACACCGGTGTTCCTTCAGCGGAGCTGGAAGAATGCCGGACCTGCCTGAAAATGGTCGGCCTGATGCCCGACTCCGACGCGCGCTATCCGCGTTACCAGAAGCTGAAAAGCAAGGCGTTTGGCCAATGATCGACAATGAGCAGGCACTGGATTTCTCCACGGTGATCGCCTCTACCGTGCACGACATGAAGAACTCGCTGGCCATGCTGATGCAGGCCCACAGCCAGTGGCTGGCGCGATTGCCGCAGGCGGCGCAACAGACGCCGGAGCAGGGCGTGATCGACTTCGAGTTTGCCCACCTCAACGGCATGCTGGTGCAGTTGCTGGGGCTGTACAAGCTGGGCGTCAACCAGATGCCGTTGCAGCCGGCGTACCATGAACTGGACGACTTCATCGAAGCGCAACTGGCTTGCCATCAGGAAGTGTTCGCCAGCCGCGGCATCATGGCCACCTATGAAGTGGACCCGCTGAGCCCGCTGGGTTTCTTCGATCGTGAGTTGATCGCGTCGGTATTGGCCAACTGCATCAACAATGCCATCCGCTTTGCACGGCATGCCGTTTTGATCAGCGTCAGCGACGAGGCCGGGCAACTGGTGTTGACCATCAATGACGATGGCCAGGGGTATCCGGCGCAGATGATCGAGCGCCAGGCCGATTACGTGCAGGGCATCAATCAAAGCACCGGAAGCACCGGGCTGGGCCTGTACTTTGCCGGACGAATTGCCGCGTTGCATCAGCGTAATGGCGTCGGCGGACGCACCGAAATCGGCAATGGCGGTCCGTTGGGCGGTGGGGTGTTCCGTCTTTACCTGCCCTGACTGTTTGTCGTAGGAGGTTTTGCGTCTTTATTGATGAGGGCTGCTTGAAATTCCGAACACGCGGAGCCTATTTTGTACGGTCGCCGTTCGCGGCTCGCACAATAACAAGGATTGCGTCATGACGAGCGTAGGCCTGAGCTCACTCGCGCAGCGATTGACGGGCATCGATGAAGTTGAGTGTGTCACGCCGGATTTGAACGGCGTTCCACGGGGCAAAGTGATGACCTGCGAGGGGTTTCTCGACGGTCGACGTTTGCAGATGGCGCGGGGCGTGCTGTTGCAATGCATCATGGGCGGATACCCGCCGGCGCGTTTTTACGGCAGCGATGATGGCGACCTGGCGCTGATCCCGGACCCGGCACAAATCCACCGCTTGCCCTGGAGCCATCCACCGCGGGGCTTCGCTATTTGCGACGCGAATGAACTGGGCACCACCACCAGCTCCAGCCTGTCGACCCGTGGTCAGCTCAAGGCCGTGATTGCCCGTTACGCGGCCCGCGGCCTGGCGCCTGTGGTGGCGACCGAACTTGAGTTCTTCGTTTTTGCGCCCAACACCGACCCGACTCAGTCGTTCCAGCCACCGCTGGGGCTGGATGGTCGTCGCGAGGATGGTCAGTCGGCGTTCAGCGTCAGCTCCAACAATGGGCTGCGACCCTTCTTCACTGAAGTCTACGAATGCATGGCGGCGTTGGGGCTGCCCCGCGATACGTTCATGCACGAAATGGGCGTCAGCCAGTTCGAGATCAATCTGCTGCATGGCGATCCATTGCTGCTGGCCGACCAGACGTTGCTGTTCAAGCACTTGCTCAAGGAGGTTGCCCTCAAGCATGGCCTGAGCGTGGTGTGCATGGCCAAGCCGCTGGCGCATACGCCGGGCAGTTCGATGCATATTCACCAGAGTGTCGTCGAGATCGATTCGGGGCAAAACGTGTTCAGTGACAAGGCGGGGCAGGAGACGGCAACCTTCCGTCACTTCATTGCCGGACAGCAAGTGTGCATGGCCGACTTCACTGCGTTGTTTGCGCCGAACGTGAACTCCTATCAGCGCTTGTGCCATCCTTACGCCTCACCGAATAATGCCTGCTGGTCCTATGACAACCGGGCCGCCGGCTTGCGCATACCGGCCAGTTTGCCGGTGGCCCGTCGGGTCGAGAACCGCTTGCCGGGCGCTGATGCCAATCCGTATCTGGCGATTGCCGCAAGCCTGGCGGCGGGGTTGCATGGCATCGAGAACGCGTTGGAGCCGAGCGCGCCGATCCAGGGGGCGTTCGAAGTGCCGGACAATCTTTCGTTGCCCTGTACCTTGCATGCGGCACTGGAGCGTCTGAAACGTAGCCAGTTGGCCAAGGAACTGTTCGGCGTGGAATTCATCGAAGGCTACATCGCTTCGAAGACCCTGGAGCTGAGCAGTTTCCATAATGAAATTACTCCCTGGGAACGGCGTGTTTTAGCAGCCCAGGCCTGACGATCCGTCGACATCCGGCTATCGTTTAGCGATAGCCGATTCTCACTGCAAGGAGCCGCTCGGAACGCCGATGCGCCAAATCTGGAAATCCTTTCGAGCACTGTATTTCGCCTCGCTGATGATGTTGATCGGCTCGGGCCTGTTGAGTACTTACCTGGGCCTGCGCCTGGCGGCCGACCATGTCGACAGCCTGTGGGTCGGTGCGTTGATGGCCGCCAACTACTTCGGCCTGGTGCTGGGGGGCAAGATCGGTCACCGGTTGATTGCCCGGGTCGGGCATATCCGGGCCTACTCGGCCTGTGCCGGAATCGTCGGCGCGGCGGTGTTGGGCCATGGCCTGATCGACTGGCTGCCGGCCTGGTTGTTCCTGCGGGTGATCGTCGGCCTCGGCATGATGTGCCAGTACATGGTGATCGAGAGCTGGCTGAACGAGCAGGCCGAAGCCAAACAACGCGGGTTGGTGTTCAGCGGTTACATGATCGCCTCTTACCTGGGCCTGGTGATGGGGCAACTGATTCTGGTCATGCACCCGGCGTTGGGTCTGGAGTTGCTGATGCTGGTCGCCCTGTGTTTCGCCCTGTGCCTGGTGCCCGTGGCCCTGACCCGGCGGATCCACCCGGCACCGCTGCACCCGGCACCGATGGAACCACGGTTCTTTATCAAGCGTGTGCCGCAGTCATTGAGTACGGTGCTCGGGGCAGGGCTGATCGTCGGTTCGTTCTATGGCCTGGCGCCGCTGTATGCCTCGCAGCAAGGTTTGTCCACGGAGCTGGTCGGTCTGTTCATGGGTAGCTGTATTTTTGCCGGGCTGCTGGTGCAGTGGCCGTTGGGCTGGTTGTCCGACCGCTACGATCGGGCCGTGCTGATCCGCAGTTTTGCCTTCAGCCTGGCCCTGGCTGCACTGCCGCTGGCGATCATGCCGCAGGTGCCGTTGGAGGTTCTGTTTATCGCCGGTTTTGTCTGTTCGCTGGTGCAGTTCTGCCTGTATCCGTTGGCGGTGGCGTTCTCCAATGACCACGTCGAAGGCGATCGCCGGGTGTCTCTGACGGCCATGTTGCTGGTGACCTACGGCGTTGGCGCGAGTATCGGGCCGCTGGTGGCAGGCGTGCTGATGAAGCTGTTCGGCAGCCAGATGCTCTATGCCTTCTTCAGTTTCTTTGCGTTGGTGCTGGTATGGCGGATTCGCCCGAAAGCGGTGACCAACCTGCATCAGGTCGACGACGCACCGCTGCATCACGTGGCCATGCCGGACAATATGACGAGTTCGCCACTGGTGGCCTGCCTCGACCCGCGTGTTGATGAGCAGATGGTGCAGGAGCAGATGCAAAATCCGGTGAGTACCGGGCCAGAGCCTGAATCTGAACCTGTCAGCGAAACTGAAACCGATCAACCACCGAAAGACCCTGATACAGGACGGGACCCCAATTACAGCGAGGCCAGGCCTTAAATCCAGGGCACAAAAAAACGGGCAGTCACCGCAAGGGGCTGCCCGTTTTTTGTTGACGCTCTATCAGATGTCGTCTTTGTCGAAGCGACGCGCTTCGCGTTGCAACTGGTAGACGAAGCGTTCGACCTGACGCTGCACCAGCCCGCTCATGTTATGGAAGCGAACGCCGGCGAAGGTGGTGGAGATCTTTTCTTCGAAGTGCAGATAACGCAACTCGACCGGCGCGGTCATCTTGCCAAAGGGCAGTTCGGCACCGAAACGGTCGTAAACCTGACCCAGTTGCAGGCTACCGGTGATGTCACCGTCGAAACGCAGTTTGCAGCCGGTAGCGGAAATATCCAGCAGTTTGCCGCTGATGGAGGCCTTGAGCTTTTCGCCGTCGAGGTTGACGTTGACCAGTTGTGCCAGCTTCAGTGCCGCACGGAACGCATTACGGCGCTGGTGGTACACCACTTCATCGGGCAGGGCGCCGCGATAGCAGCGGCTGCCAGCGGATTCGTCGATGTTCAATCGGCCGTTGCTTTCCCAGGCAATGCGTACGCCTTCGTGGAAGCCTTCGACCCTGAACGGTTCGCCCGCCAGCAGGTAGCGCTCGCCATCACGGGGAATCATTTCGTCCAGGGCAATCATATTGCTGTCACGGTCCAGATCCACCAGGTAGCTCTGGAAGCGCTGGCTGCGCTCGTGGAACGTGATGATCAGCGGGTCATGGCTTTCGAGCAGCTGGCGCAGGTTGCTGGAGATTTCCAAGGGCGTGGAGAGCACCTTGGGTGGCTGCGGAGCATCATCCACGGATAAGGCATTGGACACGGTTTATCAATCTCCAGACAAAATTTGACGACGGCAGGATAGCAGTTTGCCAGTATGTTGCGCGTCTTGATAGAGCGGGGGCATTGACCGGCTCATGCCTGACTGAGCGGGCGCGGCTTGGCAAGCTTGGAGAATGTTCCGCTGGCATCGTAAAGCGCTGGGGTTTCCCCGCCGTTGAGGATTTTCAGCTGGGTGGCTGTAGCGGCTTGCTGGGTGAGGATCGACTGGCCGTTGTTGGCGTTGATGGCCTGGCATTGGGCCAGCAGATCAGTCAGCACGTCACTTTGCGCCAGCAACTGGTCGCCAATGCTCGACTGGCTGGCCAGTTGCTCAAGACCGCCACGGTTGGTCGGCAGGTTGAGGCTGGCGAGAATTTCACTGCGCTTGCGGCCATGCTGTTCGAGCAAGACGATCAATGCCTGTTTCTGCGCCAGGATGTCCTCGAGCAATGGCATGTCGCGGCCATGCAAGGCGAGGGATTCGGTCTGCAGTAATTCCAGCAAGTGTTGCGCTGGAGCAAAGTCGTCGGTGATCAGTTGCAGTAGATGAGTGTCGTGCATGGCTGGCCTTGGGTTTTAAGCGTCCAAAAGCCTGGCGCCGGCGGTGGCCTAGCGCTGGGCTTCGAAGTTGAGCAGTTTGCTGGCTACACGGTTGCTGTCGACTTTATAGCTGCCATCGGCAATCGCTGCTTTCAACTCGGCCACGCGGGCGTTGTCGACGGCGGGCTGATCGCGCAGCTTGTCAGTGACCTTCTGCAACTGTTGAGCCTCTTCGCTGAGATGTACCGATTCCCCGCTTTTGACGGTACCGGCCTGTTCGGCCGCGGACTCCAGCGGCGCGGATTTGCCGGTTTCGGCGTTTTCCTTGCTGGCGCTGGTACGTGTACTGCCCGTAAGGGACGAGGAGCTGTTCAAACGGCTGAAATCGATGACCATGATAAAAAAACCTCTGGGAATTTGGACGCTTGCCATGGTTTCGGCCATTCCCTGGAAAACTTTAGGCCCATTTATCAATGAACCTCGCGCGCGCCAGCGCTTGCCCTGCATGGAGCACAGTCTAGGGAACAGCCGGGGCAAGCGCCACATTCCGATGAGCAGGGAGTCTTACATGGACACTTCCACCTGCCCCGGCGCCATGACCTGCGCCTTGATGACTCGCTGGGAATTGAGGTTTTTCACCCGGATCTGTTCGCTCAGGCTGCCGTTTGACAGGGCTTCGCCCGGCATGCGCACGCTGAGCGTACCGCTGCGGGCGGTAATCACCACCTGATCACCCTTGCGGATGACCTCGGCCTGTTCGATATGCACCAGGGTCATCACCTGGTCGGCGACCATTGGTCGGGTCAGTCGCTGCCCGATCGCCTGGTCCAGGGAGGTCAGGTAGCCCTGGCTGATGAGGCTGATATCGCGTTCGCGCAGGACCACATCTCCAGGCTCGACAATGTTGGCGCGGCGCAGTGGTCGGGCGCTGGTCACGACATCGCGAAACAGGCGGACTTGAGCGGGTACGAACACGGTCCAGGGGGAGGCGCCCTCGCAGCGGACCTTGACCGTGACCCGTCCCAGCGGCTTGGGACTCTCAAGGGTTGCTGTCAATTCCTTGTCGCACATGGGCATGTGCATGCGCGGATCGAGCGGGTTGACCTGGATCTCGTAGCGACCTTCCGTTTGGCTGGTCGCCAGATAGTCTTCTACGGTGAATTCAAGAAAGCCCTGGGTGACGCCGATAAGCATGTCAGGCAAGGTAAGCGCGTCAGCAAGGGCAGGGCTGCCAGCGTTGAACAGGCAAACAGCCGCCAGCACGCCGAGGAGTTTTCGGCAGGGGGTGGTCAGGCGTCGGGAAAATGTCGGTTCTGTGTTCATAACGATTAAAAAAGCAAGCGCCGTGCCGTTTAGTGATGAAGGCGCGTCGCAACAACACTTGGCGTTGGTGTAGGAGTCTGGGCATGGCGGGTGTAATGGATTCGGTGAACCAGCGCACGCAACTGGTGGGGCAGAATCGCCTTGAGCTGTTGTTGTTCCGTCTCGACGGCCAGCAGCTGTACGGGATCAACGTGTTCAAGGTTCGGGAGGTGCTGCAATGCCCCAAACTGACGCTGATGCCCAAGTCCAGTCCGGTCGTGTGCGGCGTGGCGAACATCCGGGGGGCGACCATTCCGATCCTTGATCTGGCGATGGCGACCGGCTCCGGTGCGTTGAAGGACAAGCACAATCCTTTCGTGATCATCACGGAGTACAACACCAAGACCCAGGGTTTCCTGGTCCGCTCGGTGGAGCGCATCGTCAACATGAACTGGGAGGAGATCCATCCGCCGCCCAAGGGCACCGGGCGCGATCACTACCTGACGGCGGTGACGCGGGTCGACAATCAGTTGGTCGAAATCATCGACGTCGAGAAAGTGCTGGCGGAAGTGGCGCCGACGCCGGAAGCGATTTCCGTGGGTGTGGTGGATGTCGAAACCCAGCACAAGGCGCTTTCGTTGCGTGTGCTGACGGTCGATGACTCGTCGGTGGCGCGCAAGCAGGTCACGCGTTGCCTGCAAACGGTCGGCGTCGAAGTGGTGGCGTTGAACGACGGTCGGCAAGCGCTGGACTACCTGCGCAAACTGGTCGACGAGGGCAAGAAGCCGGAAGAAGAGTTCCTGATGATGATCTCCGACATCGAGATGCCGGAGATGGACGGGTACACCCTGACGGCGGAAATCCGCAACGACCCGCGCATGCAAAAGCTTCATATCATCCTGCATACTTCGTTGTCGGGTGTGTTCAATCAGGCGATGGTCAAGAAGGTCGGTGCCGATGACTTCCTGGCCAAATTCCGTCCCGATGACCTGGCATCCCGGGTAGTCGACCGGATCAAGGCAGCAGATATCAGCCAGGGGCCCGCGCCCCTGGCAGTCAACACGATTTAAGAGGCGGCATCATTGTCTACGGGTAATTTGGATTTCGAACAGTTCCGGGTATTCCTGGAAAAAGCCTGTGGCATTTTGCTCGGTGAAAACAAGCAGTACCTGGTCTCCAGCCGTCTCAACAAACTGATGGAACAGCAAGGCATCAAGTCTTTGGGTGAGCTGGTTCAGCGCATGCAAACCCAGCCGCGCAGCGGTTTGCGCGAGCAGGTGGTAGACGCCATGACCACCAACGAAACCCTGTGGTTTCGTGACACCTACCCGTTTGAAGTCTTGAAGAACAAGGTTCTGCCCGAAGCGATCAAGGCCAGTCCCGGCCAGCGTCTGCGTATCTGGTCGGCGGCGTGCTCGTCGGGCCAGGAACCCTATTCGCTGTCGATGTCCATCGACGAGTTCGAGCGGGTCAACATGGGCCAGTTGCGGATGGGCGTGCAGATCGTTGCCACCGACCTGTCCGGCACCATGCTGAACAACTGCAAGACCGGCGAGTACGACAGCCTGGCCATCGGCCGCGGTCTGTCGCCTGAGCGTCTGCAGCGTTATTTCGACCCGAAAGGGCCGGGACGCTGGGTGATCAAGGCGCCGATCAAGAGCCGCGTGGAATTCCGTTCCTTCAACCTGTTGGACAGCTACGCGAGCCTGGGCAAGTTCGACATCGTGTTCTGCCGCAACGTGTTGATCTACTTCTCCGCCGAGGTGAAGAAGGACATCCTGTTGCGTATCCACAGCACGTTGAAGCGGGGCGGTTACCTGTTCCTCGGCGCTTCCGAAGCGCTGAACGGGTTGCCGGATCATTACCAGATGGTCCAGTGCAGCCCGGGGATCATTTACCAGGCGAAGTGATTTCGTTGGTGTTGTCAAAAAACGGGAGTCCACAGGGGGCTCCCGTTTTTTTATGCCTGCTGATTTCTTGCAAACGCTGGCGGCCCCTGTGGGAGCGAGCTTGCTCGCGATGGCGTCCTGACAGTCGGGTTCAGCTTTACCTGACACACCGCAATCGCGAGCAAGCTCGCTCCCACAGGGTTCGGTGGTGCCCTGGAAAGTGTGCCAAGCGGCAGAAAAGCGGCATCCGGCGGAAAACCGTTGCCGCTTTTCTGGCATTGCCGCGTTGCCATGGCCGGCAAAGCCCCGGTTTCCGGCCTTTTTTGAATTGGCATGGGGCTTGCTAAGTTGATCCTACGAAAAATCAGGTCACCCGAAGGTTTCCCGACATGAGCATCAGCTTCGATAAAGCGCTCGGTATCCACGAACAAGCCCTGGGCTTTCGCGCCCAGCGTGCCGAAGTCCTGGCCAACAACATCGCCAACGCCGATACCCCGAACTACAAGGCTCGGGACCTGGACTTCTCGAAAGTGCTCGCCGAGCAGAACGAGAAAACCAAAAGCGGCACCTTCGCCTTGAACATGACCAACAGCCGTCACATCGAAGCTGAAGGCCTGGGCAATGGCGACGAGTCGTTGCTGTATCGCACGCCGATGCAACCGTCGATCGACCAGAACACCGTGGACGCCCAGCTGGAACAGTCGAACTACGCGGAAAACGCGATCGGCTTCCAAGCCAGCTTCACCCTGCTCAACAGCAAATTCAAAGGGCTGGTGTCAGCCCTGCGCGGAGAGTAAGCCATGTCTCTATCCAGTGTTTTCAACATTGCCGGTAGCGGCATGAGTGCCCAGACCACGCGTTTGAACACCGTCGCTTCGAACATCGCCAACGCGGAGACGGTTTCGTCGAGCATCGACCAGACCTACCGCGCGCGTCACCCGGTATTCGCCACCCTGTTCCAGGGTGGCCAGAGCGGCGGCAGCGACTCGCTGTTCCAGAGCCAGGATGCCGCCGGTCAAGGCGTGCAGGTGCTGGGTGTGGTCGAAGACCAGAGCAACCTCGAGGCGCGCTACGAGCCCAACCATCCAGCGGCCGATGCCAAGGGCTACGTCTATTACCCGAACGTCAACGTGGTGGAAGAAATGGCCGACATGATTTCCGCGAGTCGTTCGTTCCAGACCAACGCCGAAATGATGAACACCGCCAAAACCATGATGCAAAAGGTCCTGACCCTCGGTCAGTGATAGGGGACGACTCAGATGAGTGTTACCGATTCCACCAGCGGTTTGAGCCTCAACGACATCCTGGCCAATTCCTCGATCAAGACCAACACCACGACTGACGGCCTCGCGTCGGCGACCGGCGGCGCCACGGGCAACCAGGCCCTGGGCAAGGATGCGTTCCTGCAGTTGCTGGTGACCCAGCTGAAAAACCAGAACCCGCTGGAGCCTCAGGACAACGGCGCGTTCGTGGCCCAGCTGGCGCAGTTCAGCAGCCTGGAAGGCATCACCACGCTCAACAACACCGTGAGCGGCCTGGCCAGCAACTACAACTCGTCCCAGGCCTTGCAGGCATCGTCGCTGGTGGGCCGTTCGGTCATCGCGCCGGGCGACAAGGCTGTGGTCGATACCACCAAGAGCCTCAGCGGCACGGTGGTGGTGCCGTCTTCGGTGGCGTCCGCCACCCTGAAGATCACCGACGCAGCCGGCAAGACCGTGCGCACCATCGACCTCGGTTCGCAGAAGGCCGGCAATGCCAGCTTCATCTGGGACGGCAAGAACGATGGGGGTGAGACGGTACCTGCGGGCACTTACACCTTCGGCGCAACGAGCACGATCGATGGCCAGTCCGTCGCGTTGATCACCAACCTGCCCGCGACCGTCAACAGTGTGACCATCAGCCAGACCGGCGGTGAGTTGATGCTCAATCTGGCCGGGCTGGGCAGCGTTGCCCTGTCCAAAGTTCAAACCATTGGTATGTAGAGCCGACTAACACGGCACAAAGGAGTGGATGATGTCTTTCAATATCGGCCTTAGCGGTCTCTATGCAGCCAATAAACAACTGGACGTGACCGGCAACAACATTGCCAACGTCGCGACCACCGGTTTCAAATCGTCCCGTGCAGAATTCGAAGACGTGTACTCGGCGACCCGCCTGGGAACCGGCAGCAAGACCATCGGCAACGGCGTGCGCCTGGCCAACGTTTCCCAGCAGTTCGGCCAGGGTGATGTGAGCAACACCGGTAACGTGCTCGACATGGGTATCCAGGGCAATGGTTTCTTCGTCCTGAGCAACAACGGTTCACTGACCTACAGCCGTGCCGGCACATTCAAGACCGACAAGGAAGGCTACGTCACCAACAGTGACGGCACTGCCCGCCTGCAAGGTTACGGTGTGGACTCCAACGGCAAGATCGTCAATGGCGTGCTGACCGACCTGCAGATCGACACCTCCAACCTGGCACCGAAATCCACTAGCACCGTGTCGTCGACGATCAACCTGAACTCCACCTCGGCGGTGATCGACCAGACAGTGGCGGCGAACAAGTTCGACCCGTCCAAGACCGAGACCTTTACCAAATCGTTCAGCACCCCGATCTTCGATACCCAGGGTAACCAGCACACCATGGATCAATACATGGTCAAGACTGGGGCGAATACGTGGGACACCTACACGCTGATCGATGGTCGCAACCCGGATGGCAGTGATCCTACCGTTACCGCTCCGGTTGCTTCGACCATGTCGTTCGATTCCACCGGCAAACTGACTTCGGTCAGCACGCCGGTGACGCCGCCAACCACGCCACCGACTTCGGTGATCAGCAGTGACCTGAAAATCACCAATTGGACCCCTGGCTCCGTGACCAATGGCGTGTGGACCGCCAACGGCGCCGCAGCCGATCCGGCTGGATTGACCATCGCCATGGCCAGCAGCACCCAGTTCAACGCCGACACCGCGCGTTCGATTCCGGCACAGAACGGTTACGCCACTGGCCAGATCACCAACCTGACCATAGACGGCAGCGGTGTGTTGCTGGCCAACTTCAGCAACAACCAGACCAAGCCGATCGGCCAGATCTCCCTGGCCAGCTTCACCAACGAACAAGGCCTGCAGCCGGTAGGCGGCACCAGCTGGAAAGAAACCTACGCGTCGGGCATTCCTGGTTACGATGCACCGGAAACCGGCACCCTGGGTTCAATCGTTTCGAACTCCCTGGAAGAATCCAACGTCAACCTGACCAACGAACTGGTCGACCTGATCAAGGCGCAGAGCAACTACCAGGCGAACGCCAAGACCATCTCCACCCAGAGCACCATCATGCAGACCATCATTCAGATGGCTTGAGGCTGGAAAGTGCTGCACAAAAAAGCCCCTCGAGAGAGGGGCTTTTTTGTGCTCGCCGAAACCTGTAGGTGTAGGAGCGAGCTTGCTCGCGATGGTCGTCAACGATAACGCGTGTTGTCTGAAAACACGCGGCGGCCTCAAGACCATCGCGAGCAAGCTCGCTCCTACAGGCTCAGCTTATTGGCAAGCTTCGCAATCCGGCTCGTCGATGGCGCAAGCCTTCGGCACTGGAGCAGGACCGGCAGGCGCTGCCAGGACCGAGTCGTCACCGTGGTTGCCGCCGCTGGAAACCGCGTTCAGCTTGCCGGTGTTGATGGTCGACTTCTCGGTGCTGGTCGCGGCCAGGGCACGGAGGTAGTAAGTGGTTTTCAGGCCACGGTACCAGGCCATGCGGTAGGTCACGTCCAGCTTCTTGCCCGAAGCGCCAGCGATGTACAGGTTCAGCGACTGAGCCTGGTCGATCCACTTCTGACGACGGCTGGCCGCATCGACGATCCACTTGGTGTCCACTTCGAACGCGGTCGCGTAGAGCTCTTTGAGTTCTTGCGGGATGCGCTCGATCTGCTGCACCGAACCGTCGTAGTACTTCAGGTCGTTGATCATGACCGAGTCCCACAGACCGCGAGCCTTCAGGTCGCGAACCAGGTACGGGTTGATCACGGTGAATTCGCCCGACAGGTTCGATTTCACATAGAGGTTCTGGTAGGTCGGTTCGATCGACTGCGAAACGCCAGTGATGTTGGCAATGGTCGCGGTCGGTGCGATGGCCATGATGTTCGAGTTACGAATGCCTTTCTGTACACGGGCGCGAACCGGTGCCCAGTCCAGGGATTCGTTCAGGTCGACATCGATGTACTTCTGGCCACGGGACTCGATCAGGATCTGTTGCGAATCCAGCGGCAGGATGCCTTTGGACCACAGCGAACCGTTGAACGTCTCGTACGCACCGCGCTCGTCGGCCAGGTCGCAGGACGCCTGGATCGCGTAGTAGCTGACCGCTTCCATCGACTTGTCGGCGAACTCGACGGCAGCATCGGAACCGTAAGGGATGTGCTGCAGGTACAGCGCATCCTGGAAGCCCATGATGCCCAGGCCGACCGGACGGTGCTTGAAGTTGGAGTTCTTCGCTTGCGGCACCGAGTAGTAGTTGATGTCGATCACGTTATCGAGCATGCGCACGGCAGTGTTCACGGTGCGTTGCAGCTTGGTGGTGTCCAGCTTGCCGTCGACGATGTGGTTCGGCAGGTTGATCGAGCCCAGGTTGCAAACGGCGATCTCGTCCTTGTTGGTGTTCAAGGTGATCTCGGTGCACAGGTTCGAGCTGTGGACCACGCCGACGTGCTGCTGCGGGCTGCGCAGGTTGCACGGGTCCTTGAAGGTCAGCCATGGGTGGCCGGTTTCGAACAGCATGGACAGCATCTTGCGCCACAGGTCTTTGGCCTGGATGGTCTTGAACAGCTTGACCTTGCCCGGGTACTCGGTCAGGGCTTCGTAGTACTCGTAGCGCTCTTCAAAGGCCTTGCCGGTCAGGTCGTGCAGGTCCGGTACTTCGGACGGCGAGAACAGGGTCCACTTGCCGTCATCGAAGACGCGCTTCATGAACAGGTCAGGGATCCAGTTGGCGGTGTTCATGTCGTGGGTACGACGACGGTCATCACCGGTGTTCTTGCGCAGCTCGATGAACTCTTCGATGTCCATGTGCCAGGTTTCCAGGTAGGCACAGACAGCGCCTTTGCGCTTGCCGCCCTGGTTAACCGCTACGGCGGTGTCGTTCACTACTTTCAGGAACGGCACGACGCCCTGGGATTTGCCGTTGGTGCCCTTGATGTAAGAACCCAGCGCACGCACCGGCGTCCAGTCGTTGCCCAGGCCGCCAGCGAATTTCGACAGCATGGCGTTGTCGTGGATCGCGTGGTAGATGCCCGACAGGTCATCCGGCACGGTGGTCAGGTAGCAGCTCGACAGCTGTGGACGCAGGGTACCGGCGTTGAACAGGGTCGGAGTCGAAGCCATGTAGTCGAAGGACGACAGCAGGTTGTAGAACTCGATCGCGCGGTCTTCTTTGTGCTTCTCTTCGATCGCCAGGCCCATGGCCACGCGCATGAAGAAGATCTGCGGCAGTTCGAAACGCACGCCATCCTTGTGGATGAAGTAACGGTCGTACAGGGTTTGCAGGCCCAGGTAGGTGAATTGCTGGTCGCGCTCGTGGTTGATCGCCTTGCCCAGTTTTTCCAGGTCGAAGGTGGCCAGCACAGGGTTCAGCAGTTCGAACTCGATACCCTTGGAGATGTAGGCCGGCAGCGCCTTGGCGTACAGGTCGACCATTTCGTGGTGGGTGGCGCTCTCGGCCACACCGAGGAAACCCAGGCCTTCGCCGCGCAAGGTGTCCATCAGCAGTCGCGCGGTCACGAACGAGTAGTTCGGCTCGCGTTCAACCAGGGTGCGGGCAGTCATCACCAGGGCGGTGTTGACGTCGTTCAGGGCCACGCCGTCGTACAGGTTCTTCAGGGTTTCGCGCTGGATCAGGTCGCCGTCGACTTCTTCCAGGCCTTCGCACGCTTCGGTGACGATGGTGTTCAGGCGGCCCATGTCCAGCGGCGCCAGGCTGCCATCGGCACGGGTGATGCGGATCGACGGGTGAGCGTTGACCGCTTCCTCGGCCGGTGCGTGGGCAGCGCGTTCTTTCGAACGACCGTCACGGTAGATCACGTAGTCGCGAGCCACTTTCTGCTCGCCGGCACGCATCAGGGCCAGTTCGACCTGGTCCTGGATTTCTTCGATGTGGATGGTGCCGCCCGATGGCATGCGACGCTTGAAGGTCGCGGTGACCTGTTCGGTCAGGCGGGCAACGGTGTCGTGGATTCGCGACGAGGCAGCAGCGGTGCCGCCTTCAACTGCGAGGAACGCTTTGGTGATGGCGACGGTGATCTTGTCATCGGTGTAGGGAACGACAGTGCCGTTACGCTTGATCACGCGCAGTTGGCCAGGCGCGGTGGCGGACAGATCCGAATTCGAATCAGCGGCCTGCGGCAAGGTGCCCTGCGGGTTCTCGCGAGTTGTGTCGGTTTGCATGGGGGAGTGTCTCCACATTCTCTATGTTTGTTTGGGCACCATCACGGTGCCCACCGTTCCGTCCTGAAGCACTACAACCGGCGAGCGCCGGGCATAACGACTTCGGGACAGTAGGAAGGGGGCTTTATCGGGCGCCGCTTCCATGCCGAAGTCTTTGGTCTCACGCCTTGGGCCTGAAACCTTGGTCCATTGCAGGTGACAGTCGGGACTGCAACACCCGTACCGTTTTCACCACTCGGGGCCGAAATACAGTAGCCATCCGCATGCGCGGTTTGGTCTTTCGAAAATACGTTTGGTTCAACCGGACAGAGGCAATAAAAGCGCTTGAAATTGGTGTCTGGTTTGTGTTTGGTTTTTTGCGCAAAACCCTACATCTAGGGTTTTTTTGGCGCCGGGCTACAAGATAATGCGTTTTGGGGGGCGATTGCAACGTACTGCCTGTGGATAAACCTGTGCGTAAATTGTGTGTGAAAGAGCGAATCGACGTGTAGGCCGCGACCTTGCTGGACCGGACCTTTTTTCAGCATTTTTCTATGATCGAAAATGCTTCGGCGGATTTTTAAGGGCGCGAACCCTATCACAAAACACCGCGTCGTCCGAACGCATTTACCCGCTTGTGTTCTCGACGGGCGGCGTTTATACAATCGGCCCAGCGTGTATACATATTTGTCCCCCCGAATCATTACAAAAAGACGGGTGGATCCTTCCTTATTAGTGTTTCTGGCAAGTAGAGGTCACCCGTGGAGCAAGAAGCCTGGCAGGTATTGATTGTGGAGGACGACCAGCGACTGGCTGAACTGACCCGCGATTACCTGGAAGCCAATGGCCTGCGCGTATCGATCGAAGGCGATGGTGCGCTCGCTGCGAACCGCATCATCAAGGAACAACCGGACCTGGTGATCCTCGACCTGATGCTCCCCGGCGAAGATGGCCTGAGCATTTGCCGCAAGGTCCGCGCCCGCTATGACGGCCCGATCCTGATGCTCACCGCCCGCACCGATGACACTGACCAGATTCTCGGCCTGGACCTGGGCGCTGACGACTATGTGTGCAAGCCGGTACGCCCGCGTCTGTTGCTGGCGCGCATCCAGGCCCTGCTGCGTCGCAGTGAAGCACCCGAAGTCGCCCCGGAAAAACAGCGGCGAGTCCAGTTCGGCCCGCTGATCGTCGACAACGCCTTGCGCGAAGCCTGGTTGCAGGGCGACGGCATCGAGTTGACGAGCGCCGAATTCGACTTGCTCTGGCTGTTGGTGGCCAATGCCGGGCGCATTCTGTCCCGGGAAGAGATTTTCACCGCACTGCGGGGCATCGGCTATGACGGTCAGGACCGCTCCATCGATGTGCGCATCTCGCGTATCCGCCCGAAGATCGGCGATGACCCGGAGCATCCACGGCTGATCAAGACCGTGCGCAGCAAAGGCTATCTGTTCGTTCCTGAGGCCTGCGTAGACCAGACCCTGTGAACTCGATCTTCCTGCGTATCTATGGCGGCATGTGTGCTGCGCTGATTCTGGTGGCGGTGCTCGGTGTGCTGGCATTGCACCTGCTCAATCAGGTGCGCAGCGAGCAATACCGCGAACGCCTGGCCCACGGCACGTTCTCGCTGATGGCCGACAACCTGCAACCGATGAACCAGACCGAGCGCCACCGGGCCTTGCTGGTGTGGGAGCGGCTGCTGGGCATTCCGCTGGCGCTGAAAAACTTTGCCGAGACCGACCTCGACCTGACCCAGCGCACTCGTGTGTTGCGCGGCCAGGCATTGGTGGAACAGACCGGCCCGCATGCGGCGAAGGTATTCAAGCTGGTCAGCGACAAGGAACAGTTGATGCTCACCGGGGAAGTGCAGCAGATCAGCGAGCAACTGGCCCGGGCGACCATCTACCTGTTGACCGATGAACTGGTGCGCACCCCGGTCGCCGACCAGCCCCTGCGCCTGGCGCAATTGAAGCAAGACAAGGGCTTCGGTTTCGACCTGCGTCTGGTCACGGTTGACGAGGCGGACATGGACGAAGACCAGCGTCGTCGGGTGTCAGAGGGCGACACGGTGATGGCGCTGGGCAAGGGCGGCGATTCGATCCGGGTATTTGCCGGCATGGTCGGCACGCCGTGGGTCCTGGAAATCGGCCCGTTGTATCAGATGAATCCTTATCCCCCGGAATGGCTGGTGCTGATTGCCGCGCTGGGCCTGACGCTGATCGGTTTGATCGTCTATCTGCTGGTGCGTCAGCTGGAGCGACGCTTGCGTGGCCTCGAAGCTGCCGCCACGCGCATTGCCAAGGGCAGCCTGGAAACCCGCGTGCCGGCGCGCGGCGCGGACTCTGTGGGGCGGCTGGCCTCGGCGTTCAACGGCATGGCCGAGCACTTGCAGCAGTTGCTGGCGATCCAGCGCGAACTGGTGCGCGCGGTGTCCCACGAATTGCGCACGCCGGTAGCCCGCCTGCGCTTTGGCCTGGAGATGGTCGGTTCGGCCACCACGCCGCAAGCCCTGGAAAAATACTGCCAGGGCATGGACCACGACATCGAGGACCTCGACCGGTTGGTGGACGAGATGCTGACCTATGCGCGGCTCGAACAGGGTTCGCCGGCGCTGAACTTCCAGCGGATCGATCTGGATGCCTTGGTCAATCAGGTGATCGAAGAACTGGCGCCGTTGCGTGCCGACGTCACGGTGCAACGTGGGTTGTGCCTGTCGGCCGCCGATAACGACGATGCCTGGGTCGAGGCCGAGCCGCGCTACCTGCACCGGGCGATCCAGAACCTGGTGAGCAACGCCATGCGCCATGCGCAATCACGGGTGACTATCAGCTATCAGGTGGGGCAGCAGCGATGCCGGGTGGATATCGAGGATGACGGGCCGGGTGTGCCGGAGTCGGCGTGGGAGAAAATCTTCACGCCGTTCCTGCGACTCGACGACAGCCGCACCCGGGCGTCAGGCGGGCATGGATTGGGGTTGTCGATCGTGCGGCGAATCATCCATTGGCATGACGGGCGGGCGTTGATCGGCAAGAGCAAAAGCCTTGGCGGGGCGTGTTTCAGCTTGAGCTGGCCGAGAAATCAGGAGAAGCGCTGAATTTTGTAATGAGTCTACTGCCGCCATCGCGAGCAAGCTCGCTCCCACACTGGATCTGTGTCACGCCACAAATCCCTGTGGGAGCGAGCTTGCTCGCGATGGGGGCATTCCAAACACCGAGAGTCTTCAGGCCTTGATGCTGACCAGACTCAACAACTGCCCATCCTTGACCCCGAACTGCGCATCCAGCTCGGTGCCGTTGCGCCATTCGCTGGACAAATCAGTAAGCAATCGCAACCGCACCTCACCCGACTCACGCCACTCCAGCACTTCGGCGTGTTCGAAATAAAAGCGTTGCTGAACGATCGGATAGAGCGCCTTGAACAGGCTTTCCTTGACCGAGAAGGTCAGGGTGACCAGCAATGCCCGTTGATCGTGACCACCTGCCGCCATGCGCTGTAGCTCCGGCGGATTGAGGATTTCCCCGGCCAGGCGTTCGGCCCGTTCGGCATTGAGCAGGTTTTCCAGATCCATGCCCAGGCCGCGCCAATGGTTTTTGTTCGCCACGATCGCCGCAGCCCGGCCAGTGCTGTGGGTGATCGAGCCAGTGATATGAGCAGGCCAGACCGGTGCGCGGTCTTCACCGATGGCCGGAATGAAGCTCAAACCTTCGAGCTGCTGTAACGCGGCCCGGGCACACACTCGCCCGGCGAGAAACTCTGCCTGTCGTTTGGCGACCGAGCGCTGGATGCTCGCCGGCGCTTCGACGGCGCTGCGCTGAAAATCATCGCTGGTCAGTCGGGCGCTATCGAAGTGAGTACTCAACAGGACCGTATCGGGCAGCACAAACGGCAGCGGCCAATGGTCATCGAGGGGCGTGCAGCAGACGGGCAGGGCGGGGCTTGAATTCATATCAGGCATTTTGCCGGGTTGGCTCAAGGCTGGGTAGTGCAAAGCTTCAGGTCGGTGGTGCTGCCTTCGCGAGCAGGCTCGCTCCCACAGCAATTGTGCAAATGACATAAATCCACTGTGGGAGCGAGCCTGCTCGCGATAGCCGCGACGCGGTCTACCGGTTCAACCAAAGATCTTCTTGAAAAACGCCTGCATGTCCGCCCAGGATTTTTCATCGGCGGCCTTGTTGTAGCCAATGTCCGGCCCGCCATGGTCACCATGGCCCAAACGATCGGCATCGGGATTGGTGAAACCGTGTTTGGCGCCGTCGAGGCTGACGAATTGGTAGTCGGCGCCGGCCTTGTCCATCTCGCTCTTGAAAGCCGTGATGTTTTCCGGGGTGACGATGCTGTCCAGCGACCCGTGTTCCACAAGGATCTTCGCCTTGACGCTGCCTGGCGTTGCCGGTGTATTGGTCGCCAGCGCGCCATGGAAACTCACCACGCCTGCCAATGGCACGCCCTGTCTTGCGGCATTGAGCACCACGCCACCACCGAAGCAGTAGCCGATGGCGGCAATTTTACGCGGATCGGTTTGCGGTTGTTTTTTCAGCAGGTCGAGCCCGGCCTGAAACCTGGCGCTCGACACGGCACTGTCTTTTGCCACAGCTTGCATGAACGCCATGGCGTCTTTGGGGTGCTCGGTATTTTTACCGTCACCGTACATGTCAATGGCCAGGGCGCTGTAGCCCAGGCCGGCGAGATCCCGGGCGCGACGCTTGGCGTAGTCGTTCAGGCCCCAGAACTCATGCACTACCACGACCCCGGGGCGCGGGCCTTTGATGGCATCGTCATAAGCGTAATAGCCGATCATTTTCGTGCCATCGGCACTTTGGTAGGGGATTTCCTTGGTCTGGATGGCGGCCTGGCTGAGCCCGCTCAAGGCCAGTAGGAGGACGGCGAAGAACATGCGCATGGTCGGATCTCCTGTTGAAAACTGTCGAAGCATCGGGAAGGGACGGTTCAGCCCAGGTTCAGAGTGTGTTCAGGGGGAGTTCAGGGCGCGGTGCGTAACCTTGCCCCGTACCCAAAAAACAAACGGCACATGAGGAAACTCCCCAATGACTGGATTCAAAAAACTGCTTCTGGCAATCACGGTTCTGGGCGCAAGCACTGCAGCCTTCGCGTCCGACGACAACTTCGCCAGCCTTACTCTTGGACAGACCAGCGACAAGGTCAAAAAGTCCCACGCCCTGAACGACAACCTTAATCATCCGAACGCCGATGGCGTGATCGGCAAGGACACTACCTGGGGTGTTCGTCTGGGCCAGCAAAACACCAAGGGCCGGTACTACGCCACCTACGACAACGTGTCGGGCTCGCACAATGGCATTAAACTGCGTCAGGAAAACCTCCTCGGCAGCTACGATCTGTTCTACCCGGTGGGCGGCAGCACCAAATTGTTCGGTGGCGCCACGGCCGGCCTGACCAAAATGACTCAGGAGTCGCCAGGCTTCAGCCGCGACAGCAATATCGGCTATGCCATCGGTGGGCAGGTGGGTGTGCTGCAACAGGTTACGCAGAAAACCTCGGTGGAACTGGGTTACCGTTACCTGCGCACTAACGCCAGCACCGAGATGAGTGAGCGCGGTGGCAGCAAGCAGGGTTCGCTGGACCTGACCAGCAGCGCCCAGACTTACCTGTCCGCCAACTACGCTTTTTGACAAGCGTTTCGTGAGCAGCCTGCGCCGGATCAACCGTAATGGTTGATCCGGCGTTGCCATGTTAGCTATCGAGGTGCGACGTTGCGCCTCTGGAGATGTTGATTTGCCCGGGAGAGCGTTATGAAACTGCTGGTCGTCGAAGATGAAGCGCTGCTGCGTCATCACCTGAAAACCCGCCTGACGGAGAGCGGCCACGTGGTCGAGTCCGTGGCCAACGCCGAGGAGGCGCTGTACCAGACCGCGCAGTTCAACTTTGACCTGGCGGTGATCGACCTCGGACTGCCGGGCATGAGTGGCCTCGACCTGATCCGCCAGTTGCGCTCAAGTGGCAAGACCTTCCCGATCCTGATCCTCACCGCGCGCGGCAACTGGCAGGACAAGGTCGAAGGCCTGGCCGCCGGCGCCGACGATTATGTGGTCAAGCCGTTTCAGTTCGAAGAACTGGAGGCCCGCCTGAATGCCTTGCTGCGCCGCTCCAGCGGTTTCACCCAGTCGACCATCGTTGCTGGCCCGTTGCTGCTGGATCTGAACCGCAAGCAGGCGTCCCTCGATGAACAGCCGCTGGCACTGACCGCGTACGAGTACCGCATCCTCGAATACCTGATGCGCCATCACCAGCAAGTGGTGCCCAAGGACCGCTTGATGGAACAGCTCTACCCGGATGACGAGGAGCGCGATCCGAATGTGATCGAGGTACTGGTCGGCCGCCTGCGCCGCAAACTGGAGGGGCCGGGCGGGTTCAAGCCGATCGACACCGTGCGCGGCCTGGGCTACCTGTTCAATGAGCGTTGCACTTGATCCGCTCGCTGCGCATTCGCTTGATGCTCGCCGCCACGCTGTTGGCGGTTTTGTTCATGCTGGCGCTGCTGCCGGCGATGCAGGGGGCCTTCAGCCTGGCGTTGCAGGATTCCATCGAGCAGCGTCTGGCATCGGACGTGACCACGTTGATCTCCGCCGCCCGGGTGGAGAACAACAGCCTGCAGATGCCGGCGCAATTGCCTGACGAACGCTTCAACCTCGCCGACAGCCGATTGCTCGGCTATATCTATAACCGGGAAGGGCGCCTGGTCTGGCGTTCGAAGGCGACCCAGGAAGAACGCATCAATTACAAGCCGCGCTACGACGGGCGTGGCAACGAGTTTGCGCGGATTCGCGAAGCCAATGGCCAGGAGTTCTTTGTCTACGACGTCGAGGTCAAGTTGCTCGGCGGCAAAAGTGCGGCCTTCAGCATCGTGGCGCTGCAGCCGGTTCGCGAATACGAACTGACCCTCGAAGGCCTGCGGGAAAATCTTTATCTGGGTTTTGGCGCGGCACTGCTGGTGCTGCTGGCGTTGCTGTGGATCGGTCTGACCTGGGGCTTGCAGGCATTGCGGCGCTTGAGCCAGGAACTGGACCAGATCGAAGGTGGTACCCGTGAAAGCCTCAGTGAGGAACATCCCCGGGAGTTGCTGCGCCTGACCGGTTCTCTCAACCGTTTGCTTTACAGTGAGCGTGAGCAGCGCAGTCGCTACCGTGATTCCCTCGATGACCTGGCCCATAGCCTGAAAACGCCGTTGGCGGTGTTGCAAGGCGTCAGTGAAGACCTGGCCCAGCGTCCTGAGGATCGCGATCAGGCCTGGGTGCTGCAAACCCAGATCGAGCGCATGAGCCAGCAGATCAGCTACCAATTGCAGCGCGCCAGCCTGCGCAAAAGCGGTCTGGTACGTCATCAGGTGCGCTTGCACCCGGTACTGAAAAGCCTGTGCGACACACTGGACAAGGTCTATCGCGACAAGCGCGTGCATGTCGCGTTCGATTTGCCCGACCCGTGTTACGTACCGATCGAGCAAGGCGCTCTATTGGAAATGATGGGCAATTTGCTGGAAAACGCCTATCGCCTGTGCCTGGGCGAAATACGCATCAGTGTGCGTGAAACTCTCAGCGGCACCGAGTTGTGTGTCGAGGACGACGGCCCCGGCGTACCACAAAATCAGCGCGCACGGATTCTCGAGCGCGGAGAGCGCCTGGATCGCCAGCACCCGGGGCAGGGTATCGGCCTGGCGGTGGTCAAGGACATCATCGAGAGCTACAGCGCCAAGCTGACCTTGGGCGATTCACCGATGGGTGGTGCGGCGTTCCGGATTCTTTTTCCGGTGGTTTAGTGGTGTTTTATCGGACGCCATCGCGAGCAACCTCGCTCCCACAGTTGATCATGTGCCCAAGGAAAATGTGGTCCCCTGTAGGAGCGAGCCTGCTCGCGATGGGGCCAGTGCGTTCACCCGGTAGCTGAACCTTGAACCTCAATGTTCCTGCGCCCGATAAGCCCCAGGTGTCAGCCCCGTCCACTTCTTGAACGCCCGGTGAAACGCCGACGGTTCGGAAAACCCCAGCTGCTCGGCGATCTGTTGCAATGACAGATCAGCGCGGCTCAGGTGATAAATCGCGATGTCCCGGCGCAACTGGTCCTTCAACTCCTGAAAGCTCGAACCCTCTTCCCGCAAATGCCGGCGCAAGGTCTGCGGACTGATGTGCAGGTGGGCGGCCACGGCTTCCAGGTCGGGCCAGCGTGAACTGTCGCGACTGAGCAGGCGCCGCAGACGACTGCTCAAACTGTCGCCGTCATCCGGGCGCGAGAGCAGGTCGGCGGGGGAGCGCTCGAGGAACTGCTTGAGGGTGCGTTCGTCCTGCAACAGCGGCATGGCCAGGTAGCGGCTGTGAAACAACAGGCTGCTCTGGGGCATGGAAAACTCAAGCGGACAGGAAAACAACAGGTCGTACTCGGCGCCGTGTTCGGGCCGGGGGTAGCTGAACGAGGCCTGTTCCAGGCGAATGCGCTGGCCGATCAGCCAGCTGCCGAAACGGTGCCAGATCACCAGCAGGCTTTCGCTGAGGAAATGGTCCGGGTCCCAGAGTTGCGAATCGTCCAGGCTCAGGCGCACCCATTCATCTTCTCGGCTCAGGGTCAAACGCGGAGCCCCGGGGAATAGGCTATAAAACAATAAGCCGCGATGGAGTGCCTTATCCAGGTTGCGACAGTGAATCACGGCATGGCACATCATCGCGAAGCTGCCCGGCCTGCTTGGGGCTTGCCCGAACCCCAGGTACTCGTCGTCCAGCGCCAGCCATAACGCCTGGATCAGTTGGGTAAATTGCTCAGGCGCGATGCGTGCCCGGGGCTCGTCCAGCAACTCGGGGCTGATCCCCAGTTGTTGTAGCACGGCGCAATAGTCGTAGCCGTGCCGACGCGCACCACCAAGGGCGGCGCGGGCGAAATGACTGGCGATGGTGCGTTCGCGCATGGCAGCAGGTCTGACCGTTGATCGACGGATGTTAGCTGCGCACCGTGGGCATGAACAGGGCGGATATCCGCCAAATAGCAGGACGACTTTTAATGGAAGGGCGGAAATCCGCCACATGCTTGTAACCGTTCGGTGTCAGGGGAATCGCTGCAACCCCGGATATCAACAGGCTTGCAGGGATTTTACGGAAGGTGGCACGGGCCTTGCGATACAACGTGCAGATGCCTGCCGTTGCGCAGCTCGAAAAAACAAATCCCTCCAGTGCAGGAGGGTTCGCAATTGCGGTGTTGCGGGCAACAGATGGATGTTGTCACCGGGCACCCTTGAGGAACTTTGCAATGACGACTCGTCAGCCACTGTACAAATCCCTGTATTTCCAGGTGATCGTTGCAATTGTCATCGGTATTTTGCTCGGTCACTTCTATCCGCAGATCGGTGTGGCGGTAAAACCGCTGGGTGACGGGTTCATCAAGCTGATCAAAATGATCATCGCCCCTATCATCTTCTGCACCGTCGTCAGCGGAATCGCTGGCATGCAGGACATGAAAGCGGTCGGCAAGACTGGCGGTTACGCACTCCTTTACTTTGAAATCGTTTCGACCATCGCTTTGCTGGTGGGTCTGGTCGTGGTCAACGTCGTGCAGCCAGGTGCTGGCATGCATATCGACGTAAGCACCCTGGATGCCTCCAAAGTCGCTACCTACGTAGCGGCTGGCGCTGATCAAAGTGTCATCGGCTTCCTCCTCAACGTGATCCCGGCCACCATCGTTGGCGCATTCGCCACGGGTGACATCCTGCAAGTGCTGATGTTCTCGGTGATCTTCGGTTTCGCCCTGCATCGCCTGGGTGCCTACGGCAAGCCGCTGCTGGACTTCATCGATCGCTTCGCCCATGTGATGTTCAACATCATCAACATGATCATGAAGCTCGCGCCGATCGGTGCCTTCGGTGCCATGTCCTTCACCATCGGCGCCTACGGTGTCGGCTCGCTGGTGCAACTGGGTCAACTGATGGCTTGCTTCTACATCACTTGCCTGCTGTTCATCCTGATCGTACTGGGCTCCATCGCTCGCGTGCATGGCTTCAGCGTGCTGAAGATGATCCGCTACATCCGTGAGGAACTGCTGATCGTGCTCGGTACGTCTTCTTCGGAATCGGTGCTGCCACGCATGCTGATCAAGATGGAGCGTCTGGGCGCGAAGAAATCCGTGGTAGGCCTGGTGATCCCGACCGGATACTCGTTCAACCTCGACGGTACCGCCATCTACCTGACCATGGCCGCGGTGTTCATTGCCCAGGCAACCGACACCCACATGGACATCACGCACCAGATCACCCTGCTGGTGGTGTTGCTGCTGTCCTCCAAAGGCGCTGCGGGTGTGACCGGTAGCGGTTTCATCGTACTGGCAGCGACCCTGTCCGCCGTGGGCCACCTGCCGGTTGCCGGCCTGGCGCTGATTCTCGGCATCGACCGCTTCATGTCCGAAGCCCGTGCCCTGACCAACCTGATCGGCAACGCCGTTGCCACTGTCGTTGTAGCCAAGTGGGTCAAGGAACTGGACACCGACGTGCTGCAAGCCGAACTGGCTTCGGGCGGTCGCGGCATCGCCGACGAGCCTAAAGACGATGTTCTGGGCCACGTCGAAGGGGTAGCCCCGACTAACGCCAAGTAAGCCTTGTTGTAATGAAAAACCCGCTTCGGCGGGTTTTTTCATGTTCGGCGATTGAGCGTAACGGTCACTGCGCGTGGCGTATAAGGTGATTGCTGCAAAGTGATCGGCTGCCTAGGCTGTGGGCATCGTTAAGGGAGAATGCTCATGCTCGGTCCACTGGCATCACTCAAGGTTCTGGATTTCTCGACACTGCTGCCGGGGCCGTTCGCCTCGTTGCTGCTGGCGGACATGGGCGCCGAGGTGCTGCGCATCGAGTCACCGACGCGCATGGATCTGCTGCGGGTGTTGCCGCCCCATGATCGAGGCGTGTCAGCCAGCCATGCCTACCTCAACCGCAACAAACGCAGCCTCGCCCTGGACCTCAAACAGCCTGAGGCCCTTGAGGTGATCAGGTCGTTGCTACAGGACTACGACATCGTGCTCGAGCAGTTTCGCCCGGGTGTCATGGAACGTCTGGGCCTGGGCTACGAAGCCCTGAAGGCGATCAACCCCAAGTTGATTTATGTGTCGATCACCGGTTACGGCCAGACGGGCCCCTACAAGGACCGCGCCGGCCATGACATCAACTATCTGGCCCTGTCCGGGCTGGCGAGTTACACCGGCCGTGCCGACAGTGGGCCGCTACCGTTGGGCATGCAGGTGGCGGATGTCGCCGGTGGTTCGCTGCACGGGGTGATCGGCTTGCTGGCGGCGGTCATTGCCCGGCAGCAAACCGGTCAGGGCCAGCACCTGGATGTCAGCATGACCGACTGCTCGTTCAGCCTGAATGCGCTGGCAGGTGCCGGGTATCTGGCCTGTGGCGTGGAGCCGGGGCCGGAAGACCAGGTGCTCAATGGCGGCAGCTTCTACGATTACTACCAATCCCGGGATGGGCGCTGGCTGTCGGTGGGCAGCCTGGAACCGGCATTCATGAAACAGTTGTGCGCGGCGTTGGGGCTTGAGGAACTGGCCGGCCTCGGCCTGTCTGCGGCGCATCAGCAACAGCTTAAAGCCGCGCTGAAGGTCGAGTTCGAAAAGTATGACTTTGCCGAGTTGTGCGCGCTTTTCGCGGAGTTGGATGCTTGTGTCGAGCCAGTGTTGAGCCTGGGAGAAGCGCTGCGTCATCCGCAGCTGCAGGCGCGGGAGTTGGTGACCGACGTGCCCCGTGGCGATGGCTCGACCCAGGCGCAGATGGCGTGTCCGTTGAAGTTTTCGCAAGGGATGCCTGAGCCCCGGCATATTGGCGCGGCGCTGGGGCAGCATACGGATCAGGTGTTGGGGGAGTTGGGGTTCAGTGCTGAGCGGATTGCAGAATTGCGGTTTGCCAAGGTGATTCTCTAGTGCCTCAGAGGCCGCCATCGCGAGCAAGCTCGCTCCCACAGGGATCAGCATTGATTACAAATTTTGTGGGCAACCCCGACCACTGTGGGAGCGGGCTTGCCCGCGAAGAGGCCAGTACAGCCACCACACATCCCGCTACTCGACTCGCATCTCCCCACTGAACACCAAGGTATGGCGACACCGCCGGCACAAATACCGCCGACCTTGCCGAACCAGGCTGTGGCGCTGGGCGGAAAACGGGAAGTCGCTGTCGGCGCACGGGCATTTGTAGATGTAGCGGGTCACGCGGCGGCGTTTGACGTCATAGGTGTGGCAGCGGTTGGGCGGCAGTTCGTATACGCCGCGCATGATCAATTGCCACTCTTCGCCATGGGGCTGAATGCGGTCGCCGAACAACTGATGGGCGATCAGGTGCGCGACCTCATGGGCCACGGTCTGCTTGAGGAAGTCTTCGGTGTTTTCCCGGTACAACTGCGGATTGAAGCGCAGCAGGTTCTCGTGCAGATGCGCGACACCGGCTTTTTGCCCGCGCAGCTTGAGGCTCACCACGGGGCGTTTGAAAGGTCGTTTGAAAAAGGATTCGGCTTGTTGGAAACAGTCTTCGACGCGGGTATTGAGTTGCTCGGGCATGCTCGATGGATCTCCAGAGACGTCGAGTATGCCGCAACCCTCGGGCCTTGCGAATCGCCAAGGTGCCGAATGGTCGTGTGCCTGCTCTTTGCTGAAGAATGAAAAGGCCGCCTTGCGGCGGCCTGTGTCGGTTGTTTCTGATTATCGGTGATGAGCGGCTAACTGGTGTAGACCGGGCCTACGCCGAGTCCCCAGACAATCACGGTGAACGCCATGATGGCGACCAGCACCACCAGGCCTACGGCTAGCACCGAACTTGAAAACAGGAAACCTTCGTCAGATGGAATGTTCATGAATGTCGGCAAGCCCACGTACAGCAAGTACACCGTGTAGCAGATGGCGGCGGTGCCGACGATCATCCCCAGCCACAAGTGCGGGTACAAGGCAGCGAGGCCGCCGATGAACAGCGGCGTGGCGGTGTAGGTTGCGAACGCAATGCAGCGGGCCAGGCTTGGGTTGGCGTCATAGGTGCGGGCCATCCAGTGGATGAATGCGCCCATTACCGCGACACCCCCGAGCATCGCCAGGTACGACATGATGGTCATCCATATCGCGCTTTCTACGGTCAGCATTACGGGAGGCCGATTGCCGATGACCCAGCCGACCTGCGTGGTGCCGATAAAGGCAGACACGGCGGGGATCGCCGCGAGGATCAGCGTATGGGTCAGGTACATGTGGCCGATGCTTTCCTCCTGGTCGCCACGGATTTCTTTCCATTCTTGGTCAGGGTGGGTGAAGAGCCCCACTACGTGATGGATCATGCCAGTCACTCCTCTTGTCTTTACCGTCGCCCCCCAGTGGAGCGCCTACGGGCCAATGCGGCCAAGCAAGTCACAGGTCTGAAATTTGTATATGACCTTATGTCGCAGTATAGGGAGGAGTTTCCCCAGAGGAAGTAGGGGCTTTAGAGCAAATCGCGCTGTAAACCCCGTTGTTAATCGCGGCCGGGTCTGTAAGGGAATTGAAGATGGGGAAGCTTTCTGTGGCGAGGGGGCTTGTCGGAACGCCGCAGGAAGCCCCCTCGCCACAAGTGCAAAGAATTTGCGTAAAATGCCCGCCTTTCGTCATACCTCACGGATTTCGCGTCATGGGCACTCTCACGGTCAACCAGAACAAACTGCAAAAGCGCCTTCGCCGACTGGCCGGTGAGGCGGTTGCCGATTTCAACATGATTGAAGACGGCGACAAGGTCATGGTCTGCCTGTCCGGTGGCAAGGACAGCTACACCATGCTCGATGTGCTGATGCACTTGCAGAAGGTCGCGCCGATCAAGTTCGAGATCGTGGCCGTGAACATGGACCAGAAGCAGCCGGGCTTCCCGGAGCACGTGCTGCCGGCCTACCTCAAAGAACTGGGTATCGAGTACCACATCGTCGAGAAAGACACTTACTCGGTGGTCAAGGAGCTGATCCCGGAAGGCAAGACCACCTGCTCGCTGTGCTCGCGCCTGCGTCGCGGAACGCTCTACACCTTCGCCGACGAAATCGGCGCGACCAAGATGGCCCTCGGTCACCACCGCGACGACATCGTCGAAACGTTCTTCCTGAACATGTTCTTCAACGGTTCGCTCAAGGCTATGCCACCGAAGCTGCGCGCCGACGATGGCCGTAACGTGGTGATCCGCCCGCTGGCCTACTGCAACGAAAAAGACATCCAGGCCTACTCGGACTTCAAGCAGTTCCCGATCATCCCGTGCAACCTCTGTGGCTCCCAGGAAAACCTGCAGCGTCAGGTGGTCAAGGAAATGCTGCTGGACTGGGAGCGCAAGACCCCGGGCCGTACCGAGAGCATTTTCCGCAGCCTGCAGAACGTGATCCCGTCGCAACTGGCGGACCGCAACCTGTTCGATTTCACTAGCCTGAAGATCGACGAAAGCGCGGCTTCGCGATTCGTTAACGTGGTCAATCTTTAGCCAAAAACTGTAGGAGTGAGCCTGCTCGCGATCGCGCAGTGTCAGTCGACATCAAAGTTGAATGGCTCACCGCGATCGCGAGCAGGCTCACTCCTACATTGGTTTTTTCGTTTGTAACCTTCAGGAGAGGGCATGCGCGATTACAAGTGGCTCAATGAATACTGTCTGAACCGCTTCGGTTCGGCGGCTGAACTGGAAGCCCATCTGCCCGTTCCCAAAAACCCGGAACAATTGCGCAGGATCAGCGACGATCGCTACCTCTCGACGATGGCACTGCGGGTATTCCGCGCCGGGCTCAAGCACAGCCTGGTGGATGCCAAGTGGCCAGCCTTCGAAGAAGTGTTCTTCAAGTTCGACCCGGAAAAAGTCGTGCTGATGAGCGCCGAGCACCTGGAGCGGCTAATGCAGGACACGCGGATCATCCGTCACCTGGGCAAGCTCAAGAGTGTGCCGCGCAATGCGCAGTTCATACTGGACGTGGCCCATGAAAAGGGCAGCTTCGGCGCGCTGATCGCCGATTGGCCAGTGACCGATATCGTCGGGCTCTGGACCTTCCTGAAAAAACGCGGACATCAGTTGGGTGGTCTGTCTGCCCCGCGCTTCTTGCGGATGATCGGCAAGGACACCTTTGTACCGAGCTATGACGTGGTGGCGGCGCTGAATGCGCAGGACATCATCGACAAGGTGCCGAGCAGCCTGCGCGACCTGGCGTTGGTGCAGGACGTGTTCAACCAGTGGCATGAAGAAAGTGGCGGACGGCCGATGAGCCAGATTTCGATGATGCTGGCTTATACAGTGAATCATTGAGACCGGGTTGCCCCAATCGCGGGCAAGCCCGCTCCCACAGGTTTTTGCGTCGATCACACATTTGTGTTTCAACAGTGATCCTGTGGGAGCGAGCTTGCTCGCGATAGCGTCAGATCAGGCGACGGAGATTTCGCCTTCACCCGCCAGCTTGCGGTTCAACTGATACCGCCAGCGCACATACAACAGCGCCGAGCAAAACACCGCCAGGCTTGCGCCCATCTCCAGCAAACCGAACATCTGCCGGTTCGGGTCATACGCGGCCAATGCGCCTTTGATGAAATACAGGTTCACCACAAAGCACATCCACGAATGCCCGCGTGGGCTGCCGACGATCATCCCCGGTGCCAGGATCAGCAACGGCACCAGCTCGATCGACAGAATCACCCATGGCCGGGCGCCGTGCAGGTCGGCGACCAACAGGTAGTAGATGCACAGCAATCCCACCAGGCCGAAAAAGCACAGCAGACTGATGACACGCATCGCCTTGACGCGTGGCTCGAGCCATTCGAGGGCGGGCAGAATCTTTGGCTTTTTTGCCACCTCAGCTCTCCAGTTTCTGTGCAGTCTTCGCCAGGCGCATACCCAGCGCGCGGCACAGCGCCACTTCATGGGCATCCAGACCGCTTTTGCCGTCGGCACCGGCATGGTGGCTGGCGCCGTATGGCGTGCCGCCGCCCTGGGTTTCCAGCAGTGCCGCTTCACTGTACGGCAGGCCGGTGATCAGCATGCCGTGGTGCAGCAACGGCAGCATCATCGACAGCAGCGTGGTTTCCTGGCCGCCGTGCAGGCTCGCGGTGGAGGTGAATACCCCCGCCGGTTTACCCACAAGGGCGCCGGTCAGCCACAGGTTGCTGGTGCCGTCGAGGAAGTACTTGAGCGGTGCGGCCATGTTACCGAAGCGAGTCGGGCTGCCGAGTGCCAGGCCTGCGCAGTTCTTCAGGTCGTCGAGGCTGGCGTACAGCGCGCCTTCGTCGGGAATCTGCGCAGACACGGCTTCGCATTCGGTCGAGATCGCCGGCACCGTGCGCAGGCGCGCTTCAAGCCCGGCCTGTTCGACACCGCGGGCAATCTGCCGGGCCATTTCGTTGGTCGAGCCGCTGCGGCTGTAGTACAGAACCAGAATGTACGGTGCACTCATGGCAACAGTTCCAGGATCTGCTCCGGTGGGCGGCCGATGATGGCTTTGTCACCGACTTCGAGAATCGGTCGCTCCATCAGTTTCGGGTGGGTGGCGATAGCGGCGATCAATTGCGCTTCGCTCAGGCTGTCGTCGGCCAGGCCGAGGGTTTTGTACTCGTCCTCGCCGGTGCGTAGCAATTGCCGGGCGCTGATCCCGAGTTTGCCCAGCAGGCTCTGGATTTGCGCGGCGTCCAGCGGAGTGTCCAGGTAACGGACCACGGTAGGCGTCAGGCCACGGGCTTCAAGCAGTTCGAGCGCACCGCGGGATTTCGAGCAGCGCGGGTTGTGATAAAGCGTCAGATCGGTCATGAGCGGGTCGCATCTTGCGTAAGGTGGCGGCTATTCTAACTGTGCAGCGCGCAATCCAGAACCGTGAGAGGCGATGGGTCGCAGGCGTATTCAATATTTGACAAGGAACACGACATGACAAGGCGACTGGCAGCGGCATTGGCGATCATCGGTGCATTGATGCTGGGGGGCTGCGGGAATGACTATGGCATCGACCAGGACGGCCACAAGATCGCCGCCGACCGACTGGATGGCAAATGGTTGGTACTCAACTACTGGGCAGAATGGTGCGGGCCTTGCCGTACCGAGATCCCGGAGTTGAATGCCTTGGCCGAGCAGCTCAAGGACAAGAAAATCGGCGTGTTCGGGGTCAACTTCGACAACGTCCAGGGGCAGGAGCTGAAGGGCGCGAGCGAGAAGCTGGGGATCAGGTTCACCGTGCTGGCACAGGACCCTACCGAGCTGTTCGAGCTGCCGCGCAGCGAGGCGTTGCCGGTGACATATATCATCGATAACAAGGGCAAGGTGCGTGAGCAGTTGATGGGGGAACAGACGGCGGCGGGGGTGATGGCGAAGCTTGAGGCGTTGCAGGCGAAAAACTGATCTGTGAAGGAACACTTCGTGGCAAGTGTGCTTTTGTGGCGAGGGAGCTTGCTCCCGCTCGACTGCGTAGCAGTCGCAAAACCGTTCTACACGGTTCAACTGACGAAAAGTGGTGACTGGGTTTAGGGCTGCTTCGCAGCCCAGCGGGAGCAAGCTCCCTCGCCACAGTTATTCACCAGGATGCAGGAGAGGGGTGATCAACCCTCCTCAAGCCACCAACGCAGCGGCTTGCCTTCGGCTGGCCAGAAGCGGATCTGCTCGATCGGGGAGACGTCCCAGCGCTGGACGTTTTCCAGAGCCTGGAGGAAGCGTTTTTCCTGTTCCATCAGCGCCGGTGCACACAGTTTGCGGGTGCTGCCGATTTTGCCGAAAGTCAGTTTGTCGCCATCGAGGGTGTACGGTGCGAACCAGTGGTTACAGCCGCCATTGCCATAGGCCCGGCCGTCTTCAGCGAAGGTGATGGTCAGGTGGCTGTAGTCCATCAACGGCCGCTCGCCGATCCATTCCAGAATGTAGCTGCGGTTTTGTTGCAACTGCACCGGCTCGGCGGCGCAGCCCAGCAGGCTGGCACCGGCCATCGCGCTCAGAGCGAGGCGTTTCATCACGCAGGCTCCTGGCATTTCGGGCACAGGTGTTTCTCGCCAACGGTGGTCCAGCCCAGCTCGGCAATCCGCGCAGTGGCGGCAGGCTTTTCGGCCTTGTTGCCCAGCTTGGCATCGACGGCGAACTCGAAGCTCAGCTCTTTGGCGCAGCTGTCACAGTTCACCTGCCAGGTATGAATAGCCAGTTCGCCGAATACCGGACCACTGGCCACCGCGACCCATTGACCGGGCGGGTTGATCAGGTGGCGAACCGTTTCGACGGTCAGGCGCATGGACAAGTCCTTGGCACCCTTGAGGGTCACGACCAGCACGTCGTTGTTGCGAATCGAGCCACCGTTGCCGGTGACCTGATAACGCCCCGGCACCAGGGCGCGGCATTCGGTGAGGGTGTGTTGCGGGTTCATCAGGCTGTAGCGGAAATCGTGTTCGACCATGGGTCCTCCAAATATGCGCGATATGCTAGCACGGGCTTGCACGCGGCATCGCGCAGGCAGATGACCTTCGATCCGTTTCAGTCTCCCGTCACCTGATTTTCCGGTGTGCCCGCCATCCAGGCTGCAATGTTGCGTAATGTGGTGGCGGCAATCGCGTCCAGGGCTTCGCGGGTCAGAAAGGCCTGGTGCGCGGTGACGATCACGTTAGGGAAGGTCAGCAACCGGGCCAGTACATCGTCTTGCAGTGGCAGGTCGGAGCGGTCCTCGAAGAACAACTGCGCCTCTTCTTCATACACATCCAGGCCCAGGTAACCCAGGCGACCTTCTTTCAGGGCATCGATCAGCGCCGGCGTGTCCACCAGGCCGCCACGCCCGGTGTTGATCAGCATCGCACCCGGTTGCATCTGCGCCAGGGATTGGCGATTGATCAAGTGCTTGCTTTGCTCGTTGAGCGGGCAGTGCAGGCTGATGATCTGCGATTCGGCCAGCAGCTGTGGCAGGCTCAGGTAGCGGGCGCCGAGGGCTTCGACCTGCGGGTTGGGGTAGGGGTCGTAGGCCAGTAACTGGCAGCCAAAACCGTTCATGATTTTGGCGAAGGTGGCGCCGATCTGCCCGGTGCCGACCACACCGACGGTCTTGCCCGCCAGGTCGAAACCGGTCAGCCCCTGCAATCTGAAATCCCCTTCGCGAGTGCGGTTGTAGGCGCGGGGCAAGCGGCGGTTGAGCGCGAGGATCAGCGCCACCGCGTGTTCGGCCACGGCGTGGGGCGAATAGGCCGGGACGCGCACGATGGCCAGCCCCAGACGCTTTGCCGTCGGCAAGTCGACGTGGTTGTAACCAGCCGAGCGCAGGGCGATCAGGCGTGTGCCTGCGGCGGCCAGGCGCTCGAGCACCGCCGCGCCGAGGTCATCATTGATGAACGCACAGACCGCTTCATACCCATGGGCGAGCGCCACCGTGTCCAGGCTCAGGCGCGCAGGCTGAAAGTGCAGCTCGATGCCCGCCGGTTGCCCGGCCGCGAGAAAACTGTCGCGGTCGTAGTTCTGGCTGCTGAAAAGAATCGTACGCATGATGTCCTCTCTCCCGTTTCTGCAGGCGCTGGCAAGCCAGCTCCTACAGGGTTTGCGCTGAGCTTACGCTGATGTTTGATTGACGCAGTTGCGCTGCATCAAGCATTCATGCGCGCCTGAGCCGCCAGGCGATTGATCGCCCGGTCGAGCTCCTCCAGTGCCACGCTGGCATTCGGGTCCCGTTGCTTGAGCAGGGTTTCGCTGCGTTGGCAGGCCGCACGCAATTGCGGTACGCCGCAGTAACGCGTCGCGCCATGCAGGCGATGGACCCGTTCGATCAGGGCGTTGTGGTCGTTGCTTTGCTGAGCGAGGCGGATGGCTTCGCGGTCAGCCTCCAGGGACGCCAGCAGCATCGCCAGCATGTCCGCCGCCAGATCAGCCTTGCCGGCGGCCAGGCGCAATCCTTCGTCGTGGTCGAGTACCAACAGTTCGTGGGCGCCAGCATGCCCATCGCCGGAGCGCTCCGGGCGGTGATTGCGCAACGCCAGGCCGCTCCATTTCAGCACCACCTGCGCCAATTGACGTTCGCTGATCGGTTTGGTCAGGTAGTCGTCCATGCCGCTTTGCAGCATCGCGCGTTTTTCGTTGGCCATGGCGTGGGCGGTGAGGGCCACGATCGGCAGCGGCGTGCAATGGCGTTCGCTTTCCCATTGGCGGATCGCCTCGGTGCTCTGGCGGCCGTCCATGCCGGGCATCTGCACGTCCATCAACACCAGATCGAATGTTTCGTTCTGCACCGCCTTGATGGCGGCAAAGCCGCTTTCCACGGCGAGCACATTGGCGCCCATGTCTTCGAGCAGGGTCTGCACCAGCATCAGGTTGGCCGGATTGTCGTCGACGCAAAGCACCTTCGGTGCACGGCTGGACAGCGGCTCGCCCGGCTCGCTGCGCATCGGGCGCGGGTTGACCAGATCAGACAGGGCGCGTCGCAACTTGCGGGTACAGGCCGGTTTCGCCTGGAGCTGGCTGTGGGGGTTGGGCACGGAAAGATGGAACAGCGTCTGTTCCGTGGTCGGGCACAGCACCAGCACTTTGCAGCCAAGATGCTCGAGGTCCCAGATGTGCTGGTTGAGGCGTTCCGGCGGCATGTCGTTGCTGGTGATGCCGAGCACGGCAAGGTCGATCGCCTGATCGGTCTGGTGGGCGGCGGTGACGCCATTGGTCAGGCTTTCCAGGGTGTTGAACGGTGTGGTGTCGAGGCCACAGTCTTCCAGTTGATGCTGCAACGCCTGCCGGGCCAGTTCGTGGTTTTCCAGTACCGCCACCCGGCGCCCGAGCAGCGGCGCGGCGGGCAGGTCTTCGGCATCGTCGCGGGCTTTGGGCAGGCTCAGGCTGATCCAGAATTCCGACCCTTCCCCCGGCGTGCTGTCGACGCCGATCTCGCCGCCCATCTGTTCGATCAGGCGTTTGGAAATCACCAGACCCAGGCCAGTGCCGCCCGGTTGCCGCGACAGCGAGTTGTCGGCCTGACTGAAGGCCTGGAACAGGGCGCGTACGTCCTGGTTCGACAGGCCGATGCCGGTGTCCTGAATGCTGATGCGCAACTGCACGGTGTCTTCGTGTTCTTCTTCGAGCATGGCGCGGGCGACGACGGTGCCTTCGCGGGTGAACTTGATCGCATTGCTCACCAGGTTCGTCAGGATCTGCTTGAGCCGCAGCGGGTCGCCCACCAGTGACAGCGGCGTGTCCCGATACACCAGGCTCACCAGTTCCAGCTGCTTGGCGTGGGCGGCCGGGGCGAGGATGGTCAAGGTGTCCTGGAGCAGGTCGCGCAGGTTGAACGGAATATGGTCGAGCACCAGCTTGCCCGCTTCGATTTTCGAGAAGTCGAGAATCTCGTTGATGATGCCCAGCAGGCTGTCGGCGGATTTTTCGATGGTGCCCAGGTAGTCGAGCTGGCGCGGGGTGAGTTCGCTTTTTTGCAACAGGTGGGTGAAGCCGAGAATGCCATTGAGCGGCGTGCGGATTTCGTGGCTCATGTTGGCCAGGAATTCGGACTTGATCCGGCTCGCTTCCAGGGCCTCCTTGCGCGCCAGATCCAGCTCGATGTTCTGGATCTCGATGGTTTCCAGGTTCTGGCGCACGTCTTCGGTGGCCTGGTCGATGCTGTGCTGCAATTCTTCCTGGGCATTTTGCAGGGTGCCGGCCATGCGGTTGATGCCGGAAGCCAGCTCATCCAGTTCCTGGCTGCCGAGGGGCGGCAAGCGGGTCTCCAGGTGGCCGTCCTTGAGTTGGGCCACGGCCTGCTTGATCTGGCTCAACGGCCGATTGATCGTGCGCCCCATGCGCAGGGCCAGCAGTGCCGCACCGATCAGTCCCGTAGCGATCAACATCAGGCTGGCGAACAGGCTGCGGTAACCGCGCAACAGCATGCCGTTATGGGACAGTTCGAGCTCGACCCAGCCGAGCAGGCGGTCTGCTTCTTCGGGAATCACGTCTCCGGCCAGGTTGCGGTGTTTGCCGAATACCGGCAGCAGATAGCGGGTCGCATCGCTGCCGCTGCTGCGCAGCATCTGCGTGCCACTGCCAGAGGGCGTCTGATTGAGCATGGTCGGGCCGGCGTGGGCCAGCAACGTGCGGTCGGGAGCCAGGAAGGTCACGGCCCGTACGTCGGTTTGTTCCAGGGCCTGGGTGGCGATGCGTTCGAGCAGTTCGTTGTCCTGGTGGCCCATGGCTGGCGCCGTCAGTGGAGCCAACTGCTCGGCGATCATTTCGCCACGCTGCATGAGCTGGGTTTGCAGGTCAGCCTGTTGCATCCAGGTAAAATACCCCCCCAGCACCAACGCCATCAGGCTGGTGGGCAGCAGGGTCAGCAACAGCACGCGGCCTTTGATTCCCAGTTTCTTGAGCACGCAACTCTCCTGCATCCCGCTATTTATAGGCCCGTACATGCATCCGCCATGCACCACTTGCGCAGTGTAGCGATTTGCTCGCGGGCAATCTTCGTAAAAATGGTGCAGTCATTCGTCGGCCCGGGCGACTCTTTGGCGATACGGACAAACCGTGGGTTGCCCCTGGCGAGGCAATCTTGAATAATCGCTCAACTGAGAATTATTTGCAGATAGTCATGACTCCCATCACTGCTGGCCTCCCTCGAATCCTGTCCATCGAAGACGACCTTGTGCTCGGCGCCTACGTTCACGAGCACCTGGACCGCAGCGGCTTCCAGGTGACCTGGTGCCAGAACGGCCAGGAAGGCCTGGACATTGCCCGCCGGCAGCCTTTCGACGTGGTGTTGATGGATATCCTGCTGCCGGGCATGGACGGCCTGGCGGTATTGACTCAATTGCGCCAGAGTCATTCCACCCCGGTGTTGCTGATGTCGGCCCTCGGTGCCGAGGCCGATCGCATCAGCGGCTTTCGCCTGGGGGCCGATGATTACCTGCCAAAGCCCTTCAGCATGGTGGAGTTGCGGGTGCGCATCGAAGCCATTCTGCGGCGGGTGGCACTCGACCGCCGGCCCGCACCCGCAGTGCCGGCCCCTACGATGGACAGCCTGCGTTTCGACGATGAAAGCTTCGAGGTGTTTTATGGCGAACAGGCTGGTGGCCTGACCCGCAGCGAGTATCGGCTGCTGGAGACGCTGCACCGCAGCGCCGACGAAGTCCTGAGCAAAGCCTTCCTTTATCAACAGGTGCTGCAACGCGGTTATGCGGCCCATGACCGCAGCCTGGACATGCACATCAGCCAGATCCGCCGCAAGCTCAAGGCCATTGGTTACACCGAGCGCGAAGTGCGTACGGTATGGGGCAAGGGTTACATCCTGTGCGCCACCGATGAAATGTAACTTGCCGGGCAGGCATTCGCTGTTCTGGAAACTGGCTTGTCTATTGGTCGCTTTCTGTCTGCTGATGATCTGGTTGAGTTGGTCCTGGGGGCGTTACATGGAGCAGCGCAACCAGTTCCTCTCCGATGAGGCCCGCGGCACCCTGACGCGCTACGCCGCCGAAGCCGAGCAGGCTTGGCGGCAGCACCAGAGCGCCGGTGTCGATCACTGGCTGCAAGGCATGCGTCAGCGGGAAAAAAGCTGGGTCGGTGTCATCGGCGGTGATTTACAGTCCTTGAGCAGCCAATCGCTGACGGACAAGGAAGTCGAACGCCTGACTTTTTTGCGTGGCCTCGATTGGCCCATCCACAAGAAAGGCCGGCCCTGGATGCGCGTGCCGTTTCCCGGTGACCCATCTGCCGGCAGCCTGGTGATCGAACTGCCCGAACGCTTTCTGCCTGGGCAATACCGGGTGTTCTGGCGGGTAATCACCAACGGCGTGATTCCGGGGCTGTTCACTTTGCTGCTGTGCGTCGGGCTCTACCGTTTGCTGGTGGTGCCACTCAATCACTTGCGTGAACAGGCCAATGCCTGGCGTGCCGACCAACTGAATGTGCGCCTGTCGAGCCGCACCACCAATCGTAGCGATGAGTTGGGTGAGCTGGGGCGGGCGTTCGACCATATGTCCGAACGCCTGCAAAGCACCGTGGCCTTGCAGCAGCAACTGCTGCGCGACTTGTCCCACGAATTGCGTACGCCTTTGAGCCGCCTGCGGGTGGCCAGTGAAAGCGAGCAGGGGCTGGAGCCATTGCGCGAACGCATCGGCCGTGAGGTCGATGGCATGCAGCGCCTGGTGGAAGACACGTTGCAACTGGCCTGGCTCGATACCGAGCGCACCCGGTTGCCCGACGAAGCGATCCAGATCCAGGCCCTGTGGGAAATGCTCACGGAGAACGCCTGCTATGAAAGTGGCTGGCCCGATAAGCAGTTGCAATGCACGGTGGATGCATCCTGCTGGGTTCGCGGTCATCTCAATACCCTGGCCCAGGCATTGGAAAACATTCTGCGCAATGCGATTCGTCATTCGCCGGCGGGAGGCATTGTCCTGCTGGGTGGCCAGCGTGATGGCGATTTCTGGCACCTGTGGCTGGAGGATCAGGGCGATGGTGTGGCGCAAGCTGATCTGGAGCGGATCTTCCTGCCGTTCACCCGACTTGACGGTTCGCGGCCGGGGAATGGTGGATTCGGACTGGGCTTGAGCATTGCCCGGAACGCGGTACAACGTCAGGGCGGGCAGCTTTGGGCGCAGAACACCGGGACCGGGTTGCGCTTGAATATGCGGTTGTTGGCAGATGTTAATAGCGCCAGTGCCGACGCCTTCGCGAGCAGGCTCGCTCCCACATTGAGTGTGTTTCAACCGCCAGGTATGTGATCACCTCAGTCCACTGTAGGAGCTGGCTTGCCAGCGAAGAGGCCCTTCCAGACACCAATGAATCCGGGCTTATTCCCATAAACCATAAGCACCATACTTTGCGTGATATGGCCTGCGAACGTTTGCCGGTATGATAGACGCCCCCGCAGTCTGGATTGCGAATACGCCATGACCTTGCAGTACCCAACCATCGCCGATTGCGTCGGCAACACTCCGCTGGTTCGTTTGCAGCGCCTGCCCGGCGCCACCAGCAATACCCTTTTGCTCAAGCTCGAAGGGAACAACCCGGCGGGTTCGGTCAAGGACCGTCCGGCGCTGTCGATGATCACTCGCGCCGAACTGCGCGGGCAGATCCATCCTGGCGATACGCTGATCGAAGCGACGTCGGGCAACACCGGAATCGCCCTGGCCATGGCCGCCGCGATCAAGGGTTACAGGATGATCCTGATCATGCCGGACAACTCCAGCGCCGAGCGCAAGGCGGCCATGACGGCCTATGGCGCCGAGCTGATTCTGGTCAGCCAGGAACAGGGCATGGAAGGCGCCCGTGACCTCGCGCAGAAGATGGAAGCCGAGGGGCGCGGCAAGGTACTGGATCAGTTCGCCAACGGTGACAATCCCGAGGCGCACTACACCACCACTGGCCCGGAAATCTGGCGCCAGACCCAGGGCAGCATCACCCATTTCGTCAGTTCCATGGGCACCACCGGGACCATCATGGGCGTGTCGCGCTACTTGAAAGAGCAGAACGACAACGTGCAGATCATCGGCCTGCAACCGATGGAAGGTTCGGCGATTCCGGGTATCCGCCGCTGGCCTCAGGAATACCTGCCGAAAATCTACCAGGCTGACCGCGTGGACCGGATCGTCGACATGGCCCAAAGCGAAGCCGAAGACGTGACCCGTCGTCTGGCCCGCGAAGAAGGCATTTTCTGTGGCGTGTCCTCGGGCGGCGCCGTGGCAGCAATGCTGCGCCTGTCCAAAGAAGTTGAAAACGCGGTGATCGTCGCGATCATCTGCGACCGCGGCGACCGTTACCTGTCGACCGGCATTTTCGACGCGCCCAACTGATGGCCAAACATGAAAGAGGCCTGCGCTTCCAGCCCACCGGCGGCAGCAAGGCCCCGCAAATCCCGACCGGCAAAAAGCAGCGCCTGACCATCGAGCGCCTGGCCAATGACGGTCGCGGTATCGCGTTTTTCGAAGGTCGTACCTGGTTCGTCATCGGTGCGTTGGCCGGCGAAGAAATCGAGGCTCGCGTACTCGGTGCCCACGGCAAAGTGGTCGAGGCGCGGACCGAGCGGGTGTTCAGCGCCAGCGAATTGCGCCGCCCGGCGCCGTGCGCCCATGCCGGCCGTTGCGGCGGTTGCAGCGTGCAGCATCTGCCCCACAACGAACAACTCGCCCTGAAACAGCGCATGCTCGCCGAGCAATTGTCCAGGGTCGCCGGTGTCGCGCCCGAGGAGTGGGCCGAACCATTGACCGGTCCGGAATTCGGCTACCGTCGTCGCGCCCGTGTGGCGGTGCGCTGGGACATGAAGGCGAAGAAACTCGAAGTCGGGTTCCGTGCCGCCGGCAGCCAGGACATCGTTGGCATCGATGATTGCCCGGTGCTGGTACAGCCCTTGCAACCCATCATGGCCCGCCTGCCGGAGATGCTGCGGCGCTTGAGCAAACCTCAGGCACTCGGGCATGTGGAGTTGTTCAGCGGCTCGACGTTGGCGGTTTTGCTGCGGCACATGGCGCCGTTGTCCGACGCCGACCTGACGATCCTCAAGGATTTCTGCGCGTTCCACGAAGCCCAGTTATGGCTGCATGGCGACGGTGAGCCGCAGCCGGTCGAGGCCGATCAGTCGTTGGGCTATCGTCTTGAACAGTGGGGTCTGGAGCTGGCATACCGTCCCGGGGATTTCATCCAGGTCAACGCCGCAGTCAACGAAGCGATGGTCGCCCAGGCGCTGGACTGGTTGAAGCCGACAGCGGATGAGCGCGTACTCGATCTGTTCTGTGGCCTGGGCAACTTTGCCTTGCCACTGGCCAAGGCCGCTCGTGAAGTGGTGGCGGTCGAGGGCGTGCAGGTGATGGTCGACCGGGCAGCGGCGAATGCAGCTAGCAATAATCTGCATAACGCGAAGTTTTTTCACGCCGATTTATCCCAGCCTTTGACGGACGCCGAATGGGCCGCCGAAGGCTTTTGTGCGGTACTCTTGGACCCACCGCGTGACGGTGCTTTCGAGGTTGTTCACAAGCTCAAGACCCTGGGCGCCGAACGGTTGGTGTACGTGTCGTGCAACCCGGCCACTCTGGCGCGTGACACGGTCGAATTGATCAAGCAGGGCTACCGGTTAAAACGTGCCGGGATTCTCGATATGTTTCCTCAAACGGCACATGTCGAGGCCATGGCGTTATTTGAAGCGAGCTAGGATGCTCGTCTGGTCCGACTGGCCCGCCCGTGCAGCCGCGCACCAGCCCGACGTGGGCGCATGGGTAACGAAGGTCAGCGAATTGACGCATTGAATCTGCGTCGTAGGGAAGGTAAGCAAGATGGTACAGGTGAGAGCACACCAGCCGATCAACACCGACGGCAGTATCAATCTCGAGGCTTGGCTCGATCATGCGGTGAGTGTCGATCTGGCACTGGATCGCGAAGCCTTGAAAGAGGCCTGCGAGTACGCTCGCGAGGCCGAACAACAAGCCAATGCGGCACAGAATCTCTGGTCGGAAGGGAACTCCACGTTCCGTACCGGCCTTGAGATCGCCGAGATTCTCGCCGATCTCAAACTCGATCAGGACTCACTGGTCGCCGCGGTCCTGTACCGGGGCGTGCGCGAAGGCCAGATCCCGTTACCGGCAGTCAGCCAGCGCTTCGGCCCGTTGGTGGCCAAACTCATCGACGGCGTGCAACGCATGGCGGCGATCAGCGACAGCCTGAGCCCGCGAAAATCCTTGGTAATGGGCACCCAGGGCCAGGTGGAAAACCTGCGCAAGATGCTGGTGGCCATGGTCGACGACGTTCGCGTCGCCCTGATCAAACTGGCCGAGCGTACTTGCGCCATCCGTGCGGTGAAGACCGCCGACGACGAAAAACGCAACCGCGTCGCCCGTGAAGTCTTCGACATCTACGCGCCACTGGCCCATCGCCTGGGTATCGGTCACATCAAGTGGGAACTGGAGGATTTGTCCTTCCGTTACCTGGAGCCGGACCAGTACAAGCAGATCGCCAAATTGCTCCACGAGCGGCGCCTGGATCGCGAGCGCTTCATCAGCGACGTGATGAGCCAGCTGAAAAACGAATTGCAGGCCACCGGCGTCGATGCCGACATCAGCGGCCGGGCCAAACACATCTATTCGATCTGGCGCAAAATGCAGCGCAAGGGTCTGGAGTTCAGCCAGATCTACGACGTTCGAGCCGTTCGCGTGCTGGTGCCGGAAATGCGCGATTGCTACACCGCGCTCGGCATCGTCCATACCCTGTGGCGGCACATTCCGAAAGAGTTCGACGACTACATTGCCAACCCCAAGGAAAACGGCTATCGCTCGCTGCACACGGCGGTGATCGGGCCCGAGGGCAAGGTGCTGGAAGTGCAGATCCGCACCCATGCGATGCACGAAGAAGCCGAACTCGGTGTGTGCGCGCACTGGCGCTACAAGGGCACCGACGTCAAGTCCGGCTCCAATCACTACGAAGAGAAAATCTCCTGGCTGCGCCAGGTACTCGAATGGCACGAAGAGCTGGGCGACATCGGTGGCCTGGCGGAACAGCTGCGGGTCGATATCGAGCCCGATCGGGTCTACATCTTTACCCCGGACGGTCACGCCATCGACTTGCCCAAGGGTGCGACACCGCTGGACTTCGCCTACCGCGTACACACCGAAATCGGTCACAACTGCCGCGGCGCCAAGATCAACGGGCGCATCGTGCCGCTCAACTACAGCCTGCAGACCGGTGAACAGGTCGAGATCATCACCAGCAAGCACGGCACCCCGAGCCGTGACTGGCTGAACCCGAACCTGGGTTACGTCACCACATCCCGGGCGCGGGCGAAGATCGTTCACTGGTTCAAGTTGCAGGCTCGTGACCAGAACGTCGCGGCCGGTAAAACGCTGCTTGAGCGCGAGCTCAATCGCCTCGGTCTGCCCGCGGTGGATTTCGACAAGCTGGCCGACAAGGCCAACATGAAAACCGCCGAAGACCTGTTCGCTGCCCTTGGCGCCGGGGATCTGCGCCTGGCGCAACTGGTCAACCTGGCGCAGCAACTGGTCGAGCCGGAGCGTGGCAACGAGCAGCTGGAACTGATTCCACGCAAGGCCACCGGCTACAAGCCGGGCAAGCGCGGCGATATCCAGATCCAGGGTGTCGGCAACCTGATGACCCAGATGGCCGGCTGCTGCCAGCCGTTGCCGGGCGATGCAATCGTCGGTTACATCACCGTGGGTCGCGGCGTGAGCATTCACCGCCAGGACTGCGCCTCGGTGCTGCAGCTGGCCGGGCGCGAGCCCGAGCGAATCATCCAGGTCAGCTGGGGGCCGGTGCCGGTGCTCACCTACCCGGTGGACATCGTCATCCGCGCCTACGACCGTTCCGGTCTGCTGCGTGACGTCTCGCAGGTGCTGCTCAATGAGCGGATCAATGTGCTGGCGGTCAACACCCGCTCGAACAAGGAGGACAACACCGCGCTGATGTCCCTGACCATCGAGATTCCGGGGCTGGACGCATTGGGGCGGTTGCTGGGGCGGATTTCCCAGTTGCCGAACATCATCGAAACCCGGCGTAACCGGACGCCTTGATGGTGATTAATGTGGGAGCGAGCTTGCTCGCGATGAGGGTGTGTCAGGCAACTTCAATGTCGCCTGGCACACTGCTATCGCGAGCAAGCTCGCTCCCACAAGGTTTTGTGGTGAGACATAAATGATGTATAGCCTTGAAGACCTGCTACACCTCATGAACCGCCTGCGCGACCCGCAGTACGGTTGCCCGTGGGATCTCAAGCAAAGCTGGGCCACCATCGTTCCGCACACCCTTGAAGAAGCCTATGAAGTCGCCGACGCCATCGAGCGCGGCGACTTCGATCACGTGCAGGGTGAGCTGGGCGATCTGTTGTTCCAGGTGGTTTATTACAGCCAGTTGGCTCGGGAAGAGGGGCGCTTCGAGTTCGCCGGCGTGGTCGACGGCATCACCCGCAAGCTGATCCGCCGTCATCCCCATGTGTTCCCCACCGGTGACCTGTATGCGCCGCTGGATGTCCCGCGTTTGAGTGAAGAGCAGGTCAAGCAACGTTGGGAAGAGATCAAGGCCGAGGAGCGCGCGGAGAAGTCTTCAGCGCCCGAACAGCTGTCGTTGCTCGATGATGTTCCCGCCGCATTGCCAGCGTTGTCGCGTTCGGCAAAGTTGCAGAAGCGCGCAGGGCAGGTCGGGTTCGACTGGCCAGACGCCTTGCCGGTGCTCGATAAAGTGCGCGAGGAACTCGATGAAGTCCTCGAAGCGATGTCGGAAAACGATCCCGAAGCCGTGGCCGACGAGATCGGCGATCTGTTGTTTTCCGTGGTCAATCTGGCGCGGCATCTCAAGGTCGATCCGGAAACCGCACTGCGTGGCGCCAACGGCAAGTTTGAACGACGCTTTCGTTTTATCGAACAGGCATTGCGCGACACCCGCCGTCCCATGGAAGATTGCACCCTCGAAGAGTTGGACGCCTTGTGGGGCGAAGCCAAACGTCAGGAAAAGAATTTGCCCAGCTGCGGTTGAGCAGTGGCCTAAGTGAGTAATAAGCACCATGAGCATTTCCCTTCGCGACCAGTTGCTCAAAGCAGGGCTGGTCAACCAGAAGCAGGCCAAACAGGTCAGCAAAGACAAGCAGAAACAACAACGCCTGGCCCACAAAGGCCAGGTCGAGCTGGATGACTCCCAGCAGCGCGCAGCGCAGGAAGCCATGGCCGAGAAGGTCAAGCGCGACCAGGAACTCAACCGCCAGCAGCAGGAGAAGGCCGAGGCCAAGGCCCGTGCCGCACAGGTCAAGCAATTGATCGAAGTCTCGCGCCTGCCGAAATTGACGACCGAGGATTATTACAACTTCGTCGACGACAAGAAGGTCAAGCGCATCTGCGTCAACACCCTGATGCGTAACAAGCTCAGCAGCGGTTCGCTGGCCATCGTGCATCACGCTGGCGGCTACGAAGTGATTCCGCGCGAGGCGGCACTGAAGATCCAGGAACGCGACCCACAGCGCATCGTGCAATTGAATGTGCAAACCGAAGAGGTCGCTGCCGAGGACGATCCGTACGCCGCCTATAAGATCCCTGATGACCTGATGTGGTAAACCGTGCAGGAGCGAGCAAGCTCGCTCCTGCACGTTTTCTCAGGCGGACTGTAACTCGCGTTGCTGCTCCAGGGTTTCCAGTTCGGCCTTGTAGTTTTGCGCATCGGTCTCGCAATGGAACATCCCGACCAGCAGGTCTTGTTGATGTACGTCCCAGATCCGGATACCGGCGGCTACCCCCTCGTGGGATTTATGTGAATCGTCGCGTTCAGTTACTTTTACAGTCATCTGCTAGCTCCAATCTCTGTTATCTGCAGCAAGGCATGTGCAGGCCTCTGTTATAGAGTTTGGTAGCTTGCTAAGTAAACGACTGAGTTTGGTAAGGGTTTTTTGCAAAAAACGGAAACAGTCCTGCAGCCCGCGCAATCCGCGACATTCAGTCGCAGGGCGTTAAGTTTCATGACAAAAGCTTCATCTCCAGAACGCACCGCAGACCCTTGTAGGAGTGAGCCTGCTCGCGATAGCGGTGGGTCAGTTACCAGTGATGTCGACTGGAACACCTCTATCGCGAGCAGGCTCACTCCTACAGAGGATTTGTGTCTGTCCTGGGCTTTTCTCAAGGCAAAAAAAACGCCCCGAACCAGTCGGGGCGTTTTCATGTGCGGCTTGGCAGCGGGAAATTACTTACCTTCCCAGCGCTTCAGTACCAGGGTGGCATTGGTGCCGCCGAAACCGAAGCTGTTGCTCATCACGGTGTTGATGGTGGCGTTTTCGCGGGTCTTGGTCAGCACCGGCAGGTCGGCCACTTCAGGGTCCAGCTCGTCGATGTTGGCGGAGCCGGCAATGAAGTTGCCTTCCATCATCAGCAGGCAGTAGATCGCTTCGTGAACACCAGCGGCGCCCAGGGAGTGACCCGACAGGCTCTTGGTGGAGCTGATGGCCGGAGCCTTGTCGCCGAACACTTCACGCACGCCTTTCATTTCCGCGACGTCGCCGACCGGGGTCGAGGTGCCGTGGGTGTTCAGGTAGTCGATCGGGGTATCGACGGTGGACAACGCCTGCTGCATGCAGCGGATCGCGCCTTCGCCGCTCGGGGCAACCATGTCGTAGCCGTCGGAGGTCGCGCCGTAGCCGACGATTTCCGCGTAGATCTTCGCGCCGCGGGCCAGAGCGTGTTCCAGCTCTTCAACCACGACCATGCCGCCACCGCCGGCAATGACGAAACCGTCACGCTTGGCGTCGTAGGCACGGGAAGCTTTTTCCGGGGTTTCGTTGTACTGGGTGGACAGGGCGCCCATGGCGTCGAACAGGAACGATTGGCTCCAGTGTTCTTCTTCACCGCCGCCGGCGAAAACGATGTCCTGCTTGCCCAGCTGGATCTGTTCCATGGCGTTACCGATGCAGTGAGCACTGGTGGCGCAAGCGGAGGAGATCGAGTAGTTCACACCCTTGATCTTGAACGGCGTGGCCAGGCATGCCGAAACGGTGCTGCCCATGGTCCGCGTGACGCGGTACGGGCCGACGCGCTTGACGCCTTTCTCGCGCAGGATGTCCAGTGCTTCCATCTGGTTCAGGGTCGACGCGCCACCGGAGCCGGCGATCAGGCCGGTACGCACGTTGGAAACCTGCTCTTCGGTCAGGCCGGAGTCGGTGATGGCGTCTTTCATGGCCAGGTAGGCATAACCTGCCGCGTGGCCGACGAAGCGATAGATCTTGCGATCGATCAGTTCTTCAAGGTTGAGGTCAATGGAGCCGGAAACCTGGCTACGCAGACCCATTTCGGCATATTCCGGGTTGAACCGGATGCCAGGGCGGCTTGCACGCAGGTTAGCGGAGACGGTCTCTTTGTCATTGCCCAGGCAAGAAACGATGCCCAGACCAGTGATAACGACGCGGCGCATGCGGATAACCCTTAGAAGTTGTCAGTGGAGGTGAACACGCCGACCCGGAGGCCTTCGGCGGTGTAGATTTCGCGACCGTCGACAGTGACCGAACCGTCGGCAATGGCCAGGTTCAGTTTACCCTTGAGGACGCGCTTGATATGAATGTTATAGGTGACTTTTTTGGCGGTCGGCAGGACCTGGCCGAAGAATTTCACTTCGCCCGAACCCAGCGCACGGCCACGGCCCGGCAAGCCTTGCCAGCCCAGGAAGAAACCGACCAGTTGCCACATGGCGTCGAGGCCCAGGCAGCCCGGCATCACCGGATCGCCTTCGAAGTGACAGGCGAAGAACCACAGGTCCGGATTGATATCCAGCTCGGCGACCAATTCACCTTTGCCGTACTTGCCACCTTCTTCGCTGATCAGGGTGATGCGATCAACCATCAGCATGTTCGGGGCGGGCAGTTGCGCGTTACCTGGGCCGAACAGCTCACCGCGACTGCAGCGCAGCAGGTCTTCCCGGGTAAAGGCGTTTTGTTTGGTCATGCGAGCTCCTCAATAGTCCCATGCGGCAGGTGGGGCAAATCTTCCCGGCCGATCGAAGCGTTCATGCCTCGAACCGGCAGCCTACTCATAGACTATTGCGTTGTGGTGAAAGTCACAGCACCAAGGACATGAATGTACACTTGTGCACTGAAATTATTATTCAAGCCCCTTTTCGGGCTTGTTCGGGGGCTTAAGACTGCCGCACTTTCGCCTTTCACGCCAGTCGCAGATGCTCGAAAGGCCTGTACTACTGCACCCATCGCTGCAGAATTTGCTGCAGATCAGCCCGTTTGAACGGCTTGGCCAGGTAATCGTTCATCCCGGCCGACAAACAGGCTTCGCGGTCACCCTGCAGGGCGTTGGCAGTCAGCGCGATGATCGGCAGGTCGGTGCAACCGGGTAATTGGCGGATCTGTCGGGTGGCTTCATAGCCATCGATGACCGGCAAGCGGCAATCCATCAGGATCGCTTCGAAAATCAGGCTCTCGGCACTGCGAACCGCCTGCGCGCCGTCGACCGCGAGACTGACCTTGAAATCCAGGCTGCGCAACATGGCTTCGATGACCGTCTGGTTGACCGGGTTGTCTTCGACCAACAGTACATTGCGCCCTTCGCCGCCGCTGTCGCCTTTTTGCGTGCGGGGGGGCAACAGCGTCTGCGTCTGCTGGTGCAGTGCCAGGGGAATTTCCAGGGTGAACACCGAACCGCGGCCTTCCTCACTTTGCGCGCGCAAGGTGCCGCCCATGCGTTCGGCGAGTGTACGGGCAATCGGCAGGCCCAGCCCGGTGCCGCCGTAGCGCCTTGAAATGGAGCTGTCGGCCTGCTGGAAAGCGTTGAACATCAATTCCAGGCTTTGCGCCGGGATGCCGATGCCGCTGTCGCGCACGGTGCAGGTGAACCATAGCAACTCGTGGTCCAGCGACTGCCATTGCGCCTCGATGGTGATGCGGCCCTGCTCGGTGAACTTCAGCGCATTGCCGATCAGGTTGACCAGTATCTGCCGGATGCGTGTCGGGTCGCTCTTGACCTGCAAGCCGCGCATGTCATCGGGGACTATCAGTTGCAGGTCGAGGCCGCGTTGCCCGGCGCTGTGCTGGAACGACTGGGCGCAACTGCCGATCAATTCGACAAGGTTGAACGCAATGTGCTCCAGTTCCAGCTCTGAACGTTCGATTCGCGAGAAATCCAGAATGTCGTTGATGACCTTGAGCAAGTGCTCGGTAGATTCCGAGGCCAGCGCGGCGTACTCCACCTGCTCCTCGGTCATGTCGGTGGTTTCCAGCAACTGCAGCATGCCCAGTACGCCATTCATCGGTGTGCGCAGTTCATGGCTCATCATGGCGAGGAAGTCGGATTTGGCGTTGTTGGCCTTTTCCGCTTCTTCGCGGGTCTGGATCAACTGCGCCATGGCTTGATGCTGTTCGCGGCTGGCCTGCTCGAGACCGCTGGCGAGGTTGTTGATGTGTTGCGACAGCGCCCCCAGCTCGGTGTCGTCGACAATGGGCAGCGGTGTTTTGTAGTCGCCGTCCTGGATCGCCTTGACCGCATTGCCGATATCACGGATCGGTTGCGACAGGCTGCCCGCCAGACGCCGGGCCACGAAGAAGGTAAATAGCAGGGCAAACAGCGCCAGAATGGCGGCCTTGAGCACGATTCCCTGCTGGCGTTGGCTGAAGGCGTCATTGGACAGTCCGACGATCACCCGGCCGAGATAGTCTTCGGTAGGGGCCGCGCTCACGGATTTGCTGCTCTGGAAAAAATCATTGTGCAACGCGATGCGCTGGAGCCGTATCGGTGCCTGGAACACTTCGAGCTGGTGCGCGCGATTCTGGTGTTCGCTCGGTTGTTCGACGTACACCAGAACACGGTTGGCGCTGTCCTGGACTTCCAGAAAACTCACGTTGGGCGTGGCCAGCGTCGCCTTGAGCAAGGTTTCGAGCACTTCGCTGTTGCCCGAGATCACCCCGTATTCGGTGGCCGGGGCCAGTTGATTGGCGATCAACTGGCCGGTGTGGGTGATTTCCTGACGCAGATCCTGGATGCGCACGAACGTGAAGAAGCTGATCAGCAACAAGGTCAGCAGCAGTGCAGGGCCGAGGCTGATCAGTTGGGTGCGCGTGTTGATGTCCCAGCGACGGCGCAAGTTCATGGGCGGCGTTCTCCTTCAGCCAGCAACGTGGCGACCGACGCTTCGTTTATCTGTTCGATACCCAATGAACGCGCCACCTGCGGATTGCTCGCGACCTTGAATCGATGGGGATAGTGCGCGCGCGGCCAGGTGGCCGGTGGCCGGTCGAGCAATTCGTCGAGGATCGCCAGCCAGTCGCTCTGATCGCTGTAGGTGCTGGCCAGGCTTGCGGCCTTGACGAAACCTGCGTTGGGTCCGATCAGCGCCATTTGCCGTGAGTAGCTGCTCAGCAGCAGGTTCTTTGCGGTTTGCGAGTTGTACAGGTCGGCATCGTCCAGGCCCAGCAACACGTCGCTGTTATTCAGCAGGGCCTGTAACGGACGACTGTCGTGAATGTTTTCCCAGCGCTGGGTGACCACCTCCAGACCCAAGGGGAGGGCGGCATTACGCAGCTCATTCAACAGAAATTCACTGTGCTTGTCGTAGAGCACGCCGATGCGTTTGGCGTCGGGCAACAGAGTGCGGGTCAAGCGCAACTGGCGGTCCGGTGGCGGATCGCTCCATAGCAGGGAAAGGTGTGCAGGCAGCGTATTGTTCAAGCGTTGCCGGGCTTGCAGGCGGCTGATGCGCAACACCAGTGTCGCCGGACCCCGGGTGTCCTGCAGGCGCCAGTCGAGGCTGGGCAGGTCGAGCAGTATCAGGCGGATGTTTTGCGGGAGTTTGTCAGGAACCGGCAAACTCGCCAGTGTCTGGAAGCGTACGTTGTCGTTCGGTCGCAACTCGCTCAGGGCCTGGGTAAACCCCCGCACATCGGGGCTGTCTTCGGCACCTGTGAGCAAAATATCGGCCGCATTACCCGGCAGGCTATCGAACAAGCTGCCGAACAATAGACAAAGCACGGCCAGCAGCCGGCGCAGGGACGGCGTTTTCCAGGCCGGGCAATACGGCATATTAAAGTTCCAGCTCCGGTGAGCTGAAAATCAGCGCCAGTACCGGAGGGGAATGCGGTGAAGGAGCACCCGGAGACACAACACATCCCAGTCAGTGATTGATGGCGCGCATGTTAACCGAGCTGAATGACTTTTCCATTCACGATGTCCGCATTTTCCGCGGTTTTATTGGTCTTCTTCCCACAACTGCCGGTATTTGATGTCGGGGCTGGCCGCCGATGGGCTGCCCCGTATAATGCCGACATCGCCACTGGTATGGATTAACGGATTGCATATGACTGAACAGCGCCCGATTGCGGTCCTGGGAGGCGGAAGTTTTGGAACCGCCGTGGCTAATCTGCTGGCCGAAAATGGGCTTCAGGTCCTTCAGTGGATGCGTGACCCCGAACAGGCCGAGGCCATGCGGGTCAATCGCGAAAACCCGCGTTACCTCAAAGGCATCAAGATTCTGCCCGGCGTCACGCCGGTCACCGACCTGCAAGCCACCCTGGACGCCTGTGACCTGTGTTTTGTCGCATTGCCTTCCAGCGCGTTGCGCTCGGTGCTGGTGCCATATGCCGAACGGTTGACCGGTAAATTACTGGTGAGCCTGACCAAAGGCATCGAAGCCCACACATTCAAACTGATGAGCGAGATCCTCGAAGAGATCGCCCCGCAGGCCCGCATCGGCGTCCTGTCCGGACCCAACCTGGCCCGTGAAATCGCCGAACATGCACTGACCGCCACGGTGGTCGCCAGTGAAGACGAAGAACTCTGCCAGCAGGTTCAGGCTGCGCTGCACGGCCGCACCTTTCGTGTTTACGCCAGCGCCGACCGTTTCGGTGTGGAGCTGGGCGGGGCGTTGAAAAACGTTTACGCGATCATCGCCGGCATGGCGGTGGCGCTGGGCATGGGGGAAAATACCAAGAGCATGCTGATCACCCGGGCATTGGCGGAAATGACCCGCTTTGCGGTGAATCAGGGCGCCAACCCGATGACCTTCCTGGGGCTTGCGGGTGTGGGCGATCTGATCGTGACCTGTTCATCGCCCAAGAGCCGCAACTATCAGGTCGGCTTCGCCCTCGGCCAGGGCCTGAGCCTGGACGAGGCCGTCACGCGCCTGGGCGAAGTCGCCGAAGGGGTCAACACCCTTAAAGTGCTCAAGGCCAAGGCCCAGGAGGTTGGCGTATACATGCCGCTGGTCGCCGGGCTGCACGCGATCCTGTTCGAGGGGCGCACGCTGGAGCAGGTCATCGGCCTGCTGATGCGTGGAGAGCCGAAAACCGACGTCGACTTTATTTCCACCAGTGGTTTCAACTAATCACGCTTGCCAGAAAAAGCAGGGAGTTGCGCATGAACGATCCAAAAGTAGAAGCCAAATACGAGTCCATCCTGCTGCGTGTGTTGTGGATGGTGATCTTCGTGCTGGTGTGGCAAGTGGCGCAGTTCATCCTCGGCGCCGTCGTGCTGGTGCAGTTGATCTATCGTTTGATCTATGGCGCCCCGAACGCCAGTCTGATGAATTTCGGCGACAGCCTGAGCCAGTTTCTGGCGCAGATCGGTCGTTTCGGCAGCTTTCACAGCGACCAGAAGCCTTGGCCGTTCGCCGATTGGCCAACGCCGCGTACGCCGGAAGGTGAAGCGCCGCATGTCGTGGCACCGGCACCGCATTTGGCTCGAGATGAGGAACCCAAGCTATGAAACTCTGGGTAATGCGTCATGGTGAAGCCGTACCGCACGGTGCCCGACTCCACGATTCGGAGCGGGAACTGACGGATAACGGTCGTAAGGAAGTATTGAAAATCACCGCAGAGCTGGTGGGTCAGCCGCTGACCGGTATTTACGCCAGCCCGTACCTGCGAGCGCAGCAAACAGCACAACTGGTACGCGAAACACTGGGATTCGAGCCGGAAATCCGCACCGTCGAATGGCTGACACCGGACACGGAGCCGGACAAGGTGGCCGAGCAACTGGTGTCGGTGAGCAACGTCCTTTTGGTCAGCCACAACCCGCTGGTGGGGCATTTGTTGAGTTACCTGCAACATGGCGCCGGGTATCCGCCGGAAAAAGTCAGCACCGCCGGATTGGCCGAACTCAATGGCGACGAGTTGCTGATCGGGTCGATGAAGCTCAACAGCATCAAGCACCCTTAACACCGCTTTACTGTGGGAGCGTGGCTTGCCCGCGAAGGCATCGACTCGGTTTGCCTGAAAAATCGCGGAGCCTGCATCGCGGGCAAGCCACGCTCCCACAGGTACGTCATCACCCGAAAAAATTTGTATGAAATAGTCAACCAAGCACTTGCTTGGTTGACTACGCTTGCTCCAGACAAAAAAAACAGGAGCGAGTCATGTCTGCTGCTTTTCGTTTGCCGCTGGACGTTTTCTACGAGCGTGAGGCCCGTCATCCCCGCCAGCGCTTTCTGGTCCAGCCTGTCGCAGGTGGACAGGTCGAAACATTGACTTGGGCGGACGTCGCTCATCAGGCCCGTTGCGCGGCCCATTGGTTGCGCGCGCGGGACCTGCCGCAGGGCAGCCATATCGCCCTGATCTCGAAAAACTGTGCGCACTGGATCATTGCCGACCTGGCGATCTGGATGGCCGGGCATGTGTCGGTGCCGTTGTACCCCAACCTCACCGCCGAGACCGTTGCCCAGGTGCTCGAACACTCGCAGGCGCTGCTGGCGTTCATCGGCAAGCTCGACGACTGGCCAGGCATGTCCCGTGGCGTCGGCCCCGATCTGCCGACCATCAGCCTGCCGCTACATCCACCCGGTACGTTCGATTTCAGTTGGGCCGACCTGCAACGCAGCTCGCCGATCCAGGACGATCCCAAACCTGCCGCCGATCAACTGGCGACCATCATTTACACCTCCGGCACTACTGGCATGCCCAAAGGCGTGATGCACAGTTTTGGCACCCTGGGGTTCGCCACCACTCGTGGCACTGCGTTGTTCGGCCTCAACGAGTCGGACCGACTGCTGTCCTATTTGCCGCTATGCCACGTTGCCGAACGGATGTTCGTCGAACTGGCATCGATTTACACCGGCCAAACGGTATTTTTCGCAGAGAGCCTGGACACCTTTCTCACCGATCTGCAACGTGCGCGCCCGACCGCACTGTTTGGCGTGCCGCGCATCTGGACCAAATTCCAGATGGGCGTGTACGGCAAGATCCCGGCAAAACGCCTCGACTTCCTGCTCGGCCTGCCGATCATCGGCAAGCGGGTCGGGCATAAAGTCCTCGCCGGTTTGGGGCTGGATGCGTTGCGCATTGCGCTGTCCGGCGCTGCACCGGTGCCGCAGACCTTGTTGCAGTGGTATCGCAAACTGGGACTGGATGTGCTGGAGGTCTACGGCATGACTGAAAGCTGCGGCTATTCGCACATCGGCATGCCGGGCCAGAACAAACCGGGCTGGATCGGCAAGCCGTGCCCGGAAGTCCAAGTGCGGATCGCCGAGACAGGGGAGGTCATGGTGCGCAGTGGCGCGACCATGCTCGGCTATTACAAGGAACCGGAAAAAACCGCCGATACCATTACCGGGGACGGTTTCCTGCGCACCGGCGACAAGGGCGAGGAGGACGCCGAAGGCAATCTGCGCCTGACCGGACGCCTGAAGGAAATCTTCAAGACCAGCAAAGGCAAATACGTGGCCCCGGCGCCGATTGAAAATCGTCTGGCCGTGCACTCGCGCATCGAACAGGTCTGCGTGGTGGGCGATGGCTTGGGTGCACCGTTGGGCTTGTGCGTATTGTCGGCGGTCGGCCAGCAGGATGCCCGTGGGGCCGCGCGTGCCGGCTTGCATTCCAGCCTGGAAAAACTGCTGGAAGAGGTCAATGCGGCCCTCGACAAACATGAACGGCTGCGGCGCCTGGTGGTGGTCAAAGGCAGCTGGGCCGTGGAAAACGGCTTTCTCACCCCGACCCTGAAGATCAAGCGCAATGTGATCGAAGCGGCTTACGGTGAGCGCTTTGAAGAATGGAGCGAGCGCAGCGAAGCGGTGCTGTGGCAGGATTGATCCACGAACAATATCAACAAGGAAACCCTGCGATGAGCCTGTGGCGCACCACTCCCGACATCGAGCAGTTGAACGCTATCCAGAAAAACACCATCGGTGAAGTGCTGGACATCCGTTTCGAGGCCTTTGATGATGAGTCCCTGACGGCCAGCATGGTCATTGACCATCGCACTCACCAGCCTTACGGCTTGCTGCACGGCGGTGCCTCGGTGGTGCTGGCCGAGTCGGTCGGCTCCATGGCCAGTTACCTGTGCATCGATGCCAGCAAGTTCTATTGCGTGGGCCTGGAAATCAACGCCAACCATTTGCGCGGCCTGCGCAGCGGGCGGGTGACGGCGGTGGCCAAACCGATCCACATCGGCCGCACGACCCATGTCTGGGACATTCGGCTGACCAGCGATGAGGGCAAGGCCAGTTGCGTGTCGCGGCTGACCATGGCGGTGGTGCCGTTGGGTGAGAATCCGCCGGCGCGTTAAGGAGTACTCGATGCATGGCGACGGAACGTTGTCATTTCAATGCTGTTGCCAACGGGCATGTCCGGGTGCCCCGTCCACTCCCTGTTTGCTTGGGTGAAGTGGTCCAGGGTGAAGTCCGCATCGTCATATCTGAACAACTCGGCGGTACCGCGCTGCACATGTTGCCCCAAATAGGTTCGGGCTTCGGTGGGAGTCGCCATCGCACCAATGACTCCCGTCCGTAGATTGGGGTTTGCAATGGCATCGGTCAGCGGGGTGGACAGGCGTGTCAGCGAGGCGGTCAAGCCTGACCCGGCCGTGCGCGTAGCCCAGCCATACAGCACTTCCAGGCCATTCGGTCTGCTTAATGCATTCGTGCCCCGGGTGAAGGTGCCGCCGCGCCAGGCATTGATCATGACGATGGATGCGCCATCCAGACCTTCGACGGCAGCATTGATGGCGACGTCTGCGAGGGGTGGAAGCTCTTCGCGAATCACGCCGCCGGCGAACAGCAATCCTCCGTAGACGCCTGTGCGCAGGGCCGTCGCGACACCTGAGGGCGCGAGCGTAAGCCTGGAGCCCAGTTCTGCGCTGATGCGTTGCCCTGTTTCCCTTGTCAGATTGCCGGCCACGCTGCTGATGAGGCTGATGGCTACTTCATTTAACCCTTCAGGGTTGCTCAGATAGGCATAAAGCGGGGCAGCGGCACCTGCTGCCGCGCCCACCAGTCCACCCATGGCCGCGCCGATCCACTGCGCCGCGCGGTTTTCGCTGTATCGGGAAACGATATTGCTTCCCGCACCCATCCCCATGGATCCGCCCGCCAATGCCCCGACCGCAGCACCTGTTACGCTCAGCGCCAGATTGACGCCAGGGTCAATCGTCTGGATGTCCGGATCATCCGTGGGTGTGCTTGCCCATTGTGTCAGTCCTTGTCCCGCAAAGTACCGCAGAGCGCCACCAGCCAGGGCACTCACACCGTCACGGCCAATCGTCGCGGCGGCTGCGCTGAACACTTCTCCCACGGTGATCAGTCCCTGGAAATCCACGTGTCCGATCGGATTGCCATGCACCATGGCATACAGGTTCAACCCATCGGCAACTCCCGCCGGGTCCGCGTTCAGCCAGCGTTGGCACCAGGGTACGTAGTAGCGCAAACCGTAGTAGTACAACCCGGTGGCATCCCGTTCCTGGCCGCAATAGCGCAGCGTCTTGTAGCCGGCTTCGAGTTTGTTGCGACCGGCCCACCAGCAAGTTGCGCCGTAGGGGTAGTAACTTTCCCGGGAGATGAGCAAGGCCGCTGCGTCCAGCTCCAGGGCGCTGGAGCCCAAATGGTCGGAAAAACTGTAGCGATGCTGGTTCTGGGGAATGCCGGCTGGCGGTTCAGTCTGCCAGTGCAGGATTTGCACCGTGCTGCGTCCGGCCTTGATCGTCACGACATGCAAGGTCTCGTCGGCAGAAGTGCGGACTTCCACACCTGGCAAATATCGGGTTTCGTGGGTGCGGATCAATGTGCCGGTGTAGGCCTGACGGATTTTTCGCTGACGCAGGCCACTGCCGTCGTATACATAAAATTCGCAATCGTCCGGTTCATCTTCACGCACTACCTGGTCGACCTGCCGCAGTTGGTTGCGCAGATCCCATTGCAGGGTTTGCCCCGGTTGAAGCCCGATACGGTTGCCGTTGAGGTCATGACCGACGGTAATTTCCTGTTCGTCGGGCAGCTCGCCATCGGGCTTTTCGGGCAGACTGCGATTACTGAACCGGGCGACAGCTGTGCGTTCGGTACGGCTGGCGCTGTCGGCCTGATGCTGCATGACCGTCAGGTTGCCGGCCTCATCGTAGCTGTAGAAACGCGTGTAGTTTTCCAGTTGTCCGGGGTCGGCGGTGGACTGGAATTCCGGTAGCTGTGGTCCACCCGGCGCGTTGCGCCATTGCCGGCCACTGGCCTCGATCAGGCGGTAGAGGCTGTCGTAGCGGTAGCGACTGACTGGCTCGATGCGCTGGTTGCGGTGGAAGTGAGTCGCTTCAGAGGCGTCGGTGATGCAGGTGACATTGCCCACAGCGTCGTATTCGTAGGTCAGGTCTTGCAACGCCGGCTGCCCTGGGACATAGGCTTTCAGGTGTTCCAGTCGGCCGTCGTCGGGCCGATAAGTCGCACATGAAACAACGCCGTTTCCCGCGCGTTGTTGTTCGATCTGGCCGAAGGCGTTGTACTGAATGTCCCGGACCAGCGTCGTTACATCGGCCTGTCCGGCAAGGTTCAAGCGAGTTTCGCGCAGTTCGCCTGCACAGGTATGAATGAACGTCTGCCGGTTGCCCAATGCATCGGTCTGGCTGATGGTCTCACTGGCGGCACTGCAGTGAAGGCGAGTGATGGCTGGTCCGTTCTCCAGCAAGGCGTCGCGCTCCGGCTCCGGCTCGGGCCAGTCCACCAGCCATTGCGGATCGGCGATGAAGGTGCGGCCATGCTGCAGCGGCGTAGCGTTCAGACTGAACTCGGTGAAGCGCAGGGTGCCGGCGGTGTCGTCGTGCCGAGTCAACCGACCGCGCAGGTTTCGGCCGGCATCGGCGTCGGTATCGGCATAGGTGAATCGCGCGATACAGCGTTCCGATCCTTGCCATGCGCGCTCGAACGTAGCGATCGGGCGGCACTGCGGGTCATAGTTCACGCGGCCCTGGCTTAGCTTCTGATCCCAGCCTTCAACACTTTGCCCGTGCGCGCCGAACAATCCCAGGCGCCAGCCGGCGTCGCTGTTCAGCGAAAGCACGACAGCGCCCGACAAACTGAAGACGTTTTGCTGATTGGCTGCCGTCTGACCGTCTTGATGCAAACGGAACAGACGTGGATCACGAATCAGCACAGCGCGACCGGCGCCGTCATATTCCTGCCGGGTGATGCAAGGCTGCGGTGCCGACGCGCGCTCGCGCCGGTGATACGTCACACCGCGCACGCTCAGCCCGCGCGGGTCAAATACCTGGATGGCCGGAGTATTGGCATGGGTCATCGTGAGTTTGCCCATGATTTGGCGGGACAGTCCTTCTTATCCACTGGATGCCGGGTGGCAGTCAACTGTCAGAAATAACAGGTGCCGCCCTCAGTGGCGTCATAGCCACGGCAGGTCTGTCATCATTCCTGGCAGTTACGGTCATTGCTGCCGGACGCGGTCTTGCGGACAATCAATGCCTGTTCTCGCTCATGGATTTGCAGGTATGTCGCAACAGATCTTTTTCGCCCACGCCAACGGTTTTCCTTCGGGGACCTACGGCAAGCTGTTTGCGGCGCTGGCACCCGAGTTTCAGGTGACGCATCTGGAGCAGCACGCCCACGACCCGCGTTTCCCGGCGGACGACAACTGGTACAACCTGGTGGATGAGCTGATCCATCACCTGCAACGACAGGCCGAGCCCGTGTGGGGCGTCGGCCACTCCTTCGGTGGCGTGTTGCACCTGCATGCGGCCTTGCGCTGTCCTGAGTTGTACCGCGGGGTGGTGATGCTCGACTCGCCAGTGCTGACCCGAACCGATCGATGGGTCATCCGGGCGGCCAAACGCTTCGGCTTCATTGATCGCCTGACCCCGGCCGGCCGTACCCTCGGTCGTCGTGAAGAATTCGCCGACCTCGAAAGCGCGCGCAAGTATTTCGCCGGTAAAACCCTGTTTCGCGGCTTCGACCCGGAATGCTTCGATGCCTACCTGCAACATGGCTTGCACCAGGTCGGCGACAAGCTGCGCCTGCGGTTCGACCCGGCCACGGAAATCAGCATCTATCGCGGCGTGCCGCACACCAGCCCGGCCGGCACCCGGCAGTTGCGAGTGCCGCTGGCGGTGGTTCGCGGGCACGACAGCCGTGTGGTCATGCGCCATCACGCCAGTTCGGTCGACCGCCTGCCGTTGGGCGAGTCGTTGACCATGCCCGGTGGCCACATGTTTCCGCTCGAACGTCCCCTGGATACCGCTGAAATGCTCAAAGGCCTGTTCTACCGCTGGGACAGCCGTCGACAACAGGATTGCGCATGAACCACGTCGTCGAAGAGGTCCGCCTGAGCCTGCCGCACATCGAACTGGCGGCACACCTGTTCGGTCCTGAAGACGGTTTGCCGGTCATTGCCTTGCATGGCTGGCTGGACAACGCCAACAGCTTTGCCCGTCTGGCGCCGAAGCTCAAGGGCCTGCGCATCATCGCCCTGGACATGGCCGGTCACGGTCATTCCGGGCATCGCCCGCCGGGAGCCGGTTACGCCATGTGGGACTACGCCCACGATGTGCTGCAGGTCGCCGAACAGCTTGGACTGCGCAAATTTGCGTTGATGGGGCATTCGATGGGCGCCATTGCTTCGCTGATCATCGCCGGGTCGATGCCCGAGCGGGTCACCCACCTGGCGTTGATCGACGGCATCATTCCTCCTACAGACAACGGTGAAAACGCTGCCGAGCGCATGGGCATGGCCCTGCAAGCGCAACTGGATCTGCGGGAAAAGCGCAAACCGGTCTACGCCACCCTCGACCGAGCCATCGAAGCGCGCATGAAGGGCCTGGTGGCGGTCAGCCGCGAGGCCGCTGAACTGCTGGCTCAGCGGGGTCTGATGCCGGTGCCGGGCGGTTACACCTGGCGCACCGACAATCGCCTCACACTGCCATCGCCACTGCGTCTTACCACCGAACAGGCCATGGCCTTCGTCCAGCGGATCAAGTGTCCTGCAACACTGGTGGTTGCCGCCGACGGCATGCTCGCCAAACACCCGGAACTGCTGGAGCGTCTACCCTTTAGCCGGGAACAGCTGCCAGGCGGCCACCATTTGCACCTGAATGATGAGTTAGGTGCCGAGCTTGTCGCAGACTGTTTCAATCGGTTCTTCGCCATTCCTTGACTTGCGCCGGGCAACTGTCGAGGCTTGGCGGGTTGAAATGGGAGACAACCATGATAGATCTCTACACCGCTGCGACCCCGAATGGCCACAAGGTTTCTATCGTGCTCGAAGAACTCGGCCTGCCCTACACGGTGCATGCCCTGAGTTTCGACAAGAAGGAACAGAAGTCCGCGGACTTCCTCAAGATCAACCCCAATGGCCGGATTCCGGCGATTGTCGACCGCGCCAATGGCGATTTCGCCGTGTTCGAATCCGGCGCCATCCTGATTTACCTCGCTGAACAGGCCGGCAAGCTGATGCCGAGCGACCCCAAAGGACGTTCGCTGGTATTGCAGTGGCTGATGTTCCAGATGGGGGGCATCGGCCCGATGCAGGGGCAGGCCAACGTGTTCTTCCGCTACTTTCCGGAAAAACTCCAGGGCGCCATCGACCGCTATCAACATGAAACCCGCCGCCTCTACGAGGTGCTCGACACGCGGTTGCAAAGCGTGGAGTTCCTCGCTGGCGAGTACAGCATTGCCGACATCGCCACCTTTCCCTGGGTGCGCGGCTACGAGTGGTCGGGCGTCTCGGTGGAGGGCTTGACGGCGTTGCAGCGCTGGATGGCGACCCTGGAGGCCCGGCCGGCGGTGCAGCGTGGTCTGCAGGTACCGCAACGCGCCGATGAAGCCAGTGTCATCAAGGGCGCCCAGGCCATGCTGATCCGATGAGTCTATCCATGCGTTCATTCAGTTTGCTGGTGCTGTGCAGTTTCAGTCCCTTGTCGTTCGCCGCCGATGTTCCGGGCAGTCAGGACCTGCCGATAGTGCCGCGCATGGTCGACGCCAGGATCGTCGATTATCGCCCCGCCGCCGAACTGGAGCGGATCTACCCGTTGGGTTCGATTCGTAAAATCAGTGGCCAGTTACGTTTCGACGGTCAGGTCAGTGCCCGCGGCAACGTCACTTCGGTGACCTACGAGTTGCCATCGGAGCATTCATCCATCGAGGCGTTCACCGCTGCCCGCGAGGCTTTGCAACAGCAGGGCGCCGGGTTGCTCTTTTGGTGCCAGGCGCGCGATTGCGGCGAAAGCAGCCTCTGGGCCAATCAAGTCTTCGGCAACGCCAAGCTGTACGGCGCCGACGATCAACAAGCCTATCTACTGCTGCGACTGGCCGCTCCGAGGGACAACACGCTCGTCGCGCTGTACAGCATCACCCGCGGTAATCGCAAAGCCTACCTGCATGTCGAACAGTTCGAAGCTTCGGCACCGCTGGGCGAGCTATTGCCGACTTCTGCGACCTTGCTGCGTGAACTCAAGAGCACCGGTGAGCTCGATTTTTCCACGTTGAACAGCGCACCTGACGAGACCTGGCTACGCCTGATTTCTCGCGGACTGAATCTGGACACCACTTTGCGGGTCAGTATTTCCGGAGCGAATGCCGAAGCCTGGCGTCAGGCCCTGATTGGCCAGGGCGTGCGTGCCGCGCGGATGGAAACCGGCAGTGCCGAAGGCTCTGGCCTGCACATCGAGCTATTGCGCTAGGCTGTACCTGGCGAGCGTGCGCGCTGCGTTCGCCTACTCTTTTGCGGACTGACTTTTTCGAGACTTTTGATGATCAATAACGATCGCCTGTTGGTGCAGATCCTGCTTGTGGCGTTGTTCGGCGCGAGTTTCTGGGTGATGGCGCCGTTCTGGTCGGCGATGTTCTGGGGCGCGGTCCTGGCATTTGCCAGCTGGCCGCTGATGCGCTTGTTGACCCGTTGGCTCAATGGCCGCGAGTCTCTGGCGGCGGCCTTGTTAACGCTGGGGTGGATGGTGCTGGTAGCGGCACCGCTGGTGTGGCTGGGTTTCAACCTTGCCGATCATGTGCGAGATGCCACGGCATTCATCAAGGATGCGCAGGTCGAGGGGCTGCCCGAAGCACCGGTGTGGCTGGGTTCGATTCCCTTGGTGGGCGAGCGGCTGGTCGGGATCTGGAACAGCATCGATGAGCAGGGCGCGGCGATGATGCTGTCGCTCAAGCCTTATCTGGGGCAGGTGGGTAACTGGTTGCTGGCGCGCAGCGCGCAAATCGGCGGCGGTATTCTCGAACTGACCCTGAGCATCGTCTTCGTATTCTTTTTCTATCGTGACGGGCCGCGTCTGGCGGCGTTTGTCCTCACGTTGCTGGAGCGGCTGATTGGTCAACGGGCCGGCTACTACATCGACCTGGTGGCGGGCACGGTACAGCGGGTGGTGAACGGTGTGATCGGCACCGCGGCGGCCCAGGCGATCCTGGCGCTGATCGGGTTCCTGATTGCCGGCGTACCGGGTGCGTTGGTGCTCGGCATCGTGACGTTCATGCTCAGCCTGATCCCGATGGGCCCGCCGCTGGTATGGATTCCGGCAACCGCGTGGCTGGTCTGGAAAGGCGAGTACGGGCTGGCCATATTCCTCGGCATCTGGGGCACATTCGTCATCAGCGGTGTCGACAACGTGCTCAAGCCGTACCTGATCAGCCGTGGCGGTAACCTGCCGCTGGTCATTGTGCTGCTTGGGGTGTTTGGCGGGTTGATTGCCTTTGGCTTTATCGGCCTGTTCATTGGCCCGACGTTGCTGGCCGTGGCCTACAGCCTGTTGATCGACTGGAGCAAGACCCAGGCACGGGCTGAAGATCGCCGGCCCTGAAATTTGTATTCTGCCTAGGGCCTTTTGCTCGGAACGCCGCCCGGAGCAAGCCCGCTCCACACAGGTTCTGTTGAAGTATCAGGTGCATGTTGCGGTTGCCGAGGGTAGCGGGCCCGGGTGTTGCGGGCGTGTCGTGTATGTATCGAGCTCGACACAATGGCCTTGAAGGCTAGTCTTGCCAGAGCCGTCGCGACGATTTACCGATCATCGGGTCCCGCAGCGGCGCTGGTTCCGCTACAATGCGCGCCGATTTCGACTTGCCTGAGAGCCCACTCATGTCCGCCTGCCAGACTCCTATCATCGTCGCCCTGGATTTCCCTACCCGTGACGCCGCACTGAAGCTGGCCGATCAGTTGGACCCGAAGCTGTGCCGGGTCAAAGTCGGCAAGGAACTGTTTACCAGCTGCGCTTCGGAAATCGTCGGCACCCTGCGCGACAAGGGTTTCGAAGTGTTCCTGGACCTCAAGTTCCACGACATCCCGAACACCACCGCGATGGCCGTCAAGGCGGCTGCGGAAATGGGCGTGTGGATGGTCAACGTGCATTGCTCTGGCGGTCTGCGCATGATGGCTGCATGCCGTGAAGTGCTGGATCGGCGTAGCGGTCCGAAACCGCTGCTGATCGGCGTGACCGTGTTGACCAGCATGGAGCGTGAAGACCTGGCGGGTATCGGTCTGGACATCGAACCGCAAGAGCAGGTTCTGCGCCTGGCCGCCCTGGCGGAAAAAGCCGGGATGGACGGCCTGGTGTGCTCGGCCCTGGAAGCCCAGGCCCTGAAAACGGCGCATCCGTCGCTGCAACTGGTGACCCCGGGAATTCGCCCGGCGGGCAGCGCCCAGGACGATCAGCGCCGTATTCTGACGCCACGCCAGGCGCTGGATGCCGGTTCCGACTATCTGGTGATCGGTCGTCCGATCAGCCAGGCGGCGGATCCGGCCAAGGCGCTGGCTTCGGTCGTGGCTGAAATCGCTTAAACACCGCTAAACCTGTAGGAGCGAGCCTGCTCGCGATGAGGGCGTATCAGTCGACCTTTATGCTGGCTGATACACCGCCATCGCGAGCAGGCTCGCTCCTACATTGGTTTGGTGTTAAACCTTCAGTACCAACTTCCCGAAATTCTCGCCATTGAACAATTTCATCAGCGTCTCCGGGAAGGTCTCCAGTCCTTCGACGATGTCTTCCTTGCTCTTGAGCTGCCCCTTGGCCATCCAGCCGGCCATTTCCTGGGCGGCGCTGGCGTACTGGGCGGCGTAGTCCATCACTACAAAGCCTTCCATGCGCGCGCGGTTGACCAGCAGCGACAGGTAATTAGCCGGGCCCTTGACCGCCTCCTTGTTGTTGTACTGGCTGATGGCACCGCAAATCACCACCCGCGCCTTCATGTTCAGGCGGCTCAACACCGCGTCGAGAATGTCGCCACCGACGTTATCGAAATACACGTCGACGCCTTTCGGGCACTCGCGCTTGAGGCCGGCAAGGACGTCTTCGCTCTTGTAGTCGATAGCACCATCGAAACCCAGTTCATCGATCAGGAACTTGCACTTGTCCGCGCCGCCGGCGATGCCTACCACACGGCAGCCTTTGATCTTGGCGATCTGCCCGGCGATGCTGCCGACCGCGCCGGCTGCACCCGACAGCACCACGGTGTCACCGGCCTTCGGAGCGCCGACGTCGAGCAGGGCGAAGTACGCCGTCATTCCGGTCATGCCCAGTGCCGACAAGTAACGTGGCAGAGGTGCCAGTTTCGGATCGACCTTGTAGAAGCCTCGCGGCTCGCCGAGGAAGAAATCCTGCACGCCCAGGGCCCCGTTGACGTAATCCCCGACCGCGAACCCCGGGTTGTTCGAGGCAATGACTTTGCCTACACCCAAGGCGCGCATGACTTCGCCGAGCCCGACCGGCGGGATGTAGGACTTGCCCTCATTCATCCAGCCACGCATGGCCGGGTCCAGGGACAGGTATTGGTTTTCGACCAGGATCTGACCCGCCGCCGGTTCGCCGACCGGTATTTCCTGGTAGGTGAATGTCTCGCGGGTCGCCGCGCCGACCGGACGTTTGGCGAGCAGGAATTGGCGATTGGTCTGGGAGGTCATGGCAGGCGCTCAAGATGAATGAAGCTTTGTTGATAGCCGGTCAGGGACGATGCCGCAAGTTCGGCTGATGCGGCGAATGCAGGTTGATCCAGTGCAGTGATAGTTGGTACGGCAGTTCCATCACTGCAACTCATGGGCGCCCAACCGGAGCCTTGATAGTGCTGCCGAGTTCAAGACCTCCATGGCTAGACTGGTCCTGCGCGATTCCCCGCTTTCTTCTCTTCGAGGACATAACAATGAGCATGACGTTTTCCGGCCAGGTGGTTGTGGTGACAGGCGGGGCGGCCGGTATCGGCCGTGCGACCGCCCAGGCATTTGCCGCCGAGGGCCTGAAGGTCGTGGTGGCCGATATGGATACGGCGGGCGGTGAGGGCACGGTGGCGCTGATTCGTACAGCCGGTGGCGAAGCGACCTTCGTACGCTGCAACGTTACCCTGGAAAGCGATGTAAAAAATCTGATGGAGGAGGTGATCAATACTTACGGTCGCCTCGACTATGCCTTCAACAATGCCGGCATCGAAATCGAGAAAGGCAAGCTGGCCGAAGGTACGCTCGACGAGTTCGACGCGATCATGGGCGTCAACGTCAAAGGCGTCTGGTTGTGCATGAAATACCAATTGCCGCTGCTGCTGGCGCAAGGGGGCGGCGCGATCGTCAATACGGCATCGGTGGCCGGCCTTGGGGCTGCGCCGAAAATGAGCATCTACGCGGCCTCCAAGCATGCGGTGATCGGCCTGACCAAGTCGGCGGCCATCGAGTACGCCAAGAAAAAGATCCGGGTCAATGCGGTATGCCCGGCGGTGATCGACACGGATATGTTCCGTCGCGCTTATGAAACCGACCCGAAAAAAGGCGAGTTCGCCAACGCCATGCATCCGGTCGGTCGCATCGGCAAAGTCGAAGAGATCGCCAGCGCGGTGCTGTACCTGTGCAGCGATGGCGCGGCGTTCACTACGGGGCATTCGTTGGCAGTGGACGGTGGCGTAACAGCGTTCTGAAGCAATGCATCGCTA